>LADW01000088.1 GCA_000961695.1 Hyphomonadaceae bacterium BRH_c29
TGAGACACCCTCATCCACGAGCTTCTTCGCATCGATCAGCTTCTCGCGCGCAGCCGCCAGCGTGATCCCGTACTTGCCATAACGCCCGATGGTCAGCGTCTCTCGGCGCCCGTTCACACGGTAATCGTAGCGGAAGGTCTTGGTGCCCGTCGGCGCGACGGACACATAGAGACCGTCCCGGTCTGCGACCTTGTAGGGTTTGTCCTTTGCTTTCAACGACTTGATTGCAATATCGGTCAGCATGCTGCGCCTCCTTCCCACCAATTTTACCGTCAGGCCAAAATAGCCATTTCCCAACAACAAAACACTATTTTTTCAATGTGTTATGCCGAAAAAATACCGTCAGGCCGCCAAAATGGGCTGACGGTATTTTGACTTTAGGCAGGAAGAGGCAATTTGTATACCGTCAGGCGATACCGTCAGAATGTTCCGTTGGCCCGCGATAGAAGGCGATAGACACCGAACGAAAATCGGTATCAAGCTACTGTATTTGTTGAATTTATTGATCGTTCGCGATAGTCCGCGAGAGACGCGGAATCATTCCCACTCGATCGTGCCGGGTGGCTTGGACGTCACATCGTAGACGACGCGGTTGACGCCCTTCACTTCGTTGATGATGCGCGTGGCGACACGACCGAGGAATTCGTGCTCGAACGGGTAATAGTCGGCCGTCATGCCGTCTGTGGAGGTGACCGCCCGCAGCGCGAGGACGGCTTCATAGGTGCGTTCGTCGCCCATGACGCCGACCGTGTTCACCGGCAACAGGACGCTGAAAGCCTGCCAGATCTCGTTGTAGAGGCCGGCCTTGCGGATCTCGTCGATATAGATCGAGTCTGCCTTGCGTAGCGTGTCGGCCTTGTCGCGCGTGATGGCGCCTGGAATGCGGATGGCGAGGCCGGGACCAGGGAACGGATGGCGGTCAACGAAAGCGTCCGTCAGGCCGAGTTCGCGGCCGAGGGCGCGGACTTCGTCCTTGAACAGTTCCCGCAGAGGCTCGACCAGCTTCATGTTCATCCGGTCCGGCAAGCCGCCCACATTGTGGTGGCTCTTGATCGTGACCGATGGGCCGCCGAGCGCTGAAACGCTCTCGATCACGTCCGGATAGAGCGTGCCTTGCGCCAGGAATTCTGCGCCGCCGATCTTCTTGGCTTCTTCCTCGAAGACGTCGATGAAGAGGCCGCCGATGATCTTGCGCTTGCGCTCAGGGTCTGTGACGCCGTCCAGCTTGCCGAGGAACAGCTCTGAGGCGTCCACATGGACGAGCGGGATATTGTAGTGTTCGCGGAACAGATTGACGACCTGATCACTCTCGCCGGCGCGCATCAGACCGTGATCGACATAGACGCAGGTCAGCTGGTCGCCGATGGCTTCGTGGATGAGCACTGCCGCGACAGAGGAATCGACACCGCCAGAGAGACCACAGATCACACGTCCCTTGCCGACCTGATCGCGGATCTTCTGGACCGCTTCGGCGCGATAGGCAGCCATGGTCCAGTCGCCCTTCAGGCCGGCGACGCCATGCGTGAAGTTGCGGAGCAGTTGGCGGCCATGCGTTGTATGCATGACTTCGGGGTGGAACTGGGTGCCATAGAACTGCCGCTCAGGGTCAGCAATGATGGCGTAAGGTGCGCCGGGAGATTTGGCGATGACGCCGAAGCCGGAAGCCATTTCCGCGACATGGTCGCCATGGCTCATCCAGACCTGTTCGTGGTCGCCGGAATGGAACAGCCCTTCGAGGAACGGATCTTCGACGACCTTCTCAATGAAGGCCCGGCCGAACTCACGGCTGGTGCCGCCTTCGATCCGGCCACCCAGCTGGTGCATCATCAGTTGCTGGCCGTAGCAAATGCCGAGCACAGGAACGCCAGCCTCGTAAACGGCTTGATCGGCCATCGGGGCGTCGTCCCAGTAGACGCTCGACGGACCGCCGGAGAGGATAATGGCATTCGGGCCATATTCGCTCAGGAAAGCCGCATCGACCTTGTTGAAGGGGTGGATCTCGCAGTAGACGCCGCTTTCGCGCAGGCGCCGGGCGATCAGCTGGGTCACCTGGCTTCCAAAGTCGATAATAAGGGCGCGTTCGTGTCTCTGGTCGGTCATGGCGCCGCTTAGCCGAGGATGAGAGATTCGTCCACATCCAGATTCCACTGCGGCGCCGCGCGCGCTTGACCCCGCCCCCGGACCGGCATTTCCTGCCTCTATGACAAGTACCCTCCCCCTTGAGACCCGCAAGCAGGCCGCCTTTGAACACGCCCGGTCTGGCGAGTTCGGCGAGGCCGCTGCGCTGCTCCTCTCCGTCCTTCAGGAAACACCGCAGGATTTGAGTGCGCTTCTGCTGCTGGGCGATGTCCAGCACGCGGCCGGCCGGACCCAGGATGCCAGCCGGGCCTATTCCGGCGCGCTGCAGGCGATCCAGATGAACGGCGGTCAGGTGCCCGCAGCCCTGAGGCACGGCGTTCAACGGGCGCAGACCCGGCTTGGCGAATATGCCGGTGGATACGAGGCCTTCATTGAGAACGAGCTGCCCAAAGCGGCGCGGACGAAACGGTTCGACCAGTCCGTCGACATTCTGCTCGGTAAGTCCGGCATCTACCTTCAGCAGCCAACGAAATACTATTTCCCCGGCCTGCCCCAGATCCAGTTCTACGACACGGCGGGCTTTGACTGGGTGCCGGGGCTTGAGGCCAAGACGGCGCAGATCCAGCACGAATTGTTGGGCGTTCTCGCTGATCACTCAGCTTTCCGGCCCTATCTGGAACGTCAGGACAGCCAGCCGAATGTGAAGAGCCACAAACTGGTCGGCAATGATGACTGGAGCGCTTTCTATCTCTGGAAAGACGGCGAGCGGGTGGAGGAGAACTGTGCGCGGTGTCCGGTCACGGCAGCGGCGTTCGAGAACATCCCACTGGACCGCCTGCCTGGCCAGGCGCCGAGCGTCCTGTTCTCGCTTCTGAAACCTGGCGCGCATATTCCGCCGCACCATGGACTGATCAATACGCGCCTGATCTGCCACTTGCCCGTACTGGTGCCCGGCCCAGCCTGGCTGAGGGTCGGCAGCGAGACCCGCCAATGGGAAGAAGGCAAGGTCTGCATCTTCGACGACAGTGTCGAGCACGAGGCGAAGAACGAAGCCGACCAGACCCGGGTCGTCCTCCTGTTCGATATCTGGCGCCCGGAACTTTCGATGCAGGAGCGCGAGGAAGTGACGAAATTCCTTGGCGCGATCTCGACCTATTCCGGCGAGAAGATCGTCAGCGGGAACTAGGCTTTCCGCAGCACCGAGAAGAAGAAGCCGTCGGTTCCGGCGCGGCGCGGCGTGAGGCGGACGGAGCCCGTGGGGCTGCGATAGCGGCGGACCTTGGCGGCGCCCTCTTCCGTCAACAGGCCGGATGCGACGGCCGCTTCGGCGGCGTCTTCCTCGGTGAAGTCAGGATTGCCAGCGAGGAACTCGGCGATGCGGTCTTCGTCTTCTTCCATGAGGAAGCTGCAGGTTGCGTAGACGAGGCGCCCGCCCGGTTTCACGAACTTGCTGGCGGCTGCGAGGATTTCGGTCTGTTCCTGCATCCGCTTTTCGAGCTGTCCCTGCTTCAGGCGCCATTTGGCATCCGGGCGGCGGCGCCAGGTGCCTGTGCCTGTGCATGGGGCATCGACGAAGACGAGGTCCATGATGGCGGTCAGGTCTTCCAGTTGCGTCGGCTCCGACGGGTGGACGAGCTGGACATTGTGGGCGCCGGAGCGCTTCAGGCGCGGGATCAGCGCAGAGAGGCGCCGACCATCGATATCGTAGGCGAAGATCTGTCCCTTGCCGTGCATCTGGGAGGCCAGCGCGAGCGTCTTGCCGCCGCCGCCGGCGCAATAATCGAGAACCTGTTCGCCGGGCTGCGCGTTCGCTGCTGCCGCTGCGATCTGGGAGCCGGCATCCTGAACTTCGACCCAGCCTTTCGAATAGGCCGGGATGCTTTCGAGGCTGGCTTCGCGCTCGGACGGATCGCGGGCCGGAATGTGGTAGGCATTGTGGAGCAGTGCGGAGGCCTCGGCCTTGGCGCTTTTCAGCGGCGCGGCGGCCTTCTCGGCATCCACTTTCAGCGTGTTGACGCGCAGGTCGACATCGGCGCGGACGGCCATGGCCTGAGCCTCAATCACGGCCTCTTCCCCGAAGACGCGGGCGAGGTGCGGCGCCATCCAGTCCGGGAAGTCGCCCTGCACGTCTGGCGGCGCGGTCGGGTCCGGTGCCATGACGAGGCGCTCGCGTTCCTGCAGCGTCAGTTTGGAGGGGGCGTGTTCCTCGTCCATCGCGGCGTCGATCTCACGGATGTTCCAGCCCCAGGCATGGGCCAGCGCGCCGAGGATCAGGCCGCGCGGGCTGTCGTCGCCCATGGCGTGGGCGATGGAGTTCTTTTTGCGCAGCGCGTCCAGTACGAGACCGGAGACCCAGGCGCGGTCTTTCGAGCCGGCATAGCGGGCGCGCTTGCCCCAGTCGCGGGCCGCCGACTTCACCGGCTGGTGACGGTTCAGGACGTCGGTGATGACGTCGATGGCTGCAGAGATCTTTCCGCCGTTGCGCATGGAGCACCTTTGGTATCTGAATTTCTGGATGCCTTAGCCGGAGCGGCGGCGCATTGAAACCGATAGACTCCGGAACTCTGTGGCTTTTACAGTCACTTGGCACCGGGAGAGCGGACCTGTGACTGTCTACGTGATCGCGAAACTGAATATCACCGACCCGGAGACCTATGCCACTTACGGCGAGGGATTCATGGAGATCTTCATGCGTTTTGGCGGGAAACTGCTGGCGGTGGACGAAAATGCTGAAGTGATTGAGGGCAGCTGGCCCTACACCCGCACCGTCCTGCTGGAATTTCCCGATAAGGCGGGTATGCAGGCCTGGTATAATAGCTATGACTACCAAAAACTGGTGAAGTACCGCTTCGCCGCTTCTACTGCAGATATTGCCATGATCGAGGCCTTCCCGGCCCCGGTGAACTGAAAGGCCATCGCTATGGACATCGAATTGCCCTCAGGACTTCGGCAAGCAACACCCGCCGACTGGCGCGAGGTGGGCTCTATTACAGGGGAAGCTTTTGAGGACGATCCGGTGAACCTCTGGATCTTTGGCCGCACGCACGCTCTGCAACCGGTCTTTTCCCTTCTGGCGCAGGCGATCTATCTCAAACACGGCATCTGCCACCTGGCGGGGGATGGCGGCGCGTCCATGTGGATCGAGTCGCAAAACCGGACGGAACTTGGGCTGGTGCCGACGCTTCGCCTTTTGCCGACGCTCCTGTTCAAGGGAACGCAGGGCTCCGTTTTTCGTGCCCTCAAGGCCGGCAAGGTGATGGACGAACACCACCCGAAAGACCCGCACCTCTACCTTTTCACCATCGGCACGCGGAAAGCCGCGCGGGGCCAGGGGCTCGGCAAGCTGATGATGGCGCCGATGAAGGCCGCTGCCGACAAGGCCCGCCTGCCCTGCTATCTCGAAAACTCGAACCCGATGAATACCGGCTTCTATGCCAGCCATGGCTTTGAGCGGATGAAACTGTTCGAAGTCGGCCCCGGTGCCCCACCGCTGGAGGCGATGTGGCGCGAGCCGCGTGATCCCCAGCGCGTGTAACCGGCGCGGGTCTCCCCGTCCGGTAAAAGTGTTGGATTAAAGCGTGGATCAGCCCGTGTCGTTCCACCGGCTGAACGCGGCGGCCAGCATCATGGGCAGGCCCGACGCCATGACGCCGAGTTCCGGATGCAGGCGCCGCGTGTCCAGGGTGAGGCAAAGCGGACGCGGCTCTCCCGCCGCGCGCAGACGCTCGAGACTTCGCGCAACGCGCTTTGCATAGCGATCCGGATTTTTGAGGATGCGAGCGAAGGCAGCGTAGCGGCGCAGCAGGCCTGCCGTTGGCACCGGGCCGGAGGCCTGACGTTCGCCATCCGGAAAAGCCGGGCCGTCCAGCGTGTAGACCTGGACCTGCCCGCTCAGCCCGAAACTGTAAGGCGGATGGGACTTTGTGACGATCTGATCGTCATCCTCTTTCGCTTGTTTCGGCGCACGTGGTTTCACCGGCGTCAGCGTGAGCGCGATCAGTATGATCAGACGACGGAGGATGGTCTCCAGCATTTTCATCTGCGCCTTCACCCGCCGCGCGACGGCTTGCGAGACGGTCTCGGGTTTGCGGTGAAGGCCCGCCCATACGATCTGCTCCGCAAGGCTGCGGCGAACTTCGTGAAGGGCACAGGAGGTGAAGTCATCACTCATACGCGGAGTATGGCGCGGGATGAGTCCGGGAGGATTGGGGGGTGGATAAGCCTATCCAGCACGCGCTCGTGCTTCGACTTCGCTCAGCATGAGCGCTTCGGATCTGCAGCACGAGATCAACTCATCCTGAGCGAAGTCGAAGGATGACGGCTGCGGAGTTTGCGTTGGTAGCGCCGCCCTACCTACCCCCGAGACAGCGAGTAGTTCGGGCTTTCGCGGGTCATCTGGACGTCGTGGACGTGGCTTTCCTGCAGGCCGGCGCCGGTGATCTGGACGAACTCGGCCTTGGCGTGGAGTTCGGCAATATCCCTGGCGCCGACATAGCCCATCGCCGCGCGCAGGCCGCCGACCATCTGGTGGATGATCGGGCCAAGCGGGCCTTTGAACGGCACCTGCCCCTCGATGCCTTCCGGCACGAGCTTCTCGGCGGCGGCGTCTTTCTGGAAGTAGCGGTCAGCTGATCCGCGGGCCATGGCGCCGAGGCTGCCCATGCCGCGATAGGCTTTGTAGGAGCGGCCCTGATACAGGAAGACCTCGCCGGGCGCCTCCTCGGTGCCAGCAAACATGGAGCCCATCATGGCGGTCGCCGCGCCAGCCGCGAGGGCCTTGGCGAAGTCGCCCGAGAACTTGATGCCGCCATCTGCAATGATCGGGATGCCGGATGCCTGGGCCGCGTTGGCGCATGCCTCGATGGCAGTCAGCTGGGGCACGCCGACACCGGCGACGATGCGCGTGGTGCAGATCGAGCCGGGGCCGATGCCGACTTTCACAGCGTCGGCGCCCGCGTCGATCAGGGCTTTGGTGGCCTCAGCGGTGGCGACGTTGCCGGCAATGATCTGGACGCCATTGGAGAGCTTCTTGGCGCGGGTGACGGCCTGGGCAACCGAGATCGAGTGACCGTGCGCCGTGTCGATGACGACCGCGTCAGCCCCTGCTTCGATCAGTGCGGCTGTGCGCTCGAACCCGGCATCGCCCACGGTGGAGGCGGCGGCGACGCGCAGGCGGCCTGCAGCGTCTTTTGCGGCGTTCGGGTTCACGGCGGCCTTGTCCATGTCCTTGACGGTCAGCAGGCCGAGGCACTTGTTGTCCTTGTCGACGATGACAAGCCGCTCGATCCGGTGCTTGTGCAGCAGGCGGCGGGCCTCTTCGGGCGAGGTGTCCATGCCGACGGTGACGACGTTGCGCGTCATCAGGTTGGCGATCTTCTCGTTCAGGTCTTCAGCAAAGCGCGTGTCACGATTGGTGACGATGCCGACGACGTTGCCGTTTTCTTCCACGACCGGGATGCCGGAGAAGCCGGTGCGCTTCTTCAGTTCGCGCAGGTCACCCAGCGTCGCTGTGGGGGCGATGGTCATGGGGTTCATGACGACGCCGCTTTCGTATTTCTTGACCATGGCCACTTCACCGGCCTGCTCTTCGATCGAGAGGTTACGGTGAATGACGCCGATGCCGCCGGACTGGGCCATGGCGATGGCGAGGCGGGCCTCGGTGACCGTGTCCATGGCCGCCGAGATCAGTGGAATGTTGAGCGGGATCGCCTTCGTCAGGAAGGTCGAGACGATGACGTCTGCAGGTAAAACCTCGCTCGCGCCGGGCTGGAGAAGCACGTCGTCGAAGGTGATAGCTTGTCGGATTTTCATGTGGGGAGCTCCCTTTTCGGCCCAATAAGGGAGTCGCGGGGTCTTGTGAAGCCCCTCTCGCATTTTCCACTGAAGAGGCAGATCCAGTCGATCAGTCGACGCAGATGCTGGCCTCGGCCTTGCCGTCCTCGATGCGTGTATAGCAGCCGAAGGGCACGTCGGTTGCCTGGCAGATACCTTCGGCGGCTTCGCCCGTATCCACTTGTCCGAACTGACTCTCAGGCACGCGGCAATCGCCGAGGCAGTCTGCGCCGGTTGAGCACGCTTGGCCGGCATCGGGATAAGACTGGACGCACCGCTCGAACCCTGCCCGGCCGTGACGCTCGACCGTGCCACCGGCCGCTTCGCAGCGCGCGGCTTCGTCTGGCGTGGCGAGCTGGCTGGCGAACTGGATGCGCTCATAGGGCGGCACTGAGGACCCGAAGTCCGGATTGGCCGCGTGGAAGTCACGGATCGCGGCGCAAGAGGCAGTGACCGTGATCGCCGCGCCTATGAAGATGAGGGCGGCTGGCTTCATCCCGGCCACCGTTCGAAAGAAGGAACACCTTCCGGAATATGGTGGAAGCTCGGCGCGTCAGCGGTTTGCATGACGACGTCTGGCTTGCCGAAAACGGAGGTGTCGTCGAGCGAACCGACTTTCACGATCACGCCCTGGGGCATTGCGGGCGAGCGCGTGACGACATGTGTGCCGCAATTCGGGCAGAACTCCCGGATAGCCGCAAATTCGATGTCTGTGCGGTTGAACTGTTTCGGGTTGCCCTTGGTGTAGCGAAACCCCTCGGCTGGCATGGCGATGAAGTCGTTGGCCTGCCCGCCCGTTATATATTGGCATTCCCGGCAGTGGCATTCGCCCTTCATGATCGGTTCGCCATCGGCTTCGTACCTGATCTCGCCGCAATAGCAGCCGCCCTTGATAGTCATTCCAGTTACTCCCCTTGTGTTGCGGTCATTGTGAAACCGAATGCTCCGTGGAGCAAGATACAGTTAATGGAACGGATTGCGGGGTTCACGCATAGATCAGGTGGAGGGAGTTGCGCGTACAGACCGCTAGGTGAAACCATATGGTATCAGGCTCCTGCACACGTCGGCAAATTACCGGAACGTCGGATATTTCCGTCGATGACGCGATTGCCCGCGCGTTGAGCGTTGCCGCGCAGAGCTTTCGCGAGCCGGACTGGTTTGATGTTCTCACCGCCCGCGGCTTCATCCGCAATGGTCAGGTGACGCACTATCAGGTGACCCTGGACCTCGGCTATTCGAACGCCCAATCCGCCAATGACGGCTCCTGCAGTGACGATTACTATTTCCGCAGGGCTTGCGGTGGCTCCAGACGGTCCGACGCCTGGCACACAATTGAAGCGCGCCTCTAGCGGCGTCCTTTAAAGCCTTTTGCCACCACGAAAATTTCAGGGCTGCCTGCCCGGCTGGCTGGCGGCTTGATATGTTTGACGCTGGTGAAATTGGCCTTCAGCGTGTTCAGAACGCCAATCGTCGCGCCGCCCTGAAAGACTTTCGAGCAGAAGGCGCCGCCCGGCGCGAGGTGCTCCACCGCAAAGGCGACAGCCATTTCAGCAAGGGTCACCGTGCGCAGGTGATCGGTCTGCCTGTGGCCGGTCGTATTCGCAGCCATGTCTGACAGGACGAGGTCTGGCGGGCCGGACAGGCCCTTCAGGAGTTCCGCGACATCCTCCGGATTGTTGATGTCGCCCTGCACGATGTGCACACCTGCAATCGGCTCAACCGGCAGCAGGTCTATGCCGGCAATCTCGCTGGCGCCCTTCATCTGGGCGACCTGCATCCAGCCGCCGGGCGCGCAGCCGAGGTCGACCACGCGCTGTCCGCGTTTCAGCAGATGCATCTTGTCTTCAATTTCGAGCAGCTTGTAGGCTGCGCGGGCGCGGAAGCCCTCGCTTTTCGCGCGCTGGACGTAAGGGTCCTGCAACTGGCGTTCGATCCAGCGCTTGGAGCTTTCGTTCTTGGCCTTGTGCGCGACGATCTTGCGTTCGCCCGTGCGGCGACCGGACGTCGCCCGGTTGTCGGAGGCGGAGGGGCCTTTCCAGCGGCGCTTTTCGTCATCCGTCATGGGTGACCTCCGAAGGGGTTTGATTGGCCGGCGTCTCGCTTGACGTGGTGGCGGAACTGCCGTTTGCGGCTTGCCCGCCCTTCTTGCCAGACCGGCGGCGGTTACTGCGCTTGTTCTGGTCCTTGCCGCCATACATCATGGACAGGAGCAGGCCTTCGCGCAGGCCACGGTCGCCGACCCGCATGCGCTCACCCGGAAACGCGTCCCAGATGGATTGCAGGATAGAGCAGCCGGACAGCATCAGGCCGGCCCGTTCGGTGCCGATCGTGGGCAGGGTCGCCCGCCCGTCGAGGCCGAGATCGTAGAGAAGTTTGATCGCCGCGTTGGACTCGTCCCGGCTCATCCAGCTGCCATCGACCTTGTCGCGGCGATAGCGGTCAAGCTTCTGGTGCACGCCTGCGAGGCAGGTGACGGTGCCGGATGTGCCGATCAGGTGGGCGCCTTTCTGCTCCATGGCGCGGCGTACGCGTTCGGTGCCCTTCCAGGCTGCGATCACCTGTCCGCAATGGTCCAGCATCGCCGGGAAGGCTTCTTCTTCCGGCAGGTGCCCGAAGCGGTCGTGAAGCGTGACGACACCGAGTGGCAGGCTGGTCCAGTCCTGGATCGGTGCGCGCTTGACGAGGCCGTGCGAGCCACCTTCGCGCGCGATCTTGGCATTGACCCAGGAAAGCTCGGTCGAACCGCCGCCAATGTCGATGACCAGAACGGTCTTGGCATCGTCGGCCATCAGGTCATGGCAGCCGATCGTGGCGAGGCGGGCCTCTTCCTTGGCATTGATGATCTTGAAGGTGAGGCCGGTTTCCTCATGCACGCGGCGGATGAAGTCCGGACCGTTTTCGGCCTGACGGCAAGCTTCGGTCGCGATGCAGCGGACCCTGCCGACGCCGTGATTCTTGATCTTGCGGCGAATCGCCTTGAGGGCGTCGAGGGCGCGCTCGATGGCGGCATCCGACAGGCGGCCGGTCTCGTGAAGACCCTCTCCCAGACGGGCTATCTGTGAATGTGAGTCAACGACGCGGAAGGATTTCCCCCACGGCTCCGCCACAAGCAGACGGCAATTATTGGTTCCAAGGTCAACGGCCGCGTAAAGCGGTCCCTTGCGCCCCTTGCACGAATCTCGCCGGGGATCCCGACGGTTCGCGGCTTTTTTGTCAGCCATGATGTGGCCCAAACTTCAATCTTGGGGCAATCTCTATCACAGGAGACGTAAATGACTAGTACACGCGGCCTGTTCGGATGGTTGTCCGGAGCGTTCGGGGAAAAAAGCCGGGCAACGGACGCACCTTACGTGCTGGACCGGCCGGTTGACCTTGATGTGCGCTACAACGCGGTCTCCACGTTTACGGCGAAATATCAGATCGGCCAGGTCGTGCGGCACCGCCATTTCCCGTTCCGTGGCATCATTTTCGACGTGGATCCGCAGTTTGCGAACACCGACGAGTGGTATGAATCCATCCCGGAAGAAGTGCGCCCCCGCAAGGACCAGCCCTTCTATCACCTGTTTGCCGAGAATGAGCGCACCCACTACGTTGCCTACGTATCCGAGCAGAACCTCGTGCCGGACGACAGCGCCCAGCCCCTGAACCATCCGGACATTTCGGAATGGTTCAACGTCACCCCGCGTGGGACGTATGAGCTGAAAAAGGGTGTCGCTAACTAGGCGTCAGTTTGCCGGGCCGTCCGTTGGCCTGTCCCCGATTTCCAGAATGACGATCACCTCATCCCAGTGCGCAAGCGCTTCGGCGTCTCCCTGCGCGGCGACTTCGGCTGCGCGAAGCGTGGCGATTACGGCAGCATCTTCGCCATATTGGGCAGACAGTTGAGCGGCGATGCGGGCCGCGTCGCTCAAGATTCGCCTGCCTTGGCTCGCTCGATGGCGGCGGTCGTGGACTGGCCATCGACCGTCGGCACGATGTGAACCGTGCCGCCGCGAGCCAGGACGACATCCGCCCCGACGATTGCCTCCAGCGTGTAGTCGCCGCCTTTGACCAGCAGGTCCGGCTGCAGTGCCCGGATGAGTGCGCCGGGCGTATCTTCTTCAAACACGACCACAGCATCGACGGCGCTGAGGCCCGACAGAACGCGGGCGCGGGAATGGGCATCGTTGACTGGGCGCGTCGGCCCTTTCAGGCGGCGCACCGATGCGTCGGAATTGAGGCCCACGATCAGGCGACCGCAGCGGCTCTTGGCCTCTTCCAGCACTTTCAGGTGGCCAGGATGCAGAATGTCGAAGCAGCCATTGGTGAAGCCGACCGTGAGGCCTGCGTCGCGCCAGATGGCGACCTGTCCGATCGCGGTTTCCAGCGGGATATGGCTGACGCCGCCATGGTCGAGCCCCATTTCGAGGGCGCCGCGCAGCTCTGCCGCCGAAACCGTCGCCGTGCCGGACTTGCCGACAGCGATGCCGGACGCGGCGATGGCGAGGTCTGCGGCCTGGCTGAGGGTGCCGCCGCCAGCAAGACCGAGCGCCAGCGCGGCGATGCTCGTATCCCCTGCCCCGGAGACGTCATACACCTCCCGCGCCTTGCCGGAGCGGTGTGTCACTTTACCATCCTTGGCGGCGAAAGACATGCCCTTGGCGGCGCGGGTCACAACGATCGCGCGGGCGGGCAGCGTCTTCATGGCAGCTGTGAGGGCGGCAGCAACGTCCTGATCGGTGTCGACAGGCATGCTGAAGGCATGCGCGAGTTCGTGCCCGTTCGGCTTGATCAGGTCGACCGCACCATAGCGCTTGAAGTCGCGGCCTTTGGGGTCTGCGATGACCGGGATGCCAAAGGCTTCACCAGCCTCCAGCGCCGCCTGGATGACGGCGTCGGTGACTGCGCCCTTGGCATAGTCCGACAGGATGATCAGCGCTGCGTCGGCGGCAACCTCATGGATGGAGGCGACCAGTTCGGCCTCGGTTACCTTGTCGATCTCGGCGATTTCCTCGGCATCGACGCGCAGCAATTGCTGGCTGCCGGCAACGAAACGGGTCTTCAGCGTGGTCGGGCGGCCGCGCATGGCGATGAGGTCAGCTTCCACATTCGTGAGCTTGCCAAGCAGCGAGGCCAGCTCCCGGCCCTCTGCATCGTCGCCGACAACGCCGATGAGGGCGGTGTGGAGGCCAAGGGAGGCGAGGTTGCGGGCGACGTTCCCGGCACCGCCCGGCATGCACGCTTCGCGTGTACGGCGCATGATCGGCACCGGCGCTTCCGGAGAGATGCGTGAGACTTCGCCATAGACAAAGCGGTCCAGCATGACGTCGCCGACACAGACGATCTTGCGGCCAGCCGCCGCCGCGATGAGGTCGATGAGGGATGCCCGCGCCATCAGCCGCGTTTCGCTCCGGCCAGGAAGGTATGTGGCATGCGTCTACTCCGGTTTTTACCGCATATAGCCCGCAGATGGCGCTCGTAAAAGAATAAGCCGCAGGCCCGGGCGATCCATTCATTCGCCCGGTACGTAAAAAATCCAACAATGACAGCCTATCCGACGGAGACCGGACCTGCCTGAGACCGCCGCCCCTGTAATTGTCTGGTTTCGTGAGGACCTGCGCCTCGCCGACAACCCGGCGCTGCATGCCGCAGCAAAGCTGGGGCGGGGTTTGGTGTGCCTTTACGTTCTTGAAGATGAGGCGGGCGGGACACGGCCACTCGGCGCGGCGTCCCGGTGGTGGCTGGACAAGTCTCTCAGGGCGCTGGCCCGCGATATAACACGGCTGGGTGGACAGCTGACGATCCAGGCAGGCGATGGCAGCGCCTGCCTGGACCGGGTGGTCGAGGAAACCGGCGCGGACACAGTTTACTGGAACCGGCGCTATGGCGAAGGCGAACGCAATCGCGACGCCGCCATCAAGATGCACCTGACAGAGTGCGGGCTGGAGGTGAAAAGCTTCAATGCCCGGCTTCTGGTGGAGCCATGGGTACTGAAGACCGGCTCTGGCGGGTTCTACAAAGTGTTCACGCCGTTCTGGAAGGCGCTGCGCGCCAGCTATGAGGCGCCCACCGCCCTACCCCGACCTGCATCTCTGGCGGGGCCGAAGATCGACACACTGGCGATTGACGACCTGTCGCTGCACCCACGCGCACCAGATTGGTCATCGGGCTTCGATACCATGTGGACGCCGGGTGAAGCTGGCGCGCAGGCGCGGCTGGAGGATTTCCTGGACGGTCCGGTCAACGCCTATCCGGACGCACGCGATCTGCCCGGCAAGGATGACAGCACGTCGGGGTTGTCACCGCACCTTCGGTTTGGTGAAATCGGTCCGGCGCAGGTCTGGCGTGCGACGCTGGCGGCAATGGAAGCCGGGCGCGTGAGCGAAGCCGGTGGCTGGAAATTCCTGTCCGAGATCGCCTGGCGCGAGTTTTCCTACGTGCTGCTGTATCATCGGCCAGACCTTGCCGATGAAAACTATAATCGCGACTTCAACCACATGCCGTGGCGTTCGGACGCCGACGCGCGGAAGGCGTGGCAGACCGGTCAGACCGGATATCCCATCGTCGATGCGGGGATGCGCCAGTTGTGGCAGACGGGCTGGATGCACAACCGTGTGCGGATGATCGTCGCGTCCTTTCTGACCAAGCATCTTCTGTTGCACTGGCGCGATGGCGAGGACTGGTTCTGGGACACGCTGGTGGATGCAGACCCGGCCGCCAATCCGGCGAGTTGGCAATGGACGGCGGGTTCCGGCGCGGACGCAGCGCCTTATTTCCGCGTCTTCAATCCGATCACGCAAGGCCAGAAATTTGATGCCGATGGCGCGTATGTCCGCAAATGGTGCCCGGAAATTGCTGCGCTGCCGAACAAGTTTCTGCACGCGCCCTGGACGGCGGACAAGCTGGTGCTCGCCAAGGCCGGAATTGCACTCGGAACAGACTATCCGAAGCCGATGATCGCGCACGAACTTGGCCGCAAGCGCGCGCTGGAAGCCTATGAAACCCTGAAGTCTCGCCGCGAGACGGCATGAGACAATCCCCTCAAGAGGAGCCTGCCCCTGTGACAGACATGGACTCTTTCGAACATTCTGGCACAATTGCCTTCAATTCCCTGCTGGCAGAGGAATGTGACATGAACGCGACGATTACAGCTTCGCCCAATGCGCTCCGGATGCTGAAGAATGTTCCGGCAAGTTTTCGTATTGCCTGCTTGGCCCTTCTGAACACGCAATACGGATCGCTGATCTTTGAGTTACCTGATGGGCGGAAGCTGAAATTCGAAAATGCAGGCGAAGGCCCCGAGGCTATTGTGGTCGTGCACGACTATAATTTTGTCAAACGCGCCATGGCGGGCGGCGATGTCGGCTTTGCGGAAGCTTACATGGATGGCGAATGGTCCACGCCGGACCTGACGGCTGTGCTACGCTTCTTCTCGGCCAATTTCGAAGCGGCTGGACGCCTGGCTGTGGGCGGCGCTGTCATGCGGGGTCTGAACATGATCCGGCACGTGTTTTCCAACCGGAATTCCCGCGAAGGTGCGAAGAAGAATATCGAGGCGCACTATGACCTCGGCAATGACTTCTATTCACTCTGGCTTGATCCATCGATGACCTATTCTTCCGCCGTGTTCGACAGTCCGAACATGTCTCTGGAACATGCCCAGATGGCGAAGTACCGGAACATCTGTGATCGGATCGATGCGGGGGCATCCAGCGAGCTGCTGGAGATCGGCTGCGGCTGGGGCGGCTTTGCGGAATATGCCGCAAAGCAACGGGGGTCGAAAGTGACATGCCTCACCATCTCCCCTTCTCAGCGCGACTATGCGATGGCGCGCATGCAGCGCGAAGGCCTGAACGAACGGGTCGAGATAAGGCTGGAAGACTATCGCGACCACAAAGGAACGTATGACGGGGTTGCCTCGATCGAGATGTTCGAAGCGGTCGGTGAGGCTTACTGGCCGAGCTATTTCGCCAAGATATTCGAGACGCTGAAAGACGGCGGCAAAGCGGCGCTGCAGATCATCACCATCGATGATGACCTGTTCCCGAAATACCGGAAGCGAGTCGACTTCATTCAGCGGCATATCTTTCCAGGCGGCATGCTGCCCAGCGAGAAAGCGCTGAAGGAGCAACTCCACCGCGCCGGGCTGCGCCATGATGGCGTGACCTATTTTGGGCAGGACTACGCCCGCACTTGCCGCGACTGGTCACGCGCTTTCAACGGCGCGTGGGACGAAATTTCGAAGCTGGGCTTCGATGAGCCTTTTCGCCGGATGTGGAACTTTTATCTCTCATACTGCGAAGCGGGATTTGCTGATGGTCGCATCAATGTCGGGCAGTTCCAGCTGTCGAAGACTTAGACCAGACGGCTCTGTTTCACGGCGGCGTCGATGAAGCTTGCGAACAGCGGATGCGGTTCGAACGGTCTCGATTTCAGTTCCGGGTGATACTGAACGCCGATGAACCAGGGGTGCGACGGGATCTCGAAGATCTCCGGCAGTTTGCCGTCCGGCGACATGCCCGAAAACAGCCCCCCTGCCTTCTCCAGCGCTTCGATATAGGCCGCGTTGACCTCATAGCGGTGGCGGTGGCGTTCAGAGATGTCGTTCGTGCCGTAGACTTCCGCGACCTTGCTGCCCTCTTTCAGGTGAGCCGGGTATGCGCCAAGGCGCATCGTGCCGCCCTTGTCGGTGTTCTCGTCGCGGGTGACCTTCTCGTTGCCCTTGGTCCACTCTTCCATCAGGCCGACAAGCGGTGATTTGGTCTTCGGGTCATTTTCGGTCGTGTTCGCGTCTGCTATGCCAGCCATGTTGCGGGCCGCTTCAATGACCGACATCTGCATGCCGTAGCAGATACCGAAGCAAGGCACCTTGCGCTCGCGTGCGAAACGGGCTGCCCGCATCTTGCCATGGGCGCCGCGCTCACCGAAGCCACCCGGCAGGATGATACCGTGCACGCCTTCGAGAATGTCCAGCGGGCGGTGTTCGTCATCGAATTCCTCGGAATTGATGAGCTTGACCGTCACTTTGACATTGTTGGCGAGGCCGCCATGGCTGAGCGCTTCGGCGACGGATTTGTAGGCGTCCGGCACGTCGGTATACTTGCCGACCAGGCCGACGCAGACTTCGCCGTCCGGGTTGTGGATTGTGTGGGCAATGCGCTTCCAGCCGGACAGGTCCGGATCCGGCGCGTCCTTGATGCCGAAATGCCCGAGCACTTCCCGGTCGAGGCCTTGCTCATGATAGGCGACCGGCACGTCGTAGATGTGGCGCACATCGCGCGCTTCGATGACGCTGGACGGGCGGACGTTACAGAAGCTGGCGATCTTGCCCTTCTCGGTCTCAGGAATCGGGCGGTCGCAGCGGCACAGGAGAACCTGCGGCTGGATACCGATGGAGCGAAGCTCTTTCACCGAGTGCTGGGTCGGCTTGGTCTTCATCTCGCCGGCGGCCGGAATGTACGGCAGCAGCGTCAGGTGGATGAAGCAGGCGCGCTCGGGGCCGAGTTCCTGGCCAAGCTGGCGGATCGCTTCGAAGAAAGGCAGGCCCTCGATGTCGCCGACCGTTCCACCGATCTCGCAGAGTACGAAGTCGACGCCTTCACCCGGATCAGACAGGACGAAGTCCTTGATCTCGTTGGTGACGTGCGGAATCACCTGGATCGTTGCCCCGAGATAGTCGCCGCGGCGCTCTTTCTCGATGATGTGCTTGTAGATGCGCCCGGTCGTGATGTTGTCCGACTGGCGGGCCGAGACGCCGGTAAAGCGCTCATAGTGGCCAAGGTCCAGATCGGTCTCTGCGCCGTCATCGGTCACGAAAACCTCGCCATGCTGGCGGGGGCTCATCGTGCCGGGATCGACGTTCAGATACGGGTCGAGCTTGCGAAGTCGGACGCCATAGCCGCGTGATTGCAGCAATGCACCGAGTGCGGCGGAAGCGATACCCTTGCCCAGGGAAGACACCACGCCGCCTGTAATGAAAATATAGCGGATCATGGGATCACCCTGATGCCGTGATTCGGGATTGCATGGCGCATCCAAATCAGACGCGTTCGAGAATTACTGGGGATTACCACTTTCCGGAGCCGGTGCATCCGGTTCTGGTTGTCCTGCTTCCGGCTCTGCTGCTGTTTCCGGAGCCGTTTCAGGCACCGCAACCGGCTCGTCCGTCAGACCAGCCTGGCCGGACAGCAGCGGGGCTGTCGGGTCGAACAGGTCGGTTGGTGAAGCCGGCGCTGCGCCAGCATCGTCTGGCGAAAGCACGCGCTCGACGTCCGAACGGGTGTCCCGAGTCCGGTTGGCAAGCGTGGTCAGCGCAAGGCTGGTGACGAAGAAGATCGCACCGAAGATGATGGTCGAACGCACAACAGCGCCTGCAGCTCCACGGCCTGAGAGCAAGGCATTGCCGCCACCCCCGCCCCCGCCGCCACCGACGCCGAGACCGCCGCCTTCAGACTTCTGAACCAGCACCAGCCCGATCATGACCAGGCAGGCGAGGATGTGGATCACCAGGATAACGTTCTGCATGACAAATCCGATACGTTTCGTGCAAGCCGCCCGCATATAGCGAATGCGGCCAGAGGCCAAGTGCTGCCTTCAGTCAGTTTGGAATTCAGGCTGCAGCGTAGATGGAGAGGAAATCTACTGCCTTCAAGCTCGCGCCGCCAATCAAACCGCCATTGACGTCTTTCACCGCCAGAAGGTCAGCCGCGTTGTCCGGTTTCATGCTGCCGCCATAAAGGATCGGGATGAGCTCAGCTTCAGCGCCAAATACGTCATTCAGGCAGCTGCGCAGAGCTGTGTGCATCTCATCAACAGCTTCCACGGTGGCGACATTGCCAGTTCCGATAGCCCAGACCGGCTCATAGGCGATCACCAGGCTGGCAGGCGCCGCGCCGGCTGGCAGAGAGCCACGCAGCATGTTGGTCACGACCTCTACAGCCTTGCCGCTGTCGCGTTCGGTGGCGGTTTCACCAATACAAATGATGGGCGTGATGCCTGCACGAAGGGCTGCCGCGGCCTGCGCAGCGACCATTTCATTGGTCTCACCATGATCTGCGCGGCGCTCGGAATGGCCCACGATAACGTGGGATGCGCCTGCATCGGCCAGCATTTCGGCCGAAATGTCGCCAGTATGGGCGCCCTTCTCGTTCGCGTGGCAGGTTTCGCCGCCAATTTTCAATGCGGTGCCGCTTGCCTGGCTTGCCGCCGGCGACAGAAGTGTCGCCGGAACACAGATCAGGGCCTCCACATTTTCCTTTGCCGGGGTGACGCCCGCCGCGATGGCGGTGATTTCCACCAGCGAGGCGCGCAGCCCGTTCATTTTCCAGTTTCCGGCTATCAGTGTCCGTGCCATCCGCGTTACCTATCTTGATTGACTTAGCCGGGTCGCCTAGCAAGCACTGAGCCATCCTGCAAATAGTTGAAAGTACACGTCTCATGCTCGCAATCATGAAAAGCCTGACCCAATCGTTCCTGGGCAAGGTCATCGCCATGATCATCATTGCGGGTATGGCCTTCTGGGGTGTGGACAGTATTTTCAATCAGGTTCGCAACGGCCTCGGTTCTGACCTGATGGCCGCCGGCAATTCATCTGTCTCTGTTGAAGCCTTCGACAAGCGTATCGAAGTGCTGCTGCGCAATGTGAATCAGAATTCCGAGAGCCCGATAACCAAGGAAGAGGCGATGACCCGTGGTATGCTGGATCAAGTGTTCCAGCTACAGGAGTCGCAGACGACCAATTTGGGATTTGCGGGCAAGATCGGGGTCGAGCCATCGACTGAGGCCGTGGTCAGCGAATTGAAGAAGGTCGACGCCTTCAAGAACCCGCTGACGGGCGAACTGGATCTTGCGACCTACCAGCGCGTGCTGTCCCAAAACCGATTCACACAGGCTGAATATGAGGCCCAGGTCAAAAGCGACCTGACGCTGAACGCGCTGACCACGGGCGCGAAAGCTGGCCTGATCACGCCGAACGTCCTGAAGTCCATTCAGTCCCGTTACCTGGCAGAATCACGCGACGTGGCTTGGTTTATCCTCGACGCCGCCAGCATTCCGAAGCCAAAAGCCCCGACAGAAGAAGACGTTCTCGCCTTCTACAATGAAAATCTGGACGCGCTGAAACAGCCCGAACGTCGCGCCATTGATATGGTCCGCGTGTCGGCTGACGATTTCCTCAGCCAGGTCGAAGTGACCGAGCAGGAAATTGCCACCATCTATGAAGCCGGCAAGTCCGAGCGCTTCTCCGAGCCGGAGCAACGCACCTATGTCGAGATGATCTTCGACACGCGCGATGCGGCCCGTAACGCGTTCGCCGCGCTGGCTGGCGGCGCAGATCCTTCGACCCTGCAAGGTGTCGTGAGCCGGGATTCCAAAACCTCCATGCAAGACGATGTTCAGGATCTGCTGCTCCGGGATGCCATGTTTGGCCCTGGCAAGCAGAGCGGCGCTCTGTTTGGTCCGAAGGATCTCGGTGATGGCCGCTGGCTGGTGGCGCGTCTCGTCTCGGTACAGCCCGGCGCCGTCTTCCCGATCGAAACAGTATCTGAGCAGATCCGCACCGATCTCGCGCGCGAACGGGCGACGCAACTACTCTACGAAAAGCTCGAGGCGCTCGACCGTTCGATCAATGCCGGGTTTGACCTCAATGAGATCGCCAGCGACCTTGGCGTCCCTGTGATGTCGTTCGAACCGGTCGATAAAAACGGGTACACCAAAGACGGCTTGCCGATGATCGGTCTGATGGATGCAAAGGACGCGTTCAGCCAGGCGTTCGACATGAGCGTCAATGATACGTCCAACCAGTTCACCGCCGCTGATGCGACCTACGTCACGTCGACCCGCAAGATCGTGGCGCCCTCCACACCAGACTTCGAAGAGGTGAAGGACGATGTCCGGGCCGCGTTGATCATGCGCAATGAAGGTGAAGCGGCACAGAACCTGGTCAATGAGATCAAGGAACGCATCGACAGCGGCGCCTCGACGCTCGAAGCCGAAGCGAAGACGGCAAAGTCAGTGATTGAATCTCCGCCTGGCGCCGTCACGCGCATGAACGCTGAAGAGAGCGGCCTGCCGAACTCTGCCATTGGCGGTATATTTGCTGGCAAGGCGGGTGAAGTGTTCGTCTATCCGAACCGCACGGGCGACAAATACATGATCGTGCAACTGAAGGCCGTGAACGATCCGAGCGAGGCGGATCTGGCAGCGGCGGATGCCACGGCGTCCTCTGCCCTCATGTCTTCGCTGGATTCAGACCTTCAGGCAGCCGTCGAAGCCGAGATGGCGAAGGCGACGAAGCTGAAGGTCAATAATGCTGCCTACAACGCCTACAAGGCGTCGATCACGACAGACCAATGACCCGTGCGAAACTGATCGTCCGTCGGCGGATCGGAGATATCGAGACGCCGGTTGGAGCCATGCTGAAGCTGGGCGCTGATGCGCCCGGGAGCTTCCTGTTCGAGTCAATTGCGGGTGGCGAGCGCCTTGGGCGCTACTCCTTCATTGGCGGTTCGCCGAATGTCTGGTTCCGGATTCTGGGTGGCATCGCCGAGACCGCGACCAATCAGGACTTCTCCGACACAAAGCGCCTGGACGGCACGCCTGTCCAGGCTTTGCGGAGCTTCGTCAAAGCCGCGCAGGCGGAAACTGACGAAGATCTGCCGCCCATGGCCTCCGGGGCATTTGGCTATGTCGGCTATGACATGATCCAGCATGTCGAGCCGGTCTCGATTACCAAGCCGGATGCGCTGAACGTACCGGAAGCGCTTCTGGTCATTCCCCGCGTCATCATCGTGTTCGACCATATCTACCAGGAGCTGATCCTGGTTGGCCGGACTGAGGGGGGCAATGAGGCCGAAATCGAAGCGCTGCTGGACGATGTCGAGACGCGGCTCGAGGCTTTGCCTGCCCTGCCTCCAAAGGACCAGTCCGCCGTGCCGGTGGCGCTGACCTCCAATACAAGCAAAGAGCGCTATTTCGAGATCGTCGAAAAGTGCCGCGACTATATCAAGGCCGGTGACATCTTTCAGGTCGTACCGAGCCAGCGTTTCTCGACGCCGTTTAACAAGCAATCCATCAGCTTCTATCGCGCCCTGCGCCGGCTGAACCCCTCAGCGTTCATGTTCCATATGAATCTCGGTGATGTGCGGCTTGTCGGGTCCAGCCCGGAGATCCTCGTGCGTGTACGGAATGGCCGCGTCGCCATCCGTCCGATCGCAGGAACGCGCCCCCGTTCGGGAGATCCGGTGGAAGATGCAAAGCGCGCCGAAGGCCTGCTGAACGATCCGAAGGAGATTGCCGAACACCTCATGCTGCTGGATCTTGGCCGCAATGACGTGGGCCGCGTGGCGGCCTATGGTAGTGTTCAGGTGACGGAACAGTTCATCGTTGAACGCTACAGCCACGTGATGCACATCGTCTCCCATGTCGAAGGTGACCTGCGCGAAGGGCTCGACGCGGTGGATGCCCTGTTTGCGGGATTCCCTGCAGGTACGGTATCCGGCGCACCGAAGATCCGTGCCATGCAGATCATCGACGAGATGGAGACGAATGCGCGCGGTATTTATGGCGGCGCAGTTGGGTATTTTGGCTGGAATGGCGACCTCGATACCTGTATCGCGCTGCGCACAGCGGTGCTGAAGGATGGCCAGCTGCATATTCAGGCGGGCGGCGGTGTCGTGCTCGATTCCGATCCGCAGCTGGAATATGAAGAGACCCAGCACAAGGCCGGCGCTCTAAAGCGCGCAGCCGAGCTGGCCGCAGCGTACGAGTTCGACCAATGAGCCGGAAAAAGATCCTCGTCATCGACAATTACGACAGCTTCACCTGGAACCTCGTGCACTATCTCGAGGAACTGGGCGCCGACACGACGGTCGTGCGCAATGATGAGCTCACAGTGGCGGAAGCTCTCGCACAGGGCGCGGATGGCATTCTCCTCTCCCCTGGTCCCTGTACGCCGAATGAAGCGGGCATCTGCGTCGACCTTATAAAACAGGCCCCGGCGGACCTGCCTATTCTGGGGGTCTGCCTTGGTCACCAGTCGATCGGTCAGGCTTTTGGCGGCAAAGTGATCACCGCGCGGGAGATGCGCCACGGCAAGCTGTCGGACATTCACCAGACAGGTGGCGACCTGTTCAAAGGCCTGCCGGAGACCTATCGCGTGGTGCGGTATCACTCCCTCGCCGTGCGCCCTGAGGACCTGCCAGAGGACCTCGTGGCCGACGCGTTCACCGATGACGGCGAGATCATGGCCCTGCACCACATGACCCGTCCGGTCTATGGCGTGCAGTTTCACCCGGAAAGCATCCTGACCGAGTACGGCCATGCGCTGCTAAAGAACTTCCTCGACAAGGTCTGAGCTGAGGGTGCCTCGGCTATTGAGCGCGGGGGCCAAGACCGCTATCGGTTGCGGCCCATGACAGACACATCCCTGACCGCTGCGCTGAAAGCGCTCGCCCGTCGCCAGCCGCTTGATGAGCGCGTGCTCGAAGGCGCCTTTGACCTGCTCCTGAATGGTGAGGCGGCACCCGAAGAAATCGGTGCGTTCCTTATGGGGCTGACGGTGCGGGGCGAAACGGCGGACGAACTGACCGCAGGCGCGCGGATCATGCGTCAGCATGCCCGTAAGGTTTCGGTTGAAGGGCCTCTGCTCGATACGTGCGGCACAGGCGGCCTGCCCTGGAAGAGCCTCAACACATCGACGGCCAGCGCCATCGTGATCGCAGCGGCCGGCGGACGGGTGGCCAAGCATGGCAACCGGTCTGTTCCGCCAAAGAGCGGCTCGGCGGACGTGCTGGAGGCACTGGGCGTCAATCTCGAGATCAGTGAGGATGAGTTCCGCGACTGCCTCGATGGCGCCGGAGTGGCCTTCCTGTTCGCGCGCAGCCATCACAGTGCCATGCGCCATGTCGCGCCGGTTCGGGCGAAGCTGGGTATCCGTACGATCTTCAATCTGCTTGGCCCGCTGACCAACCCGGCGGGCGCCTGCCATCAGGTGCTGGGCGTGTTCGCCCCGGAGTGGACGCGCCCCATGGCGGAGACGCTGAACCGGCTCGGCACCGAGCGCGCCTGGGTCGTGCATGGCCTCGACGGGATTGATGAGCTCTCCATCGCAGGCGCAAGCAAGGTTTGCGAGGTTCGCGATGGTGCTGTGACCGAGTTCGAAGTGCACCCGTCAGACGCGGGTCTGAGCACGCACCCCCTTTCCGCGCTCGAGAGTGAAGATGTGGCCGGAAACGCGCTGGCCATTACGGAGCTTCTGGACGGGCACGAGACGCCCTTCCGGGAAGCCGTGCTGCTGAACGCCGCGGCCGGCCTGCTCGTGCACGGCAAGGCCACTGACCTCAAAACCGGCGCCGCAATGGCGGCTGAGGCCATCGATTCCGGCAAGTCGAAGCAGACGCTGCGCAAGCTGGTGACCCTGTCGCGTGGCGAGCCGCTCGAATGAAAACCGCGCTGGACCTGATCGTTGAGTACAAGCGTGACGAAGTCACGGCGCTGAAACGTGAGACGAGTTTCGCCGCGCTGGACGCAAAAACGCGCGAGGCGAGCCCTGTGCGTGGCTTTACGGCGGCGATGGATGCTGTGGCGGCCAAAGACCAGAACGCCCTGATCTGTGAGCTGAAGCGTAAAAGCCCTTCCGCCGGAGAGATCCTGCCCGGCGCCGATCCTGTTGCCATCGCGTCGGAATATGAAGCAGGCGGGGCGGCTTGCTTGTCCGTGCTGACCGACGGGCCGAGTTTTGGCGGAAGTCTTGAGGACTTCGCCGCGATCCGCGGCGCCGTCAGCATTCCGATGCTGCGCAAGGATTTCATGATCGATCCGATCCAGGTCGCCGAAGCGCGAGCCTGGGGCGCGGACTGTGTGCTTGTCATCATGGCCTGCCTCGACGATGGGCTCGCGGCGGAGCTGACAGACTGCGCCATGGGGTATGGCATGGACGTGCTGGTTGAGACGCATAACGAGGCAGAGCTTGAGCGGGCGCTTCGTCTGCCGTCTCCCCTCATCGGCGTGAACAATCGCGACCTGAAGCGGATGGTGACAGACCTCTCGACGACAGAGCGTCTGGCGCCGCTGGTGCCTGCAGACCGGCAACTGATCGCGGAGAGCGGAATCTCTTCTCCGGAGCACATCGCCCGACTTCGGAAAACGGGCGCGAGGCGGTTCCTCATCGGCGAAAGCCTGATGAAACGGGGCGAGTACCGAAAGGCCTGTGTAACCGAGTTGCGCAGTACCACGCACGATTGACCCGAAGCGTGAACACATGTAGAACACTTGTGAACATAGATTCGGAACAAAGGCCGCCCAACATGTTGACCAGCAAGCAGAAAGAGCTCCTGCTCTTCATTAATGAGCGGATCAAGGAGACGGGCGTTTCCCCGTCCTTCGACGAGATGAAAGAGGCGCTCGATCTGGCGTCTAAGTCAGGCATTCACCGCCTCATTACGGCCCTTGAAGAACGTGGCTTCATCCGTCGCCTGGCCCACCGGGCGCGGGCTCTGGAAGTCCTGAAACTGCCGGAATCGGCTGTGGCCAGCGCAACACCGCGCGGCCGCAAGGATTTCCGACCGGCTCTCGTTTCTGCAGGCCGCCCTGCGCCGGAATCATCCTCGCGTACCGTCCCGCTGATCGGCCGTATTGCTGCTGGTCTGCCAATCTCGGCAATCCAGCAAGACAATGGCCACGTCAACGCGCCGGACGGCCTGTCGGACAGCGAAGAGCACTTCGCCCTCGAAGTTCAGGGCGATTCGATGATCGATGCCGGTATCCTTGAAGGCGATATCGTAATCTGTCGCCGCACCGAGTCGGCCAGTACGGGCGACATCGTCGTCGCGCTGATCGATGGCGAAGAGGCCACGCTGAAGCGCCTGCGCCGCAAGGGGGCTTCTGTTGCCCTTGAGGCGGCGAACCCGGCCTACGAAACACGCATCTTCGGACCGGACCGCGTGTCCGTTCAGGGCCGTCTGGTCGCTCTGGTCCGTCGTTACGACTGATCACAGGCCCGCCAGGGCCGTTTTCCGCATCCGGGCGCTGTCGCCTGCTCCAACCCGTTGCGACCTGAGCGGATGGTGATGCCGCCCGCTTTGTCAGTTTCTGGCCATGTGAGCGTGATTTCCTGATGCCCGGATGTGATTTCGACCCTGGGGCCGGTCTCACTGTCGATTTTGATTTTGGCGGTGCCAGAAGTGAGTTGGACAATGCATTCGGTTGCCTCGCAGGCTTCGGCATTTTCGATGTTTGAATAGCGAAGCGGGGCAAGCCCGTCGCCGTCTGCGAGTTCGTAACGCACCATGCCACCGGTCTCCTCACGTAGGAACAGGTCACCCGATGGAGACCAATGTGCGATGACGTCCGGCGCACGATACCAGAGCATGATGGCCGGTAGCAGCAGCAGCGTCGCGAGTACAATCCTTGCCCCTCCCCGCGCCGCCATGGCGCAAGCGATCGTCGCCGCACACAAGACAAGCGTTGCCACCGGCATGCTCTTGGGAATCGTCCAGGCGGCCTGCGGTAGGCTGGAACACCAGTTTGCGATGGCGAGCACCGCTTCGAGCGAATAGCCGAACAATCTGAGCCCCACATCACCGAAACCGAATGGCGTCAGGATCAGCGACAGAGCGGCGAGTGGGGCGCTGACAAAAGTAATGATCGGCATGGCCAGCAGGTTTGCCAGAAGGCCAAAGGCTGCGACCCGGTCGAAATGGTAGATCGCGAAAGGCGCGGTCGCCATGCCGGCGACGAGCGAGGTTACGAACAGAGACGCCCAGGTGAAAGTTGTCGGACCCAGGATGCGCTCGCGTTCAGCGCGGCGGCGGGACCACGCCTCATACGTGGCAATCAGGGCGCCTGAGGCCGCGAAGGACATCTGAAAGCCAGGCGTCATCACGCTTTCGGGCTGCAACAGAACCACAAGGATCATCGCGATGGCGTAGGAGCGCAGGCTCAGCGCCGCGCGGTCGGCCAGAACAGCGCCGAACACCACCGCCGACATGATGAAGGCCCGCTGCGTCGAGACGCTGGCGCCCGAGATGACGAGATAGGTGAAGCTGGCGAACAGGGCGGCGACCGCAGCGGGCTTCTGTACGGCAACCCGCAGCGCCAGCGGCTCGATCAGGGCCAGCGCGCGGCGCATGAGGAGGAACACCAGACCACCGACCATCGCCATATGCAGGCCAGATATGGCCAGCAGGTGCGACAGGCCTGATGCGCGCAGCGCTTCCTGGTCCGAGAGCGCCATGAAGCTGCGGTCACCGGAAACGAGCGCAGCCGCAAAGCCCCCGGCCCGTTCGCCCGCTGCCTGGTTCACATGTTCGGCCAGTCTGCGTCGAAACGCGGACACATCGAGCGCGAGACGCGTGGCGCCTTCCCTGGGTGCGCCGAGCGCCCCGCCCCGGCACCTGCCCATGACATAGCCAACCCCGCCCAATTGCTCGAACCAAGCCTGGCGGCGGAAGTCATAGTCGCCCGGCAAGGAGGGCGATGGCGGCGGTCGCAGGACTGCA
Organism: Hyphomonadaceae bacterium BRH_c29; assembly: GCA_000961695.1. GTDB lineage: Bacteria > Pseudomonadota > Alphaproteobacteria > Caulobacterales > Hyphomonadaceae > Hyphomonas. Next base: position 27,387 of record LADW01000088.1, read on the forward strand.
TAACAGCGCACGAAACGGCCCGGCGCGACCTCAAGGCTGAGCTTGTGGGTCACGCGCACGTATTTTGGTGTCTCCTCAGGGCTGAGGCCCGACATGGCGTGAACTTCGATCCGCAGGCGGGCGCCCTTTGCGCCAGGTTCCACTTCCTTCACCCAGCCTTCAAGCATCAGCGGACGGGTTTCCGACAGGATGACCGGCGCGGCCACCGTTGCTGCCCGAACAGCGCCGGCTGTGAGCCCGCCAATGACGCCAAGCGCTATCAAGGCTGGCAGACTGAGGACGGATAGCCACCAGATCCTGCGGGCGATGAAGAAGACTGTTGCGGCGACAGCGGTGATCAAAAGGCATGGATACAGGGGCGGTTCTGTGGACTGGGAGAAGTAGACCACCACGCCCGCGCAGAGCGAAAAGCCGAGCAAAAGCGGGCGCGAGTCGATGGCCGCAATCGACCAAAGACTGTCCCACGCCGCTGCGATAGCTGGGGCCAGCCCCTTGCCTTCAGTCGCAACCTTGTGTTTTTGCCACCCGGGACGCCTCTCCCACAGCATCAACCGGAGCCCTTACGAGACATGGACGTCGTCACACGATTTGCCCCCTCTCCCACTGGCATGCTTCACATTGGAGGCGCTCGCACCGCACTTTTCAACTACCTGTTTGCGAAACATCACAACGGGAAGTTCCTTTTGCGCATCGAGGACACCGATCGCGAGCGCTCCACACCTGAAGCAACGGCCGCGATTCTCGAGGGCATGGACTGGCTGGGCCTGACGCCCGACGAGCCGCCGCTGATGCAATTCGAGCGTGCCGGGCGTCATGCGGAAGTGACCGAAGAGATGATCCGCCGCGGCACCGCCTTCCGCTGCTATGCCACGCAGGAAGAGCTGCAGGCCCGCCGTGACCTGGGCGAAGAAAAGCGTCAGGCCGCGAAAGCCGAAGGCATTTCCGAAGACGAGAAAGCGGCTTTGCTGGCAGAGGCGCACGCGTTGCTGGCACCGTACCGCTCGCCTTGGCGCGATGGCGCGCCGCCGCCTGCCCCGGATGCCTCGTTCACTGTCAGGCTAAAGGCGCCGGACAGCGGTGAGCGTGTTCTGGAAGACGGCGTGCAGGGCACGGTCCGCATTCAGGCCAGCGAGCTGGATGACCTGATCCTGCTGCGCGCTGACGGCACGCCGACCTATATGCTGGCCGTAGTGGTCGACGACCATGACATGGGCATCACCCACATCATTCGCGGCGACGATCACCTGCGCAACGCCTTCCGCCAGATCCCGATCTATGAGGCCATGGGCTGGGACGTGCCTTTCATGGCACACGTGCCGATGATTCATGGGTCTGACGGCGCGAAGCTGTCGAAGCGTCATGGAGCATTGTCCACGCTGGCCTATCGCGAGATGGGATACCTGCCCGAAGCCATGCGCGCCTACCTGTTGCGTATCGGCTGGAGCCACGGGGACCAGGAAATCTTCACCGACGACGAAGCCGTGGCGGCGTTTGACATTTCCGGCATCAACCGGGCACCGGGGCGGCTGGACCTCGACAAGCTGGGCCAGGTGAACTCGCACTTCCTTCGCGAAGCGGACGATGACCGGCTTTTCGCACTCCTGTCGCCTTATTGGGCGGCCGAGGGTGCGACAGATGAAGCAGAGCCGCGCCTTCGTGCTGCACTGCCGCATATGAAGGACCGGGGTACGACTCTGCCTGAACTGGCGCAGGCATTTGCCTTCCTCCTGGCGAAACGCCCGCTGGAGATGAACAAGAAGGCCCGGAAAGCTGTTTCTGGTGAGGGGCTTGACCGTTTGCGCGGGTTGCGCGACGAACTGCAACATCTGCCGGATTGGACGGCAGATCAGATTTCTGTAACGATAACTTCGTATTGCACTGCACAAGACCTATCTATGGGGCAGATAGGTCCACCGCTGCGGGCTGCGCTGACTGGCGGCCTGCCAGCGCCGGATATTGCACCGGTCCTGGAATGGCTCGGCCGCGACGAGGCGCTTGGGCGAATTGATGATCAACTGGCGCCGGAAAATGCTCCGGGCGCCTGACGAACAAGAAGGGTTAAGGCTGATGGAAAACAAGACGAAACAGAACGGCACCGCGAAACTCGAAGTCGCTGGTAAGAACTATGACCTGCCGGTCCTTTCTGGCACGCACGGCCCGGATGTGATCGACATTCGCAAAGTCTACGCTGAAACGAACCATTTCACGTTCGACCCAGGCTTTACCTCCACAGCGAGCTGCGAGAGCCAGATCACTTTCATCGATGGCGACGAAGGCATCCTGCTGCACCGCGGTTATCCGATTGGGCAGCTGGCCGAACAGTCCACTTTCCCGGAAGTCTGCCACCTGATCCTGAACGGTGAACTGCCGACGTCTTCTGAACTGTCCGATTTCAACGACACGATCAAACAGCACACGTTGCTGCACACGCAGATGGACCGCTTCTTCGAGGGTTTCCGTCGTGACAGCCACCCGATGGCCATGCTGACGGCGACCGTCGGCGGTCTGGCCTCGTTCTACCCCGGCGCCATGGACAGCGAAGATCCGGAAGAGCGTCGGATCGGTTCGATCCGCCTCCTTGCCAAGATGCCGACGCTGTGTGCTCGCATCCTGAAGTACAATCTCGGCCAGAAATTCGTCGATCCGCGGAACGAGTACGGCTACGCCGAGAACTTCCTGAACATGTGCTTCTCGGTCACCGCCGAGGATTACAAGGTTGACCCCGCCATCGCGAAAGCCATGGACCGCTTCTTCATCCTGCATGCAGACCACGAGCAGAACGCTTCGACTTCGACGGTTCGTTTGGCTGGCTCTTCCGGCGCGCATCCGTTTGCAGCTGTCGCTGCCGGCGTGGCCTGCCTCTGGGGACCGAGCCATGGCGGCGCCAACGAGGCTTGCCTCAACATGCTGCATCAGATCGGCTCGGTGGACCGCATTCCGGAATTCATCGAAAAAGCCAAAGACAAGAATGACCCCTTCCGCCTGATGGGCTTCGGTCACCGTGTGTACAAGAACTACGATCCGCGCGCGAAAGTGATGCGCGAGTCGGCGCACGAAGTGCTCGACCTGCTCGGCCTTAAAGACACGCCAATCCTGAAAGTCGCCATGGAGCTGGAGCGTATCGCGCTCGAAGACGAGTACTTCATCGAGAAGAAGCTCTACCCGAACGTCGATTTCTATTCCGGCATCATCCTCGACGCGATGGGCTTCCCCAAGCAGATGTTTACCGTTCTGTTCGCCCTCGCCCGCACGGTCGGATGGGTCGCCCAGCTGAACGAGATGATCGACGACCCGACCCAGCGGATCGGCCGTCCGCGCCAGATCTACACGGGCGCTGCGCTGCGGGACTATGTGCCGATGAACAAGCGCTAGCCTTTCAAAACCATCCAGATGATCACGCCACTTGCCATAAGGCAGGTGGCGTTTTCTTTTGCGCGAGCCAAACAACACTCCAAACATCCAGTCTCCGGAGATTACCCGCATGCCGGCGTCCACTTTGCCAGCTTATGTCCTGCCGATTGTGATGTTGTCTCTGTCGAATGTCTTCATGACGCTCGCCTGGTATGGGCACCTGAAATTCAAGGCAGTGCCTCTGGCACTGGTGGTCCTGGTGAGCTGGGGGATTGCCTTGTTCGAATACTGCCTTGCCGTGCCGGCAAACCGGATCGGCCACTCGGTGTATTCCGCCGCTCAGCTGAAGACGATTCAGGAGGTGATCACCCTGATTGTCTTCAGCGGATTCTCGGTCTGGGTCCTCAAGGAACCGCTCGGCTGGAACCATGCGGCCGGCTTTGCGCTTATCGCGGCAGGCTCGGCGCTGGTGTTCCGGGGCGCATAGGTTCAGCGCCCTGCTGCCTATTTGGTGATTTCTTCCTTGGTCTCTTTTGCGACTTTCTCGACAGCAGCGCCGCCAGCCTTCACATCTTTGCCGACGCCTTCGACAGTGTTGCAGGCAGTCACGAGCGGAAAGGCTGTGATGGCAAAGGCGGCAATGATCAGTTTCTTCATGTCAGGATCTCCAGTCTTGATTGAACGAAATCTGCGCTGCAATCGGCCTACACGCAAGATCGGCGTACAGACTGCGGGAAAATGTGTCGCGGACGAGCTTCAGGCGCTATTTGCCGTTCCCAAAGGCCCCGACTCCTTGCTAAAGGCTGCGCCATGAAAACCGCTGTCATCGTATTTCCCGGTTCGAACTGTGATCGTGACGCTCACGACGCGCTTCTCAAGGTGACGGGCAAAGCCCCGGCCATGGTCTGGCACAAGGACGGGACGATCCCCGAAGGGACCGATCTGGTGATGGTGCCGGGTGGCTTCTCCTACGGCGATTACCTGCGCTGCGGCGCCATGGCAGGCAATTCGCCTGTGATCTCGCAGCTTAAAGACCACGCGGCGCGCGGTGGCTATGTGCTTGGCGTTTGCAATGGCTTCCAGATCCTGTGTGAGACGGGCCTCCTGCCCGGCGCGCTGATGCGGAATGCGTCGCTCCATTTTGTCTGCAGGCCGCAGGCGTTGACGGTTGAGACAGCCAACACGGCCTTCACCAGCGCGTATCAGGGCCGCAGCGATGTCGTGATCCCGATTGCCCACCATGACGGCAATTATTTCGCTGACAGTGCCACGCTCGACCGGATCGAGGGCGAAGGACATGTGGCCTTCCGTTATGCACCCGGCCAGAATCCGAATGGCGCTTCACGCGACATTGCCGGCATCCTCAGCGACAACGGCCGCATCCTCGGCATGATGCCTCATCCGGAGCGCGCTATTGGCGCGTCTGAAGGCGGTGATGACGGCCTCGGCGTGTTCGAGAGCCTGCTAAGCGCGGCCTGAGGCGCTGGCCAGCAAACCGGCAGACCGCTAAGAGGCATTCATGACCTCCGGCGTCGACCCCAGCAGATATTCCGCGCGCCTCACTGAGGCCTCAGCGCTACGCAATGCCGGACGTGTGGCGGAAGCGTTACGTGCCTATCAGGATGTCCTCGCCATTGAGCCCGACCTGCCGGACAGCTGGTACAATCTGGCCTGGCTGTTGCGCCGGAATGGTGAGCCAGCCAAAGCCCTGGAAGCCTATGACGAAGCGCTGCGCCGCTCGGTAGCCGGACCGGAGGAAGTCTGGCTGAACAAGGGTGTCATTCAGGCCGACGATCTGCTCAATCCCGATGCGGCCATCGCCGCCTATGAACAGGCCCTCAAGCTGAACCCGGCCTATGTCCCGGCCCTGCTCAATCTCGGAAACACCCATGAGGATCTGGGGGACCGCAGCGCGGCGATTGCTTGTTACAGCAAGATACTGGAACTCGCCCCTCTGGAAGTCGAGCCGCTCGCCCGGATTGGCAATCTCAGCAAACCGCATTCGCGCGACGATGAAATCGTTCAGAAAGTAGCAGCTGCCTGTCACCGCTCAGACCTGACGCCGGACGCCCGCGCGAGCCTCGAATTTGCGCTTGGGAGAATGTTGGACCAGCTGGGCGCCTATGACGATGCCTTCGCCGCCTACGCGCGCGCCAATCGGCTGAGCGAGGCGGCGCGGCCGGCTGGCTTCCCGTCCTTTGATGCTGCCCGCCACGATGCGACGGTGCAGAGCCTTATGGGTTTGCCGGCCCAACTGCCTGAGAACCTGCCTTCCTCGCCCGTCAGACCTGTTTTTATCCTTGGCCAGTTCCGCTCCGGGTCGACCCTTCTGGAGCAGATCCTCTCAGCCCATAGTCAGGTGGAGTCGCTGGGCGAACTCCCATTGCTGGCGTCGGTCGGCGGCAAATATTTCTCACCCTATCCGGCGGCGCTTGCGGACGCCTCGTCAGAACTGCTTGCTGCAGGGCGCGAAGCCTACTTCGCGGGGCTTGAACAGCGCCGTCCGGGCCTTTCCGGCGTTGTCACGGACAAGCGACCTGACAATTTCTACCATATCGGACTGATCCTGCGCCTCTTCCCGGAAGCGAAGATCCTGCACACGGTGCGAGACGCCCGAGACGTCTGCCTGTCGACCTGGTTCACGCATCTGGACCATCAGCAGCTTCACGCCACCGATCTTGTCAGCATTGGCCGCCAGTACCGGGCCTATGAGCGGCTGATGGCGCACTGGAAGACGCTCGCCCCGGACCGGATACTCGATGTGCCCTATGATGCGCTCGTCAGTGATGCAGAGGCACAGATCCGCCGGGTGCTGGACTATCTTGAGCTGCCCTTCGAGGCTGCTTGCCTCGACTTCCACACGTCGGCGGCGCCTGTGAAGACGGCGAGTGTCTGGCAGGTACGTGAGCCGCTTTACACGCGGTCATCTGGCCGCTGGCGTAATTATCAATCACATCTCGGTCCACTCCTGGAGGTCCTCAATGGCGAAACACGCTGAACTGATCGCTCGCTTGCCCAAGGCAGAGCTTCACCTGCACATCGAAGGCAGTTTCGAGCCGGAAATGATGCTGGCGCTGGCGGAACGTAACCGTATCGACATCCCGTTCAAAACGCTGGAAGACGCCAAGGCGGCCTACGCTTTTTCGAACCTGCAGGAATTCCTCGACCTCTATTATCAGGGCATGAATGTGCTGCGCACCGAGCAGGACTTCCACGACCTGACCTGGGCCTATCTGACCCGCGCCGAGGCGGACAATGTGCGCCATGTCGAAATGTTCTATGACCCGCAGGCCCATACCGAGCGCGGGGTGGCTTTCGGAACGGTCACAGACGGCATTCTGAGCGCGCTGGAGCGCGGCGAGAAGGAGTTGGGCATCACGTCCAAGCTGATCATGAGCTTCCTGCGTCACCTGTCTGAGGAGGACGGCTTCGCACTGCTGGAAGACTCAAAGCCCTGGCATGAGAAGTTCGTCGGCGTTGGGCTCGACAGTTCCGAAGTCGGCCACCCGCCGCTGAAGTTCGAGCGCCTGTTCGCGGAATGCCGGAAGCGGGGTTTCAAACTGTGCATGCATGCTGGCGAGGAAGGCCCGCCGGAATATGTCCGCGAGGCCCTGCTGGATATTGGCGTTGACCGGATCGACCATGGCAACCGCTCAATGGAAGACCCGGCGCTGATCGAGATCCTGCGCGATACACAGACCCCGCTGACCAATTGCCCGCTGTCGAACCTGTCGCTTTGCGTCATTGACGATCTCAGGAAGAGCCCGGTGAAGAAGCAGCTCGATGAAGGCCTGCTTGTGACGGTGAATTCCGACGACCCGGCCTATTTCGGCGGCTATATCGGCAAGAATTACGAGGAAATCTCCGTCGCGCTCGACCTCGGTTCTGATGACCTGATCCAGCTGGCGCGGAACAGCTTCACGGGCAGTTTCCTATCCGAAAGCGAGAAAGCGGCGCATCTGGCGGAGATCGACTCGGCCCTGCAGCACCTGAGAATGTAAAACCGACCTGGAATCGCCGACCCAGCGGGAACAAGTAGCTGGCGACTCGGTGGTTTTATCGCTAAAGGCGCGCCATGACTGACACGACTGCGATCCTCGCCCACCTTCAAGCCGTTCAGGACGAGGCTGCCGGCCTCGAACACGGTATCAAGCAAGACGAATGGGGCCGGCTGGTTGGCCGCCTCGAGCGCCGGCCCAATCTGGTTGAACTCGGCATCTATTCGGTGATGTGGTCGGAGCACTGCTCCTACAAGTCTTCACGCCGTCACCTGTCGAAGTTCCCAACCAAAGGCCCGCGCGTCATTCAGGGGCCTGGCGAGAATGCTGGCGTGATCGACATTGATGACGGTCAGGCGGCCATCTTCAAGATGGAGAGCCACAACCACCCCTCCTATATCGAGCCTTATCAGGGCGCGGCGACGGGTGTGGGCGGCATCCTGCGCGACGTTTTCACGATGGGCGCGCGGCCGATTGCGCTGGTCAACGCCCTGCGCTTTGGCTCACCTGACCATCCGAAGACGCGCAGCCTTGTGGCGGGCGTCGTTGCGGGCATCGGCGGGTACGGTAACTGCGTCGGTGTGCCGACCGTGGCCGGTGAGACCCAATTCGACGAAGGCTATAATGGCAATATCCTCGTCAATGCGATGGCCGTCGGCCTCGCAGATCAGGACAAGATTTTCTATGCCCGCGGCGCAACGCCGGGCAACCCGATCTTCTATGTCGGCTCCAAGACCGGCCGCGACGGCATTCATGGCGCAACCATGGCGTCTGCCGAGTTCTCCGAAGGTGACGAAGAGAAGCGCCCGACGGTGCAGGTCGGCGATCCGTTTACGGAAAAACTGCTGATCGAGGCCTGTCTCGAACTGATGGCGACCGATGCCATTCAGGCCATTCAGGACATGGGCGCTGCCGGCCTCACCTCCTCCTCCGTCGAAATGGCGGCATCGGGCGGTGAGAATGGCGAAGGCATCGGTGTGATGATGGACCTCGACAAGGTGCCTCAGCGCGAAGAAGGCATGACCGCCTACGAGATCATGCTGAGCGAAAGCCAGGAGCGGATGCTCATGGTGCTCTACCCGGACAAGATCGATATCGCGAAAGCGGTGTTCGACAAGTATGACCTGTCGGCTGAAGTGATCGGCGAGACAACGGACACGGGCCGCCTTGTTCTGACGCAATTCGGCGAAACGGTGTGCGACATCCCCGTAGCCCCGCTTGCCGAAGATGCCCCGAATTATGACCGGCCATGGAACGAACCGCCGAAGCGCGCGCCGTTCGACATCTCGAAATATCCGGAGCCGGAGGACTATGGCGACGTCCTGCTGAAGCTGATGTCCTGCCCCGACATGGCCTCCAAGCGCTGGGTCTGGGAACAGTACGACCGCCACGTGATGGGCGACACGATGGACTCTTCACAGTCCGGTGGTGACGCTGCCATCGTGCGCATTCACGGCACCAACAAGGCGCTCGCCATCTGTTCAGACTGCAACCCGCACTATGTGGCTGCCGATCCCTATGAGGGTGGCAAGGCTGTGGTGGCTGAAGCGTACCGGAACCTCTCCGCTGTCGGCGCAGAACCGATTGCGATCACGGACAACCTGAACTTCGGAAACCCGGAAAAACCGAACACGATGGGCTACATCGTCAAGGCCATCGAAGGCATGGCGGAAGCCTGTCGCGACCTCTGCTTCCCCGTCGTTTCCGGCAACGTCTCACTCTACAACGAGACCGATGGCGTCGCCATCCCGCCGACGCCTGTCGTTGGCGGCGTGGGCCTGATCAAGGACTTGTCGAAGACCGCGACGCTGAAGGGCGCGCAGCCGGGTGATACTTTGATTGTCATTGGACAGACGAATGGCGCACTCGGCGCATCCCTGTATGCACGCACTGTGCTGGGTCTGAAAGGTGATGCGTTGGGCGCGCCGCCTCCAGTCGATCTGGCAGAAGAAGTGCGGATCGGTGGCTTCATCCGAAGCCTGATCCAAAGCGGGTTGGTGAATGCTGTCCATGACGTGAGCGAAGGCGGAATTGCCTGCGCTGCGGCGGAAATGGCCTTGGCATCAGGGTGCGGCGTAACGCTTGTGCCAGATCGCGAGCCCGGGGATCAACGTGCTGAGCCGGGCCTCTTTGGGGAGGACCAGGGGCGCTACCTCATCGCCGCTAGCGAAGAACAGCGCCGGGAATGGGAGTCCAAAGGCTTTATGCCAGCAACCCTCGGCAAGTTTGGCGGCGACAGTGTCGTGCTGGAAACGGGCTGGGGCGTCGAGGGCGCAACCTTCACAGTTCCGCTCGCCACACTCCGTGCAGCCCATGAAGGCTGGTTGCCAGCCTACATGGGTGCAGTGGACTGACAAACGCCTACGGCATCAGATAGTCGCGCTTTCCGATCTTGAGGCCCTGCATGCGCAGGAGGCCATAGAAGATGGCTGCGTGGAAGTGCAGGTTCGGCAGGATGAAGCTGGACAGGTACTGGCGCCCTTCCATCGGCATCGTGGCGGGGCCAATCGGGATCTCCAGCGTCACGCGTGTGTTCGCGTCGATCTTTGCGCTGTCGACGGCATTCACATAGTCGAGCGCCATGGTGCAGCGTTCGATCAGCTGTGTGATCGTGGTTTCAGTGTCCGGGAAGCTTGGGATTTCGAGCCCGGCAAGGCGAGCCGCGCCCCGGGCGACCGTATCGCAGGCAATCTGAACCTGGCGGGTCACAGGCAACATGTCCGGATAGAGACGCGCGGAAAGAAGGACGGTTTCGTCCAGTTCGCGTGCCTTGGCGTCTTCTGCGGCCTTGCCGAGAATGGTGCGGATGGCACCAATCGTCTGATTGGCAGATGATGTGAGAATGTAGGAGACCGTGTCGCTCATTGGCTGTCCTTGCTGGGCTGCTCTGCGCCCGGCTGGGCAACAGTCCCAGCGATATGGTCAAGCTGCCCCTCCGCCGCAATAGCCGCCATAACCAGCGTGTTGGCAGAGCGGACAAAGAAGTCGACCGGTATCTTGTCGAAATCGTCGGTGGGCTTGTGATAGTCGGGATGATCTTCAACGCCGAAATAGAGGAACGGGATGCCAGCTTCGAAGAAGACAGCGTGATCGGATTGCAGGGTCCAGTCATCATGTTCCTGCTCTGGCCGGTCATGGCCCATCAGCAGGGTCACCGGTGCTTTGGCGGCGAGCTCTTGGACAAACGGGACAAGGCCGGGCGTGTGATAGGTGCCCGAGACATAAAGCTCGCCCACGTCCGAGCGGCTGACCATGTCGAAATTCAAGTCGAGTGCGATACGCGACACATCCACGAGACCTGAGCGCAGAAGGTCTCGTGAGCCGAGGTAGCCTGTCTCCTCGCCGTCAACCAGCGCAAACAGAATGTCATGCTCCGGCTTGTGGCGGGTGAACCAGGTCGCCACCGCGATCAGCGCCGCCGCGCCGGACGCATTGTCGTCCGCGCCATTGTAAATCTCTCCGTCTATCACGCCGAGATGATCAAAATGGGCCGTGACCGCCAGCATCTTCCCCTCGCCCGGCGTCTTGCCCTCAATGATCCCGATCAGGTTCGTGCCGTGTGTCGGGCTGCCTTCGGGGGCGTCAGGCGCAGGGATCACAGTGAAGGGGTGCTCGTAGGAGGTCCCGATCTTCGTCAGGCCCAGCGTTTCGAAACGTTTGCGCAGAAAGCCTCTGGCGGCCTCGTTGCCCGGCGTGCCGATTCCCCTGCCCTGAAGGGCGTCGCTCGACAGCGTTTCTGTGAGGTGGAGCAATTCACCCGCATCAACATACGGGCTCTCTGGTAGCGCAAACGTGTCGCTTGGTGGAGCCGAAGGGCTATTCATGAACCAGACGAGCCCAAGGGCCAGCAAGGCTGCAAGGCCGGCCGCTACACTCCAGATTTGCTTTTTCATTCGATTCCCGCTTGTCGCCAGGACGGGACGTTAGGGAGGACCCGGCTGAGGTTCAAGCCGCAGGCACTGCGCTTGACGGAAAGCTGACTGGCGCCCAATTGAACCCGGTAATTGAGGAGCCGCCTATGGCCATGTCCCGCGAAGACCTGATGGAACACCTGACGGAAGCCTTTCCAGAAGCCGAGATCAATCTGACGGATCTCGCCGGCGACAATGACCACTGGCAGGCCGAGATCGTCAGCCCGCAATTTTCTGGCCTGTCGCGCGTCCGCCAGCACCAGATGGTCTACGCGGCGCTGAAGGGAAAGATGGGCGGTGAACTGCATGCGCTGGCTCTCAAGACACGGGCGCCCTGAGCCGCAGTCCGCCGATTGACCTTACGAAGGGTTCACGGTTTTCTCCGCGCAATCGGAGAAGGAAACCCCCATGAAAAGACTCACCCTGACCGCCAGCGCCATTGCGCTCTGCGCTGCGCTGGGCGCCTGCGCCGTAGATGCAGCGGCCCCGGCTGAAGAGACCGTCGCTGAAACGCCTGTAATCGATGAAACCGCCGCAGAAATCGCTGAAGCGACGGCGTTCGTCGCCCGGGCTGAAAACGAACTGGCCGCGATGAACAAGGTCGCCGCTCTCGCCTACTGGGCCAATGAAACCAACATCACTGACGAGACGGATGCAGCCGCTGCCGAGGCGGGTGCGAAGATGACCAAGCTTGCCGTCTCTTTGGCCAACGAGTCCAAGAAATACGATGTCGAGATCTTGCCCTATGATGTTGCACGCAAGATCCGCATCCTGCGCAGCAGCATCACCATTCCGGCGCCGTCTCGCGAAGGCGCGGCGGAAGAGCTGTCGGCTATTACGACCAATCTCAGCTCCACTTATGGCAAGGGCAAGTTCGAATATAAAGGCAAGATGATCAATCTGGACGAAGCGTCCACGATCATCGAGACGTCTCGTGATCCGGAAGAGCTGAAAGCGGTCTGGGAAGGCTGGCGCACTGTGTCGCCTGCGATGAAGGACGAGTATGCCAAGATGGTCGAGATGGCCAATAAAGGCGCTCAGGAACTCGGTTATCCCACGCTCGACAAGATGTGGCTGTCCAATTACGACATGCCGCCCGAAGAGATGGAAGCTGAAGTCCAGCGCCTCTGGAGCCAGGTGGAGCCGCTCTACAAAGACCTCCACTGCTACGCCCGCACCAAACTGAATGCGACGTATGGTGACGCGGTCCAGCCTGCGACTGGTCCTATCCGGGCTGACCTGCTCGGCAATATGTGGGCTCAGCAATGGTCATCCATCTACGACATCGTGAAGCCGGACACCGCGCCGGTCAGCTATGACCTCACGACCCGCCTCAACGAGAAGGGCTACACGCCGGTCAAAATGGTCCAGACCGGCGAAGCCTTCTTCACCTCGCTGGGCTTCGATCCACTGCCGGAAACCTTCTGGGAGCGCTCCATGATCGTGCGTCCGGAAGGCAAGGAAGTCGTCTGCCACGCTTCGGCCTGGGATCTCGACGATGAGGATGATGTGCGCATCAAGATGTGCACCGAAGTGAATTCGGAGGACTTCTACACGGTCCACCACGAGCTCGGTCATAACTTCTACCAACGCGCCTACAAGGACCAGCCATACCTCTACAAGAATGGCGCCCATGATGGCTTCCACGAGGCCATTGGCGATTTTATTGGCCTGTCGATCACGCCGGAATATCTGGAGCAGATCGGCCTTATCACTGAAGCAGAAAAGCCGGGTCCCGATGCTGACACGGCGCTTCTGATGAAGACCGCGCTCGACAAAATCGCTTTCCTGCCTTTTGCCCTGACGGTCGACAGCTGGCGTTGGGACGTGCTGAACGGTACGACCAAGCCGGATGATTACAATTCGGCCTGGTGGGACCTGCGTCTCAAGAACCAGGGCATTGTGCCGCCGGGCCCACGTCCGGCTGACGCGTTCGATCCCGGCGCGAAGTATCACATTCCGGGCAATACGCCTTACCTGCGTTATTTCCTGTCCTTTGTGATGCAGTTCCAGTTCCACAAGGCCGCCTGCGAACAGGCCGGCTGGGACGGCCCACTGCACCGCTGCTCGATCTATGACAACAAGGAAGTCGGCGAGCGCTTCAACGAGATGCTGGAAGCTGGCATGTCGCGTCCATGGCCGGAGACGCTCGAAAAGTTCACCGGCACGCGCGAGATGGATGCCAGCGCCATGGTCGAGTATTTCGCCCCGCTGTCCGAGTATCTGAAAGAGCAGAACGAAGGCCAGACCTGCGGTTGGGACTAGGCTTTGCCTGAACAGGATGGGGCGGCGCGCTTGACGTCGCCCCTTTCCCACCACACATCACGGGAAATCCGGAGATTCCACCATGACCGACCAAGCCACACTCGACTCCATCGACAAGGCCGTGAAAGCCAATGACGTCGTCCTCTTCATGAAGGGCACGCCGACCTTCCCGCAATGCGGGTTCTCTTCGGTTGTGGTGCAGGTGCTGGACTATCTGGGCGTCGAATACGTCTCGACCAACGTTCTGGAAAACCAGGCCGTGCGCGAAGGCATCAAGGCCTATTCCGAGTGGCCGACCATCCCTCAGCTCTACGTGAAGGGTGAATTCGTCGGCGGCTGTGACATCATCAAAGAGATGTTCGAAAGCGGCGAGCTGCGCGAATTCCTGAAGGAAAAGGGTATCGAGCTCGAAGACGCCTGATCCTTCAGGCGAAGAAATACAGCCCGATCAGGATCACAATTGGCACCAGAGACATGCCGAACAGGTTGCGTGTGAACGCGTAAGTACCGATCCATTTGTCGATCTCAGGATCACCGCTGGACGCAGTTGTGGTCACCATCTCGACATTGTCGCCCTTGATGACCGTGTCGTCGGAAAGGATGTACTTCTGTAGCGATCCTTCCAGCAGCAGGGCGCCGAAATAGAACAGGCCGCTGAAGCTGATCCCCGCAAAGGCAACGGCCATCACGATGGGCGCGAGTTCCGGTTTGCGGAATTGCCCCATCAGCCAGAGTGACACCGCGAACACGGTTACCCCCACGACGAGCGCGGCGATCTGGATGATCCTGAGCCGCAAGAAATTTGGCTTGTTGTCCATGCGGTGCGTCCTCCCGCTTTCCTGTCCCACGCTTTCAATATAGCAGAACGGCCATGGAAACGCCTATACGCCCTGCCCCGATCCGCCCGACGCAGCCGAAAGTCGGCATTGTTTCGCTTGGTTGCCCCAAAGCCCTCGTTGATTCCGAACGGATCATCACGCGCCTTCGCGCCGAGGGGTACCAGATCGCGCCCGACTATAAGGGCGCCGACCTTGTGCTCGTGAACACGTGCGGCTTCCTCGACAGCGCGCGCGATGAGAGCCTCGAAGCGATTGGCGAAGCGATTGAAGCGAACGGCAAGGTGATCGTCACGGGGTGCCTTGGGGCCGAACCTGACGTGATCGAGAAAGCGCACCCGAAGGTGCTCGCGATCACGGGACCGCACCAGTACGAAGCCGTGATGGACGCGGTGCACCTACATCTCACGGCGCCTCACAACCCGCACATGGATCTTGTGCCCGAGGCTGGCCTGCGCCTGACGCCGCGCCACTATGCGTACCTGAAGATCTCCGAGGGCTGTAACAACCGCTGCAGCTTCTGCATTATCCCGAAACTCCGCGGCGACCTCGCCTCCCGCCCGATCCACCACGTTCTGACCGAAGCCGAACAGCTGGTGAAAGCCGGCGTGAAAGAGCTTTTGGTGATCAGCCAGGACACGTCTGCCTACGGCCTCGACGTCCGCTATAAGCCGGAGACATGGCGCGGCACCGAATATGAGACGCGCTTCCTCGATCTGGCAAAAGGGCTCGGCAGCCTCGGCGTGTGGGCGCGGATGCACTATGTCTATCCCTACCCCCATGTGGACGCTGTCATCCCGCTGATGGCTGAGGGCCTGATTACGCCTTATCTGGACATTCCGTTCCAGCACGCTTCGGCGAATGTGCTGAAGGCCATGAAACGCCCGGCCAAGCAGGACAAAGTGCTGGAGCGCATCCAGCAATGGCGCCGCGATGTGCCGGATCTAGCGATCCGCTCAACCTTCATCGTCGGCTTCCCGGGTGAGACGGACGAGGACTTCGAGATACTCCTGGACTTTATCCGCGAGGCAAAGATCGATCGCGCGGGCTGTTTCCAGTACGAAAACGTCGCTCATGCCGAAAGCCGTGCCCTGCCCGACCATGTGCCGGAAGAAGTGAAAGCCGAACGCTGGAACCGCTTCATGCGGGTTCAGGCCGAAGTCTCCGCCGGACGCGCCGAAGCGCAGATTGGCTCAGTTCAGGATGTCATCATCGACGGCACAGGCGACGAGGCGGGCATCATGATCGGCCGCACGAAGGCCGATGCGCCGGAAGTCGACGCCGTTGTGTACCTCGAAGACGCGATGCACCTGAAAGCGGGTGACATCGTGCCGGTGAAGATCGACGGCGCCGACGATTATGATCTTTACGGACGTCCGGCCTGAGCCATCATTCGCTGGCCAGCTTCCCGGGCTTCAGCGCGTCGCTGATCCATCAGATTATCCATAAGCGCTGAATAGGTCGCGAGCGTTTCAGCCTCGGCAAGTTCCGGCCTGCCGCCTGGAAATGGCGGTGCCGGCGCGTATTCGTACCCGAGTGTCAGCGCTTTTGCATAAGCTTCGCCGGCGATCTCCGCCACCATGGTGAGCGCGAAGTCGATGCCGGCCGTGACGCCGCCGCCGGTAATTGTGTTCCCGTCACGCACGACCCGGGCGTCGTCCACGATGGCACCGAATTCCGCCAGCAATTCGCGCCAGGCCCAGTGGCAGGCCGCGCGCTTGCCCTGCAGCAAGCCAGCCGCCCCAAGGATCAGCGATCCGGTGCAGACCGACGTGACGTATGTCGCGCCGCGGCCGAGACGCCGGATCTCGGCCACAAAGGCCTCATCGAGCGCGACCTGTGTCGCCGTCACGCCGCCTGGAACGCAGAGGAGGTCGCACTGCGCGATCTCTGAGAGCTTCTTCGTTTGTCCGATAACGAGATTGCCTTCCGCCGTCACGTCTCCGCCGTTGAGGCTGGCGATCAGCGTGGAGGCGCCCGGCAAGCGGCAAAGCACCTGGTGAGGGCCGGTGAAGTCGAGTTGGGTCATGTTGTCGTAGATGGCGAAGACGGTGGTGAATGGCTGGCTCATACGGGTCTCCTTGCTGGCGTCCGGAATTTGGCTTAGATGCCGTTTGGCAGAAAGGACATAGTTCCAATGAATTCCGCCAATCCGTTCACGCGAGACATTGGTGTCCTCATCTTTGAGGAATTTCAGTTGCTCGATGCCGCCGGACCCATTTCGGTGTTCGAGATGCCCGTTCGGGGCATGGATCCCGCGCCGTATCAGCTGACTGTCTACTCGCTGACAGGCGGTCCAGTCAGGTCGTCCAGCGGCGTGGCGATGTATTCCGAACTCCTGCCAGACGGGTTGACGCTCGATACACTGATCGTCTCCGGCGGCGAAGGCACGCGGACCGCGATGCGCGATGACGTCATGCTGGACGCAATCCGGGACGTGTCGACCCGGACGCGGCGGACGACGTCGGTCTGTTCAGGCTCGTTCCTTCTCGCCGCTGCAGGGCTTCTGGACGGCCGCAAGGCCACGACGCACTGGCGCCGGTGCCCGGACATGACCCGGAACTTTCCAGCCATTGATGTCGAGGCAGACCGGATCTTTGTACGAGATGGAAAATTCTGGACGTCTGCCGGCATTTCAGCTGGAATCGATCTCGCTCTGGCCTTGGTCGAGGAAGATCTCGGGGAGGATGTGGCCCGGCAAGCGGCCCGCGAACTGGTCGTCCACCAGCGGCGGCATGGCGGCCAGTCACAGTTTTCGGTGATGCAGGACGTAAAGCTCGCATCCGGGCGTTTCGATGGTTTGATCGACTGGATACGGGCCAATCTGGGAAGCGAACTGAAAGTCGAGCAGATGGCAGAACATGCCGGAATGAGCCCCAGGAACTTTGCGCGTGTCTTCCGAGCTGAAACAGGGGCGACGCCTGCCCGTCTGGTCGAAAAGCTCCGATTGGAAGCGGCCCGGCACCGTGTGGAGACGACCGGAATCTCGCTTCAGGAAATCGCTCAGCAGACCGGATTCGGCGAGGCTGAGCGCATGCGGGTATCTTTCATGCGGGCTTATGGCCAGCCGCCAATGGTTCTGCGGCGTCACCGGAGGGCGTGACGGGAAAAGCTGCAATTTGCCGGAAATTATCGAAAAACAACGATTGACTTATCGTATTTCGATAATCAATAGTGTCGCCAACAGAAGGAGGCACCCCGTGTTCAGAACCGCAACTTGCCTGGCAGCGCTCGCTGCCCTCACCGCACCCGCCGCGCTGGCGGAGACCAAATCATACGACGCTGAGGCTTTTTCAAGCATCGACGCGCGCGGCGCGATTGATGTTGTGTATGAGCACGCCGCAAAGCCCTCGATCATTGTGGAACAGGCTGAAGGTGACTTCAGTGACGTCTATCTCGAGTTCGACGGTGATACCTTGATCGTCTCCCGCAACAGTGTTCGTGACCGCTCTGGCTGGTTCGGCAACACGTCCATAAGTATCAAGGACAATCGCAAAGTCATCAAAGTGAACGGCAAACGCGTGCCCTACTATATCGTGCGCGTGGCCGGGCCGGATCTGGATGGCGCGCGTGCCGCATCCTCTGCAAAGCTGGTCGCGAACGGGATCCAGAGCGATGACTTTGCCGCAAAGGCATCTTCAAGCGGTGATCTCGAACTCAGCGGCACGGCGGTGAATGCCAACTTGAAAGCCTCTTCCAGCGGCGACCTGAAGGCGAGCGCCTTTACCGTAGAAAGCCTCGAAATTCACGCATCCTCCAGCGGCGATGTTGAAGCCGTCTCCAGCAGCACAGGCCGGGTGCTCATTGAGGCCTCTTCCAGTGGCGAGGTTGAGCTTCGCTCACTCGGCGCCGCTGACTTCATGGTCGATGCGTCATCCAGCGCAGATGTTGAACTGGAAGGCGCCTGTGGCACCATCGAAGTGGAAGCCTCGTCCAGTGCCGACGTTGATGCCGCCAAACTCACCTGCCGGGCCGCCACTGTTGCTGCCAGCAGCAGTGGCGACGTCAGCGTCCATGCAACCGAGTCGATTGAAGCACAGGCCTCCAGCGGCGGCGATGTGTACGTAACCGGAAATCCCGCAAGCCGCGACATTTCCAAATCCAGCGGCGGCGACGTCGACTTCGCAAGCTGATCAGAAGGAAATCTGTATCATGAAAAAGACCCTTGTTCTCGCCGGCGCCTTGTCTGCTGTGGTCATGTCTACGGCGCTTACCGCGAATGCGGACACGCAGAAAACATATGATTTTTCGGATTTTGACGAACTCGACATCGCCGCCGGCGTTGAAGTGGTTTACACAGCCGGAAGTGACTACAGCGTCGTCGCGGACTTCCGGAAAGGCGGTCCGGATGACATGAAGATCCGCGAAGACGGCGGACGGCTTTATATCTCCAAGAAGGCGAAATCCGGCTGGGGCGACACGCTCCGCGTTACGGTGAAGATCACCGCACCTGACCTCAATGCGGTTGAGGCGAGTTCAGGCTCTTCCATTCGGGCGAGCGGCATTAAGTCCGATGCTTTCGCTCTGAAAGTGTCGAGTGGTGCGTCCGCAGAATTGTCCGGTACTTGTGGCACAATGACAGTCAGGGCCAGCTCTGGCGGTAGCGCCGATGCCAAAGACGTGAAATGCAAAAGCGTCACAGCAAACGCCAGCAGCGGCGGATCCGCCCAAGCCTATGCGAGTGACTCGGCCACCAGCAAGACGTCCAGCGGCGGAAGTGTCGACATTTGGGGAAAGCCCTCCGACCGCACTGCCAATAAGTCCGTCAGTGGTGGCAGCACCAGCTTCCACTAACTGAAGTCGAAGTCTTCCATTTTGTAGTCGGATTTGGACCAACAGAGGTCCATGTCCTCAAGCGCTCCCCGGACAAGCCGCGCGATCATCGCATTGCGACGCGTGCGGCTGTCCGAGGGGATGATGTACCAGGGCGTATGATCCGTTGAGCACCGCTGCACAGCCGTCTCATAGGCGGCCATGTAGTCTTTCCAGAGCTTGCGGTCTTCGAGGTCAGCAGGATTGAACTTCCAGAGCTTGTGTTCCTCTGTCAGTCGTTCCTGAAGCCGGATCCCCTGCTCTTCGTGACCGATATTCAACATGCACTTCACGATCGTGACACCGTTTTCGCCAAGATGCTTTTCAAAGGCGTTGATCTGGTCGTAGCGCTGCTCGATGTCTTCCGGGCTGGCAAAGCCACGGACTTTCACGACCAGGACGTCCTCATAGTGGGAGCGGTCGAAAATGCCGACATGGCCGCGCTTCGGCACGGCATTGTGCACGCGCCAGAGATAGTCCCTCGCAAGTTCGTTTGAACTGGGCGCCTTGAAGGCCTTCACTTCCATGCCGAGCGGTGTGGTTTCAGCGAAGACAGATTTGATCGTGCCGGACTTGCCCGACGTGTCCATGCCTTGGAGCACCACGAGGACAGAACGCTTCTTTTCTGCGTAGAGCATATCCTTCAGCTCATTGATGACCGCCGCATCTTTCTTGAGACTGGTCTCGGCCACCGATTTGTCGTCGAACAGGGATCGGTCACCGCTGTCGCGCTTCGACAGGTCAAATGCCTTTCCAGGCTCCGCGACCAGATGTTTGCGGGTCTCGGAAATGCTGGGAATTTGCATGAGCTTGAATCTCCAAAAGAAAAGGCCGCACCAGTCTGGCGCGGCCTCTCCAAAACTACAAGAAATACAATCGTCTTACGACGAGTAGAATTCGACGACCTGAGACGGTTCCATCTTCACCGGGTATGGCACATCAGCCAGTTCCGGGACGCGCGTGAAGGTTGCGCTCATGGCTTTCGGGTCGACGTCGATATAGTCAGGCAGGTCACGCTCTGGGCTGCCGAGGGCTTCCAGGACGAGGGCCATGTTGCGCGACTTCTCGCGGATCTGGACCACATCGCCCGGCTTCACGCGGACCGAACCGATGTTGCAGCGACGACCGTTGACCATGACGTGGCCGTGGTTGACGAACTGACGGGCTGCGAAGATCGTCGGCACGAACTTGGCGCGGTAGACGATGGCGTCGAGGCGCGATTCGAGCAGGCCGATCAGGTTCTCAGCCGTGTTGCCTTTGAGGCGGGCGGCTTCGGTGTAGATGCGGGAGAATTGTTTCTCGGTGAGGTCGCCGTAGTAGCCTTTGAGCTTCTGTTTCGCCATCAGCTGCAGACCGAAGTCGGACGTCTTGCTGCGGCGGTTCTGGCCGTGCTGTCCGGGCTTGTAGTTGCGCTTGTTGACGGGGGATTTCGGGCGGCCCCAGATATTTTCACCGACGCGACGGTCGATTTTGTACTTCGCGCTATGGCGACGTGACATGGTAGTACCTCAATGTCAGCGCGGGCCGGTGGAAAAGCTCATCTTAACCACGATTTCAACGGCGGCTCCGCACCACCCCGTAAGTAAGGGGCGGGTAAAACACCAAACCAATGCTTCCGTCAAGCCGCCTACCTGCTACAGCTGGGTCAAACATATGGGAGGAATAGATGAGTTTATTGAACGGACGTGTGGCTGTCGTGACCGGGGCCGGTAGCGGCATAGGACGGGCAACAGCCGAAGCGCTGGCCAAGGAAGGTGCCGCAGTCTTCGCAACCGATATCGATGAAGCAGGCCTGAAGGTCACTGCGGGCAATATCACAGCTGCAGGCGGAAAGGTGGAAACCCTCCGTCAGGACGTCACAGACGAAGCCGTATGGGACACAGTGATGGACATGGCGGCGCAGAAACTCGGCACGCCTTCCATCCTCGTGAACAATGCCGGCATCGCAATCGGTGGGGCGATTCCGGAGTTTTCGCTTGCGGACTGGAAAACCCAGATGTCGGTCAACGTGGACAGCGTCTTCCTGGGCACCCGCGCAGCTATCCGGAAGATGATGGAAAGCGGCGGCTCGATCATCAATATCTCTTCGGTTGCGGGTCTGCGCGGCGCTGCCGGACTGAGCGCGTATTGCGCTTCCAAGGGTGCTGTTCGCCTCTTCACCAAGGCGGCTGCGGTGGAATGCGGCCGGGCTGGCTGGCCGATCCGGGTCAATTCCGTGCATCCGGGCATCATCGACACACCGATCTGGCAGAAGTCGATCACGCAGCTTGGCGAAGGCATGCCCGTGAATCCGGATATGCCGGCGGGTGCCAACGCGATGGATGCAGATGTGATCGCTGCTCAAGCATCCCCCATGGGCCGCGCAGGCCGTCCGGACGAAGTGGCGGACCTGATTGTCTTCCTGGCGTCCGACAAGTCGAGCTACATCAACGGTCAGGAACTCGTGGTCGATGGCGCCATGACGGCCGGCGGCTAGGTATCAGACGATACCGGACTTCTGCAGCTTTTCGACCTGATCTGGCGTCAGGTCGAGAAGATCGGCCAGAACTTCAGCTGTGTGTTGCCCCAGCCGATCAGGTCCTGCCCATCGGATGCTTCCGGGCGTTTTAGAGAGCTTCGGCACGACATTCTGCTGCATCATGCCTGGCCAGCGTTCGGACGCGACTTTCACCAGGCTCTCACGCGCCTTGTAGTGCGGATCTTCCAGCATGTCCGAGGCGCGGAAGACTTTGCCGACCGGCACTTCCGCAGCGATCATGGCGCGCTCTACATCTTCGATGGTGCGTGACACGGTCCACGAATTGATGATGGCGTCGAGTTCCGCCATGTTCGCCCCTCTCGCGGCGTGGGTTGAGAAACGGGGGTCTTCAACCAGTTCCGGACGGTCGATGGCCTTGCAGAGACGCGCAAAGACTGTCGGTTGGTTGGCGGCGATGATGACCATGCCGTCAGACCCGTCATAGATATTGGAAGGCGCGATGGAGGGCAGCACAGAGCCGGACCGCTCGCGGGTGTAGCCCTCGAACTGGAATTCCGGGACGAGTCCCTCCATGAAGGCGAGCACGGATTCATAGATACTGGTGTCGATCACCTGACCTTCGCCGGTGCGGTCTCGATGGTGAAGCGCTGCCAACGCGCCGAAGGCCGAGAACAGGCCTGCCAGGCTGTCGCCAAAGGATATGCCAGCGCGAGAGGGCTTTCGGTCCGGCTCTCCCATGACATATCTGACGCCACCGAACGCTTCGCCCACCGAGGCATAGCCCGGTCGTGAAGCGTAAGGTCCGGTCTGTCCGTATCCAGAAACACGTATCATGATGAGGCGTGGATTGATGGCCTTCAGCGCGTCGTATCCGAGTCCCCATTTTTCGAGCGTACCGGGCCGGAAATTCTCGATCAGGAAATCGGCACCCGCGACGAGTTGCTTCAGCACGTCCTGACCTTCCGGTTCGCGCAGGTTGAGCGTGATGCAGCGTTTGCCTCTCGCACAAACGCTCCACCAAAGCGGGAAACCTTCACGCCCCCAGTCCCGGAGCGGATCACCCTGCCCCGGAGGCTCTACCTTGATCACATCTGCGCCCATGTCGGCAAACATCTGGCCGCAAAATGGACCGGCAATCAGCTGTCCGAGTTCGATGACGCGCAGGTCGCTCAGCGGCCCACGCCGCTTCGTTTGATTCTCTTTATCCATACGAGCAGGAGACGGCGGCGACCGCAAAATGTCCAGTGCCGCCAAAAGCCTATGCTTAATCTTCGCGAATCAGATGGTTTTAGTTCAAAATACTCTCGCACTGAATGAAAGTCTTTGCCTGAACGAGATATCGCCCCTAAGCCAGTCGTGTAAAAGATACTGCAGCTTTGGGGGATGCGAGCCAGAAGGCAAACAAACACCCCGCTGTGAAAGACGGGTTTTCTGCGACGGGCGTATTCCGTTCGTATAGTTTTAAATAGCGACTGCGTAGAATTGTGCAGTGAGATGGCAAGAAGTGTCCATGAGAATGAACGTGTACGACACGATCATCAAGAACCCTCGCCTCCCGGTCAGCCTGGCGCTTTCCGAGAACGAGATCACAGTGTGTACGGCGCCCGCGGGTTCGCCCTCAGATGCGGTGACTTTGCCTCCCATTTATCCCGAATGGCTTGGAGACCGCGCCTTCTCTGGAACGCATGGGTCCAGATTCAATTACGTTGTCGGGGAAATGGCTCGCGGCATTACGACGCCACGTATGGTTGTTGCGGCGGTGCGTGCTGGGTGTGTGGGCTTCTATGGAAGCGCTGGCCTGCCCGTTGACGAAATTGAGCGTGGCCTCCGCCTGATCAAGTCGGAACTCTCTGCCGGTCAGGCGGCATGGGGCGCAAACCTGATCCATACGCCACAACAGCCGGGCTATGAGGCAGACGTGGTGAACCTCTTCATCCGCGAAGACGTGAAGCGGGTATCCGCATCTGCCTACATGCGCCTGTCGCCAGAGATTGTCCGCTACACTGCGCTGGGCCTCTCAAGAGATCACAATGGTAACATTGTGCGCGCTCACCATGTGTTTGCAAAAGTCTCACGGGCTGAAGTTGCGGAGCAGTTCATGGCGCCCGCTCCGGATGCCATCCTGAAGGATCTTGTCGCATCAGGTGCCATCTCGGCTGAGCAG
This sequence comes from Hyphomonadaceae bacterium BRH_c29, assembly GCA_000961695.1. GTDB lineage: Bacteria > Pseudomonadota > Alphaproteobacteria > Caulobacterales > Hyphomonadaceae > Hyphomonas. Next base: position 51,203 of record LADW01000088.1, read on the forward strand.
GCAAACCTTTCCAGTCAGGTGCCCGTCGCCGCAGAGATCACGGCGGAAGCTGACAGCGGCGGGCATACGGACCGCCGCGCTGCGGCCCCGCTCTTTTCCTCGATCTGCGCCGCGCGAGACCGTGTCGCGGCCAAAACAGGCATTGATCCCAACACGATCCGCATCGGCGTCGCAGGCGGAATTGCGACCCCTCAAGCGGTCACCGCAGCCTTCAGCATGGGCGCGGCTTATGTCCTGACCGGGTCGATCAATCAGGCGGCCGTAGAGTCCGGCCTGTCACTGGCCGGCCGGCAATTGCTGGCCAAAGCAGGCCCGGCCGATGTCGCCATGGCCCCCGCAGCCGACATGTTCGAACAGGGCGTCGAAGTTCAGGTCCTGAAGCGCGGCACGCTCTTCGCGATGCGCGGCAAAAAGCTGTTCTATCTCTACAGGAGCGGCGCGGCCTTCGAGACGCTGGATCCGAAAGATCAGGCATGGGTCGAGGATGTGATCGGTGAGCCGTTCGCAGCCGCCTGGAAAGCGACCCGCGACTATATAAGCAAGGTCAATCCTCGCGAGGCCGAGCGGGCCGAGCAGGATGGTAACAAACGTTTTGCGCTCGTGGCGCGTCGCTATCTTTTCAACGGCGCCCAATTGGCCCGGGATGGCGATACCGCAAGGGTTGCAGATTATCAGATTTGGTGCGGACCGGCTCAGGGCGCCTTCAATGAGTGGGTCGAGGGCACGTTCCTTGAGAAGATCGAGAACCGGACCGTCCGCCAGATCGCCTGGAACCTCATGGAAGGTGCCGCGCGCATAACCCGGGCTGCACAATTACGTGCAGTTGGTGTCGCCGTGCCGCCGACCGCCTTTTCCTACGCACCCCAGAAATTTTCTGAGACGGAGGCCGCCTGATGCCTAAACAGACCCCTCCCCCGATTGCCATTGTTGGCATGGGTGCCGTGTTCCCCGGACGCGGAGATGTTACCGGCTTCTGGCGTGACCTGTTTGAAGGACGCGACCTGATCAGTGATGTGCCTCCCAGCCATTGGCTGATCGACGACTATTATGACGACGATCCGAAAACCAAGGATCGCACCTATGGCCGGCGCGGTGGATTCATCAGTCCACTGGCATTTGATCCGCTCTATTTCGGCATCCCGCCAAAAGCCATGGAAGGCACGGACACGGCGCAGTTGCTGGCCCTGATCGCCGCAAACATGACGCTGGAAGACATTGCGCAGGATTCCGGTGGCCTGATCGACAAGTCTCGCACCAGCATCATTCTGGGCGTCGCATCGGCAACCGAGCTGACTGCGCACATGGCCGGGCGACTTCAACGTCCAGCCTGGGTGAATGCAATGCGCCAGGCAGGCCTTGCCGAGAGCCAGGTTCAGGATATTGCCCGCAGGATTAGTGACCATTATGTCGACTGGCAGGAAGCGACGTTCCCCGGTCTGTTGGGCAATGTCATTGCCGGGCGGATCGCCAACCGGTTTGACCTGACGGGCAGCAATTATGTGACCGACGCGGCCTGCGGGTCCAGCCTTGCGGCCCTACAGATTGCCCTGCACGAACTTCGCTCTGGCGACAGCGATACCGTGCTGACGGGCGGTGTGGATGCTCTGAACGACATCCTGATGTTCATGTGCTTCTCGAAGACGCCCGCGCTTTCTGTCTCCGGAGACTGCCGGCCCTTTTCGTCCCGCAGCGACGGTACGATGCTGGGCGAAGGCGTCGGGATGATCGCTCTGCGCCGGCTGGAAGATGCCGAGCGGGATGGAAACAAGATTTACGCAGTGATCCGAGGCCTCGGTGGGGCTTCTGATGGCAAAGGCACGGCCATTTACAGTCCAGCGCCGCGCGGTCAGGCCCGGGCGTTGAAACGCGCGTACGAACAGGCCGGGTATGATCCTTCCACGGTAGATCTTGTTGAGGCGCATGGCACCGGCACCAAAGCGGGCGACAAGGCCGAGATTGAGGGTCTGCACCTCGTCTTCGGGGAACATGCAGGCGATGAGCCCTGGTGCGCTGTCGGGTCCGTCAAAGCACAGATGGGGCATGCGAAGGCGGCGGCTGGATCTGCCAGTTTGATCAAGATCGCCCATGCGCTGAGCCGCAAGGTTTTGCCGCCAACCATCAAGGTGGAAGAGCCTGCGGACGCGATCAAGACCAGCCCGGTCTTCTATCTGAACACTGAAGCCAGACCCTGGGTATCTCCGGAGAAGCGCCCGCGCAGGGCGTCTGTCAGCTCCTTCGGGTTTGGTGGAAGCAATTTCCATGTAACGCTCGAAGAATATGTTGGGCCGAACGCGGTAAAGCCATGGCGCACGCTTCCCTCCGAATTGTTTCTGTTCTCCGCGGATTCACCGGATGCGCTGAATCGTCAGATCGGAGACGTTTCGACTTCTGTGTCTGAAGCAGGGTTTGCCTTCCGGGCGAGCGAGACTCAGGAGGCGTTCGATGCGTCCGCGCCTGCCCGCGCGGCCATTACGGCAAACTCGCCGGATGATTTTACGGCCAAAGCCGCGCAAGTTTCCGACGCGATCCAGCGGGGAGAAATCGGCAAACGTCCCCTGAAGGCGGGATGCTACGTTTCTTTCGAACCTGCGGCTGACGGCAAGATAGCTTTCATGTTTTCTGGTCAGGGCAGTCAATATGTCGGCATGGGGTCAGACCTCGCCATGGCGTTCCCTTCCGCCCGCGCGATCTGGGATCAGGCCGCCGGGCACAAGCGGACGGGTCCGCTAAATCTGCACCGCCTTGCCTTCCCGCCGGCTGCGTTCGATCAGGTAGAGCATGGTGACCAAACGGACCGCCTGAAGGCGATGGAACACGCCCAACCTGCGATCGCCGCCGTGGCGCTGGCACATCTCGCGTTGCTTACAGATGCCGGCGTTCGCGCTGACACTGCCGCCGGGCACAGTTTCGGCGAGATCATGGCGCTTCACTATAGCGGCGCTATGACCATAGACGGCACTCTGACGGCTGCCGCAGAGCGCGGTGCATTGATGGCCGAAGCGGCAAAATCAAGTTCCGGCTCCATGATGGCAGTGCAGGCTGCCTCAGAGGACATTGGGGATATTCTGTCACGGTTCGCACCGGATCTCGTTCTGGCCAATGACAATGGACCGAGCCAGGTCGTGCTGTCTGGCCCGACAAATATCATTACCCAGGCGCTTGAGGCCTGTTCACAAAAAGGCCTGAAGGCGCGTCTTCTGCCTGTCGCAACGGCTTTCCATTCCAAGATTGTCGCATCAGCAGTTGAGCCCTTCGAAGCTGTGCTCAAGAAAGTCCGGCTGCGCAAACCATCACTTCCAGTCTACGCGAATGCGACGGCTGAGCCCTATGCCTGCACGGCGGCGCTGTTGCCGACAGAGGCCGCTGGACAACTCGCCTCGCCCGTCCGGTTCCGCGAGCTCGTTGAACGTATGTATGCCGATGGCGTCCGCACTTTCGTGGAAGTCGGTCCCGGTTCGGTTGTGACCGGACTGGTCGATGACGTGTTGGGAGATCGTGCGCACAAGGCGTATGCCCTGGACAACAAACGCGTAAATGGTGTGTCGCAATTCCTTTCGACCTTGGGTGCACTCTCTGTCGCGGGTGTCTCTGTTGATTATGCGGGCCTGTTTGAGGCGCTTCCTGCAGAGCCGCCACGACCCGCTCCCCCGAAGCACGCCGTACAGATATCCGGCGCAAACTACGGAAAGCCTTATCCGCCGCAGTCTGGTGCTGCTGGACGGGCATTGCCCAATCCGGAGAAGGCCCAGCCGGAACCTTCTGCGACCCAACCCAGCGCGTCACCCTCAAAGCGCGCTCCGAACATTCCCGCTCCTTCATTCCCCGCCCTCAGATATCAGGAACCTGCCATGGCTGATTCTTCCTATTCTTCCTTCCCCATTGATCCAGCTGGTGCAGGTGGTGAAACGCCCGCCGAGCGGGTGATGATGGAAGTGTCACGGCGCCACTCCGATTTTCTCAACATGGCATCAGCCGCACACGCGGCGTATCTGAATACGGTTGCACAGGTGATGGGGGGTGCCCCGGCATCAGCACCCGCTCCGAAAGCGCTGCCGGTTCCCTCGTACGCTTCGACACCCGCACCTGCTGCTGCGCCGGCTCCGGTGCAAGCCGCAGCGCAACCTGCCCCGGCACAACTAGCCCCCTCGAAACCCACTCAGCCAGTGAGCGGATTGGTGCGGGAAGTCGCACCCGCTGCGCCGCCGCCAAAGCCTGCCGCGCCCAGGCCCGCGCCTGCGGCGGCCCCCAAGGCAGCGCCTGCTATTGATGCTGTCGCACTGGTGCGCGGCATCATTGCCGACAAGACCGGCTATCCCGAAGACATGCTGGATGTGGACATGGATCTGGAAGGTGAACTCGGCGTCGACTCGATCAAGCAGGTCGAAATTCTTTCGACACTGCGAGAACAAATGCCCGAGCTCCCGGAAATAGATCCGGAGCGCCTCGTGGAGCTGCGCACGATTGGCGCAATTGCGGATATGGTTTCAGGCAGCACGGGGCGCGCGCCGGTTGCTGCACCCTTGACACCTGTGCCAGCGGCTGCTCCGGCGCCGACCATTGCTGCGTCGCCTGCCGCGGCTCCCGCTGGTGCCAATGGCAAGATATCAACGGATGTCGTTCGGGCCCTGATCGCCGACAAGACGGGCTATCCGGCTGATATGCTGGAAGATGACATGGATCTGGAGGGTGAGCTTGGCGTAGATTCCATCAAGCAAGTCGAAATCCTATCGGCTCTGCGGGATCAACATCCGGGGCTTCCTGAAGTCGACCCGGAAGTGCTCGTAGAACTTCGCTCCATTCGGGCCATCGCCGATTTTTTTGCCTGAGGGGCGGCGCGCCCGAAGAGGCGGACCGTCCCGGCGCTCCTGACGCGCAGGTAATCCCATATGCGAACGCTGTGCGAGCCTTGATGCCCGTTCGAGCGTTCGGATATGCTGGCGGTAAACCTTTGCCTTTTAGCGGCCCTGTCGAAATCACAAATGCCGCGCCGGAATATGCGCAAGCGCTGTTGCGCGCCATTCAGGCTCATGGCGGCGAGACCCGCATTGTACCCCGCGTATCGGGGCAAAGTCTCGCTATTCTAACCGAAGGCCTTTCTTCGCTCAGCACAAGTGAGCGGCACTATGCTGTGCTTGAAGCGCTTCTGGCGCGCGCCGATGGTGCGCCAACGATCGTTCTCGACCTAGCGAAAGGAGAGCTTCAAAATCTTGGTGGCTGCGCCGGGCTATGCCGCTCTTTTCGGATTGAGCGTCCGCAGGCGCGCGTCTTCTCATTTTCGTTTGAGGCCTGTCCGGATTTGAGTGTCGCCTCTGAGCGCGTAGTCCTTGGGCTTGGTGAGCCATTGGACGACTATATTCTTCGTGAAGACGGTGGTTGGCGCGAAGCTCCGGGGGGGGGCTTGGTTCCGCCGACAGGGGCGGTCGTAGTCGACTATCCACCAGTCTGGCTTGTGACTGGCGGAGCACGGGGCGTCACAGCGGATTGTGCCATTGAACTTGCTCGGCGCACCGGCGGGACCTTTGTCCTGCTTGGACGGTCCAGCCTCGCCGCATGGCCGGACTGGCTGGAGCCACAATCGGACATAAAAGCATTGCGCGGCCTGCTTGCACGGAATTCCAGCCGGGCTGACATGCCGAAGAGGCCGGTTGAAATTGACCGGCTGGCTCGCCGGCTTATGGCCAGCGCTGAGATTTCATCGACTATATCAGCCATCGAAGCTGCCGGAGCAAAAGCGCTCTACATACAGGCTGATATTGGTCACGCAGCAGAGGCTCAGAGAGTGATCGCCGCTGTACAGCAGTCGGAAGGCTCGATCACAGGATTGGTACACGGCGCGGGTGTTCTGTCCGACGGCCGGGTTGAAACACTTCAGCTTCAGGATTTCGACAAAGTCTTCGCGCCGAAAGTCGAAGGTTTCGAAACGGTCCTCTCTTGTCTCGCCACCAATCGACTTCGACATGTGGCGGTGTTTTCATCGGCGTCCGCTGTATTCGGTAATGAGGGCCAGGCAAATTATGCGGCGGCCAATAGTTGGCTGAACAATGTCGCGGAACAATTGTCCGTCAGTTTGCCGAACGCTCAGGTAAAGGCATTTTGCTGGGGACCATGGCAAGGCGGTATGGTCGATGATGCCCTCGCCCGCATGTTCACCGAGCGCGGTATCGGCCTCATTTCGCGATCTGAAGGTGCGCGTATATTCGCAGATCAGCTGCTCCTGTCACCGCGCGAACAGGTTCGCTTTGTCATTGGCGACGAGTGGGGCGTTTGATGAGTTCTTTTGAGCCCATCGCGATTATTGGTCAGGGCTGCGTCCTGCCTGGGGCTCACACGCCTGAAGCATTGACTGATCTCGTCATGGATCGAAAGGTTGTGTACGGCGCAGTTCCGCCCGAAGACCTCGGTCTCTTCGGTGCAGCGGCTCGGGATCGTCAGTTTGTTTCTGGTCGCGTCCACGGGTTCGATGACCTATTCGAGCCGGACAGAGCCCGGCTGAAATCTGTAAACGCAGCAGAGTTGGACCCTGTCTGCAGCTGGCCGTTGAAAGCGGCGCTGGACGCGTGGGCAGACGCGGCGCGGCCAAAAGTCAAAGGCTCGGCGCTCGGCGTGTTCGTCGCGAACCTGTCATACCCATCTGCCGGTCACGTCGAATACGCGTCCAGCATCTGGCGTGGGGAAGATCCGCCCCCAGCACACATGGCTCTGAATTCAGCGCTGCCTGCACGCCTGATCGCCGAAGCCTTGCGGGCGACCGGGCCGTGCTTCTCGCTTGACGCGGCTTGCGCGTCTTCGCTCTACGCCGTCGACATTGCCTGCCGGAAGCTCCAGTCACGCCAGTTGGACTGCGCGCTCGTCGCGGCTGTGAACGCGGCGGATAATCTGATCCTGCATATCGGGTTCCGGGCGCTAAACGCGCTCAGCCCGACGGGGCGGTCTCGTCCCTTTGTCCAGGGTGCTGATGGCCTGGTCCCGTCCGAAGGCGCTGCAGCAATTGTGCTCAAGCGGCTCAGTGACGTTGAGCCTGGTGAAATGGTTCACGGCGTAATCCGTGGCAGTGGCCTGTCGAACGACGGCCGGCGGAAAGGACTTCTCTCTCCAGCCGCAGCGGGGCAGACAGATGCCATGCGCCGCGCTCTGGATGAGAGTGGGATTGATCCGCTGTCGATACAGTTCCTCGAATGCCACGCGACGGGCACCCCTGTGGGCGATGGCGTGGAGGTCAGCTCCGCAACGTCAGTCTATGCTGGATTGGAGCGGCTGCCTGCCGGGTCTCTGAAGGCCAATACGGGGCACCTGATCACGGTTGCCGGCCTTGCCAGTATCCTGAAACTCACAGGCTCGATGGCACGTGAGGCACTTCCGCCAACCCCGCTTGATGGCGACTTATTGAGCGCCGTGAGCCACTCGAATTTGGATGTGTTGTCAGCGCCTGAACCATGGACATCTCTCCACGGCCCACGACGCGCTTCGATCAGCAATTTTGGATTTGGCGGAAATAACGCCCACCTTATCCTGGAGGAATATCGTCCATCTGAGCGGACCGGGCGCAATCGCACCGCAAAGCCAAATGCGGCGCCGGAAATCGTCATCTGCGACGCTGCCTTGATGGCAGGAAGCGACAAGACAACAGACGCCGTCCTAAGGCGCCTGATGAACCATCCTGTGGCGCCGCCCGCACCAATGACATCCATTGGTGCGGATGCCACCGCGGCACGGATGCCACCAAAGGACCTAGCGCAAGCAGAGCCTCACCAACTGGCCATTCTGTCGACCGTCAGCGAGGGTCTGCAGCGAGTTGCCCCTGTCGCGACCGATCAGACAGGCGTCTTTGCGGGAATGTCATGCGCGGCAGACTCTGCGCGCTGGGCGCTTCGAGAACGGGTCAAGGTCAACCCAAAGCAGTCTCCGGATGATGTGGCGCCGGAACTCGATGCCGCCATGGTGCTTGGGGCCATGGCGAACATGTCTGCCAACCGCGTGACCTTTTCGCGTGATTTTCAGGGCATGGGATATTCTGTCTCCGCCGGAGGGGCCAGTGGGTTGGCGGCGTTGGACCTCGCCATAGACGCTTTGTCGTCCGGCCGGTTGTCCATGGCCGTCGTGGCTGCCGCAGACATGTGCAGCGAACCGGTCAGAGCGAAGGCTCTAAAGGATGTCCACGGCATCGAGCGCCCGGGGGGGGATGCAGCCGCCGCGCTGATCCTGAAACGCCGGGAAGACGCGGAAGCCGCTGGCGATCCCATTCTCGCCTCTGTGTCTGGGGTTGAGTGGAAGAATCGGGCCGCGTCAGAAACCGATGATTTGTTCAGCAGCGTGTATGGTCACGTACCGGATGCAGATGCGTTGATCCGCGTTGCGCTTGAAGCTCTGCTCAACGCGTACAGCCACACGCAGACTCCAGATGGCGCGGTCCTCACCTTGTCACCCAAGCCGAAGAAAAGCCGCGTGAGCGTGTCTGCCGGCCCGGCCAATGCAGGCGCGTCGGTGGCTTTGGCAGCTTCGGCGCCGCAGGTTGTGCCGGATCCACTTCGCCCCACGCCATCAATCTTCTTCGCTTCAGCTGGTGACAAGGAAAAGCTCGCTGCTGCGCTGCGATCCGACAAGCCAGGTGGACGGGGCAAATGCCGGATTGCGATCGTTGCTACACCGGGTGCGGACATGGACGGAAAACTGGCTTCCGCCGCGCGAGAGCTGATCAGAGGCAATGCTCCATCAGGCAGTGGTGTTCATTACGGCGAAGGCAAACCTGAGGGCGAACTTGCCTTCATGTTTACAGGATCCGCAGCTGTATATCCGCGCATGGCCCGGCGGCTGTTGATGGCCTTTCCGGAAATCCGGGATCGGTTATCCAAACTCTCGCGCGCGGAAGAGATAGCGGCATTGCTGGCGCGCTCCAGCCTCTCCGAATTCGAACAACTCTGTGCGGGCACGCTGGTCAGTCAGGCGCATGCGATCCTGTTGCTGGATATTCTGAAAGTGAAGCCGGATGCCGCCATTGGCCTGTCGCTCGGAGAGTCCAATGCGCTGTTTTCGTTTGGCTACTGGAAAGATCCGGGCGACTTGCTGGACGAGATTTCCAAAGCGGCCATGTATGAACGCCACATAGGCGGAGACTTCGAAACAGCGCGGCAGGCATGGGGGCCGAACGTGCCGACGGACTGGACGAATTGGCGGCTTCAGGCGCCCGTCGATAAGGTTCGCAGCGCGCTGGAGCGCCATCCCGGCGTCGAGATCACAATCATCTATACCGACGAAGACTGCATGATTGGCGGCCCTGCAGATGCTTGCCGGCAGATGTGTGAAGAATTTGGTCCCAAGGCTGGCGTGAAGATGAACCAGCATCTGATCGTTCACGCGAAGGCTATGGCGCCGTTTGCGGATACGTGGCGGCAGTTGCACACGCGCAAGGTCTATCCGGGGTCTGGCGTGCGCCTCTACGCCAATGCGATCCATGCGGCTTATAAGCCGGAGACGGATCTTGTCGCGGATATGCTGACGCGTCAGGCCGTTGATACCGTGGACTTCCCAAAAACGGTGCGCCGTGCGTGGGACGACGGTGTCCGGACGTTCGTCGAACTTGGTCCCCGGGATACGCTGACACAAAGCCTCTCCACGACGCTTAAGGGCAAACCCTACCACGCTGTCGCGATTGACCGGATTGAGGCGTCCGATCTGGGCCAGGTCGCGGAAGCGGCGGCATTTCTCTACGCAGATGGGCGCGCAATCGACATGAAGCCGATTGTGGGCGTCCTGTCTGCAGCTCAAAAAAATGAAGTCACGCCGCCGAACGGCGAATGGACAGCAACCAGACCGGTGCCTTATCCCATGCCTCATATTCTCAAAGACCTGTCGCGTCCGGCGGCTGCGATCCTTCCACCTGCCCCGCGCTTGCGAATGCCGGATTATGGTAACCGAAGCGGGTGCGAACGGGATACGGCGGTCACCAGCCGTATCCCTCCGGTCACCGCTGGTCTCCCTGCGGTCTCCGAACGTAACGATCCGCCTCAGAAAATCGTCAATGGCAGCGTCGCATTGCGACAGAGGCCCCCTTCCGGTCCCTCCTGGGAGCGCGGCGCGATTGAGGCATCGACGCGCGGGAAAATGTCTGACTTCTTCGGGCCGCTTTTCAAGGATCAGGACGCGTTCACGCGGCAGGTCCGCCTGCCGGCGCCGCCCCTCTTGCTGGTGGATCGCATTACCGGCATTGAGGCCGCGCCGACCGAAGAGCGGGGCGGCGTGATCTGGACCGAGACCGTTCTCGAAAACCATCTGGACTTCATTCATGATGGACGTATCCGGCCGGGCCCGCTGATCGAATGCGGACAGGCCGACCTGACGCTGATCGGCTGGATGGGCGCGGATCTGCGCAATCAGGATGAACGGGTCTATCGCTTGCTAGGCTGCGAGATCACCTTCCACGAAGGTGGCTTGCCGCGTGTTGAGGACACGCTGCGCTTCCAGATCGAGATTACGGGGCATGCCGAGCTTGGCGGTGTCCGCATGTTCTTCTTTCAGTATGATTGTCGTGCGAACGATCGGCTCGCGTTCTCGATCCGTAACGGGCAGGCTGGCTTCTTCACGGATGAAGAACTCGCCAACAGCAAGGGCGTGATCTGGGACGCGACCAAAGACGCGCCTCCAACGGCGGAGCCAACCGTCTTTACGCCTCAGCGCGTGAGTTCTCGCCGCAAGTTCTCGAAAGACCAAGTCACCGCCTTCAGGATCGGCGATGCCTGGACCTGTTTCGGTGAGGGATTCGAGCTATGCGCGGCGCATTCGAACCCGCCCCACATTCCAGCCGGAAAACTCGCGCTCTTCGACGAAGTGATTGCGTTCGATCCCGCCGGCGGACCATGGAAGCGTGGATACTTGCGTGCCAGGGCGGCGACGCCAGCCTCAAGCTGGTTCTTTGACGGACACTTCCACAAGGACCCGTGCATGCCGGGAACGCTGATGGCGGAAGCTGCAGTGCAGACGCTGGAATTCTATGCGGCAGCTGTCGGTCTGACGGTGGAGCGCGATGGATATGTTTTTGAGCCAATTCCGGAGCATACGGCGAAGTTTGTCTGCCGGGGGCAAGTCATTCCGGATGCGGACCATGATGTAACCTATGAAGTGTTCATCGACGAGGTGATCGATGGTGAGTCGCCCGAGATCTACGCGTCCCTGCTCGCCCGCAGTGACGGGCATAAAGTGTTCCACTGCCCGCGCTTCGGGATTCGACTGCGCCGGAACTGGCCGGCGCCTCGCATTGATGAACATCCTCTGCTGATCGGGCCACATAAGGAAAGCCGCGGAGATCAGGCGGCGCTGCTCGATTGCGCGAATGGTGCGCCGTCGGCGGCCTTCGGTGAAATGTACGAACGATACGACGATCAGGGGAATGTACCGCGTCTGCCGCAGGAGCCCTATCATTTCATTTCGCGAGTCATGTCCGTATCGACTCGGCCTGCTGAGGAAATGCTTGGTGCGACGATGACAGCAGAATACGACATCGTGCCGGATGACTGGTATTTCAATGACAATGTGAACGGGAAGATGCCCTTCGCCGTTCTCTGCGAGATCGCCTTGCAGCCGTGTGGGTGGCTGGCGAGCCATTCCGGGTTCGCACTTGTCGGCACGCTGCGGTTCCGGAATCTGGAGGGCGATGGCTTCCTTTACGAAGAAGTGTCTCGTGAAGACGGCATGCTCACGACGCGCAGCACGCTGACCAGCATTTCGAAAGTCGGGCCGATGACGCTCGTCTCCTTCGATGTGGACGTGGTCAGGAAAGACGGTCGCAGGATTCTTGACCTGAAGACGCAGTTTGGCTTCTTCCCGCCGTCTTCCCTTGTGCGTCAGGCGGGCCTGCCCGCAAAACCACACTTCAGCAGCGCTTTCGACCTTCGCCCAGCCCCTGTACAGATTACGATGCAGGCGCCGAAGGCCCTGGGTCGCATGCAGATGATTGATGAAATCGACTATTGCGATCCGAATGGCGGTGAAGCCGGGCTGGGTCTGATCCGGTCGCAGCAGCACGTTGATCCCAACGCGTGGTACTTCAAGGCGCACTTCTATCAGGACCCGGTTCAGCCCGGCTCTCTCGGGCTGGATGCGATGGTTCAGGCGCTGACTCAGCTGATCTGGAAGAAAGGTCTCCATGCTGGCATGACGTCTCCGCATCTCACCACGCTTGCGCCAAATGCGCAGATCAAGTGGAGCTATCGGGGCCAGGTCACACCGGAGCGAAAAACCGTGACGAGTGTGATGGAGATCCTGAAGATCGAGGAACGGGACGAAGATATTCTGATCACGGCGCGTGGAAGCCTGTGGCGGGACGGTCTGCGCGTGTACGAAGTTGGCCCGATGTGTGTTTCGCTAAGGGATGACGGCTAAGTCTGGATCGCGCGAGCACAGACCGCCTGCTCCAGTTCTTCGAGTTCCACCTGATAGGTGACGCCGTCATGCGAGAGCGTGAACCGGTTGCACTGGCCGACGATATAATTGCTCGGGAGGGCAACCCGCTTCGCCCCTCCTTTCAGGCCTGTGCCTGCGGCTTTCAGGATGGCTTCTTTGGCCGTCCAGCAACGGAAGAACGCTGCAGGTTGGGTCCCTTCCCCAGACGCGCGCTTGATTTGCTCCGCCTCTCCGGGCACGCTCATCATGGCTAGCATCGGTTCCCATGCGAGCGGGCGGTAGTGCTCAATGTCGATTCCGACAGGGCGATTCTGACTGAGGGCCAGTGCGTTGAAGCCGTTGCTGTCTGACAGGCTCAGCTTCGTTTCCGGATAGTGAGGAAGGTAGGGCTTGCCGTTATTGTCGTGCGCGATGCGCAGGTCTGCCGCCGCGTATCCGAGCAGCATAGCCAGGAGATGCCGGCGCTCGCCAAGACTTCTGGCGAGTTCATTCCGCTTCGGTTCAACCGCCATTGCCGAAATGCGCGCAACTTCCTCGGCGGAGAGCGCTGCGTCTATTGCCTTGGTTTCAGACAACTTCCAGGCCCATGCGCCGAACTGGCCGGGAGCCGGGTTCACGTCACAAAACACAGGGTGGAATACAGGTGACATGCAGGCCTTTTCCAAAACCCGATGTGGGCAATCCCCAAGCCTTATCCAATGACACCGGTAGACTCCAGTGTTCCATTCCTATCTTCCTTGCCATGCCCCGCCAATTCGTTATGATCCAATGTTAGCGCAAACATGATCGCTCGACAGGAGCGGCTGGCAAAGGGAGAGGATCACAAGATGTCAAAACACAAACGGGCCCTATTGCAGGCTGCCCTGACCAGCATGATCGCAACATTGCTGCTGTCTGGCTGTGTGTCGCCTGAACCGCCCGAGGCGGAAATGGTCGATATCGTCGCTTCGGAAAAGGCCACCCCCTATGAGTTTCCGTTCCAGGATCCTTCACTCACACCAGAAGAACGCGCGACAGATCTCGTCAGCCGCATGACGCTGGAGGAGAAGTCCGCGCAGATGTACGACAAGGCAGCAGCGATCCCTCGCCTCGGCATCCATGAATACAATTGGTGGAACGAAGCGCTGCACGGCGTCGCGCGTGCCGGCGAAGCAACGGTGTTTCCACAAGCTATCGGCATGGCCGCGACGTGGGACGAAGACCTGATGCTGCGCATATCCACGACGATCTCTGATGAAGCGCGCGCGAAGTATAATTTCTATTCCAGCGAAGACGTCTACGCGATGTATGGCGGTCTCACCTTCTGGTCACCCAACATCAACATCTTCCGTGATCCTCGCTGGGGGCGGGGCCAGGAAACATATGGCGAAGACCCGTTCCTGACGGGGCGGATGGCGGTCAACTTCGTCAATGGCCTGCAGGGCGATGATGATCACTATTGGAAGACCGTCGCGACAGTGAAGCACTATGCAGTGCACTCAGGGCCAGAACCTTCGCGCCACCGGGATGACTATAACCCGACCGAGGCCGATCTGTGGGAGACCTATCTCGCCCAGTTCAAGATGGCGTTTGATGAAACGGATGTGGCGTCGGTGATGTGCGCTTACAACGCTTTTCGCGGCGCACCAGCGTGTGGCAGCAATGAGCTCATGGTCGACCTCTTGCGCGGAGAGCTTGGCTTCAATGGTTATGTCGTTTCAGATTGCGGCGCGATTGGCGACTTCTATTATCCCGAAGCCCACCACTATGTGGAAACCCGCGCGGAGGCAGCCGCTCTGTCTGTGAAGATGGGCACGGATGTGAATTGTGGGGATGGTCAGGGCAACAAGATGGATGCCCTTCCCGAGGCCGTCGCGCTCGGCTTGATCAATGAAGCAACAATCGATCAGGCGGTGATACGTCTTTATAAAGCTCTGTTCAAACTGGGCATGTATGATGATCCGGCATCGGTTCCGTGGTCTGGTTTGGGGCTCGAAAGTGTCGCGAGTCCGGAGCATCTGGCACTGTCCGAGGAGGCCGCCAGGAATTCTCTCGTATTGCTAAAGAATGATGGGATCTTACCCTTGAAAGGCGGCGAGAAAGTTGCCGTGATCGGCCCGAATGCGGATAGCTGGTGGACGCTGGTAGCGAACTATTATGGTCGCCCCACCTCTCCCGTCACCGCATTGGAGGGCGTGTCAAAAAAGGTGGGACTGGAAAATGTAACTTATGCGCTGGGGTCCACGATCGCGGGCGATATTTACACAGACTACAAGCCCGTCCCGGCTTCCGTGATGTTTCATGAAGAATACGATGGCACTCTGACGCCCGGCGTCAAAGCTGCCTATTTCGAAGACAAGTTTCGTTCCGGCGAACCGCTGCAGGAAGCCATTGAGCCGAACATTGATTTCTACTGGTTGCGGACGCCTGGAACAGATGGACTTAACGATGAGTTCGGTGCGACCTGGGAAGGTGTCATCGTACCTGAGCACGATGGTATCTATCGCTTCCAACCGTCACGCTGGGCGGAGGTTGCGATCGACGGCGTGACTGCTGGCGCGATGGACGAATTTGAGATGAAAGCGGGCGAGCGATACTCTTTCTCTATGACGCTTACATTCGACAGCGGCTGGCCGCGCGATCAGCTCGACAAGTACGCTTATCTCAACTGGACAGACGTGTCCCGCGATCTGAAAGCAGAGGCTTTGACCGCGGCGGAGAACGTCGATGTCATCCTTTTCTTCGGCGGAATAGACGCGAACCTCGAAGGCGAAGAAATGCCTGTGGAAATTGATGGATTTCTTGGCGGCGACCGGACTAATCTAAACCTGCCTAAGCCTCAGGAAGATATTCTCAAGGCGCTCAAAGCGACAGGCAAACCCATCGTTCTGGTCAATTTTTCGGGCAGTGCCATTGCGCTTAACTGGGAAGACCAGAACCTCGATGCAATCGTGCAGGCCTTCTATCCCGGCGAAAAGGCAGGTGCGGCGATAGCCGACCTTTTGTGGGGAGAGTTCAGTCCATCCGGGCGCCTGCCGGTGACCTTCTACAAGTCGCTGGATGATCAACCGGCATTTGGTGATTATTCAATGGAGAACCGGACGTACAAATACTATACTGGCGAGCCACTCTACCCGTTTGGATATGGGTTGAGTTATACCGGCTTCGCCTACTCCGACCTGAACGTTCAGAAAGTGACGGATGCCACGCAGCCGCTGACCATTTCTGCAACGGTCTCAAACACAGGTGAAATGCCAGGTCGCGAAGTCGTGCAGGTTTACCTTCAGCCACAGACCCGGCCAAACCGTTCCGTGCCGCGCGTGGAGCTCGGTGCTTTTGAAGTGATCGAACTTGCGCCAGGTGAATCTAGGAGCGTTGCGCTTTCCGTGCCACCCGGCCAGCTTGGCTACTATGACGACGAAGGAGCTTTTGTGACCGCGAACGGAAATGCCGTCGTGGTTTCTGTTGGGGGTGGCCAGCCCGGAACGACTGAGACATTGTCTGAAACAATTGAGTTCCTGGCTGCCAACTAAGCTGGGTGGGGCGTCAGACTTCGTCGACCCGGCAGTACTGGTCGACGAAGTCCTGATGCAGGGGCAAACGATCTACCGCCTTGCTGATATTGTCGCGGATACCGTTTAGAACCATGTTGATCTGCTCGTCCGACATTAGACGGCCCATGTGATGGTAGCCCTTTGGTTCAAGTCGCTGACCCAGCATCACCTGCAACCAGGAATCCGTTAGAAACAGTTCGTCTGGCCCCCGATAGACAAGACCGTTCTCGCGGAACAGAGCGATACGCTGCGCCAGACTGTCGGGGATGTCGGCATCCCGCATCGCCCTCCAGAACGGTGAATCGTCCCGCTCCGTCAGCTTGTAGTGAAGGACGATGAAGTCTCTTATCTTGTCCAGCTCGCGCTCGGATTGCGCGTTGAAATGGTTCGCAATGGCATCGCTACATCCGGCGAATGGGAATTGCTGGACCAGCCGCGTGGCATTGATCTGGATGAGATGAATACTGGTGGATTCCAGCGGCTCGACAAAGCCGCTGGAGAGGCCAATTGCGATACAGTTCTTGTTCCAGACTTTCCGGCGGCGTCCGGTCTTGTAACGGATCAGGCGCGGTTCGGTTAGGCGTTCGCCGGCAACTTTCTGAGCCAGAACATCATGCGCGTCGTCCGGCGACATGTACTGGCTGCAAAAGACCAGGCCGTTGCCGACGCGGTGCTGCAGAGGAATTCGCCATTGCCAGCCAGCCTGGTGCGCGATGGCGCGTGTGTAAGGAATAGCAGACTCCGTCGATCGCGTCTGAACGGCGAGCGCGCTATCGGTTGGCAGCCAGCGGCTCCAATCCTCGTATCCGGTTTTCAGGGTCTGCTCGATCAGAAGGCCGCGGAAGCCCGTGCAATCAATGAACAGGTCCCCCTCTACCCTCTCGCCGGATTTCAGAATGAGCGCTTTGATGAAGCCGCTTTCCGGATCCTGTTCGACTGTCTCGATTAGGCCTTCAACCCGCTTGGCCCCGCGCGCTTCTGCATGTTTCCTGAGGAACCCCGCATAGAGGCTCGCATCCAGATGGTAGGCGTAGTTGATGGGTGCATCTTTGGCCGTATAGAATTTGTTCGCCTCTGCCGCTTTCAGTTCAAGGCAATAGTCTTCAAGACTGCCACCGAAGCCACGCTCCTTTGCGAGCAGCCAGATATTGTAGAACTCCCCCATCCAGTTCGGTTTGCCCACTTGTCCGAAAGAGTGGATGTAGCGATCGCCAACCTGCCCCCAATTCTCGAAAGCGATGCCGAGCTTGAACGTGGCTTTTGTGGCGCGCATGAAATCACGCTCGTCGATTCCGACGAGGTGGTGAAACGTTCGGTGAGTAGGGATCGTCGCTTCTCCCACACCAACTGTTCCGATGTCGTCTGATTCTACCAGCGTGACGTCGAGCAATGGTCCCAACAGACGCGACAGGGCTGTCGCAACAATCCAACCGGCCGTTCCACCGCCGGCGATGACCACTTTTCTGATCTTTTGCGACTCCAAAACTTCCTCCCGGTTTACTCTTTATCGGTTCATTCGGTTGAGAAGCATGGCGCGAAGTCTCCGCGCTTTTATCTCGTCCATCGGGCCAAGATTGCCCTTCGCATGTTCGGGCAAATGCGCGCCTGCTCGCTCGGATGGTCCAAACACGTAATAATCGAACAGCGCCTTCCAGGCGTGCTTCTCCTGCTCTGGCCGATCCCTGATGGAGAGAAGCGCGTGGAGAAGTGTATTTTGCGGTGTGTCCAGATAGGCGGGTGACGTGTTCCACCAATAGTTCACCATGGCATTGAAGTCGCTCAGCGCTTCAACATGGTGCCACCAGAGGGCCGGGTAAAAGAGAATATCACCCGGCTCAAGTTCAGCGACCTCCGCGGCATCGAGGGCATCCTTGAAATATGGGTGCTGATCAAAATCCGGATTTTGGAAATCAACCATGCTCACCACTTGCCCGCCGGGCGTTGGCTCAAGAGGCCCCGGATAGAGGTTGGCCACCTGCTCGGGTGGAAAGAGCGTGAAGCGTCGCTTTCCAACAAGGCAGCACGCGATATTGTTGGACATGTCATAGTGAGCCGTCGCGACCGTTTTGTTTCCCAGCCAGATGCTGACCACCGGCGAATTGGACACAAACATCGAGTCGTTCAGGACTAGATCGTTTTCAGCCCTGAAGCCTGGCAGGTAAATGTCCAAGTCTGTCGAGCCGATATAATAGGACCGTGCATCGGGGTCGCCGAGGCTCTCCCGAATCCTGGCGAAATAATTGGTCAGCGAAACACGGCCCCGTTCGAAATTCAGGCCTGTCAGGTCTTCATTGTAGAAATAGCGGCCCCCTGTTTCGGGGAGGCAGGAATATCCGACGACCGGGCGGCCCTGATAGAAGCGCTCAATATAGGCCATCGCGGCTTCAGGGGATTCCGAACCTGCTTTCACCAAAGGCCAATGCTCCACGACGCCCTTCAGAATGACGGGTGCCTCTGCCCGCAGCAGTTCGGAATAGGGGATTGCGTCGGGCGCGATGCCTTCGATGGTTTTTGTCCTGCGGGAAATGTCCACCATGATCTGTCAGGCTTTCGCCCGCACCTCATTCTTCATTTCGATCAGCCGGTTCACATTCGATAGTGACGTCAGCGCGAGATAGGCGAGCCGGAGAAAGCCGGATTGGTGCAACTGCTGCAAGGCATCCCCTTTCAGGGCGACGAGTTTCTCTTCGCTGATCGAGTAGATGTCCGGCACCTGGTAGGTCCTATGCTCGTCGAGGCGGATGTCCAGCGACGTCGGTTCGATGAGGTCGGCCGCCTCGAATGCATCAAACATCTCTCGCTCCAACTCCATCCCCAGACTGATGGCCCGAAGGACATTGCTCATATGTTCGAGATATGGCGCGTTGCCGCCATGCGGTAAAAAGAGCGGGAAACCTTCTGTGTTGCTGATGCGTGTATCGTCCATATTTACGTAGATTACGGGTTCGCGGCGCATTTCCCCTTCGAATTCACGATTCTGGAAGCCGATCATGAAGGGACCGCGTTGATGCAGAACCGGCGCGTGGCGCGCCTGCCACCTCATATCTCGCAGGAAAAGGTTCTCGCCCTTGTCAAACCCGAGGAGCACGACAGCCTGGTATTTCCCCTCTTCATCCTTGCGAAACAGTATGGGGTATTCACGCTGCGCATCTGCAAACTCGGTTGGGAAAATCACCGTCTGATTCACGCTGTCGCCAAACTCGGAACCGTACCGTGGCGCTATTTTCAGATTTGAGTGGTCGATATTGTTGAGGAGTACCGTATTGGCCATGCTGGTGCTTTCGAAGAGTGCGAACCTGGTGTTGGGTGCGGACGCGGCCCTTTTCGTTGGCGCCTATGACCGCGTTTCACATTGATCGCACATTTATCATTCCCTGAACAACTCAGGCAAAAAAGGCCGCTGCGAGCAGCGGCCTCTCCTGATGAATATATGCGTGACTGCGCCTGCGATCAGAACTTGTACCGGGCGCCAACCATATAGCGCGGAGACAGTTCGTAGACGTAGTACACTTCTTCCGGCACACGATGGTAAGTCCGCTGGTCTTCTCCCGTCAGGTTGACCCCTTCGAACGAGACGGAGAACCGGTCATTGATGTCGTAGCTGACGCTCAGATCATACTGACCGTAGTCTTCGACATAGATACCGGAACGGTCACCGGTCTGGTTGGTCTGCTGGAGGAATGTGTCCCGCCAGTTGTAGGCCAGACGTGCGGAGAAACCGTATTTCTCATAGATCGCCGTCAGGTTTGCCGTATCGGACAGACCCACCAGAGCAAACTGCTCTTCGTCGGTCGGAGCACCCGGATCCAGCTCCACATCGCCATTGACCATCGTGTAGTTGGCCTGGAACCCGAAGCCTGTGTCACCGAAGAAATGCTGCCAGGCAAATTCCATCCCATCGATGTTGCCTTCGCGATTGTTGATCGGCTGAGTAACCGTGAAAGTCATCAGTGGATCATCGGGATTGGCACTAACATCATAGGCACCCAGAATCTGGTCAACGTAGCTCTGCGGAAGCGCGCCGTTGACCAGGTTTGCCTGGAATTGCGCCTGGGCAGCAGCCCGGTCACCCCCATTGGCATCGATAAGAGCTACAAGTGTGAAGAGGTTCGCCTCGGATTGGTCCACACCCAGCGTGTCGATGATGTCAAGCGCATCGCCGGAACGTGTGCCTGCAGCGCCGGACGTCTGGTCCCGGATACCGAACAGGTTACGGTCCACAGAACCGTTACCAATGAAGTTCTTCACCTTTTTGTCGAAATAGCCAACCGAAACGTAGCTGGTATCTCCGTAGTACCATTCGAGCGACACATCGAAGTTGTCAGATTCGAGCGGCACAAGAGCCGGGTTCTGGGCGCTACCAGTCACCTGGCCACCCAGAACCGTTGGACGGTTCGGTGAGTTGGCTGTCGTGGAGGCATACAGATTGGAATATGCCGCGCGACCGATCGTCTTGCTGAACGACACCCGGCCAACAAGGTTATCCAAGATATCGACCGAAAGGTCAAAATTCGGGAGGATGTGGTCGTAGGATGCCGACTGCGACAGTGCCTGCGTGGTTCCCGACTGCTGGAGAAGGAAGTCATTGTCAGCCGTCCACAGAATGCCGGAAGGCACAGACTGCTGAGAAACTGATGTCACTTCGGTTTCTTCATACCGAACACCCGCGCTGAGGCGAGCATCGTGGCCCAGCAGTTCACCATTCATGTTGAACTTCGCGAAGAGCGAACTGATGGTTTCCTGAACCGAGTCATTGGTTTCTGTCACCGTGACCGCGTTTCCGGAGTACGCCTGCGCGAAAATCGGGAACAGGGCTGCGGCATCTGCCCGGAAAGCGATGTCAGCCTGCCCCACTGGTACATCATCATACAGACAGGACAGACAGTATGACTGAACCATCCCAGGCGCGTACTGTTCGACATCGCCCGGATTGGATATGCCCCACGAGCCGAGATCCTGTTGCGAGGAACTTGTAAATTGGCTCATCTCAGTATCGCGGTAGTTGCCGCCAACTGTCAGGCTTGAATTGTCGAAGTCCCACACGAATCGCAGATCAATTTCGTCGACCTGGTGATCGACGTTCGCGAGATAGGACCGCTGAACCTGCGTACCCAGGTCCCCGGCATCGAGCACGCCGTTGCCATTGCCGCGCACCGAGTCGTCGATTGTGTAAGACTGAACCGGAGAACCGCTGCGATAATCAACCGAGTGCTGAAGGATGACAGGCGCACCGAAGGTCACAAAGGTTGCGGAATGCCCCAGAGGGTTATCGCCTCCCGTCGTCGCTTTAGACGAATGCGCATCAAGAATGGCACGGCCACGATCACTGAACTCCCACTCGGCATTAAAGCCCAGCGATTTCAGTTCGTCCTTCGAGGCACGATTGGTCTGCTCGAAGCCGATGTCCTTGGAGCCGTTATTGTTCTCTTGCATGAACACGGCCGTGGCGACCGGACCATCATTGTCGAAGATCAACTGATCCATCGGCGTCGCAAACCAGTTGGTCTGCTCATAGCGCAGCTCTTCAGATTTGTTCTGCGCATAGGTGTAGTCACCCGTCAGCGTCAGCGTATCCATCGGTCTGAACTGAACAACCAGTTGTCCGTTGACCCGCTCACGGGACAGATCGGAGAAATCGTAGCGGCTGTCCTGCGCAATTGCGTAGAGTTGTCCGGCAGCCGGCGCGTTTTCGATCGTTGTTGCGCCGCCAGCCCGTGTGTAGCTGCTGGCGATCGTGCCATCTGTCGATTCCTGCACGATCCAATCGTTGACCTGCTGCGTCGGGGCGCCTGAGTCACGCTTGGAATAGGCTCCGAACAAGGCAACGCCGAATCGCTCGGTATTGTCTGTCCAGCTCGCTACGCCCGACATTTCGGGCGTAAAGTCGTCACCCGCTTCGACGCTGGTGTCGTTTATCAGTTTGGCCTGAATGGACGCCGTCGTCCCCGGATTGTCGAGCGGACGACGTGTCTTGATATTGACCGTCGCACCGATGCCGCCAGACGGCAGAGTCGCCTCGCCGGTCTTGTAGACTTCCAGTGCACTGACACCTTCAGAAGCCAGGTTCGAGAAATCGAAAGCGCGGCTGCCGCCACCATTATAGTTGCCCCTTGAACCAACCACATTGGCTTCAGCGGTCGGCATCGTCCGTCCGTTGAGCGTAACCAGGTTAAAGTCGGGACCGAAGCCGCGAACCGTGATCTGGGAACCTTCGCCGTTCACACGGTCGATCGACACGCCTGTGATCCGCTGAAGCGATTCAGCGAGGTTGGTGTCCGGAAACTTGCCGATATCTTCTGCAGAAATGGCATCAAGAACGCCGTTGGCATCACGCTTGATATCCATGGCACGTTCGAGCGAAGCGCGGACGCCCTGCACAACAACCACTTCTTGCGTGAGATCTTCCTCTGCTTCCTGGGCTGCCGCCGGCATCGCGCTCATCAGCGAGACAGCTGAAACGCCGCAGAGCAAAACTGCCCATTTCGAGTTACGGGCGCCGCGTACGGCCCTCCCGCCCGATTGACTGGTCATCTGTATTCCTCCCTGGTCCACCAATGTTTTCGCGATGGACGCTTTGTTTTTTTTGGCAGGCTTGCGTGGTTAGCACGCGCCCTGCACCACCTAATCCACCACCGAATGTTTGCGCTATCAATCCCCCAGCCCAAACAAAATGTTAGCGGTACCTATTTTTTATCATGAAATCAGGCTCTGAAAAGTCGATTTTGCAATCCATTCCGGAATTCAAGAAACACTTAAAATTGCGCATGGTTCGTGACTTCCACAGGATGACGCGGAGACCGAGAGTCGCTCATTTGGCATTTTTGCAGTGGTTTTCAGTCCGTGTCTCCAAAACCACACAGATTCTGAAATCCTGCCGAAAGGGGCCGCAAACCAGACATCACAATGAATCCCATCACTTCAGATCGCCTGCGAGGTCGTCAGAGATACCCGAAAGTGAGGTCTCGTTGTGAGAGAGATTCTGCCCGCTCAGGCGCACATCGAGCCACTCTGGATTCCAAATAATCAAAACAGAAAGTGGCGGTGGTGTCAGTCTAACGCGAACCCGTCTCCGTTATTCGCGGACGATCAGGTGCTAGGCGACAAGAAGTTCGCGCCATTCGCGAAGGGCGACGTCCCGTAGCGGTTTGAACCTGGCCCTCCTCTCGATGTTTCTCTGATGATTGAAATGGTTGTGTACAGACGCATGCATTGCGGCGAACTTCTGAAAACTTCGCGTCCACCGAAATTGCGACTTTGCCCGCTCGCGTCTTCGAAAAGGTAGGTGCTAGTTCTCGGCGCGATTGTTTAGCGGCCTGTTTCCTAGCGTCCCTCGCTTCCAATCACCTTCATTGCTGCATGATAGGATGCGCACTTGTCAGTCACCACGACTTCAGGATTTCCATAGCGTTTCATGACTTTTCTGAGGAATTTCAGCGCGGCGGCCTTGTCGCGCCTCTTGGTGACGTAGCTTCGAGCACCTACCCTTCGTGGTCCACAGCGCGCCAAAGATCGTGCGCGTCCCCGCGGATCTTCACAAAGACATCATCCATGCGCCAGCGCCATTGTGGCGATTGTCTCATTCTTTCGGAGCGGCGCTTGCGGATTTTGTGCGCGAAGTAAGTGCCGAACCGATCGACCCAGTGGCGGACCATTTCATGGCAAATATCGATGCCACGCTCGTGAAGCGGGTCTCCGACATTGCGCAGCGACAGCGGGAAAAGGACGTACAGCAGCACGCCTAGCTGGATGATCTCAGGTGACGTCTTGAAGTATCGGAATGGGTTCTTGCTCATTCCCCAAGGCTAAACGCCCCTGCCCTGCGCCTCAAGGCCGTTTGACCTGACAATGCCCTCTCGGGCGAGCACTTCGAGGTCGCGAGTCCCGGATTGTGCGAGGCTGCTGCCTGATTGGCCGCGACGACAAACGAGCAGGATCAAGAATGTACCGCGTCAGCGATGCAGAATCTTCCGGACGGCTTTGAAAGGTTTGACGGATTTGTTTTCAGCTACATTCCGACGAAGAGATCTGAGACGCCTGCTTGTTCCGCGTGGCTGGAGAAAAGTCCGCCAAAGCAGTCAAAGCCCATCAGGATGAGTGTACGAGAGAACTTAGATCTTCATCAATCACGAACGGCAGCGTAACCTCAGTCCTATCATTTAGTCGCCTCTGCGAAACCAGGCCGGATTTCGCCGATAGCGGTCATTGTGGCAGACCGCGACACAAGAGTTGCCAACGCGCAGAGATTCACTTTTCCGCGAGGGATACCTGTTCAAAAGAACCGACCACGTCTGGTGCCGCCTGCGCAGCCAACAGCCGTCGAAGCCAGGCGTCACGGGTCGCGATGCAATGCCGGGCAAGATTCGTTTGAGGCGCGATGTCATAAAATCCATGGAAAGCGCCGCCCCACACGTGTAGCTCGCACACGCCGCCGCTTGCCAGAATTCCTGCCGCGTAGGCCAGTGCCTCGTCGCGGAAGACCTCCGCACCGCCGACATCGATATAAGTGGGCGGCAAGCCGCTGAGGTCACGTGCTCGGGCGGGCGCTTCATAGGGGCCCACCTCTTCGCCGCCGCAGCGCCCTCCCAGCAACGCGCGCCATGCGGTCGCATTGCTGGTCCGGTCCCAGACGCCCACACCATCGTACTGCTGAGAAGAAAAAGTCTGATTGCGGTCATCAAGCATCGGGCATTGGAGAAGCTGCCCGGACAGTCTGGGTCCGTTACGGTCACGTGCCATCAGAGTTACGGCGGCGGCCAGCCCGCCCCCGCCGCTGCCACCAAAGACGACCAGTCTTGCGGGGTCGAATTTAAGGTCTTCAGCATTGGCCGCCATCCACCTCAGACCGCAGTAGCTGTCTTCGCTCGGAATGGGCGCTGGAAACTCCGGCGCGAGGCGATACTCGACAGTGACGCAAACAGCGTCATGTTCGATCGCCCAGCCTACCAGCGGATGAGCCCCTGCAAATCGATTGCCCATCACCATGCCGCCCCCATGCATAAAATAGATGCCGGGCCCCGGCCGCTGATGATCGCTGCGCGAAATGATCGAGACCGCAATTTGCCTGCCATCGTGAGCAGGTATCTCATGATCGACGCACAGGACCGGCGCGCCGCCGATGACATCGTGCCGGCTTATCGTGCTCAGTTTGCGAAAATACCCCAGCCGGTCGATCGTCATTCTGACTGGAACCGATCGCTCGAGGGCGGGCAACAGGCCCGCCAGATGCGGGTCGAAAGTATCATGCTGGTTTTTCGAGGGCATCGAAGTCTCCAATTCAAGCGCGCGCATCCGGTTGCGCAGTTTGCCGTCAGGTTCAGCCCCATGTCCGCGCGGGCTCTGAGGCCCCCGAGTTCGGCCTACGCGGAAACCGGCCCCGCTGCGGCAGTGCGCCAGCCGCCGCAGGGTAGAAATCGCAGGTGTGACTGCGCCAGCGTCATTGGCACGCGGGGCCGGTGCAGGCGGTTCTCAGACGCCAAGCTCGGACAGGCCAGGATGGTCGGCCGGACGTATCCCCGTCAGCCATCGGAGGATCCGTTCATGCTCGAGGATCGGATGATCATTCTCGCTGGTGAGACGTCGGTGCACGATCCCGTTGACGTCGCACTCCCAACTCTCGTTGCCATGCACCCGAAACCAGACTCCACTGTCGTCGCGAAACTCAGTTGCGAAGCGGACCGCAACGCGCCGATGTTCGACGGCCCACAGTTCGAATACGATGCGCAGGTCGTGTTCGCAACGCCACTTCCGGCTCAGATAGGTCCGGACCTGTTCACGCCCCCAAAGGAAATCGGTCTTGTGCCGCCACAGGCAGTCGATGCTGTTGCCCAGTACGATCGCATCGAGATCGCGCAAGTTCCATGCATTTTCGATGGCGCGCACCGCCGCAACAGGATCATTGAACAGGAGAATATTTTTTTTCGGCGAAGTCATCGTTACCTTCGGCCTTATGGGCCGCGCCCATCGCGCCCTGCTTTCGTGCGAAATAGCCGACACGGCCTGCCCCACGCCAGTTAGCTGGCGTTAGATGCTGTGAGTCCCTCATGCCGGTGCGCCGCTGGATATCTGTGCGCCACCTGCACCGCTTCCCTGAAGCCATCGGGCACGCACGCGATGGCGCGCCAGTTGGGACGCCGACTCTCGGCCCGGAAACAGACAGGGTCGGTCCTCGCGGCATTTGCAATGCCAGCGCCTTTGAGGGACTTACTGGCCAGTCTGCGCGGTCAGCGCATGCGCCCGTTCGATCTCGCAGGGCCGCTGGCGGCGCCTCTTTGCCGGTTACGCTCACGCGGATGATCGCTTCGCCTTTCAGGCGCCTGGATACGTCCGGCTTCGCGCCCCGGCACCGGACTGCAGCGCAGGCAAGCCCGCCGGACTGTTGCTGCAAGCGGCTCCGGCTTGAGGTCTCCGGCGCCTGAGCCGGCCGCGAC
>LADW01000074.1 GCA_000961695.1 Hyphomonadaceae bacterium BRH_c29
AGGAAAAGGCGCTAACCGGCGCCGCCGATGCAGAAGCTGCCGCAACCGCCGCCGCCCATATCGCTGCGCTGCGCGCGAGCCTCGAACGGATGCGCGAGCTGCCGCGCGGCGGCACGCAGAAACAGGTCATCGCCAACATCCCGGCCTTCGAGGTGGTCCTCATCACAGGCACCGGCGAGGTTGCCCGCCACAACGCCATTTTCGGCAAGACGACCAGCCAGACGCCGGAATTCTCCGACCGCATCGAATATGTCGTCTTTAATCCGTGGTGGGAGGTTCCGGCCAGTATCGCCCGGCACGACAAGCTGGCACAGTTCCGGCGCGATCCCGGCGCCATCGCCCGCATAGGCTATCGCATCCTCGACAAGGAGGGCAATACGGTCGACCCGTCCGGGATCGACTGGTCCACCGTAAGCGCGTCCGCCTTCCCTTATCGCATCCGGCAGGCGCCCGGCGCGTCGAACGCGCTGGGGAAAGTGAAGATCATGTTCCCGAACGCCCACAACGTCTATCTCCACGACACGCCGGAGAAGGAGCTGTTCGGCAAGGATGTGCGGGCCTTCTCCTCCGGCTGCATCCGGGTGCAGGACCCTCTGGACGTTGCCGAATGGGTGCTGGCGGACACGCCCGGCTGGGACCGCACCGTCATCGACACGGCCGTCGCCTCCGGCGCAGAGACGCGGGTGGACCTTGCCGCGCCGCTGTCCGTGCACGTCGTCTACCTGACCGCCTATCCCGGTCCCGACGGCGCCGTGGCCTATTCCACAGACATCTACCAGCGCGACCCCGCCCTGCTGGAAGCGCTGGACACACCGGCACTTATGCCGGCAGCGCTTCCGCCAGGCTGAGCGGCCGGGCCTAGCTTGCGGCCCTATCCCTGCCGGTCCAGCAATGCCTCGGCGATCTGCACCGCGTTCAGCGCCGCGCCCTTGCGCAGATTGTCGCCCACCACGAACAGGACAAGCCCATTGTCCAGCGCGCTGTCCTTGCGGATACGCCCGACGCTGACATTGTCCTGGCCCGTCATGGCGAGCGGGTTCGGCACCGCGTCCACCTGCACGCCCGGCGCCTTCGCGAGCATCGCTTCGGCTTCGGCAGCGGAGACAGGCCGCTCGAATTCCGCATGGATGGACAGGCTGTGCCCGGTCATCACCGGTACGCGCACGCAGGTGCCGGAAACTTTCAGCTCCGGCAGGCCCAGGATCCTGCGGCTTTCGTCGCGCAGCTTCAGCTCCTCGTCCGTATACCCGTCCTCACCCAGAACATAGTTCAGGGGCACGACGTTGAAGGCGAGCGGCACGGCCCATTTCTTTGGCGCCGGGAAAGCCACCGCCCCGCCATCCTCAGCAAGGCCCGCCATGTCCCCATCCGCAACGGCCGCCATCTGCGCGGTCAGCTCATCCGTGCCAGCTACCCCTGCCCCGGAGGCGGCCTGGTAGGTCGAGGCGAAGAGGCGCGTCAGGCCCCAGGCATCGTGCAACGGCTTCAGCACCGGCATCGCTGCCATCGTGGTACAGTTCGGATTCGCAATGATACCCTTCGGAATATTCGCCAGCGCGTCGGCGTTCACTTCCGGCACCACCAGCGGCACGTCCGGGTCTTTGCGCCAGGCCGAGGAATTGTCGATCACCAGCGCACCCGCCGCCGCAAATTTCGGCGCGTACTGGCGCGAGGTCTCTCCGCCCGCAGAGAAGAACACGATGTCCAGCCCGGAAAGATCCGCCGTGGCGACATCCTCCACGGTCACTTCCCCGCCCCGGAACGCGACCTTGCGTCCAGCCGAGCGGGCCGAGGCGAACAGGCGCAGCGAGGCGAGCGGAAAGTCCCGCTCAGCCAACAGCTCACGCATCAGGCTGCCGACAAGGCCCGTCGCGCCGACAACGGCGACATGGGGCGGATGGGATCTTGAGAAACGGGGCGACATGGCATTCTCCGGTTTGGAAGCTTTGGAGCGGGAGAGCCGATGTCAGGAAATGGCCGTCCCGCGCCTTGGCGGGACGTTGGTGAGGGTGGCTGGTCTCAGATCGCACACACCCGCAACGTCCCGCGAAGGCGGGTCGTCTTGGTGGTAATAATGATCTGTGTCTTCAGCATGGCGCGCTGAATAATCCGCCGCGCGGCGGAAGTAAAGTGCGCTCCTGACGCACTGTCGCTCCCCCGCAGCGCAGGGGAGGATGAAGGCAGGGATTGCGGAACACTGATCCTCCCCTGTGCAGCGGGGGAGGTGGCGAGCGCAGCGAGACGGAGGGGGGACGCGTGCAAAACACCCCGGCCAAAAAGATCAGCCCGCCCCATCTCTGAGGCGGGCTTCCCTTTGTCCGGGCGCGCTTGGTGCAGGGGGTCGCCGGAGGCACCCGGTGGAGGTTCAGGCTTACTGGTTCTGGCGTTCCTTCACGCCTTCCTCGTCGGCAAGGGCGCGGTCTTCTTCGTTGAATTCGATCTCGGCCTCTTCGCCCTTGCCATAGGCGCGGGATTTCTTGGCGAGGGCAGACATGGAGTCCTGCATGCTGCCCTGGCCTACGGCCATGACTTTCGAGGCATCCATGCCGACGCTTTCGGCATCGTCAAAGCTCGCAAACTCGGCGCCCAGGAAGACGACTTCCCAGCCCTTGGCGCGGGCGCGGTCGAGCGCAGCTTTGGCACCGTCTTTCGTCAGCTCACGGGAGGAGTTTTCCAGCCCGTCGGTCATGATCACAATCACCGCCTTTTCCGGCTTGTCGGCCTCGGCGAGGTTCACCATGCGGCCGATGGCATCGAACAGGGGCGTCATGCCGCGCGGGCTCGCCTCGTCATCGGTGACATTCTTCCAGTCTTCGGCTTCCACGCTGTCGCGCAGCACGTCGAACTGCATACCGTCCTGATAGTCAAACACGGCGAGGGTGACATCGGTCTTGATGTCCTGCCCGTCAATCTCGCCTTCGTCAGCCTCGCCGACACTGGCGGCATAGGCGTTGACCGAGCCAAGCGCCTCTTCCCAGATGTCGGACATGGAGCCCGTCCGGTCGAGCAGGATATAGGAATGCACCGCTCCCGGATCATTATCAACCGGCAGGACCTTGGCATTGGCCGGCCCCATCAGGGCCATGGCGGCAGTGCCGAGAGCGAGTGTAGCGATGAGCGATTTCATTGGGGCGTCCCTTCCCAGTCTGTTTTAACCGGAGGCGTCCGGCGCGTGCATACAAACCCCCACGGCCTGTTGAGACCCAGAATTGAGGAGGATTGCGGCGCGTTCGTGGCGGCTTGTTGCTGTTAGGAAGGTAAAAGGCCCGCCGGTCTCCCGGCAGGCCCCGCAGTCTGAACGGGTGTTCAGTTTGGGTCTATTTTTTCGACTTGAAGAAGCCAGCACCTTTGCGCTTCTGCACATCGGCCTCGCCGGCCTCTTCCCGGTCGGCTTCATCGAACACGACCGGCGCGGCGGCCTCAGCGGCGTAATAGGCCTGGCTCTTGCGGGCGAGCTTGGCCATGGAGTCGCTCATCCGCCCGGCGCCCATCGCCATGGATTTGGACGCGGAAATGCCCACCGCGTCGGCATCGGCAAAGTTCGCAAACTCCGCGCCCAGGAAGACAACTTCCCAACCATGCTTTGCCGCCCGGTCGAGCGCGGCTTTCACGCCGTCCTTGGTCACTTCGCGGGAGGCGTTTTCCGCCCCGTCCGTCATGATGACGATGACGGCCTTTTCCGGCTTGTCGGTCTCGGCCATCGCGATGATGCGGGCGATGGCGTCGAACAGCGGTGTCATGCCCCGCGGGCTGGCTTCGCTGTTATCGACCGGCTTCCAGTCTTTCGGCGCAACGGACCGGCGCAGCACGTCGAATTGCAAACCGTCCTGCGCGTCGAACACGGCAAGCGTCACTCTGGGCACGACATCGCCAGCGGTGGAGGCGATGTTGGCGGCATAGGCGTTTACGGAACTGAGCGCCTCGTCCCAGATGCCAGACATGGAGCCTGTGCGGTCCAGCAGGATGTAGGAGTGTGTTTGGGCCTCGGCCATAAGGATACCTCCTCTGATGCCCCCCGTCCCGTCAAACGAGATGGGGATCAGAGCCGCGCGGACAAGAGCCGGACGCAAAAAGACCGGAAGGTTGTCCCCTCCGGTCTCTTCTGTCTGTGTCCGGCGCCCTGTTTAAATGGTGCTTACACGGTGTTTATACGGTCTTTTATATGGTGTTCGGGATCAGGCGAATTGCGGCGCGATGCGCAGGTTCCGTACCCAGCCGATCTTCTCCATCGCGAGAAGGATGGTGCCGTTATAGTCCACGATCCGGTTCCAGACACCCTTGCGCGGGCGGTGCAGCGCGCTGATCGGCTCGCCGTGATGGTGGTCGTGGAAGGCCTCCCCGCCGGTCAGAAGGCCGATCAGATGGTCTGCCCAGACCGGGGTTTTCAGGTGGCCCAGAACGTTGATGCCATAGACGGTGGCATGAAACTGGATCGCCCGGCCAATCACTACGCTCGCATGGATCAGCGCCGTCAGGACCAATGATCCACCAGCAGCCCAGACGATGAGATAGATGATCGCCGGGATCACGAGGTGAACGACCAGACTGAATTCATTGTAAAAACGGTCCATCCAGACGATCACGGGCTGGCCTTTCAGCCACATGGCCAGCGGGCGCTCCATGTCTTTCCGGTCGCGGAAGAGGATCCAGCCGACCCAGGCCCAGCGCTTGGATTCGAAGGGGTTGTGGGGGTCGCCCGGCTTGTCAGAGAAGCGGTGATGCTGGGAGTGGTAGTTGACCCAGTCCTTCACATTGCCCTGCATGGCGATGAACAGATTGATCATGGTCAGAACCTGCCCCGGCACGGCCAGTTCACCCGCGCGATGCTGCAGGATGCGGTGCAACGGACCAATGCCGGCATTGCAGATGAAGATGGTCAGCGCCACGACGCCGCCCGCAAGCGCGAAATACCACCCGCGCAACGTCAGCTCGCTCAGGAAGATACCCAGCAGGGCGATCGTGACAAACAGCGCAACGCCGAGAACGGGATAGCCGAAAGCGGAGAAAAAACTCGCATAATTGAAGGTCTTCCAGGTCTTTGGAATGGCGAGAGAGCGCGGCAGTGTCATTCAAATCCTCCCAATGGATCACGGCATGCCCACCGCGTAATCCAGATACACTGTCCGGCGGGCGGGATTAAGGCATCCTTAAGCGGCGCGCCGCCCTCGTAAAGATGAAACACCCGTCACGGATGCGTTATTTCGGGCCCCTAACCGCAAGGTGACGGATGGGGGTGACGGGGCAGAAGCGTTTCGGATAGACAAGGCAAGTGTCGGGGCGCGTTCGCGCCATGCGAACGGGGTCAGAATTTTATGGCGGATGAGCGCCTCCTTCGGGAGATCCAGCAGCTCAAGGAGCTCGGTGTCGACTTCGAGTCGAGCCAGGATGAGAGCGAGGTCCGCGTGCCGTGCGACCTGTCGCAGGACTGCCAGGAGTCCGGCGAGAATTCACTGATCCTGCAGCCACAGGTCGGCACGTTCTGGTGCACCGCCTGCCATATCCATGGAAGCTTCACTGACCTGATCCCGCTGAAGGAAGAGGCCCGCCGCGAGCGCATCCTGGCGATGCAGCCGCGCCCGCTTCAGGCCGAGCTGATCGACGAACCAGACGCGCCGCCCCCGCCCGCCCTTCGCCCGGCGGCAATGGATACGGACTTCACCCCCGTTTCCCGCAAGGTCCAGCGCGACCTTGCAAAGCGCGAAGCGAAAGTGAAAACGCTCGGCCAGGCGGATCGGCTCGAAGAGCGCTTCCCGCACCTGAAACCGAAAGAGAAGAAGCCTTTCAATGGGGAGAAATTCATCATCTCCCTTCTGGCGCTGGTCTTCCTGACGGCAGGCCTTGCGGCAGCCTCCCTGTCCGGCTTTGCCAATTATCAGGCCTTTTCCAGTTCCGTGGCCGATCCGCTTCAATCCCGCATCTGGGGTTGGACCGGCGTGATCGCGGCGGTGATCTCGTTCGGCGGCTTCACCTTCTTCTACTGGCACACGGCCAATCACCGCATGAAGGAAGGCTGGCGCGCGCTGATCTTTGCCCTGGCTGGCATGGGCACCTCGATCATCGGGACCGAGCGCTACATCGCCGCCAATAACACGGCCGCCGCCGCAGAAATCGTCCGCGCAGATGCCAATCGCGGCGTGCTGGAATCCCAGATCACCGACTGGCGCCGCCAGCTGGAGGGCATCCCGCCCGAGACGCGATCCGTGGAAGGGCTCCAAACCTATCTCGCCGAGGTTGAGCGCGTCGGACGCACCGAACAGAAACCCTATCGCGATGCACAGAACGAACTGGGCCTCGCCAAACGCCGGGACGACTTGCAGGCAAAGATCGAGGCGGCCAATGCCGAACTGCTCGGGCAAGGCAGCGGCAACATCCTCACCGAGACCCAGGCACGCACCAATCTGCCCTCCTGGTTCTTCGCGCTGATGCTGGAAGCCTTCTCCAGCCAGGGCACGTCCATCGGCCTCGTCGCCCTGCTGATCCTCTATGGTCGGCGAAAGCCTGGTTAACGCAACACCCTGTTTAGATAACCATATTTCCGAAAAAACTTGGAACGGACGGGCAGTGCCACGCATAGGTCCGGTGAAGACACTTTTTTTGGTGCTTCTCCATCTTACCGACTCATCGGGCCAGTTCAGAAGGAACTGGCTCTTTTTTTTGGTTACTGCCCGCCCCCCCCGACAAGATGCGTGCGACCGACCGTCTGTCTCTGACTTGCAATCGGCTGAAGCCGTCGCATAGTCGCTGCCGGGAGGAACACGGGCGGCGCAGATCCTGCGCTGGGCCGTTCGCGATTCCCTGTAAATTGCAAAACGGCACGCGGAGACTGCTCGGCCTCATGAACCTGTTATTCCGGCTCCTTCGGATCCTGTTGTCCGCCTATTTCACAAAGAAGAAGACGCATATCCTGGATGTGCACACGATCCGCTCGTCCGTCTGGCTCGGCGATCAGGACCCGATGGGTCATATGACCAATTCGCGCTACGCCTCGTTCACCGATCTCGGCATCATGAATTTCATGGGCCGGACCGGCACGCTGAAGGCGTTCCGGGCGCGCGGGTGGCTGCCCATCATCCAGCATGAAGCGCTGACCTATTTTCACTCGATGAAGTTTCCGCAGAAATTCGAGCTGCAGACTCGTATGGTCGGCTGGGACGGCACGTATATGTGCTTCCGGCACACATTCGTCTCGAAAGGGCGTACGATCGCGACAAGCCGCATGATTGCCCGCCTCAAGGGCCGCGGCAAGGAACGCGTAACCGCCGACATGGCACTGGAAGCGCTTGGCATGCCGATGGAGAGCCCGCCTTTGGAAAAACCTTTTCTCGACGCGATCGCTGACCTGCGCGCAGAGCGGGCCTCGCACGCATGACTCTGCCCATAATTATCGATTGTGACCCCGGCGTCGACGATGCCGTGATGTTGATGATGGCGCTGGCCAGTGACAGGCTCGACGTGCGCGCCATCACGACGGTGGCGGGTAACGTTCCGCTCCGCCTGACCAGCCGGAATGCGCGCATGATGTGCCAGCTGATGGGCCGGGGCGATGTGCCCGTTTATGCCGGATGTCCGCGCCCGATCCTGCGCACGCCCGTCACGGCGGAAGACTTCCACGGGAAAAGCGGCATTGCCGGCCTCGACCCGTTCGAGCCCGATGCCCCGCTGGCGTCCGGCCATGCCGTCACCTTCCTGGTCGACACATTGAAAGCTGCAAGCCCCGGCGAATGCACGCTCGTCGTGACCGGCCCGATGACCAATATCGCCGCCGCTTTGGTGCTGGACCCGTCCATCGCACAGGGCATCTCGCGCCTTGTCCTGATGGCGGGCGCTGACAGCGAAGGCGGCAACATCACTCCCTTCTCCGAGTTCAACGTCTATGCCGATCCGCATGCGGCGGAGATTGTCTTCGCCTCCGGCATTCCGGCCACGGTGATGAGCCTCGATGTCACGCATACAGTGCGCGCAGAGCTGCCGCGCATCGAGCGGCTGAAACAGGTGAAGACCGAGAAAGCCGCCATCATGGTGCGCCTGCTGGAAGCCGGAAACGTCATGGAAGGCCGCTGGAAGGAAGGGCGCAAGTCGCCGATGCACGACCCGTCCACGGTTGCCTTCCTGCTGGCCCCGCACCTGTTCGAAGCCAAGGCGACGACAGTCAGCGTGGCCACGGAAGACGGCGAGCGCTTCGGCCAGACGCGCCTTGCAACCGCGCCCGGCGGACCACACGACTGGGTCACCTCCGCCGATGCGGACGGCTTCTTCGACCTCATCGCAGACCTGATGGCGCGCACATGATCACGGTTATCGGCTCCATCAATCTGGACATTGTCGCCACTGGCCCCTCCCTGCCCCGGCCCGGCGAAACTGTAACCGGCGCGCGCCTCGCCCGCCATCCCGGTGGCAAGGGCGCGAACCAGGCGCTGGCCGCCCGCCGCCTCGGCGCAGAGGTCCGTCTGGTCGGTGCGGTTGGAGCCGACGACATGGCCGAGGAAGCGCTGAAACTGTTGCAGGCAGGCGGTGTGGGCCTGTCGGACGTCCAGCACGTCAACGGCGAGACGACCGGCGTGGCGCTGATTGGCGTCAATGCAAAGTCCGGCGAGAATCTCATCATCGTCTGCCCCGGCGCGAACGCTGTGCTGCGCCCGGACGATGTCGACGGGCTCGCCATCACGCACATGATGGGCGTTCTGGAAGTGCCCGTGCCGGCCCTGCTGGCTGCCGCAAAACAGGCGAGCGGCTTTGTCAGCCTGAACCTCGCACCCGCTTTACCCGTGCCGGACGAGCTGCTGGCCGAGGCGGACCTGATCAGCGTCAATGAGACCGAAGCGGAGGCTTACGGTGACCGTGTGCACCGTAGCGGTGCTCTGGTAGCGGTCTCACTCGGGTCCGAAGGTGCCGTGCTTTACAAGGACGGCACCGAGATCGCACGGGCCGCGCCGCCAAAGGTTCTGGTGGTCGACACGGTCGGCGCCGGGGACACGTTCACAGCGGCGCTCACTGTTGCGCTGATCGAGGACCAGGCCCCGCAGGACGCGCTCGCCTTCGCTGTGACCGCCGGGGCGCTTGCCTGCACACGCGCGGGCGCCCAACCCAGCCTGCCGCTCCGCCGCGACGTTGACGCGCTTGCCCTCAAAGGAAAATGACGCCAACAGTCGGGCATCCCTTTCCTTGCCGGAGACCGACCCATGCGCCGCCTGTTGCTCAGCCTTGTCCTCGCCTGTTCCGTGGCCTCGCCCGCCTTTGCCTGGGGCAAGACCGGGCACCGTGTCGTCGCCGAGATCGCCGATCATTATCTGACCGACGAGGCCGCCCAGGCAGTTGAGGACATCCTTGGCCCGGAAAGCATGGCAGAGGCCGCCGACTGGGCCGACTTCATGCGCTCAGACCCCGATGATTTCTGGCGCCGCGAGGCCAATCCCTGGCACTATGTGACCATCCCGAAGGACGAGAAGTACGCCGACATCACGCCCCCGCCGGAAGGCAACGCGATCACCGCGCTGGAGCATTTCCGCGCCATCGCGCTGGACGAGACCCAACCGCTGGAACAGCGCCAGCTGGCCCTGCGCTTCATCGTCCACCTCGTGGGCGACCTGCAGCAGCCCCTGCATGCCGGCAATGGCACAGACCGGGGCGGCAATTTCTTCATCTGCTACTTCTTCGAGGACCTGACCAATCTCCACGAAGTCTGGGACGAGCTGCTGATCAATTACGAAGAGCTGTCCTATACCGAGTGGACCGCCTGGCTGACCTCCAAGATCACCGCCGAAAACATCCTCGTCTGGTCCGCCTCCACGCCCGCCCAATGGGCCGACGAAAGCGCCGCGATCCGCGACACGATCTATCCGGACCACCAGATCCTCAAATGGGAATATGTCTACCAGACGCGGTCCCTGCTGCGCCAACAGCTCTCCAAAGGCGGCGTACGGCTTGCAGCCTATCTGAACGAGATGTTTGCCGAAGCGCCGGAAACTGGCCAACTTGGTGTAGACTGAACGGGTCTTGATCAAAGAGGCTGAAGGCTCTCCCGTAGCCTCGGCGCGGCGAAGTCAAGAAATGCCCGTAACTTTATAGGTATCCGTCCTTGTCCCGGGTACAAAAGGTGTATCGGAGTCGGGGGCGGTTCAAAGTTCTCCAAAGTACGAACGAGACGACCGTCCGCCAGACAACGCGCCACCTGATAGGATAGCACGCGTGTAATTCCTGAACCGGCAATGGCAGCGTCGATTGCGGCTTCCGCTGAATTGACAATAAGACGCGAGCGCACAGAAGCCGAATGGGGCGTATCACCGTCCGGGAATGTCCAGTGCTTGGCATTGTTGAGCTGTTCAAACGTGACGCAAACGTGATGTGCCAGGTCCGCAGGTGACTCAAGCGCCGGTCGGTTCTTGAAATACTCCGGGCTGGCGCAGACTACCTGCCGGGTTTCGCCAATTTTTTTCGCGACCATGTTACTGTCCGGCAGTTCGCCAATGCGAATTGCAACATCAATATGGTCTTCGACAAGATGGACGACACGGTCCGACTGCACGAGTTTGACATCGATGTTTGGATAAGCATCCAAGAAATTCAAAATGACCGGCAAGACGTGGAGACGCCCAAAAACGATTGGGGTCGCGATGACCAAATCCCCACGAGGCGCCGCATACTCCCCAGCCGCGGCGCGTTCCGCCTCGGCGAGATCTTCAAGAATTCTCCTGCATGCTTCGACGTAAGCACGGCCCGCTTCCGTTAGCGTCAAGCTGCGGCTTGAACGAATGAAGATTTGTGTCCGAAGATGCGCTTCGAGATCCGAAACCTTTCTGCTCACCGTCGCCAGCGGCAAGCCCAAAGTCCTTCCGGCTGCCGACAAACTGCCTGCATCGGCTGCCGCCAGAACAACCCACATCGCCCCAAGCCGGTCCATGGTATACCTTCCAAATAATGAGAGGGTGACTATTAATATAATAGTCTGCCATCCAATAATCGGAAGGTCTAGATCTTGTTTCCGGTCACTTCGACCGCGCATAACCAAGGAAACAAAGATATGACCCGCATCCACATCCCTCCCACCATCGACGAAGCGCCTGCGGCCTCGCAGGCTTTGCTGGAAACCGTGAAAAAGCAATTGGGCAGCGTGCCGAACCTGTTTCGCCTTATTGCGAACAGTCCGGTCGCCCTGGACGGCTATCTGTCCATGAATGGCGCCCTCAATAAGGGCACACTGCCAGCCGCAACTCGCGAACGCATTGCGCTTGCGGTGGCGGAAATCAACGGCTGCAATTATTGCCTCTCCGCGCACACTTATCTTGCCAAGAATGTCGCCAAGCTCGACGATTCAGAAATCACCGCAAACCGCAGCGGCGCCTCGAACGACCCAAAAGCTGATGCAGCGGTTCGCTTTGCGGCGAAGGTCACTTCGGCACGTGGGCACATTGGCGATGCTGATCTCAATGCCGTGCGCCTTGCCGGGTATGACGACGCTCAGATCATCGAAATCGTCCAGCACATCGCTCTGAATACCTGGACGAATTACATGAACGAAGTCGCCGCGACGGACATCGATTTTCCGGTCGTCACGTCCAGGGCTGCCTGACCGTATCCCAGAAAATTCATGGGCGCTGGCACCGCTTT
>LADW01000007.1 GCA_000961695.1 Hyphomonadaceae bacterium BRH_c29
GCCGGGGCCGCGTGATCGGCGTGCCTCCGCCGCTGACACCGCCGCCGAAAGCCCCGGAGGCGCCCGCTGCGGCTGAAACGCAAGTGGACGCGCCCGCCGCAGCAGATTAGACGCTGGGGCAACAAAGCCCACAGTTTCTGAAGGCCCGGCACCATGTTTGACCTCCGCGCGATCCGCGAAAACCCCGAAGCTTTCCGCAAGGCCTGGAACCGGCGCAAGCCGGGGCTCGGCGATGCGGTCGATGCGATCCACAATCACGACGCCGCCCTGCGCACGGCCCTGACCGACAAGCAGGAAGCCGAAAAGCTTCGCAACGAGACGTCCAAACTGATCGGCGCGGCCAAGAAAAGCGGCGACGAGGCGGAAGCGGCGCGCCTGATGGCCATCGTGGCAGACGCCAAGGAAACCATCGAAGCCTGCGCCGAACAGGAAGCCGCCGCCCGCGAACAGCTCGACGAACTGCTCTACGGCCTGCCGAACCTACCATTGGACGAAGTGCCCGAAGGCCAGGACGAGCACGGCAATGTGGAACAGGCCCGCTGGGGCACTCCGGCTGGTATCAACAACCCGAAAGACCATGCCGACCTCGGCGAAGCCCTCGGCATGATGGATTTCGAAACCGCCGCCAAAATGAGCGGCGCGCGCTTTGTGCTGCTCAAGGGCAAACTCGCCCGTCTGGAGCGCGCGCTGGCCGCCTTCATGCTGGACCTGCAGACCGAAGAACACGGGTACACGGAATGCTCGCCGCCGCTGCTGGTGCGGGATAACGCGCTAGTCGGTACGGGGCAGTTGCCGAAGTTTGAGGAGGATCTTTTCCGGGTCCCCTCGGGAAATCTCCTTTCAGAGGACGGTGAGCTTCTGCTGACTGAGGATGGAAAACCATTGGCGCTGGAAGGTGGGCACTACCTGATTCCAACCGCCGAAGTCCCCCTCACGAACATCGTCCGTGAGACGATCATCGAGCCGGGGCAATTGCCGAAGCGCTTCACCGCGCACACGCCGTGCTTCCGCTCGGAAGCGGGCAGTGCGGGGCGTGACACCAAGGGCATGATCCGGCTGCACCAGTTCAACAAGGTGGAACTCGTCTCCATCGTTGCGAACGAGGCCGAGGGGCTGACCGAACTGGAACGCATGACGGAATGCGCCGAGGAAGTGCTGAAGCGGCTGAACCTGCCATTCCGCCGCATGCTGCTCTGCACCGGCGACATGGGGGCAGGGGCGCGCAAGACTTATGACCTCGAAGTCTGGCTGCCCTCGCAGAATACCTATCGCGAGATCAGTTCGTGCTCCTATTGCGGCGACTATCAGGCCCGCCGCATGGACGCGCGCTACCGCCCGGAAGCCGGCGCGAAACCCGAATTCGTCCACACGCTCAATGGCTCCGGCCTCGCCGTCGGCCGCACGCTGGTCGCGGTGCTTGAGAACTACCAGAACGAAGACGGCTCCATTACCGTGCCAGAAGCCCTGCGCAGCTACATGGGCGGCCTTGAGGTGATCAAGTGAGAATCCTGCTCACGAACGATGACGGCA
The DNA here is from genome assembly GCA_000961695.1 of Hyphomonadaceae bacterium BRH_c29. Classification (GTDB taxonomy): domain Bacteria; phylum Pseudomonadota; class Alphaproteobacteria; order Caulobacterales; family Hyphomonadaceae; genus Hyphomonas. Next base: position 1,531 of record LADW01000007.1, read on the forward strand.
TCAACGCGCCCGGCCTCTCGGTGCTGGAAGACATCGCGAAAGAGCTGTCTGACGATATCTGGATCGCGGCACCGGAGGAGGAGCAGTCCGGCAAGGGCCGTGCGATTTCGCTGACCCAGCCGGTGCGCACCCGCAAAGTGGGCGCCAGGGCGTTCGCGATTTCTGGTACGCCGTCCGATTGCGTCCTGCTGGCGACGCACGAGCTGATGCCCGACAAGCCGGACCTTGTGCTCTCCGGCGTCAATCGCGGGCAGAACATTGCCGAGGATACGAGCTTCTCCGGCACCATCGCGGCGGCCATGTTCGGCATGCAGATGGGTATTCCGTCCATCGCGCTCAGCCAGTCGCAGAATTTCCGTGAGCGCGGCTCGCTGCCCTGGGACACCGCGCGGATGTGGGGCGCGAAGACGCTGCGCCCGCTTCTGGACATTGGCTGGCCCGACGATGTGGTGATGAACGTGAACTTCCCGGACGTCGAACCGGAGGATGTGCGCGGCGTGCAGATCACCCGTCAGGGCTTCCGCGACGAGTCGATTGTCCACACCGACCGGCGCGAAGATCTGCGCGGCAATGATTATTACTGGATCGGCTACAAGGGCAAATTGTCCAAACCGGCCGAAGGAACTGACCTCAGAGCGATCTATGAGGGCTATGTTTCGGTGTCTCCGCTACATGTGGACTTGACGCACGAGGCATTCCTCCAAAAGCTCCGAGGGTCATGGCAGGCCTGATCGCCGATCCTTTTCGCTCTGCGCGCCTTGTCCTCCACCTTCGGCAGGAGGGGGTGACCGATGACGGCGTACTGCAGGCCATGGAAACAATTGACCGGGCGGCCTTCGTGGATGATCCCGCGCTGACGCTACTGGCCTTCGAGAACGCCATGCTGCCGATCCCGTGCGGGCAGATCATTCCCCAGCCCGTCACCACGGGCCAGCTGATCCAGGCATTGCAGCTGAAACGAGGGCGCGAATCCCGTGTGCTGTTGATCGGGGCAGGCTCTGGCTACACCGCCGCGCTGCTGTCCCAACTCGCCTCGGACGTGTTTGCGGTGGAGCGTTATCACGTCCTGACCGAGGCGATCCGGCGCCGGATCGTCGATCTCGGCCTCTCCAATCTGGCGGTGCGCTGTGAGGACGGTCTGCTCGGCTGGCCGGAGCGCGGGCCCTATGACCGGATCCTGCTGGCGGGCGCCGTGACCGAGATTCCGGAGGCGCTGATGGCGCAACTCGGCAAGGGCGGCATTCTGGTCGCCCCGGTGGTGACGCCGGAGGGGCAGGTCCTGATGCGGCTGCACGAGACGGGCGAGCGGGAACGGCTCGGCTTCCGGCATGCGCTGCCATTGCTTCGCGAGGGGCGTTCACAGGCGCTCTGACTGCGAATTGGCGCCTGCAGCCCTTGTTTGCCAAGCCCGGCGCCCACAGCTATAGGGGCATATATTTTTCGGGGCCTGAAGAGAGGAAAATCATGTCGAACAAGCTCGTTGCGATGCTCATGGGGGCTGCCTTGACGGCGCTGCCTGCCGCCGCTCAGGAAGCGGCAAAGCGTCCGGGTGGAGGCATGTTCGAACTGTTGATCATGCCCATCGGCCTGGTCGCCATCTTCTACTTCCTGCTGATCCGTCCGCAACAGCAGCGCGCCAAGAAGCACGCCGCCCTGATCACCGGCCTGAAGCGCGGCGACACTGTGGTCACGACCGGCGGTCTCGTCGGCAAGGTGAACAAGGTGTTCGACGACGAAGTCTCCCTTGAAGTGGGCGAGAATGTGCGCGTTCGTGTGATCAAGTCCATGATCATCGAAGTGCGCGGCAAGGCCGAGCCCGTCGCAGCTAACGACTAGGCCAGCGCTCACCGGCGCGGTCATTCAAGGAATCTCCCATGCTTCAGTTTCCACCCTGGAAGATCGGCCTTGTTGTCCTGATCCTCCTCTGGGGCGCCATTCTGGCGCTTCCGAATGTGGCGAACATGTCCGGCGCGCCGGGCTGGATGCCGAAGAAGGGGGTCAATCTCGGCCTCGACCTTCAGGGCGGCGTCTATCTGATGATGGAAATCCAGCCGGACGAAGTGGTGGCCAACCGGCTCACGGTGTTTGCGCGTGATGTGTCGTCTGCATTGGGCGGCACACCGGCCGAGCGCATTCGCCATCTGGCGGATGTCGAAGGCCGCGAACTGGTCGTTACCCTGACCAAGCCGGACGCTGACGGCAATTTCCGCACCGAGGACGCGCTGAAGCGCCTGCAGAAGCTGAACGGCCCCGTCGGCGGCACAATTGGCGGCGCGCAGATGTATGAGATGCGCATCTCCGGCAAGGACAAGGTCATCATCTCCGTCCCACCGACCGCCGAAGAAGCACTCGTCAAGGATGCGCTCGCCAAGACCATGACAATCGTCCGCCGCCGGGTCGATCCGGACGGCGTCTCGGAAATCTCGATCACTCCGCAGGGCAACAACCGCATCATCCTGGAAGCGCCGGGCGAGCCTGACCCGCAGCGTCTGAAGGATCTCCTGAACCGTGACGGTCGGATGACCTTCAACCTTGTCGATTCCAGTCAGGCGGCCATTCAGGCGGCTCAAGCCGGTGTTGTGAAGCCGAATTACCGCCTGTTGTCCGGTCCGACGACCGGCCAGCTTCTGGTATATACGATCCCGGAAATCACCGGTGCCGATGTCGCCAATGCGGCGCAGTCCTTTGACGAGCAGAACCGTCCACAGATCACCTTCCGTCTCAATGGCAATGGTGCGCGCAAGTTCTATGAAACGACCAGCAAGAACAGCGGCAAGCAGTTCGCCATCGTGCTGGACGACGTCATCATGTCGGCGCCGCGTATCAATGAGCCAATCCCTGGCGGCAACGTCCGCATCACGGGCGACTTCTCACAGCAGGAAGCCATCGACCTGGCTGCGATCATCGAGGCAGGCGAAATGCCGGCCAAGCTGCAATTCCTCGATCAGCGGACGGTCAGCCCGACGCTCGGCCAGGACTCGATCAATGCCGGCTATACAGCCGCAATTATCGGTCTCGCCGCGGTGGCTGTGTTTATGGTGCTGGCCTATGGCGTTCTTGGCTTCTTCGCCGTCCTGTCGCTGGCCTGTAACATCGTTCTGATCTTCGCAGGCCTCTCGGGCATAGGTGCCACGCTGACCCTGCCGGGTATCGCCGGTATCATCCTGACCATCGGTATGGCCGTGGATGCGAACGTGCTGGTGTTCGAACGTATCCGCGAGGAACAGAAAGACGGCCGCTCGCCCTGGACGGCGACGCAGGCCGGCTATGAACGCGCCCTGTCGACCATTATGGACGCCAACATTACGACGCTGATCGCGGCGACCATCCTTTACCTGCTAGGCTCCGGCCCGGTGAAAGGCTTCGCCGTGACCCTGTCCATCGGGATCGTGACGTCCGTGTTCACGGCCTATGTCGTGACCCGGATGATCACGGTCGGTTACATGAAACTGTTCAAACCCAAGCGGTTCGGCATTTAGGGCAGGATAGATATCATGTTGATCAAATACTGGCCCGAGAAGACCGACCTCAAGTTCATGAACCTGCGCATTGCAGGGGCATTGTTCTCCATGGTCCTGATTGGCCTGTCGGCCTACCTGCTCGGCACGCGCGGCCTGAATTTCGGTGTCGACTTTGCTGGCGGCACGGTGATGGAACTGGCCCAGACGGACACGGTGACGGTGCCGGCGGTTCGCGCCGCCATGCCGATCAATGCCGAGGTCAACAGCGCCCGCGGCACCGATGGACGCGAGATCGTCGTCATCAAGTTCGGCGAAGCGCCGCCTGACCTTTTGGGTGATGAGTTCAAATCGCTGACCGACGAGCAGAAGGTTGAGCGGGCGTCGGGGGCCACCAACGAGCTGATCGTGCAAGCGCTGTCAGAGAAGTTCAGTCTGAGCGTCACAAACGGCGACTTCCTGCGCAATGACTCGGTTGGCCCGAAAGTGTCGAAGGAGCTGTTCACGGACGGCATCACGGCGCTCGTCGTCGCGCTGGCCATGATGCTGGTCTATATCTGGTTCCGCTTCCAGTGGCAGTTCTCGGTCGGTGCCATCGCGGCGCTGGCGCACGACGTCATCATCACGCTCGGCATGTTTGCCCTGATGCGGATCGAGTTCAACCTGACTTCCATCGCAGCCCTGTTGACGATCATCGGTTACTCGATGAACGACACGGTCGTCGTGTTTGACCGGATTCGGGAAGACCGCCGCAAGTACAAGAAGATGCCAGACCGGCAGGTCATTGACCTGGCGCTCAACGTCACCCTGTCGCGCACCTTGCTGACCTCCGGCACCACGTTGATCTCGCTGTTCGCGATCTACTTCCTCGGTGGTCCGGTTCTGCAGGGCATGAGCTTCGCGCTGATCTTCGGTATCTTTATCGGGACCTATTCCTCGATCTTCATCGCGTCCGCGCTGGTGCTTTCGCTCGGCATGGACTTCACGAAGAAAGCGGTTGAGGAAGTCGAGGGCTTCACCGGCGTCTGATCCGGTGACCTTTGAGGCCCGCTACTGACCGAGCACCACGACCCGCTCGCATAGTTCATCGACCGCTTCTTCCGGCGTCGCGCAATGCACGAGGGCGGAGCGGAAGCTTTCCGGCGTGAACTTGCCGTCGATGATGTGGCCCATCAGTTCGAAGAAGGGGGCCCAGAAGCCGTCTTCATCCAGGAAGGCCATCGGCTTGGCGTGCAGGCCGAGGCGCGCCCAGGACAGGATCTCCACCGCTTCTTCCAGCGTGCCGATGCCGCCCGGCAGCACGATGAACGCGTCGGCCTCATCGAACAGCATCTGCTTGCGGGTGTGCATGTCCTCGACGATGCGGTGTTCCACATCCTCGTAGATCATCTCCTTGTTCAGGAGGAAGCGGGGCATGATGCCGAGCACTTCGCCAGCCGATTCGTGAGCCGCCCGGGCGCAGGCACCCATCAGGCCGACGCTGCCGCCGCCATAGACAAGCCGGATGTCGCGCTTGGCCAGTTCCCGGCCGAGCTTGTCGGCCAGCGCGATATAGTCAGGGCGCACCTCGCCGGAAGCGCCGCAATACACGCAGATCGACCTGATATTCGACATCCCTGAAGCCTCTTTTCTATTCTCTTGTTCGTCCACTCATATGGGGCGCCTCTGGCCCATGCCAGCGCGAAATTCAGGCCGTATTACGCCCGATAAAGCCAGCGCGGCTTCCCCGAAGCGCCAAACGGTCCCATATGCCGAAACATGAGCGATACATCGGCCCCCCAGAACCACGACACAATCGAAAGCGCCGATGGCGGTCTCAGCCAGTCCATCAAGCGTATCCTGAAACTGCTATGGCGGCCGGAGCTGTCGAAGTGGCGCCCCATCATCGCGCTGGCCGTTTTGCTGACGCTGGTGGCCTCGGTGCTGGAAGTCGTCTCGCCGCTGCTGATCGGCCACGCCATCAACAAGGTCGCGCCCGAAGGCGGGGCTGCGGCGTCCTTCAGTATTGCCGCGTTGTGGCTGGCGGTCGGTATCGGCGTGCGCTTCCTGGCGGCTGGTTTGCCCCAGATGCGCGATTGGCTGTTCTCGCCGGTCAGCCAGGACGCTCAGCGCGTCGCCAGCGTGGACGCGTTTGGCCATGCGCAGCTTCTGTCGCTGAACTTCCACCAGACCCGCCGCACCGGTGCCCTCAACCGGGTGATCGAGCGCGGCGCCAGCGCCATCGACTATCTGATCCGCTTCCTGGCCTTCAATATCGGGCCGACCTTCGTGCGTCTGATCCTCGCCTCCGTGGCGCTGGGCCTCGCCTATGACTACAAGCTGTCGCTGATCGCGGTCGTGACCATCGCGATCTATGTCGTCGCCACGGTCATCATCACCGAATGGCGCGTGCGCCAGCGGCGCAAGATGAACGAGGCGGACACGCATTTCCGCGCCACCTCTGTCGACATCCTGACCAATTTCGAGACCGTGAAATCCTTCGCCGCCGAACGGCGCGAGACCGCCCGCTTCGACAAGGCAATGGGCAATTACAACGAGCACTATGTCGACACGATCCGGTCCATGTACATCCTCAACGCCACACAGGCGCTGGTGATGAATCTGGGCCTCGCCGCCGTGCTCGCCCTGTCGGCCTGGAACGTGATCAACGGCCATATGGAGATCGGCGACCTGACGGCCGTGATGCTGATGATGCTGTCGCTCTATGCGCCGCTGAACATTCTCGGCTGGGCCTGGCGCGAGATCAAACAGGGCGCGGTGGACCTTGAAAAGCTCTACGGTCTGCTCGGCATGAAGGCGGATATCACCGACGCACCGGACGCGCTGGAACTCAGCCATCCCCTCGGCAGCGTCGCCTTCGAACATGTTTCATTCAGCCATGAAGGACGCGCCGTCGGCGTGCAGGATGTCAGCTTCGCGCTGGAGCCCGGCAAGAAGATCGCTTTCGTCGGCACGTCCGGCGCGGGGAAGTCGACCCTGCTGAAACTCCTGTTCCGCTTCTACGATGTGAAATCCGGCCGCGTTCTGGTCGACGGGCATGATGTGCGCTCGCTGACGCAGGAATCGCTGCGCCGCGCGCTCGGCCTCGTGCCGCAGGACGTCGTCCTGTTCAACGAAACCATCCGCAGCAACATTGCCTATGCCCAGCCGGATGCAACCGACGAAGAGGTCCGCGACGCTGCTCGCCGGGCACAGCTGCTGGACTTTATCGAAAGCCTGCCCGACGGCTGGGACACCCGCGTCGGCGAGCGCGGCCTGAAACTCTCCGGCGGCGAGAAACAGCGCGTCGGCATCGCCCGCGTCATCCTCGCAGACCCGGCCATTCTCGTGCTGGACGAGGCGACTTCCGCCCTCGACAGCGCGACGGAACAGGCCGTTCAGGAAGCGCTGGAAGAGGCCTCCCAGGGCCGCACGACGCTGATGGTTGCCCACCGCCTGTCCACCGTGAAATCTGCCGATGAGATCATCGTGCTGGAGGCCGGGCAGGTGATTGAACGCGGCGACCATGCGACCCTGCTGTCAAAGCACGGGAAATATGCTGATATGTGGGAACGTCAGGCCCGCAGTGCGAATCTCGAACTCGCGGCCGGATAAGGGCTCGGAAAAGAAAGCGTGCAGAATCATGGATGACCTGGACCACAAGTCCACGCCCTGGCTGAATGGTGGCTTCGACATCGAAGGCGTCGTGGCGGCCTTTGCCGTTTTCCTCGGCGCTCTCCTGCTTGGGTGGCTCTGGGGGCCTTTGTTCTGGCTGGGCTTCGTCGCTTTCGTCGCTGTACTTCTGGCAACCCGCTGGGCAGGCCGCACGCCACCCGCCATGGCCAGCGCCATCGTTGCCCCGTGCGACGGTATTGTCGTCTCGGTCACGCGGATGGAAGCTCCGCCCGAATTGCGCATGAATGATGCCAGCGTCACCCGCGTACGAATCTCGTCCGCGCCGACCTCCACCAATAAGGTCTACACGCCGATTTCCGGCAGTCTCGAACATGTCGCCGTCGAAGCGGGGGATTCCTCCATCCTCATCGCCATGCGTCCCGATGATGAGGGCATGGCACGCGCGTGGCTCTGCTTTGAAAGCCAGGGCCAGCAGGTCGGCATCCGGCTTGCCTCCGGCGGTTTTGGTCCGCGTATCGATATCGACATGACCGGCGGCGACATTGCCCGCCTCGGCAAGCCCTGCGGCTCGCGCCGTCTCGGCGGCTGGTGCGATCTCTACATCCCGGTGGGCGCCGGCCAGCTGATCTGGCCCGGCCAGACCCTTGTCGGCGGTGAAACGGTCATCGGGCGCCTGCGCTCAGACACGGACGAAGCGGAAGACGTCTTCGAACTCCAGCGCGAAGCCGCCGAAGCCGTCGCCGAAGAGGACCCGTTCGAGCCGGTCATCGAGGAAGAAGAGTCCGACGACCAGTATCTCTCGCCGGAAGAGACGAACATTTCCGAGGAAGACCCCGCCATTCTCTTCGCCCGCCTCCGCGAAGCCGCAAGAAGAAGCGAAGAAGGCGAGTAGGGGGACAGGCGAAGCCGCTCTGAACCCGCCTACTCTTCCTCCACCGGGGGCGTGCCCCGGTTCATCCAGGCGAACAGCGGTTTCAGCGGAAAGATCCACACAATCCCGGCCACGATATAGAAGGGCATCTGCGCCCAGCCCGTGATCTTGTCACCCACCGTCGCGGCCAAAATGGCATAGGCGAAGATATAGACCAGAAGGATCAGGGCGGTGATTGGCTTGCGCATGAAGGCCGTCCTTTTGTGCAGATGCGACGCAAGAGACCCTTGCCGCGCGGAGACCTGACGTCAATTAAAGCGCATGAGCGAAACCACAATCCCCCCCGCTGCCGCACGCTGGATCCGCCGCTGGCTGATTCTGGTTGGCCTGATGGTCTATGCGATGATCCTGATCGGCGGTGCGACGCGCCTCACCGATTCCGGCCTGTCGATCACCGAATGGGACCCGATCAAGGGCGCCATCCCGCCCCTCTCCGCCGATGCCTGGGCCGAGGCCTTCGCCAAATACAGGGACACGGCGGAATATCGCTATGTGAACTCGGGCATGTCGTTGGGCGAGTTTCAGCACATTTACTGGTGGGAATGGAGCCATCGCTTCTTCGGCCGCATGATCGGCCTTGTCGCCGTTCTGGGGATCGCCGTTTTCGCGGTGCGCAGATGGCTGACCCGGCCGCTGCTCCTGCGCCTGATGGGCCTTGTCGTGCTGGGCGGCCTGCAGGGGGCCATCGGCTGGTGGATGGTCTCCAGCGGCATCGGTGAGACGACCCGCGTGGACGTGGCGCCCTATCGCCTGATGACCCATTTCATGCTGGCGCTGCTCATCATCGCCCTCGTGACCTGGCTCTGGCTGGATCTCGGCGACCGGGATCGCCAGCCCGTGGCGCGGGCCGTGCGGGTGACGGCAAAACTGATGCTGCTTGCTGTGTTCGTGCAGATGGCTGCCGGCGCGCTGGTGGCCGGGCTGGACGCCGGGCGTACCTATAATGATTGGCCGCTGATGGCAGGCGAGCTGGTGCCGTCACACTATTTCGAGACCGATCTGGGGATTCGCAGCCTGTTCGAGGGCCGCGCCGCGACTCAGTTCAACCACCGCCTCATCGCCTATGGACTCTGGGCTGCGAGCCTGATTTCTGCCTGGGCATTCCGGAAAACGGCCTATGGACGCAGTTTCCTCGTCTTTGCCGGGTTGGTCAGCCTGCAGGCCGTGTGGGGAATCATGACGCTGATGCACGCCGCCCCGATGAACCTGGCGCTGCTGCACCAGGCCATCGGCGTGATCGTGACGCTGGCGGCCGTCCGCCTGTCCTGGCTGACGGCGCGCCGCGTCTGATCTGTCAGCCTATTTCGAAGCGGGCAGGGTGATCACACTCGGATCCACGAAGACGACCTGATTCTGACCGGGCTCGACCTCACCGGCCAGCGCGATCACGCCGCCCGGATAGCCGCCGGACATCATCGTGCCCATGGCCGCAAGGGCCACAGGCTTGGCCGGGGCGAAGACGCTGAGCCCGTCGCGAATGCTGACGTCCTGGTTGGTCATGCCGAGATCGGACGAGATTCTGAGGCCGGTATCCGGCTCCAGCGACAGGAGCGCGGAGACATTGCCGCGGATCAGCGGAGCGACAGCGAAGGCCCGCGGGGAGGCGATCAGCGTGTCATCTGTGTAGACGCAGGAGTGGATCGGGAAGTCGGTGAACGTGGATTCGCCCCGCTCCCAGCTCAGCTCGCCATTGTTTTCCTTGACCATTCCGGCCTGAAGCACGCGATCATTGGTGCCGGTCCAGAAGGCGAGGCGCATGATACCCTCTGTTCCGGCCGGGCCGGAGCAGATGCCCGCGACAGACGTTTCGCCGTCGACGGTGAGGTCCACCTGGGCCGGGGCCATCAGGCCGTCCCCATAGACATAGGCCTTGACCGTGCCATCGCGGGTCACGCCCGGAAAGACGGTCAGGAAGGCCTTGTCGATATAGGTGGATTGGCCCCCGGCCAGCGCCTTGACCCGGAAATTGGTCGGCTCGCCGAGGCGTTCGGCTTCCATGTTGAAGAATTGCAGCCCGCCCGTCTCATAAGCGACAGCCAGAATCGCGCTGGAGCCACCGGAAAGAGCGATTGCGGACACCGGGGCATCCAGTGTACGGGTTGCCCACACCGCCGGAAGCTCCACATCTGCAGTGATTGCAGAAGATTCCGGAGCGGCATCCGGCGCTTTTTCCGGCTTGCTGCAAGCCGTAACCGCAAAAAGCAGGGTAAGTCCAAGCCCTGCGTTGACAACAGGGGATGTGGCGCTTAAACGCCAGCGCTTGAATTCCATTCCATGAACTCCGAAAGCGAGAGGCTCTGAGTAGAGCGATGAAAACCTATAACGCACCCGTGGACGTTGAGAATAAGTGGGTCGTGATCGACGCGACTGATGTCGTCGTCGGACGCCTTGCTTCTTACGTCGCCAAGCGCCTTCGCGGCAAGCACCGCCCTGACTTTACCCCGCACATCGATACCGGTGACCATGTCATTGTGATCAATGCGGAAAAGGCGAAATTCACCGGCAACAAGCTGACTGACAAGATCTATTACCGCCACACCGGTCACCCGGGTGGGATCAAGTCGACCACTGCCGGGAAAATCCTTTCCGGCCGCTTCCCGGAGCGCGCCATCGAAATGGCTGTGAAGCGCATGCTGCCGAAAGAAAGCACGCTGGCCCGCAAGCAGTATTCCAAGCTGCGTGTCTATGCTGGCGCTGAGCATCCGCATGTTGCACAGACCCCCGAGACCGTCGACTTCGCGTCGATGAACCGCAAAAACGTCAAAACGGCCTGATAAATATGACCGATACTGCAAACTCCCTCCAGGATCTCGGCGCTATGGCTGGCGGCTCTGAAGCTGTCGTCGCAACCGAGCTCAAAGTTGAACCGAAGATCGACGCACAGGGCCGTTCCTACGGCACCGGCCGCCGCAAGGAGGCCGTCGCACGCGTCTGGATCAAGCCGGGCACCGGCAAGATCACGATCAACGGCCGTGACCAGGAGCAATACTTTGCGCGCCCTGTGCTGCGCATGGTGATCGCCCAGCCGCTCATCGAAGCTGGCCGCGACACGGAGTTTGACGTTATCGCAACCGTGAAAGGCTCCGGCCTCATGGGCCAGGCTGGCGCTGTGCGTCACGGCATCTCGCGCGCCCTCGTTGCTTACGAGCCGGGCCTGCGCCGCGTGCTCAAGCCGTTCGGCTTCATGACCCGCGACCCGCGCGTCGTCGAACGCAAGAAGTACGGCAAGGCCAAAGCCCGCCGCAGCTTCCAGTTCTCGAAGCGCTAAGCCGCATCCGGTTTATTCTTTTCGGGCGGGCGCTTCGGTGACGAAGCGCCCGCTTTTCTTTTGTCTTGCGTTTGAACAGGGACGGAAACGCAATGCTCCCCAAAGTTTTCATTGATGGCGAGGCTGGCACGACCGGTCTCCAGATTGCTGATCGCCTGCGCACGCGGACCGATCTTGAGCTGATCTCGATCGATCCGGACAAGCGCAAGGACATCGACGCCCGCGCGCGCCTGATGAACATGGCCGACGCGGTGATTCTCTGTCTGCCGGATGATGCCGCCCGCCTCGGCGTGTCGCTGGTGACCAGCCAGAACACGGTCATCATTGATGCCTCTTCGGCGCACAGGACGGCTGCGGGCTGGACCTATGGCTTCCCTGAAATGGACAAGACGCAGCGCGCCTCGCTACGGGCCACGCGCCGGATTTCCAATCCCGGCTGCTACCCGACCGGCATGATCGCGCTTGTCCGCCCGCTCACCAGCCGCGGCCTGCTGCCGGCCTCCTGGCCGCTCGCCGTGAACGCGGTGTCTGGCTATTCCGGCGGTGGCAAGGCCATGATCGCCGAGTTCGAAGACGGCGGCACGGCTGACAATCATCGCATCTATGGCCTGACCCAGAACCACAAGCACATTCCGGAAATGAAGCGCTATGGCCGGCTGGATCATACACCCATGTTCCTGCCGTCTGTCGGGCGGTTCGCGCAAGGCATGCTGGTCGAGGTGGCCCTGCCGCTCTGGGCGCTGCCGGGCAAGCCGAAACGGGCTGACATGCACGCCGTCATCGCCGCCGCCTATCAGGGCGAGGCCTTCGTGAAGGTCGCCCCGCTGACTGAGTGCGATGCCGTAACGGGACTTGAACCGGAAGCCTGCAACGGCACCAACCGCTTAGAACTGTACGTGTTCGGATCAGATGACGAAGTCCGCCTCGTCGCCCGCCTCGACAATCTCGGCAAAGGCGCATCAGGGGCTGCCGTGCAGAATCTGAACATCGCGCTGGGGCTGGACGAAGGTTCGGGGCTGGAGGCTTAGGCAGCTCTCCGCGCGCGTTTTAAACCGGTAGCTTGATGTCCGACAGACGCACTTTGGCGTAAGTGCCCGGCGCGGCGCCGAGGCCCATGTCTTTGGGCTGTTTCGCGATGACCTTGCGGCCCGATTTCGGGCGCAGCCAGTCCCACCAGGTCGGCCACCAGGAGCCGGGGATTTCCTCGGCATTTTCCAGCCATTCGCCACCGGTCGGCTTGAGATCGGGGTTCAGCCAGTGCTGGTATTTTTTCGAATCCGGGTGGTTCACCACGCCGGCAATATGTCCCGATCCGGACAGAACGAACTTCGTTTCACCGCCAAAGACGAGCGCCGTGCGGTACACGCTCTCGAACGGGCAGATATGGTCGTCCCTGCTGGCCTGCACCATGACCGGGATCTTGACCTGCTTGAGGTCCACATTGACGCCGAGCACCTCGAAGCTGCCGGTCGAGAGGCGGTTCTCGTCGTAGCAGTCCTTCAGATAGCGCTGGTGCACCTTGCCCGGAATATTGGTCTGGTCGGCGTTCCAGTAGAGCAGGTCGAACGGGCGGGGCGACTTGCCCAGCATGTATTCGTCGATGACATAGCGCCAGACCAGATCGATCGGGCGTAGCCAGTTGAAGGTCTCGTACATCATCGAGCCCGGCATGATGCCGCCATTTTCCTCGATGACGCTGCCGAGATAGCTTCGGCCCGGCCCGTCCGTGAACACTTTCAGGTCGCCGGCGAGTTCAAAGTCTGACTGCGAGGCAAAGAAGGTGGCGGACTTGATTTTGTCATAGCCGGTCGCCGCCATATGTCCGAGAGCGGAGGACAGCATCGTGCCGCCGATGCAATAGCCGACCGCGTTGACGCCCGTGGCACCGGTTGCCTGCATCGCGGCTTCGACGGCCGCATAGGCGCCCTTCTGGACATAGTCGTCCCAGCCGAAATCCTTGGTCACAGCGTCTGCCGAACGCCAGGACACAACGAACACCGGCACGCCCTTGTCGACCAGCCAGCGGATCATCGAGTTCTTTTCCTGCAGGTCCAGGATGTAGAACTTGTTGATCCAGGGCGGGAAGATCACCAGCGGGCGGGAATAGGTTTTTTCCTGCGTCGGGGCGTAGTGGATCAGCTCGATCAAGTCATTGCGGAACACGACCTGGCCGGGCGCTGTGGCGATGTTCTCGCCCAGCTTGAACGGGGTCTCGTCGGTCTGGCTGATATAGAGCTTGCCGCCGCCTTTCTTGACGTCAGCCCGGGCGAGGCGCAACCCGTTGAGCACGCTCTGGCCACCGGATTCGATGAAGGCGCGCAGGGCCGTGGGATTCGAGCCCAGATAATTGGTCGGTGACAGGGTCTCGGTCAGCAGCTGGGTGAAGAATTTCGCGCGCAGCTGCAGGTTCTCCGACAGGCCCGGCGTGTAGCTGGTGAGATTGTTCATCCAGTTGGAATTGACCTCATAGGCCTTGCGGATGAAGCGGAAGCCCGGATTGCTGGCCCATTCAGGGTCTGAGAAGCGCTTGTCGGTTTCCTTTTCCGTCGGGCCGGAGCCGGATAGCGCCTCCATCGACATTTCCTGCCAGAGCTTCATCCAACCGGTCATCAGCTCCAGATTTGCCTGAAACATGGCGGCCGGATTGGTGGCTAAGCTCAAGCCGACAGCGCGGAAGGCTTCGCCCACGCGCATCGGGTCGCCCTGTGAGACTGTGCCCAGCGGGCCGGAGCCCATCATGACGTCAGCCATCAGGCCTTGGGACTCGACATTTGCCAGCGCGAGCGTCGTCATCAGGACCTGCATATGCATGGGATCCTGATTCATCATCAGTTCCGCCAGCGGAGCCGGTGCGTCCTTGATTCCGTCTTTACCGCTCATCCGTCCAAATACTGCCCGTTTTTACCGTCCTTAACTATGCGCCGGAATATTTGTGATTTAGTGAGTTAAAGCATGAAAAACACGACGATTCCCCTTTTGAGTGTGTCTGTCATCCTGATCGCAGGGTGCACGAGCTCATTTTCGCGTGTTCGCGAGGCCGTAAACCAGGCACCAGACTGGTATGATGCGCGCCGTGCAGAGATCCGGGGGGAGGGCTATCCTCACCTGAATGAGGTAACAGAACTTACCGGAGACCAGATCCCCGGTAAGACTTTGCCGGCCTCTGCTGCCCGGATTGACATATTACAGGCCTATTTCGACTCTAATGAGCGAACGGAGCTCCCCGCTGATGTAGCAGGCCAGATGGCCGCGCTACTGACGCGGGTAGAAGCCGGATTCGCGGGCTTGCCCGCGGACCCCGCATTCCTGACGCAGGCAGAGATCGCCGAGATCGAAGCTGCGTTTAACGTTCCACGAGTTACTGAAGGCCTCAAGGTCAAACGCAAATGAACACCGACTTCCACAAGATCCGCCGACTTCCCCCTTACGTTTTTGAACAGGTTAACCGCACCAAGGCCGCTCTGCGCGCTGAAGGGGCCGATATTATCGACCTCGGCATGGGCAACCCGGACTTGCCGACGCCCAAGCATATCGTCGACAAGCTGTGCGAAACCGCCCGCAAGCCGGACGTGAACGGCTATTCCGCCTCGCGCGGCATTCCGGGCCTGCGCCGGGCACTGACCGACTATTACAAGCGCCGCTTTGACGTGTCGCTTGACAAGGACCGGGAAGTGATCGTCACGCTCGGTTCCAAGGAGGGCTTTGCGAACCTCGCTCAGGCCATTTCGGCCCCCGGCGATGTGATCCTGGCGCCTGACCCGTCTTATCCGTTGCACCATTTTGGCTTCATTATTGCCGGCGCCTCGATCCGCGGCGTGCCGGCCCAGACGCCGGAGCAATACCTCTCGAACCTCGGCAAGGCCGTGCACTATTCCGTGCCGCCGCCGACCGCGATGGTGCTCTGCTACCCGTCCAACCCGACGGCAGCCGTGTGCGACCTCGATTTCTACAAGGACGCCATCAAGTTCGCGAAAAAGCACGAACTCTGGGTCCTGTCAGACCTTGCCTATAACGAGATCTATTTCGAGGAGCCGACGCCCTCGATCCTTCAGGTCGATGGGGCGAAAGACATCGCGGTCGAGTTCACGACCATGTCGAAGACCTATTCCATGGCCGGCTGGCGCATGGGCTTTGTGGCCGGCAATGAAAAGCTGATCGCGGCGCTCGCCCGTGTGAAATCCTATCTCGATTATGGTGCCTACACGCCGATCCAGGTGGCCGCCGCCGCCGCGCTGGACGGCCCGCAGGACTGTGTGGACGAGACGCGGGCGATCTACAAATCACGCCGTGATGTGCTGGTGGAGAGCTTCACCCGCGCAGGCTGGCCGATCCCGAGCCCGACGGCGTCCATGTTCGCCTGGGCTCCGATTCCGGAACAGCTGAAGCATCTCGGCAGCCTGGAATTCGCCCTCCAGCTGATCAACGAGGCCCACGTGGCCGTCGCCCCCGGTTCAGGCTTTGGCGAGCATGGCGATGGCCATGTCCGTATCGCTTTGGTCGAGAACGAACAGCGCATCCGCCAGGCCGCCCGCAACATCCGGAAATTCCTGGACAAACGCGGCGTGAAAGAAATCAAGCCAGCCACCGCCGCAGCGGAGTAGGGGCTCTCACCCCTTCTTCCAAGGGGGAAGGGGGACACCCTGCCCGAAACTCATCCTGAGAGAAGTCGAAGGATGATCTGGACACGCAAACCCTTCCCCCCGTGCCGCAAACCCGCTAGGCAGCAGCCCGGACATTCAGCAATAAAAAGGGGCGCCCTGTGGCACCTTTGAGAATTGGAATCGCCGGGCTCGGCCATGTTGGCTGCGGCCTGATCGAACTGGTTGAGCGCCAGGACCGCCTGCGCCTTCCGGGCCGGGTGGAGATTACCGGCGTCAGCGCGCGCAGCCAGTCGCGCAACCGCCCGGTATCGATCGACGCCTATCCCTGGTTCGACGATGCCGCGACGCTGGCCGAAGACCCGAATGTCGACGTGTTCGTGGAACTCATGGGCGGCTCTGACGGCCCGGCCAAGTTCGCGGTCGAGACGGCCCTCAAGGCCGGCAAGCATGTCGTCACCGCCAACAAGGCCCTCATCGCCAAGCACGGCATGACGCTGGCCAAGCTGGCTGAGGAGAAGCAGGTCGACCTCCTGTTCGAAGCCGCCGTCGCGGGTGGCATCCCGGTCGTCCGCGTCCTGCGCGACAGCCTGGCTGGCACCGAGGTCAAGCGCATTGCGGGCATCCTGAACGGCACCTGCAACTTCCTCACGACGACCATGCTGGAGCAGGGCCGCGAGTATGACGATGTGCTGGCAGAGGCCCAGCGCCTTGGCTATGCCGAAGCCGACCCGACGCTGGACGTTTCCGGCATGGACGCTGCGCACAAGGCCGCGATCCTGTCCGCGATTGCCTTCTCGGCGGACCTCGATTTCTCCAAGGTGAGCATTTCCGGCATCGACAAGGTCAGCCTGCTGGACCTGCGCATGGCCGACCGGCTTGGCTATCGCATCAAGCTCATCGCCGAGGGCGTTCTGACGGATGAAGGCGTCGTTTGCCGCGTTGAGCCGCTGGTTCTGCCCGCCACGCATCCGCTGGCCCGCGTCAATGGCAGCCTTAACACTGTCCGCATTGAAGGCGACCCCGTTGGCGCGATCACGCTGACCGGTCCCGGTGCCGGGGCTGGCCCGACTGCCAGCGCCGTGATGGGCGATGTCGCGAAACTGTTCCGCCCGGCCATCCGCCCGGCTTTCGGCCGTGCCAAGCACCACACAGGCCGCCCGTTCGTACAGGGCGCGCCGACCGAAGTGGCGCCCTTCTTCCTGCGCATTCGACTGGCAGATGAGCCCGGCGCGCTGGCCGCCCTCACCGAAGCGCTTGCTCAGGAAGGCGTGTCGGTCGACAAGCTTCTACAGGATTCCGCAGAAGAATCCGGGGCCGCACCGGTGGTCATCGTGACCCACCGTTGCCCCCGTGCAAACATGCTGGCCGCTCTCGCGCGGTTGGAAAAAATTTCAACGCCAATTGACGCGCCACGGCTTATCCGTATCGAAGCGGCAAGCTAATTGCTTCTATACGAGGCAAACCACTCAAGATTCCCGCGTTCGGAGACAGAAAAATTATGAAAAACAGCGTTCTGACGCCTAGCCTGGCAGATGCCATGGTCCGCGTTGCCGAGTCAGCTGCCATCGCCGCTTCCAAGCTGGTGGGCCGCGGTGACGAGAAAAAGGCCGATGCGGCCGCCGTCGATGCCATGCGCACCGCGTTCAACCAGGTCGAGTTCAAAGGCCGCGTCGTAATCGGCGAAGGTGAACGCGACGAAGCCCCGATGCTGTACATCGGCGAAGAAGTCGGCACGGGCAACGGCCCGGAGATCGACATCGCGCTCGACCCGCTGGAAGGCACCACGCTGACCGCCAAGGCCATGGCGAACGCCCTCGCTGTGCTGGCCATCGCCCCCAAAGGCGGCCTGCTGCACGCGCCGGACACCTATATGGACAAGATCGCGATCGGCCCCGGCTATCCGGAAGGCATTGTCAGCCTCGACGCCAGCCCGGCCGAGAACATCTCCGCGCTCGCCAAGTTCAAGGGCATGGACGTCTCCGACATGACGGTCTGCGTGCTGGATCGCCCGCGCCATGAAGACATCATCGAGAGCCTGCGCTCTGCCGGTGCCCGCGTGGCCCTGATCACCGACGGCGACGTCGCCGGCGTGATCGCCACCACCAACCCGCTCACCGGGATTGATCTCTACATCGGTTCCGGCGGCGCCCCTGAAGGCGTGCTCGCTGCGGCAGCCCTGAAATGCGTCGGCGGCCAGATGTTCGGCCGTCTTGTGTTCCGTAATGATGACGAGAAAAAGCGCGCCACCCGCGTCGGCATCACCGATTTCGGCCGCACCTATGCTCTCAACGAGCTGGCCTCGTCCGACACGGTCTTCTGCGCGACCGGCGTGACGCAGGGTTCCCTGCTGAGCGGCGTGCAGTTCCGCGATGGCCGGGTCCACACCCACACGCTGGTGATGACCTCGACCGACGGCATGGTCCGCTACATCCGGTCCAACCGGAAAGTATAAGACCGGGGGCAAACGCTGCCCTCGTGTGATAGGCTCTGGGAATCCTGATTCCCGGAGCCCTATGACCGCCACCGCCCAGAAAACCGACGACCGGCTGTTTGCCGTGGACAGATCCGCCACCGGGCGGTTCTGGACCCTCGCGCACGCCGAAGATGCGCTTGTCCGGCGCCTGGCGCCCGCTGTGGGCGGCTCTGACCTTGTGGCACGCCTGCTGGCCGGGCGGGGCGTGGACCCTGCCGGCGCTGCGGCCTATCTCGAGCCAACCCTGCGCGACACGTTCCCGGATCCGTCCAGCTTCTCCGACATGGACAAGGCGGCGGAAGTCATCCTCGACGCGATCCTGACCAACAAGAAAGTCACCGTGCTCGCCGACTATGATGTCGACGGCGGCACCAGTTCGGCGATCCTCGCCCGCTATTTCCGGGCCTGGGGGCAGGACCTCGGCCTCTACGTGCCGGACCGGTTGGAAGAGGGCTACGGCCCCTCCCCACAGGCCATGCGCCACCTCAAGAGCACGGGGCAGGATCTCGTCATAACCGTCGATTGCGGGGCTGCGGCTGTCGCGGCGCTGGAAGAAGCCGAGCGGGTTGGCCTCAATGTCGTGGTGATCGACCACCACCTCATGGCCGGGCACAATCCGCCCGCGCTGGCGCTGGTAAACCCCAACCGGCCCGACGACACGTCCGGTCAGGGCCACCTTGCTGCAGCCGGCGTCGTGTTCGTCATGGCGGCCGCCCTAAACCGGCTTTGCCGACAGCGCGGCATTGCCCCACCGGACGGCCTGCCGGACATCATGAACCTGCTGGATCTCGCCGCCCTTGGCACCCTGTGCGACATGGCTCCGCTGCTGGGCGTGAACCGCGCCTTCGTGCGGCAGGGCCTCTCCATGCTGTCGCGCGGCCAGAATGAGGGCCTGCGCGCGCTGGCGGAGATTTCCGGCATCATCAAGGTTGAGACCGTCTACCACGCCACATTCATGCTGGGGCCTCGCCTCAATGCTGGTGGCCGGGTCGGTGACCCATGGCTGGCGGCCAAGCTGCTGGCGACGGATGACCGGGGCGAAGCCATCGCGCTCGCCGAGCAGCTCCACGCCCTCAATGACGAGCGCAAGGCCGTCGAGGCGGCGATCCTCGATCAGGCGACCGCGCAGGCCGAACAGGCGCTGGCCAAGAATCCTGAACGCGGCGTGCTGATCGCCTCTGGCGAGGGGTGGCATCCCGGCGTGATTGGTATCGTCGCCGGGCGCCTCAAGGATCGCTTTCACCTGCCTACGATCGTGATCGGATGGGGACGGGGCCTCGGCCCGGTCGCCAAGGGCTCGGGCCGCTCGGTGACAGGCGTGAATGTCGGCGATGCCATCGCCGCAGCGGCGCGCGAAGGCGTGATCCTCTCCGGCGGTGGCCACGCCATGGCGGGCGGGCTCAGCCTCGAACCTGATCAGGTCGCCGCCTTCGACGCCTGGATGGTCGCCCACATGGCCCAGTTCACCGCAGAGCGCGCGGCAGCCCTTGAGCTGCCTATCGACGCCGTGCTGGCACCGGGCGCCGCCTCGCCGGACCTGGTCGACCAGGTCGCGGCCATCGGCCCGTTCGGGGCGGGGGCACCGGAACCGGTCTTCGCCTTGCAGTCTGTGCACGTCACCGGCACCCGGCAGGTCGGCGCGAACCATCTCAAATTCACCGCAGAGGACTCCACAGGCCGCCTCGACTGTATCGCGTGGCGTGCCATCGGTGCACCGCTGGGCGATACGCTGACGCCCGGCAAGCGCGTCCACCTCGCAGGCCGCCTGAAGGCGGACGAATGGAACGGCCGGCGGCGTGTCCAGCTGGATGTGCTCGACGCAGCGGACGCGTGAATAATGTGCAGAAACCGTCTGCAAGATGGCTTGCGCTCGTCTCCGTCAGTGGCTATACGGCCTCTTCTTCGAACCGGTGCGGTCCCTTCGTCTATCGGTTAGGACGTCAGGTTTTCAACCTGAAAAGAGGGGTTCGACTCCCCTAGGGACTGCCAACTTTCTCCACATTTGCGTGCTAGTTGCCCATTTTGGGCGTGCATGGCTTTTCGTGTGATGATCGCGTGACAAGCGCGTTAACTTTTCCTACGTTGCCTAGTTGGGGAAATAGGGTTGATGACCGGTACAGCTGCCAGATCCGAATCAGACGTGGAGCCCGCTATGGAAACAGTGCGGGTGATCGGTCGTGTGAAGTGGTTCGACAGCGCCAAGGGCTTTGGCTTTATCGTTGTGGAATCCACATCAGATCCCGAGCTTACGGGCGATGTCATGATCCACATCACCTGCCTGCGTGCCTATGGCGAAACCTATGCCGATGAGGGTGCCCGCATCGTCTGCAATGCCGTGCGCGGCGAGCGCGGCTGGCAGACGGCCAGCGTCATCGAGATGGAGCGCCCAAAAGCTGCCGTTGCCCGCGAGCAGGGCGTGCAGCCGGAATATGAGACCGTCACGCTGAAATGGTTCAACCGCACGCGCGGCTACGGTTTCGTGCAGCGGGACGGCAAGGATGACGACATCTTCATCCACGCTGTGGTTCTGCGCAAAGCCGGCTATGAAGAGATCGAACCCGGCACGACCTTGGAAGCCGTCATGGAAGCTGGCAGCAAGGGCGAACATGTCGCCCAGCTGAAACCGCGCTAACCGCGAATGTTACCGCCACGAATGCTTGCCGCCCGTCAGGCCGGGGGCTAAACCATGGCGTATGAAACGCTTTCTCGCATACGGCCTCGCCGCCCTCGCCCTCGCCGCGCCGATCGCGCTTGCCGAGCTTGAAACCGCCCCGCTGACCATCGAGTCCGCGAATGGCGCCCACGCCTTCACGGTTGAGGTCGCCGACGAGCCCGAGGAAATCCGCACCGGACTGATGCACCGCGAAAGCATGGCGCCGGATGCGGGCATGATCTTCGACCTCGGCGAGCCGCGCGAAGCGGCCATGTGGATGAAGAACACGCTGATCCCGCTGGACATGCTGTTCATGGACCCTGCCGGCAAAGTGATCGCGATTGCGCGCAACACCGTTCCGGGCTCGCTGCGCACCGTGTCGCCGGGCGTGCCGGTGAAAGCTGTGCTGGAGCTGAACGGCGGTCGCGCGGCAGAGCTGGGCATCGAGCCGGGCGATACAGTGATCTCCTCCGTCTTCGGCAACGCCGACGAATGAGCGAAGACGGCGCGCTGAAACCGCCGCCGCCCGGTTTTGCGCTACGGCCCACCCGCGGCAAGTTCTCGCTGCACAATGGCCCGTCCTATCTCGCGACCGCAGAGGGTGACCTGCGCAGCGGCATGTGGGTGCTGGACCGTCACTGCAATGGTATGGGCTTCATGCATGGCGGCATGACCTGTGCCTTTGCCGACAGCGCGCTGGCCTGGGCCGTCTGGTCTGCCACCAATCGCATGTCGGTCACGATCAAGCTGACCATGGAATTCATGGACATCGTGCCGGAGGGCACCTGGCTGGAAGCGCACGCGCAGGTGAAGGGCGTCGACGGCGACCTTGTTCACGTCTCGGCTGACCTGCTGAAGGAAGACGGCACGCTGGCCTCGCGGGCCGACGCCGTTTTCCGCTCTCTGCGCCGACGCAAGACCTAGGCGCTGATACCCAGCTCGGCCAGCGCAAACGCCTTGATCGACTTGTAGTCCGCCTTGCCGTTCACCGCGCGGCCCAGATCCGTCTTGAACAGGATCCGCTTGGGCGCCTTGTAGTGGGCGAGTTTCGTCTTCACGAAAGCCGTCAGCGCGGCTTCGTCGATCGGCGTTTCCAGCGACACGACAGCCGTGATGGCCTGGCCCCATTTGTCATCCGGCACGCCAATGACCAGCGCATCCTTGACGGCATCATGCGCCTTTAGCGCCTCTTCGACCTCTTCGGGATAGACTTTCTCACCGGCTGTGTTGATGCAGTTGGAGCCGCGCCCGAGCAGGGTGATCGTGCCGTCTTCCTCTACCGTGCACCAGTCTCCGGGCACGGAGTATCTGACGCCGCCAATGGTCTTGAACGTCTTGTCAGACTTTTCCGGGTCCTTGTAATAGCCGAGCGGCACCGCGCCGCCCCGGGCGATGAAGCCGGCCTCGCCGCTACCGGGGACGACTTCGCGGCCATCCTCGGTGAACACTTTGCACTTTGACCCGATGGTGAATTTCGATGTCTTCACTTCGCCGTCTGCCGTCATGACAGAGCTGCCGAAGCCGACCGCCTCAGAGGCGCCGAAGCTGTCGGTCAGCGCGGCGTTCGGCATGTGCCGCAGCAGGCCACGCTTGACCTCGGTGCTCCACATCACGCCGGACGAGATGACGCCGATCACGGAACTGAGGTTATGCTTGCCGGGATGTTCGTCCAGATAGGCCAGCATCGGCTTGCCGAAAGCATCGCCGACAATCGCCATATTGGTGGCGCCCTCGCGCGCAATGGTCTCGAACAGGTTCTCCGGGTCGAAGCGCTTGTTTTCCGTCAGTGTAACGATCGTGCCACCGCCCAGCATCGCGCCCATGGCGGTGAACAGGCCTGTGCCGTGCATCAGCGGGCAGACCGGAATGTTGCGCACATGCCGGCCCAGCATCTGGACGGCCATGACCTGCTCTTCCATGTTCTTCGGCACGGGCAGGCCCGCCGCTTCGGCGCCTTCCATTCCGGCCTGACGCCAGATCTGGTGGGACCACATCACGCCCTTCGGCATGCCGGTCGTGCCACCGGTATAGAGGAAGAGCTGATCATCGCCAGAGCGTGGGAAGCCCAGCGGAGAATGGTCGCCCTGCGTCGCGAGGTCTTCATATGCGACCGCGAAATCCGCCGTCTCGCCGCCGCCGATCTGCACCCAGGCGATCACATCCGGCAGGCGCGGCTGCACCTTCACGACCTGGTCCATGAACTCGACATCGAAGAACACGACCGTCGCGTCGGAATTGTCGAAAATGTAGAACAGCTCCTCTTCGAGGTAGCGGTAATTCACGTTCACATGCGTCAGCCGGGCTTTGAAGCAGGCGGCGAGCCCTTCCATGTATTCCGGCTGGTTGCGCAGGTAGAAGCCGACCTTGTCGCCGGTCTTTGCGCCTCGCAGGAGCAGGTTTCTGGCCATCCGGTTTGAGCGGGCGGTCATCTCCGGCCAGGAGATGCGCCGGTCGCCATGGATCAGCGCCATATCGTCCGGGCCGAGGGCGGCGCCAACGGCGTCCAGAATGTCGCCGAAATTCCAGAAATTCTGCGTGGTCATGGGTTTCCTCTCCGGCCGTTCTTTGTGACGGCATCTGGGGTAATGCTAAGGAGCGGAGAGGCCGCTCGCAATCCTAACCTTGGGTAAGCAGTCAGGATTGACCAATCAACGGCGTTAAAGCCCAAAAGAAAAGCGGCCCACCGTTACCGGGGGGCCGCTCAATTCTTGAGATGTCAGAGCGTGGCTTAGAAGCCCATACCGCCCATGCCACCCATACCGCCCATGTCGGGCATGCCGCCGCCAGCCGAATCTTTCTTCGGTGCTTCGGCGATCGCGGCTTCGGTCGTGATCAGCAGAGCTGCGACAGAGGCTGCGTTCTGCAGGGCAGAGCGGACAACTTTGACCGGGTCGATGACGCCCATGGCGACGAGGTCACCATATTCTTCGGTCTGTGCGTTGAAGCCGTGCGAGCGGCTCTTGGTCTGGAGGATCGTGTTGACGACCACCGAACCTTCAACGCCAGCGTTTTCGGCGATCTGACGAACCGGAGCTTCGAGCGCCTTGCGGACGATGTCGATGCCGGCTTTCTCGTCGTCGTTTTCGCCCACAACGTCGATGTTCTTGGAGGCGCGGAGCAGAGCGGTACCACCGCCTGGCACGATGCCTTCTTCGACAGCGGCGCGGGTAGCGTTCAGGGCGTCGTCGACGCGGTCTTTACGCTCTTTCACTTCGACTTCGGTAGCGCCGCCGACTTTGATCACGGCAACACCGCCAGCCAGTTTGGCCAGACGCTCTTGCAGTTTTTCACGGTCATAGTCGGAAGACGTGTCGTCGATCTGCTTGCGGATCTGGGACACGCGGGCTTCGATGTCTTTTTTCTTGCCGGCGCCGTCGACGATGGTCGTGTTGTCCTTGTCGATGGTGACGCGCTTGGCTTTGCCGAGCATTTCCATGCCGACGTTTTCCAGCTTGATGCCGAGGTCTTCAGAGATGACCTGGCCGCCGGTGAGGACAGCGATGTCCTGCAGCATGGCTTTGCGGCGGTCGCCGAAGCCAGGCGCTTTCACAGCAGCGATTTTCAGGCCGCCACGCAGCTTGTTGACTACGAGGGTTGCCAGAGCTTCGCCATCGACGTCTTCAGCGATGATCAGAAGCGGCTTCTGCGACTGAACAACCGATTCCAGGATCGGCAGCATCGGCTGCAGGCTGGAGAGTTTCGATTCGTGAAGCAGGATGAGGACGTCTTCGAGTTCGACGTTCATCTTGTCAGCGTTGGTGATGAAGTATGGCGACAGGTAGCCGCGGTCGAACTGCATGCCTTCGACGACGTCGAGTTCGGTTTCCAGCGACTTGGCTTCTTCAACCGTGATGACGCCTTCATTGCCGACTTTCGCCATGGCTTCAGCGATCATCGCACCAACTTCGGTGTCGCCGTTGGCCGAAATCGTGCCGACCTGGGCGATCTCGTCGTTGGACTTCACTTTTTTGGCGTGGTGGGCGAGGTCGCGGACGACTTCAGCGGCGGCTTTTTCGATGCCGCGCTTCAGGTCCATCGGGTTCATGCCGGCAGCGACGCGCTTCATGCCTTCGCGAACGATGGCCTGGGCGAGAACGGTTGCCGTCGTGGTGCCGTCGCCGGCCACGTCGTTGGCCTTGGAAGCCACTTCGCGCAGCATCTGTGCGCCCATGTTCTCGAGCTTGTCTTCCAGCTCGATTTCTTTTGCGACGGTGACACCGTCCTTCGTGGTGCGCGGTGCGCCGAAGGATTTTTCAATCACAACGTTACGGCCTTTCGGGCCGAGCGTGACTTTCACTGCGTTTGCGAGTGTGTCGACGCCGCGGAGCATTTTTTCGCGCGCATCTGCGCCGAATACTACGTGTTTGGCAGCCATTTCGAGTTTACCTCTTTGAATTTGCTGTATTTATGGAAAGCGTTCAGGGGCGGAGACTTACTTCTCCAGCACACCCATGATGTCGCTCTCTTTCATGATGAGAACGTCTTCACCGTCGATTTTCACTTCGGTGCCGGACCATTTGCCGAACAGGACGCGGTCGCCCTTTTTGACGTCCAGAGCGATGACTTTGCCGTCTTCACCGACAGCGCCTTTGCCAACGGCGACCACTTCACCTTCTTGCGGCTTTTCTTTTGCCGCATCGGGGATGATGATTCCGCCTTTGGTCTTTTCCTCTTCCTTGACGCGGCGGACAACGACGCGGTCGTGCAGGGGACGAAGTTTCATGGCTATTTGCCCTCTAGTTTCTTGATTGCGAGTTTGGTTGATCTCACGGGAGCCAGCAGCGCCCCGTAGCGAGTTGGCACTCACCATGGTCGACTGCTAACGGTGATGCGGAGGTAAGGGGGCGCCGCCAGAGCGTCAACTGTTCGATTGTAAATTATTTGCCACCTTGAAGCGGCCGGAAGCCTTGCCCCTGCTGCAGATCATGCAGACCTCAGCCTCCGCGTCGGCCGCGCCTTCCGGAATGGATTTCCAAAGTCTGAAGGCCGTAAACCAAATTACTATCGCAAGTTTGGCGGCGTAGTAGCCTATTTCTGCAATAAATACGCCTGATCCCGGCAGGAGACGGGGGCTTGGACGTAGCAGGAGATGGGGAATAATGAGCACTTACGCACGGGATATAAAAGATTCGCTGACGTTTTTCGTCTTCGTGGCGACGACGGCGCTCTGCCTGTCGTTCACGTTTTCGGTCTTCGTCTACAGGCTGGGCGTCCTGGAAGACCCGCAGCGATTCCTCTTCGCCAATCTGGTCGTGGCCGCCTGTGTGGCGATCCCGACCGCAGCGATCGCCTCCCAGCACGAGTTCCAGCTGAAGCGCTACCAGCGCAAGCTTGAGGCCCTGGCGTCGACCGACCCGCTGACCGGCTTGCTCAACCGCCGTTTCTTCCGGATTTCCGCTGAAGACGAACTGATGCGCCAGCGCCGCTCCGGCGGCATGGCAGCCCTCGTGCTGCTCGACCTCGACCAGTTCAAGCTGATCAATGACCGCTTCGGTCACCAGACCGGCGATGCCGTGCTGAAACGGGTCGCCGAAATTGCCTATTCCGAACTGCGCGGGCCGTTCGACAAGCTGGGCCGCTGGGGCGGTGAGGAATTCGTCATCCTGCTCAGCAACCTGAACCGCGATCAGGCCTGGTCCGTTTGCGACCGCCTGCGCCAGCGCCTTGAATCCACCGTCATCGAGCATGACGGCGCGAAGCTTTCGGTCACCGCCAGCTTCGGCTTTGAGATGCTGACCGCCGATTCCTCGCTCGACCGGGTTGTGGAATCTGCTGACCGCGCGCTCTACGTGTCAAAACAGGCTGGCCGCAACCGCATCACCTATGCCGGCCCGCGTCTGGCGGCCTGATCCGGCTTGCAATCTCGATCCGGGCTGGATTCTGCCTCCCCCACGCGGCATGAAGGCGTGAAGGGGAGACGACGACATGGCGTGGACAACATCCAACATAGATCAGACGATCCGCCAGGCACGGCCGCTCAGCGAGCTGACGGGACAGCGTCCGGAATTTGCGGATATTGTCCGCATCTGGGAAGATGAGCTGGCGCCTGAACTCGGTGCCCGTGAAACGATCCGGCTGCAGACTATTTCCAGGGCGAAGTCGCGCACCGTGCTTGGCGTCTTCATTGCTGCCGTCACGCTGATCTGCCTGATCATCGCCACAGGTGGGGCCGGCTTCCTGTTCCCGCTGTCCCTGTTCATCGGGGCGGTTATCGTGGGGGCTGTGTCCGGTATCGACTGGCTCAAGGTCTATCGGTTGAAGTCCCAGACCAAAGACCTTGTCATGCGTGCAGCCTGCAAACCGTTCGGCTTCACGTATGACACGCTGCACATGGACCTCACCGGCATCGAAGATTTCACGTCTCTGATGGCGCGCGGCAAGGATCTGGCGGAGATGGCGACCGGCACCCAGAAAGGCGGCGCAAAGACGATCTCCACCATTTTCGGAGACATCTCCGTCAGCATGAGCGATGGCTCAGGCCCGCTGCCACCGACACCCGCCTATCAGGTGCTGAAGGATGCCGCGCTTCTGCCCGGTCACAGCCGCCGCAAGTTCGAAGACCGGATCGAAGGCGAGCGCGCCGGGGCGAAGTTCGCCCTTGTTGAGGCCAAGCTCGATACCGGCGGCAAGAACAGCCGCACCGTCTTTCAGGGCATCCTGATCCATATCGAATATCCGGAGCGCTTTTCCGGCCGCACGATCATGGCCCGGTCTGGCTGGTGGAAGCGCGGCAAGGGCGCCAATGGCCTGCAGAAGGTCGACCTGATTTCCCGTGAACTGGACGAGGCCTTCACCGTCTATTCCAGCGATCAGGTCGAAGCCCGCGCACTGCTCTCGCCTGACCGGATGGAGCGCCTCATCGCGCTGGAGCGTCACTTCCAGGGCGGCAAGCTGCGCGGCCTGTTCGATCAGGGCTGCATGACGCTCGCCCTCGAAGCGGACGACCAGTTCGAAGCCGGTTCCGTCTTCCAGCCCCTGGTCGACCCGCGCCGCTTCTCCAGCGCCCTGTCAGAACTCGGGCTGGTCTGTGATCTGATCGACGGCTTCCTGACCCGTGACTGGGTGCAGGGGCGGATCTAGGTTTTGGTGGCCTGCATTCTGGCGACCATTCCATTCAGCCTGGCGTGGTCCCATGTGGCGCTGATCTCGGTCAGATTGTCCCGAAAGGCTTCCACCACTATCGGGTCAAAGCCCGGCGCGATGCCGCGATCCGAGGACATCATGTCCTGAACCACCTGTTCGTGGCTGCGATACGGCTTGTAGGGGCGGATCGAGCGCAGGGCATCGTAGACATCCGCAATGGCGACGATCCGCGCGGCGAAGGGAATATCGTTGCCTTGCAAATGGTCAGGATAGCCGTGGCCGTCATAGCGCTCATGGTGCCAGCGGGCGATGTCGCGCGCCATGTCGGCAAGTGGTCCGGTAGCCGCCTTCATGGCATCTGCGCCCAGCGCGGAATGTTCTTCAACCCGGCTGCGTTCCTGCGCAGAGAGCGGGCCGGACTTTTCCAGCGGCGAATGCACAAGAAACAGTTTCCCGACATCATGATAATAGGCGGCATCCCCCATCCGGTGCGCCTGATGCTCGCTGAGCCCCATGGCCTTCGCCAACTGTGTCGTGAGGATGGAAACGCGGGTGGAGTGGCCTTTCAGATCGAGGCTCGGATGCGCCCGGTCTGTTTCATTCATCTGCTGTTTCAGACAGGCAAGATGCGCGTCTTCTTCATAATGCCCTATCGGAAACGCATTTGCTTTCATATCAGCCTGCCCTTCGAAAAACGGGTGCACCAGTTTTTTCCGGCCTAACGGCGATCTTTTAAGAAGTTACAAATTTCATCGGGGGAATGGGCGTTCCGCTGTTTGAGCATGCGGATTGATCGCCCGGTATCCCTCACCTCCCACACAGCTTCGCTGTGCGGTGTGCAACCGGGAACATAGGTAACATTTCAGACCGGGCAGATGGGTTACAGTTTTCATGGTGTGTTCCGTGGGCGGCCAGGCTTGATACGGTTCATGCGTTTCTTTCGGTCGATGTGTCCGAGCAGGATCGGACCGAAGTAGACTTCGTAATGATCTTCGCCTGTCCGGAAGATGACCACTCGCTCACCGGTAAGGACTTCGGAGATGAACGGAGAGCAGCAGGCTACCGCCGAACGTCAAACTTGTCCGTTTTCCGGTCGCCCATCAGCATGCGCTGTTCCAGCCGCCGGCGCAGCGCCGCGTAATAGGCTTCGAGGAAGCCGATATCCGTTTCGCCGGTCTGAGATGCCCAGCCGATCTTGGTGCGGATCCGTGTCGCGACCTGCGATTTGATCTCTGCCGTCGACTGGCGCAGCACGTCTTCCAGAACGTGCAGTTCGTGGATGCCATAGGCGTCGGCCTGTTCCGGCGTGAAGGCGTACATGGAGGAACGCGGCGTCGATGCCACGACCTGGCTGATATCGCCCATCAGCTGCACCTTCGGCGCCCGGATCACCCAGGTGCCGGCGATCAGGTCTCCGACGCGTAGCTTATCCTTGTTGAAGATCGGGAAGAAGAGGAACACGCCAGACCAGGCGAGGCCAAACAGCGCCATCCAGGCGCTCAGCTGGTCTCCGCTCATCAGCAGGAACTGGATCGGCAGGCCGACTTCGATCTCGCGGGTGAAATTGCGGGCGAGCACGGCATTGGCGGTCAGCCGGTCTCCGTCACGCGAGGCAACGCGCAGGCCCAGCGCCCGTTTGCCCGGTGTCGCCGCCTTCCGGCCAATCTCGAAGAAGATGTAATAGAAGTTGCGGATGAAGAAATAGAAGACCAGCCAGAAGGCAAAGGCGACGTTCCAGTTCCGGAAACCCATCGCACTCGCCGCGAACCCAATGCCCAGCAGGGTGGCGATCACGATGGCCCACTGAATGGCGACATCCATGGCGAACGCGCCCGCCCGTTCGGCGGCTGTGGCGAGCTTCAGGTGCAGGGCGGCACCTTCCGGAGTGACCAGCACGCGCACCATCTTGTTGACGCGCTGTTCCTCGGCTATCCGAGCCCGGCGGCGGCGGGCGGCCTCGATATTGACCTGCATGTCAGATGTCGCAGCGCGGGCATTCATGCCGATGGCCTCACGCGCGGAAGGTAGAAATAGCCGAGCCAGAGCAACAGCATCCCAAAGGCGATGGAATAGCGGACAACATCAGAATTGATCAGCTGGCGGCCAAAGCCTTCCAGAACAGCGGCGATGATCAGCATGATCACGCAGCCCATCGCAATGGTCGCCGCCTTCTGCCCGGACTCCCGCGCTGAAGCGAGGCGGGACCGGCGCCCGGGAAAGGCCACCGCGCCGCCGATCACAAACCCGCCCGCGCCAGCCAGAACAATGGCGAACAGTTCGGTCGTGCCATGGATCATCAGCCAGCCGGTGAATTCATATCCCAGCCCCTTGGCCCAGAAGACGGCATACATCGAACCGAGATTGATCCCGTTCCAGACCAGCAGCCACGCCGTCGGGATGCCAAAGGCAAATCCCAGCGCAAAGGCAAAGAGCGCGATCTGGGCATTGTTGTTGAACAGGAAACTGGCAAAGGCCGTCAGCTGGTCCTGATTCACATCGCCCGGCTGGGTGTAGATCGTGGCCAGCAGGTCATCCACCGAGGCGTCCGGCGTGCGGGTCTCCATGAAATTGTGCCCGTTGAACGTCCAGTACCAGTCCATGTCCTGCAGGCAGAGGAAGAAGGCGAGCAGGGCGCCGCCGAACAGGAAGAGGGCCGCCAGGAGGGTGGAGAAAACCGCGCCGCTCACGGATTTCGGCCAGTCCACGCGCAGGAACTGCGCCATCCGCTCGCCCATAGATGTGCGCGCGCCGTAGACGAAGAAATAGGCGCGGGTGCACAGCCCCTCCAGATAGGTGATGACATTCTGGTCCAGAGAGATCGAGCGGGCCACGGACAGCGACGAGACAGCCTGCCGGTAAAGATGTGGCAGCGCCATCATATCCTCGTCCGACAGGGCCTTCACGCCGGAATTCTCCGCGCGGGTCAGGATCCGGTCGAGCTTGCGCCAGTCAGACTCGCGCTCCTCACGGAACCGGTAGGACTTCAGCATGTCGGTCACAGCATGTCCCTCTTCTTGATCTGGAGGTATCGGGAGATCAGCGCACCGCCAAACTGTTCGGGCCGCGTCTCGATGATCTGCACGCCCATCCGCTGCAGTCGCCGCAGCACGACATCCCGCTCGGCCAGCAGCGTGCCGGCAATGACGGACCGGGTAACATCTTCGGTGGTTTCCGGTGGCGCATCCGCCATGGACGAGAGGGCCTCATCCTCGAAGGTCGCGAACAGAACGAGGTGTCGCTCTGTCAGGCGGCGGACATTTTCAAGCATCAGCTCGGCAGAGATCGTGTCCACGAAGTCGGAGAAGATGATGACCAGGCTGCGCCGCTCCAGCTGGCTGGCCAGCGTCGAGAGGGCGAGGGTGAAGTTTGACTCCTCGGTGGAGTAATCCAGCCCGGCAGCAAGGCTCTGCATCTTGGGAAAGCTGCGCGATCCGGACAGGAAACCGCTCGACAGGCCGGGCCGGGCGTCGAAGCCGAAATACATCGTCCGGTCGCCATTCCGGAGGGAGACATAAGAGAGTAGGAGGCCCGCATTGATGGCACGGTCAATCTTGGGCACGCCGCCCAGCGGCTCGCTCATCAGGCGGCCGGTATCGAAGGCGAAGACGATATTGTG
This sequence comes from Hyphomonadaceae bacterium BRH_c29, assembly GCA_000961695.1. Lineage (GTDB taxonomy): Bacteria > Pseudomonadota > Alphaproteobacteria > Caulobacterales > Hyphomonadaceae > Hyphomonas. The sequence goes on from LADW01000007.1 coordinate 33,229, forward strand.
GTTGCGCTCGGTGCGGAATTCCTTGGCCAGAAGGCTGCTGTGGCGGGCCGAATGTTTCCAGTCGATGGCGCGCCGGTCCATGCCGGTGGTGAACTCGCGTAGGGCATCGAACTCGCTGCCGTCGCCGCGCTCGATCTGTGTCTTGATGCCGAATTCTGCGTCGCGGGAAAACAGGCGCACGGCTTCGTCCTTCACCCAGCGGATATTGGGCGTCACCACAATGTCTGTGCCCAGTTCGCGGATCAGGCGCTTTTGCACCAGACCGAGCGGACCCTGCCAGCGGCACCAGAGGCGCACCAGTCTGGCCGTCCCCCGGCGTAGCGGCGTGAGGGTAAACTCGTAGCGGCGTTCATTTCCGTCCCAGCCGCGCAGGCCGCGAGAGGGAAGATCTTCGAGGATCTCATTGGTTTCCAGCTGCACTTCCAGCCGGCTGGGAAGCGCGCCGCTGGTAAAGCGGAACCTAACCGGAAGTGGATCGCTGCCGCCTGCATACAGGATCGTTGGCGCGTCGACCTCCGTCTCGAAGCGGCGCAAGGCCGGCCCGATCATGGCGTCCAGAAAGATCAGCCCGCCGATCAGCCCAATCCATGCCGCCGAGAGCGTCCAGAGTTCCGGGCGCAGCAGCGCGATGCCCACCAGAAGCGGCAGACCCAGAAGCATCAGGAAGATCGCGCGGGCGGTCGGGGAAATCACCGGGGCGCTGCCGTCTGCTCGATAATGGCGGCGAGGGTTTCATCGGTCGTGCGGCCTTCGATCTCGGCCGCCGGAGACAGCAGAACGCGGTGGCGCAACGTGGAAAGGGCCAGCGTCTTGATGTCATCCGGGATCACAAAGTCGCGGCCATCCAGCGCGGCGCGCGCCCTTGCCGCCATGGCGAGCGCTGCGGCGGCGCGAGG
>LADW01000048.1 GCA_000961695.1 Hyphomonadaceae bacterium BRH_c29
CGCAGCCGCTCCAATCCCCGCCTTGGCGAGCGTGCCGCCCGCGACCGTTCCGGCGGCGACACCGGCGGCTGTGCCGATGGCGGCACCAGCCCCAAGCTGTGGTGCGCCGGAGACGAGGCCCGTCGCGATCCCAGGCCCGAACAGGCCGAGCGCGAGAAGGGAGAGCGATCCGAGGATGACGGAAGCTGCCTGTTCAAGTGTCACCTCATCCGGCTGGAAGGTCGATGTGATCGATCCGAAGATGGTCGAGCCGATGCCGACAATGATCGCCAGCACCATGAGCTTGATGCCGGACGCGATGACGTTACCGAGCACTTTTTCGGCGAGGAACGAGGTCTTGTTCCAGAGCGCGAACGGGATCAGCACGAACCCGGCCAGCGTCGTCAGCTTGAACTCAATTATTGTCACGAAGAGCTGGATCGCCAGGAAGAAGAACGCCAGCAGCGTGATGATCCAGGCGAGGAACAGAACCGCGATGATGACAATGTTCTGGAAGAAGGCGATCGGGCCTGTGAGCTTTTCGATTTCGTCAAGCAGGGGCAGCGCCGCATCGAAACCCGTCGCCGCGACGAAGCCGGGTTTCATGATATCGTCAGCGGTGATCGTGCCGCCGGTGGCATTGAGGCCGAGCTGCGCAAAGCTCATGAACACGACGTCCGACAGGAGCGCGAAATTGCCGAGGATCAGCGCGAAGGCGCCGACATAGAGGACCTTCTTCAGGAACCTGCCGACAATGTCGGTATCGGGGCCCATGGCCCAGAAAAGTCCGGCGAGCGTGATGTCAATTGCGATGAGGGCGCTTGTCAGGAAAGCGACATCCGGCTGCAGGAGACCGAACCCGCTATCGATGTAAGCCGAGAAGGTCGCAACAAACTGGTCGATGACGCTCAGGTCTTCCATGGCCCTAATCCCGCCTGTAGGCGACGCCGTCGCCGCGGAAGCGTTTGTGACGAATGCGGGCCTGTTCCTCGATGGCCGCCCGGCGGGATTCTTCGAGCGCCACCATCCGGTATTGCGCCGCCATCAATTGCTGCATCTGCATCTGTTGTTCGACGGAAAGTGCGACGAGCTGGTTACCCGCCTGGGCGACTGACAGGTTGCCGGTTGCCGCCTGGCTCTCGCGGGCGAGGTCGCTCAGCGTCTCACGGGATTCCGCAATCGAGGTCACAATCCCCGACTGGACCTGGATCGAGGCCCGGAACGCGTCCCGGCTGATCCGCCACTGGTCGGCGGCTTCGACGACGATTTCCTCATTGGAGAGGTCTTCGTACGTTTCCGGGAAGGCTTCGCGGTACTGGCGCCCGCTCTCCTCGACTTCATAGGTCACCTCGCCCGCTTCGCGCATCAGCGTGTCGATCCGTTCGAGCAGGCGTTTCAGATGCTCGATGGATACATAGTCGAGGCGCTTCAGGTCCTCGGCCTGGTTCACCAGCATCTGCGCCTCGTGCTGGAGTTGCTGGATCTGGTTGTTGATCTGCTTGAGCGTATGCGTGGCGGTCAGGATGTTCTGCACGAGGTTTGTCGGATCGATCACGACATCGCCGACGCCGAACAGGGCATGGGCGGGGGGCGCGACCAGCCCAAATGTGGAGACCGATCCGAGCATAAGGGCAATCATTCGGCGGCGCATGGCATCTCTCCTCTTGTTTCGATCAGGTCTGCGGCCCAATGGAGCCCGCACGCGTCCAGCCAGGCCGGCGCGAAACCCTCCGCTCCGGCCGCGGCATAAATCTCCGAGATCAGTTTCTGGTCGGCTTTCGAACCGGCCGCGCAAAAGGCGAGGGCCACTGGCCCGAGGTCGAGATCGAACAGCCGGTTTCCGTCCAGTGTCTGAACATAATAGTCTCGCTTCGGCGTGGCCCGTGCGATCAGTTCGACCTGTCGGGCATTCAGCCCGAAAGCTTCATACGTCGCCCGCTGCGAAGGCTCTTCGGCCCGCGCATTGGCGAGGAAGATGCGCGTCGGCGCGCTTTCGATCAGGCTCGGCGCAATCGAACTCGTGGAGACATCCGACAGGCTCTGCGTCGCGAACACGACGGACACGTTCTTCTTGCGGAGTGTCTTCAGCCAGTCGCGAAGGCGCCCCGCAAACATCGGATGGTCGAGGAAGAGCCAGGCCTCGTCGAGGATCAGCAGGCTCGGCCTGCCGTCAAACCGGGCTTCGAGCGTCGTGAAGAGATGCGCCAGAACCGGCGCTGCCAGACGCTTGTCCTGCATCAGCGCGTCCATTTCGAAGCAGAGCATATCTCCTCTAGCCAGACTGTCCTCATCGGCATCGAGCAGGGCGCCATAGGGACCGGCCAGCGTGTAGGGTTCAAGCGCCTGCCGGAGCTCTGACGACTGCACCAGTGCTACAAGGCCCGTCAGCGTGCGTTGAGAGACCGGTGCCGCGCCAAGACTTTGCAGCGCGGTCCAGATGGCCTGTTTCACCTCTGGGGTAACCGTGACGTTCTCCTGAACAATCAGGCCGAGCACCCAGGCTTGCGCTGAGGCGATACCAGATTCGCTGCCTAAATCCCGCAAAGGCTGGAACGCGAGGTCACCATCGAGACCCAGATCATACCAGGTTCCGCCGAGCGCGAGCGTCGCGCAGCGTGCCGAACCGCCCTTGTCGAAAATGAAAACCTGCGCGTCTTGATAACGACGGAACTGCAACGCCAGGAGAGATAGCAACACCGACTTACCAGCGCCCGTCGGCCCCACCACCATCATATGCCCGACATCACCCTGATGCGTGACCAGCCGGAACGGGGTCGAACTGGCAGAACGGGCCATCAGCAGCGGGGGGCCATCGAGGTGGGTGTTACGCTCCGGACCAGCCCAGAGCGCCGAGAGGGGCGCCATATGGGCGAGATTAATTGTGTTGAGTAGCGGTTGGCGGACATTCGCGTAGGCCTCGCCCGGCAGCGTGCCGAGCCAGGCCTCCACCGCGTTGACGCTCTCCGTCACGCAGGTGAAGCCGCGTCCCCGGATCACGCGCTCAACGGCGCGGATCTGGTCTTCGGCGATCGCGGCATCCGCATGCCGGACCACGATCGCCGTCGTGCAGTATCCGAACGCGACATGGCCTGCGCCAAGCGCCTGCAGGGCTTCGTCCGCATCGGCTGCCTGGTTGTCCGCATCTGTGTTCAGCAACGTGGCCGGTTCGTTGGTGAGGATTTCCCGCAAGTAGGAAGTCAGCGACCGGCGCTTTGCAAACCAGTTGCGGACATAGGCGTTCAGCGTCTTCTCCGCCTCGGGCTTGTCGAGGGGCAGGAACCGCGTCACCCAGCGATAGGCAAAACCGAGCTGGTCAAGTTCGGAGAGCAGTCCCGGCTCGCCGGTTGCCGGGAACCCGTTGATGGTGAGGACTTTCAATGTCTCTTCGCCAAGGCGTGGGCTGAGCCCGCCGGTCAGTGGCGTATCGACCAGGAGCGCATCGAGGCACATCGGTAGCAAAGGGGCATTTACGTTCTGGCGCGCCGTAGAGATGCAGGCATGGAGATAGGTCAGCGTCTCATCATCATCGAGAAAGCGCGCTTCCGGCATCAGGTCCGCCATCATGTCGCGCGCCCGGGATGTTTCGGTTTCGAAATGTACGAGATGCTCGCTCCAGAACGCCGCCGGGGCTTCCGCCGGATCCTCGATGAAGAGCTGTTCGATCCTTGCCGTCCGGTCCGCCGGCGGCATCCAGGTGAGGGTGAGGTAGCAGTCGGTCTCGAAATGGCGCCCGGCTTCCTCAAACGCTGCGCGGCGCTCCTCGTCCACGAGCCAGGCCACCGGATCGCGCCAGACACTTTCCGGATAGGTGACCGACGGCCTGCGACCCGCTTCGATATGCAAGGCCCAGCCCGAGCCGAACCGGCTGAGGAGATTGTTCATGCGGGCCGTGACCGCGACCAGTTCTTCCGGCGTCGAGCTTTCCAAGTCGGGTCCGCGATAGGCAACGGTCCGCTGCAGGCTGCCATCCTTATTAAGGATGATGCCGGGCGCGATCAGGCAGGCCCATTTGAGATGGTCGGCGAGCGCAGCCGGGCGGGCGCGATATTCTCGGAGATTCAGCATGCGTAATAGCCCCTTGTCCTGATATGCCGGATCAGAACGTCGGCAAATTGCGGATCGCGCCGGGCGGCGAAGACGCAGATGCCCTGCGCCACGATCCAGAAGACGAGCCCCACGCCCCAGAGCTGCAGGCCGATGCCAAGCGCGGCCGCCAGCGTGCCGTTGACGATGGTCGCAAGCCGTGGCGCGCCTGCGAGCAGGATCGGCGCGGTGAGTGAGCGATGCACAGGCACGCTATAGCCAGGCGGCAGGGTGCGCGTGTCAGCCATCAGAGCGTTGCCCCGCCGCCGAACGAGAAGAAGGAGAGGAAGAACGAGGTCGCGGCAAAGGCGATCGAGAGACCGAACACGATCTGCAACAGTTTGCGCATTCCGCCGCCGCTCTCGCCGAAGGCAAGGCCGAGGCCGGTCAGGATGATAACGATCGTTGCGAGGATCTTGGCGACCGGCCCTTCGATGGAGTCGAGAATGGATTGCAGTGGGGCTTCCCAGGGCATGCCGGAGCCAGCCGCATGAGCTGGGAAGGCGAGCGCTGCGACGAACGCCGTCAAGCTCAGGGCTTTGATTATATCTCTGTTCATTTTGGATGTATCCTTTCGGGAGCGGTGGAGAGAAGCGGTTCGGAAAAGGGCAGGCTCGGCAGGACGAGCTGCAGGTCCGGCTGGACGGGGATCAGGTCATAGCCCTGACGCCCGAGCCCGTTCATGCGCGCGACCGTTTCGACCCGGTGCGCACCGGCCCGACGCGTGATGTAGACGACGCAATCGATCGTCTCGGCGATGAGATCGTGCGGCACTTGGGCCGAAGTCTCGCCGATCAACTGTTCGAGGCGGGAGAGGCCGCCATGGGCCGAGTTTGCATGCAGGGTGGCGATGCCGCCCGGATGGCCGGTATTCCAGGCCTTCAGCATGTCGAGTGCCTCGGCGCCGCGGACTTCGCCGATAATGATCCGGTCGGGGCGCAGGCGCAGGGTCGAGCGGACGAGGTCCGCAAGCGTCACCGATCCGGGCTGCGTACGCAGCTGCACGGAATCTTGTGCTGCTGAGACAAGCTCACGCGTATCTTCAAGGATGACCAACCGGTCGCCTGTGCGTGCGATTTCGGCAAGCAGCGCATTGGCAAGTGTCGTCTTGCCCGATCCCGTACCGCCGACAACGAGAATGTTATGGCGTTCGAGGACGGCCCGGCGCAGAGCCTCGGCATGGTGGGCGGCCATCACACCTGAGGCGACATACGAATCCAGCGCGATCACCCGGCCAGCTGGTTTGCGGATCGAGAAGCAGGGCCCCGGCGATACGGGCGGCAGAACGCCTTCGAACCGTTCCCCGCCCAAAGGCAGCTCAGCCGACACGATGGGCGAGGCCGCATCGACCCGGCGGCCCATATGGCTGGCAACCAGCCGGATCACGCGTTCAGTATCGGCAGGTAAAACAACGGATCCGGACTCGGTCCGGCCAGACCCATGCCGTTCGACCCAGAGCCTGCCATCGGGATTGATCATGATCTCGACGACGGACGGATCCTCCAGCGCCGCCACGATCTCGGTTCCCAGCGCTGTCACCAGCATGGCGCGGGTGCGTGTCAGACTCTCAACCTCACGCATCGGCCGGCTCCCCATTCAAATGCTCAGGGTGGGTTTCAAGGCTCGCCGCTTCCGCCGTCACGTCTTCGACGGCGTTCTGCAGAATGCGTTGGCCTGACCTGAGCGCTTCTGCGACCTGCCGCACGAAGAGGTCAAACCGCATGTCGCCCTTGGCCCGCGCGGCCTCGACCTGGTTGGCAGGCACCGGCGGTGTCACGGTCAGGAAATAATGAACGAAGGTTGCAAGGGTTTCGGCGAGGACAAGATTGTCTCGCTCGATCCGCCCGAACTGGCGCGTCAGCCGGTCGAGACGGCGAGTGATCGCGGCTTCACGCAGGTTGTCGGCTTCGCCCGCCCGGTAGGCCGTCACTGCCCCGTCGACGATAGTGCTTTCTGACAGGCCGG
>LADW01000078.1 GCA_000961695.1 Hyphomonadaceae bacterium BRH_c29
TTTGCAAAGAAGCGGGCAGGCTTCCGCTTTGGTATGGAACACGGACGCATATTGTTCGACCAGGAAGTGATCCGGCGACACCTGGAATTACGGAAGGGTCTTATTCCCTACTTGCTGAGTGCACGGTTCCTGATCGTGGTGACAGCGCCGGTGATCTATTCGCTGATTGTGGTCTTTGTGGCTCTGGATCTCTGGGTGTCGATTTACCAGGCCATCTGTTTCCGGGTGTATGACATTCCTCAGGTCAAGCGCCGCGACTATCTGGTGTTCGACCGCACGAGCCTCGCCTATCTGAATGCCATGGAGAAACTGAACTGTGCCTATTGTTCCTATTCCAATGGCGTGATCGCCTATGTGCGTGAGGTCGCTGCGCGCACGGAACAGTACTGGTGCCCAATCAAGCAGGCGCGTCGCATGATTGGTGCACACGCGCGTTATGCCGAGTTCACGGAATATGGCGACGCAGAACAGTACCGGGAACGACTTCGCGCGCTGCGGGAAGAAATGCGTGAGGAGGCGGCGCCGAAAGAGACGCCCGACAACTAGGCGGAATGCGGCTTGCTGACTTTCAGGACATTTATCCTGCTATGAGACGGTGGGAGCGGTCATCTATGATCGCTCCCACCGGAAAATTCCAAGGCTCAGTTGCCGCCGCCGAAGCGTTCGGTCCATTCGGCGACCTGTTCATCCTCAATCTTCTGGAACAGAACGTCTGGCGCAGAGATGGCCATGCCATGAGGCAGGGCATCCAGAAGGGCCGCAAAGTCCGTATCCGGCGCCGCACCGGGCATCTTGCGATGCTCTTCCGGAATGCCGAGGGCATCGAGGATTTTCTTCGCTGCGTCGGGAATAATCGGCTGGGCAATGATGCCGAACAGGGCTGCGAGGTTCAGGCCCGCGCGCACGCCGACAGCGGCGGCATCGACATCCGACTTGTACTTCACCCACGGCTCGGCCTTGGTGAGATATTCGTTGCCGGCGGCCCAGATGGCGCGCGTCTCGGCGGCGGCCTTCCGGAACTCCATGGCTTCGTAATACTCGATCAGGCGCGGCAGGCGCTCTTTCAGCTCCGCCGTCATCCAGGCTTCGGCTTCGCCCGGCGTTCCATTTGCCGGCACCTGTCCGTCAAACTTGGAGACGCAATACTTGGTAATCCGGTTCACGAAATTGCCCAGCACGTTGGCAAGGTCTGAGTTGACCGCGCTCTGGAAGCCTTCCCAGGTGAATGCGGCATCAGAGCCTTCGGGCGCGTTGGCGATGAGATACCAGCGCCAATAGTCCGACGGCAGAAGGCTCAGCGCCTGATCCATGAACACGCCGCGCTTCATCGAGGTGGAGAACTTGCCGCCATACCAGGTGACCCAGTTGAAGGCTTTCAGCTTGTCGACCGTCTTCCAAGGCTCGCCGCAGCCGAGCAGAGTGACGGGGAAAGAAACCGTGTGGAACGCGACATTGTCCTTGCCCATGAACTGGACATATTCGACCTCGTCTGCGCCCTTGTCGGTCTTCCAGAGGGCTTCCCAGTCCTTGCCATTGGCCTCGGCCCATTCCTGCGTGGCGGAGATGTAGCCGATCGGCGCATCGAACCAGACATAGAAGACCTTGTCCTCAAAACCGGGACGCAGATTTCCGTCCGGGTCCGTGACTTTGACGCCCCAGCTGAGGTCGCGCGTGATGGCGCGGGCGATGAGGCCTTCGTCCAGCCATTTGTTGGCGATGGAGACTGCCAGGCTCGGCCAGTTGGCACCCTTGCTGTTGACCCATTCGCGGATACGATCCTGCATCCTGGTCTGCAGCAGGTAGAGGTGATTGGTATCGCGGATCTCGATATTGCGGCCACCGGAAACAGCCGAGTACGGATTGATCAGGTCGACCGGGTCCAGCAGGCGCCCGCAATTGTCGCATTGGTCGCCGCGCGCCTTCTCATAGCCGCAGGTCGGGCAGGTGCCCTCGACATAGCGGTCCGGCAGGAAGCGCCCGTCATCAACGGAATAGACCTGCTTGGACGTGCGCTCCTCGATCAGACCCTGGCTCTCCAGCGCCTGCGCGAGGTGTTGGGTGAGGGCGTGGTTTGCCGGGCGGGAGGTGCGGCCGAACCAGTCGAAGGACAGGTTGAAGCCTTCCCCGGCGGCGCGCTGGATCTCGTATTGCTCATCGCAATAGTCCTGCACGCTGACGCCAGCCGCCTGCGCGGCGAGTTCAGCCGGCGTGCCGTGTTCGTCCGTGGCGCAGATATAGGTCACATCATGGCCCAGCAGGCGCATCATACGGGAATACACGTCAGCCGGAAGCATCGACCCGGCCAGATTGCCGAGATGCTTGACGCCGTTGATGTACGGCAGAGCGGAGGTGACGAGGATGCGCCGGGGGTGCGTCATGTGGGGTCTGTCTTTCCCATTGGTTGGTTCAGGCTCAGGATTCGGGCCATCTGGCCCGCCCGAAGCGTGTCTTGTAGCGCGGCGAGCCGGAAATGAAAGAATCGGCACGGATAAAAAGCCGTTGTTTCACCAGTGCCCTCGCCGAAAAGAAAAACCCCGGACAGGCAAAGCCGGTCCGGGGGAGTTGACGGTACAGGCGCGGTGATAACGAACCTGCGACCGAGCGGGGGGGAGAATTCGTGGGGGCCTCAGAGGCCGTAGATCGGTTTCACGTCCAGCTTGACGTCGACGCGGCGGGCCATCGGCTCAACCTGGGTCTCAGCCGAAGCGGCAGTCGCGTTGACCTGCTGAAAGCTCGTCTCGATGCGCGGGGCAAACACGCCGCGGTCAGACAGGGCCTCCAGAACGGCGGCGGCGCGGGCTTCTGACAGTTGAGCCAGTTCGGAATCCGAGTGGGCTTCTTCAGAAACCACCGAAACATCAATGTCTGTCACAGCGCAGCCTTCAAGGCTGTTGGTGGCAGCGTTCAGAGCGCGGACGGAGTAAGAGGACAGCATCGTCTCGTAGGCCGGGAAGTAGATCGACAGGGTCATATCTTCGCAGACAGGCTTGTGGGCCACATAGACCGGCTTGGTTGGCGGCGCCTTGGGGGCGTCGGATACTGCTGGCAACGCCAGGGTTGCGCCCATCAGGCCAAGGCCAGCAATAGCAAACAGTGCGCGTTTCATTGTGGTCTCCTTCATGCTCATTTCTTGCTCCATCAATCCTTGGGAACTCTGTCGGTTCCTGTGTTCTTGTGTGAACAAAGAGATAGATTTGGTTTGAGGCCGAAATGTGCGCCCGCCGGGGCGAATGAGGCGGTGCCAAGGAATTTGGATGAAATCTGCTTTGCGCCCCTGAATCCCTTATAGGTCAGCAGGGGCACCCGGTTTCTGGCCTGTTAGGTTCTCGCCTCGGGGGAAAAATCGCTGGAAATGGGGCAAGTCTGGGGCACAATCCGGCCTCTGATCCAGCGGCAAGTGCGGCGGCACCGTTTGGGTGTGGCGAGGCAGCTTGCATCCGGCGAGACTTCCCATTAGTGACGGGTTTCCTGATGGGCCGGCTTAGCTCAGCTGGTAGAGCATCTGATTTGTAATCAGAGGGTCGCGGGTTCGAGTCCTGCAGCCGGCACCATAGGAACGCTTGAAAAACAAGGCGTTGCGGGTGGGGGGACGGGTTTGCGAGACCGTTTCTTCTGCCGTTTCCACAATTTTTCCTGGTATTGCGCGGTGGTTGCCGTGTTCGAGCAGCAGTTTTATGGCTGTCTGAGCTCCAACAGGATTGGGGGCATTGCGCGTTAGGAAGGGGCGGCATCCAGGAACCGTCTGGCCAAACTCAAACAAAATGGCCTGGGGAGGCGACGATCGACACGTATCTCATCAGCGCGGCGCTCTACATGCCGGCCTGGGATTGGGCCAGGGAGAACGGGATTGACCCGATGCTCCTGTTGCAGGGCACGGGTCTTGATGGCGACCAGATCAGCGACACGAAATGCCTGCTGACGACCGTCCAGCACTACAGGCTGGTGAACAACATCATCGCGCTTGGGTCTGATCGCGCGATGGGGCTGGAAATCGGCCGGCGGGCGCACCTGTCGAGCATTGGCCTGTTGGGCATGATGATGCTGTGTGCGCCGACTGTACGCGCAGCCTTGCGGGTGGGAGCGACGTATGCCCCGGTCGCGGGATCGCTGGGCAAGCTCACCAACCGGGATGAAGCAGACGGCTTTGCGATCATCTATTCTGCGCCGCCGGTTGGTGCGTCCCTGCGCCGATATCTGACCGAAGACATATTCTCTGCGACGCTGGCCTATCTGGCCGAACTGATGAACGAGGCGCCGCCGGGTGAAGGGCAGTGCGGCTGGATCCGCAAGATCGCCTTCAGCTACAAACGTCCGGCCAGGGCGCGCGACTATGAAGAGCGCTTCCAGTGTCCGCTTGAATTCGGCGCCAAGGTCAGCTGCATGTGGCTGGAGCCTGAACTGGTCGAGAAAGTGCCGGTGCTGGCGAATGCGCTCGCATTCGAGCAATGCCTCGAAATGTATGAGCGCTTGCTGGTGGACATGAAGGAAGAGGCGGTCATCGTCAGCCGGACCCGAGACATCATCCTGCGGGACCCCTCGAAATTCCTGAGCGTGGAGGAGGTTGCAGAGGCCGTTGCGCTGCCGCCCCGCACATTCCAGCGCCATCTGGCCAGGTCTGGCGCGTCGTTTGGCGGCGTCCAGGCGGATGTGCGCCGCGCGCTCGCGCAAGACCTGCTTTGCAATTCCACTCTGACCGTCGAGGAAATTGCGGCCCGGCTGGGCTACAGCGAGCCGAGCAATTTCAGGCGGGCGTTCCGTAGCTGGCTGGACGTCACGCCGACCGAGTATCGCCTGGCGGTGACGTCCCGCCACTGACCTCCCTCTGGAAAATATATCCCAGGACGTCAGACATATGGCGCAAATTGACCCATTTGGGTTCGGCCTGACCTCCCGGCCTGCTGCGGAGCGTGGAATAGCCTTCTCCATATAAAAAAGGCGGACCACGCCTCAGGGAGAAAAACATGTTTCCAGGCAAATCAATTCTTATGGGCGGAACGGCCGTGTTCGTGGTGCTTGCATCGACTGGACAGGCATTGGCGCAAGACGCAACCGATGACACCGCGCAGGTGAGTGAAGAGGCCGAAGGCCGGCTCAAGACAGTTGTCGTGACCGCGCAGCGCCGCGAGCAAAGCGTCAACGACATCGGCATCGCCATCAACGCATTCGACTCCAGCCAGCTCGATGATCTCGGTGTTGGCGATGTGGGCGATCTGGCGCTGCTGACGCCGGGGGTGAACCTCACTGAAACGGGCGTGACCGGTGTGCCGGTCTATTCGATCCGCGGTGTTGGCTTTGACGATTACAGCTCCAACAGTACGTCTACGGTCGGTATCTATCATGACGACGTGAGCCTGCCATATCCGACGATGACGCGCGAACCCCAGTATGACCTTGGCCGTGTGGAAATTCTGAAAGGCCCGCAGGGCACACTCTATGGCCGTAACACGACGGCTGGCGCGATCAATCTGATCAGCAATCGTCCGACACGAGACTTTGAAGCCGGCGCGACGCTGGGTTATGGCCGCTTCGAAACGGTCGATGCCAAAGGCTATATCAGCGGCCCCGTGTCTGACACGCTGCGCTATCGCCTTTCCGGTGCGACCACTCAGTCCGGTGAAGGCGCACAGGAAAGTTCCTCCCGCCCCGGCGACCGCCTCGGAAAGCAAGACAAGACCGCCGCGCGCCTTCTGGTCGACTGGGATGCGAGCGAGTCAGTTTCAGTCCTGTTCAAACTGCACGGCTATCAGGACAAGTCCGAGAACTCTGTTCCTCAGTACTTCGCCTATGTGCCGCTCGTTCCCGACCTTGCAGCCTATTTCCCTGCACCGGACCCTGCGACCATTCCCAATCTCGACAATCCCCGCAGCGCTGACTGGAGCGCCACGTTGACGCCGAAGCGCGACAATGAGGGCTGGGGTGCATCGGCTCAGGTGAGCTGGGATATTGGCGGTATGAAGCTCGATTCCATTTCGGCCTATGAGCGCTTCGATCGCAATGAGTCCAATGACTGGGACGGCACGTCAGTCGAAAACCTGGACGTCATCAACGATACCAGCATCGACTCCTACAGCCAGGAGCTGCGCCTCTCGGGGGATGTCGACGACCGCATGACCTGGGTGCTTGGCGCCTTCCTGTCCCATGATGAAGTCGATGAAAGCTGGATCGCCCTCGGCAGCCAGTCCACGATCTATCAAGGTGTGTTCGGCGCTGTCGATACACGGTACGCGCAGGAGACGGACACTGCCGCCCTGTTCGCGCATTCTGAGTGGGAGTTTGCCCCGAACTGGAGTCTGACGACCGGCATCCGCTACACGCAGGAAGACCGCTCCTTCGCGGCTTGCTCGTATGACGTCGATGGCGGAGTCGCGCTGCTTTACAGCCAGATCGACCTTGGCCCGGTTCCGGGTGCCGACAGCTTCTACCTGTCTTCCACACCGCTTGCGCAGGGCGATTGCGCCACGGTCAACACGAATGATCCAAGCTATACGGTGGACGGCAGCGGATATGTCACGGCCTATGGCGGCAGCTCCGGCATTTTCCGGGATAGCGCGAGTTATGACAATGTCTCGGGCAAGCTCGGGCTCGACTGGACGCCAACCAGCAACACGCTGCTTTATGCCAGCATCAGCCGGGGCTTCAAATCCGGTGGGTACAATGGCGCGGCCTCGTCCAGCTGGGTGCAGCTCGAACCGTATGCAGAAGAAACGCTTAACGCCTATGAGGTGGGTGGCAAATCCACACTGGCGGATGGCCGGATTCAGCTGAATGGTTCGGTGTTCTACTATGACTATCAGGACAAGCAGATCACCGGCTTCATCAGCGATCCGGTCTTTGGCCTGCTGACGCAGATCCTAAACGTACCAAAGTCGAACATCTGGGGCGCGGAAGCAGATATCGAATGGCAGGTGACACCAGACTTCTATCTGCGCGCCGGTGTTTCGAAGCTTAAATCCGAGATCAAGGAATTCACCGGGCTGGATGGAACCGGAAACATCCAGAACTTTGCCGGCCTTTCCCTGCCGCAGACGCCGGACTGGCAGATCAATGGGCAGACTGAATATCGCCGGTCGATTTCAGACACTCTCTACGCCCGCATCGGCGCAGACTTTGCCTATAGCGCCAATTACCAGACCGGCGTTGATCCTTCGCCGCTCTTCTATGTCGATGATTATTTCGTCTGGAATGGACGTGTCGGGATCGGGTCCGAGACCGACGGTTGGGAAGTGCTCCTCTGGGGCAAGAACCTCGCCGATAGCGCGTACTATACAAGCGCCAATCTTTCGAACGACTATTGGTTCCGTACGCCCGGCTCAGGCATGACCTGGGGCGTCCAGCTGGATCTGGAATTCTAGGAAGCACGAAGAACGCAGGGGATCGAAAAGATGTGGGAACACCTCGACGCAACCATTCCGACATATGCCTTGTACATATACGGCGTCCTGATCGTGATCGAGCTGGCTTTCGAGCTCACGCAGAAAGTGCGTGGGTACAAGCTGGGTGACACGCTTTGTAGTCTGACGATGGGCGGCTTTTACATCGGCATGTCGGCGCTGATGAAAGGGTTCACTCTGTGGTTCTTTTACTTCGTCCAGAAATATGCGCTTTTTGATTTCGGTCAGAGCTGGGTTGCTTTCATCGCTTGCTACATAGCTGTGGACTTCCTGTTCTACTGGTATCACCGGTGCATCCATGAGGTGAGAGTTGGTTGGGCGGCACATGTCGCTCACCACTCGAGCGAGGAGTTTAATCTGGGAGCGACAGCGTTCCGGCAATCCTTTGCCGAGCCTCTGCTGGAGCCGTTTTTCTATGTCGGTGCCGTGCTGATCGGCTTTGATCCGCTCATGGTTCTGGTCGCGATCCAGATCAATCTCATCTACATGTTCTGGGTGCATCTGCGCCGTTTTCCCAAGATGCATCCGGCAATCGAATGGCTGTTCGTCACGCCCTCGCATCACCGGGTGCATCATGCCGCCAATATCCAGTATCTGGACAAGAATTATAGCGGCACATTCATCATCTGGGACCGGATGTTCGGGTCTTTTGCGGAAGAAATCGAAACGCCCGAATTCGGCATCGTTCAGCAGCTTCGTCACAACAATCCGATCAGGGCGAGCTTCGACAGCTGGATCGCCCTTGCTGGCGACGTGTGGCGCGCCAAGGGCGTCCGTAACAAGCTTGGCTACCTGCTCAGACCGCCCGGCTGGGCACCGGACGGGCAGGGCATGACAACGCGTCAGCGCCGGGAAGCCGCAGACGCGGCCGGATCGGCGACTTAAGTCATGCCGTTGAGAAACCTCACATGGAAAGGCCGCCTCGTCCTTGGGGCAATCTTGATCGCAGGTCTTGCCTCGCTGCCTTTCGCGCTCAGCCCGATCTCGCCGGTGTCTGTCAGCGTTGCTTCCGCGGCTGCGGCGGGCCCAGAATACGATGTCGACTTCACCACCCTGGAAACGGATGGACCTTATCCTGAAGGCATGGTCGCAGAGCCGGACGGCGGACTCCTTGTCGGCCACGAAGATGGCTCGCTCGCGCGCATCACGCTCGATGGTGCGGGCAATGTATCGACCGCTGGAAGAATTGCCGAGCTTGGCGGGCATAGTATCGGCCTCGTCCGGGATGAGGCCCGTGACACGTATTGGTCCGCGACCTTTCCGCTGGGGCTTCAGGAGCTGGGGTCGAAGGGCGTTCTGAAAACGATTGAAAGCGTGGACGATGTCGCCCTCGGCTTCCCCGATGATGTGGCGGTGGACGACGACGGGATCGTCTATCTCACCGATGCCAGCACACGCTACAATCCGCTGACGACAAAGCCGGGCGCGCCCTATGTCCTGTGGGACTTCATGGAAGGGCGCGCGAACGGGCGCCTGATTGCCTATGACCCGGAAACGGGGGAGGCCCGGACGGTGCTGGACAAGCTGGCCTTTCCAAGCGGTGTGGTGCTGACGCAGGACGGCTCGGCCCTCCTGATCGTCGAGGTCACGCGCTACCGCGTCATTCGCTATGAGCTGAAAGGGCCGGACCGTGGGATCGTGTCTGTCTTTGCAGACCGGTTGCCGGGCATTCCGGACGACGTCTTTACCGATACGCAGGGGCGCATCTGGGTGACGCTGGTGGCACCGCGGGATGCCGTAATGGACAACTGGATCGCGCCTTACCCCTACATTGCCCGGCTGATCTCCCTGCTTCCATGGTCTGTCCAGAACGGCATGCTGGCGCCCGCAGATACGGGCGGCCGTGTCGTGAGGCTCTCAGAGACAGGGGCGCCAGACTGCACGCTGCGCGTCTCAGAAGGGCCGCCGCCCGCGAATGGTCTCATGCGCGACGGCAAGGTCATACTGGGACGACTGGGCGGAACAGCCCTGATTTCAGTCGATCCGCGAAGATGCGATGCCGGGACCACCGCCGAATAAGCCTCGCCCGTGTGCGCCCGAGTGTTGCGCAAACGCCAGCTTGCCTGTGTATTTGGGCGCTAGGCGTAGCGTGCTGAGCGAAGCGGAACTGAATATGACTGAGCGGATGGATTGGGACAATATGCGCGTGTTCCGCGTCGTTGCGGAACTTGGCAGCATGAACGCAGCGGCCCATCGTCTGCAGGAGTCGGCGCCGACGATCAGCCGCAAGATCGACCAGCTCGAAGAAGACCTGAAAACCCAGTTGCTCGTTCGAACGACCCGAGGGGTCGAGTTGACCGATGCCGGGCGGATCGCGCTCAGCCATATCCACGCCATGGCCGAGTCGGTCAGCGAAGTGTTCGAGAATGCCGGCAATCGCGACCGCGATGTGGAAGGGCGTATCGTCCTGGCCACGGGTGACGGTCTCGGCCCTTACTGGATCGCGCCGCGCTTGCCGGAATTCCAGGCAGCGAACCCGAAAGTCCAGCTGCGCATGCAGGTCATCGACAAGGCGCCGGATCTCAGTGAAGGCGAAGCGGACATCGCCATCCAGTTCACAGAACCGAAATCGCCGGAGATCATCGGCCGGAAGCTGGGCGTGCTTCACTATATGAGCTTCGTTTCGGAGGGCTATTTCGCAAACCTGCAGGAACCGGAGCCCACCAGCCATTTCGAATATTATCGCCACAGGACGATCCTGCATGAGGGATACATCAATCAGATCGAGCGCTGGGCCCCGCGCATCGCCGAACTGAAAAAGATGATCGATTATGCGCTGGTCACCAACTCGGCGGCGACGATGATTGAGGTCTGCGCAGCGGGCGGCGGCATTGCTGTGCTGCCGTCTTATATTGGCGAGATCGACAAACGGCTGAAGCCGCTGGACCTGCCCGAGGTCGCCCCCATTCAGTTCTGGCTGACTTACACTGAGCGCGTGCGCCGTTTGCCCCAGGGCCAGGCTGTGCTGGACTGGCTGTGGACGATATTCGACGAGCGCAAGATTGCCTGGTTCCGGGAAGCCTTCGTGCATCCGTCCCAGATCAAGAAGGGCAAAGATTCAATAATCGCCCGGTTTCCTTAGAACCCGGGCGATATTGAGCTTTCAGGCCGGGGCCTGTTTAGTCTGCCGAGAGGGCTTTCAGGACGCGCGCCATGGAGCCCAGTCTATCGACTGAGTTGGCGCGGTTGATCCAGGAATGACATTCATTGCGGGCGCGCTCCAGCGGATCGGGGGCGCTGCCTTTGCGGTTGGTCGTGTCTTCGAACAGGTCGGTGATCGAAACGCGGAGCACGTCGGCGACGTTCGACAGCATGCCGGCGCTCAGACGGTTGGTGCCCGTTTCGTATTTTTGAAGTTGTTGGTGGGAGATGCCGAGCTCGGAGCCGAGTTCGGCGAGCGTCATATTGCGATCAAGGCGAAGTTTGCGGATTTTTTCTCCAACCATCTGGTCGATTGCGGTTGGGGCGCGGGATGTAGTCTGTCGGCGTGTTGGCACGTGATATTTCCTCACAATAATATATTACTGAGTGGAAAATCTTCGCTCAGAGGGTGTTTAAGCAAACTCCGAGCTTGTAAAAAAAATGGAGGACTGACCTGTCCGGTCTGTGAGGCAGCGTTTGTTACCTCGCTGAAGAGGTTAAGTCATTTCATCATAACTGTCTATAAAATATGGAAAAATCGTTCTGGGGGAATGGGATTCGCCCTCTGCAATCATTCTTACAGAAGTTGCGATTCACTCAGTAATCCTTTTTCCACGTTACAGAGATTTTACTTTCGCCCGTCGCGTTTGTTTCCGAAGTCACTGAGACCTGCGGACGAGGCTGCCATTCGACCTCCACGGAACTGCCATCGGCTCCTGCAGATTTAAGCTCGAGGTACACATCTTCGGTCAGATACTGGCCTACACCGATCTCCGCGCCGCCCGAATCGGACGTTCCGATCGACAGCCGGTCGATCCCGAGCGCGTCCTGAACGCCGCTTGCCGGGTCGAATCCGGTGTCATTTCCGCTCAGCCGCGCGATCGTATTGGCGAGCTGCGCGGCCTCCAGGGCGGACAGGTCGATCGACGAGCGGCCAAACAGGAGGCGGGAGAGGATTTCGTCCTGTGGCAGGTCTGGTGAGCTGGTCAGTTCGATTGTCGGCTTCATCGGCGAGCCGGTCACGTCCACCTGCACATCGAAACCGTTCACTGTCCGGTCGGCAGACAGGTCAATCTGGGCGCGGCTGACCGGCCCGTCGAATGTGATCGTGCCAGTGTCGAACACGAAGGGGCGGCCTGCCAGGTCGAGATCGCCGCGCACCAGCGTGGTCTTGCCGTCGAGGCGCGGTGCGGCCGGCGTGCCGGTCAGGTCCAGATCCATCTTCCATTCGCTGTCCAGTCCGCGGCCGGTGAAATAGACGCGGCGGTCGGCTTTCAGGTTGATGTCGAGGGCCATCGTGCGGCGCAGCTTGCTGGCGCCCGGCTCGGCGGGTGGGTCGTCGGTCCAGCGAACATCCAGCGCATGCGGGCGGGACGAGGGCAGATTGTCCAGTGAGAAGCGCGCCTGGTCGATAAAGACCTTGCCGGAAAGCGTGCGGGCATCCGCGCCGTCAGCCAGAACCAGCTCGCCGGTGCCGCGCGCATTGTCCCCGTCGCGATTGTAGAGAAGCAGGCTCTTGAAGCCGACCGTCAGGTCTGTTTGCTCGCCAGCGAGGCTGCCTTTGAGCGTGAACGAGCCGCCCCCCGGCGCGCCGCCCTTGGCATCGACTGTCAGCGCCTTGCCGTCATAGCCGGCATCGAGCGAGATGCCCGACAGCTGGAAGCCGAGGCTGCCGAGTTCGTAGGTGCCGTTCTCGACATTGGCCTTGGCCGTGAATTCCGGCGCGTCCAGCGTGCCGGAGAGGCTGGCGGATGCATCCACGTTGCCGCTGACATCATGGCCGTAGGCGAGCGCGGCGGTGCGCAGTGTGGCGAGGTCACCCTTCAATGTGGCGGCGCCCTTCAGTGGGGCTGTCCGGTTCGCAGCAACCAGTTTGCCTGCCTCTGCGACCACGGGTAACTGAGCGTTTCCGTTGAAGGACAGCCGGCCGCCATAGTCGCTGGTCAGGCGCATCGACAGGCTATTGCGGCTGAGCGTGCCGTCGACATTCAGCAAGAGCGAGGAATCAAGCCCTGGCACGTCGCTGGCCGCCACAATGTGGAGGGTGCCGGACGGATCGGCCCCGAACACGCGAAGGTCTCCGTGGCCTTCAAGAAGCGTACGGTTGGTGGTCGCCTCGTAGAGGGCGAGAACCGGGCTGAGGTCGATGCCGGTGGCGTCGAAGACGAGACGGGTCTCTTCGTCGCCGCCACCTGTGAAGGCGGCCTTGATGCGCCCGCTGAGCAGGGAGATGTCTGCGTCGAGTTCCGGCGCGCTGCCGAGCTTCCAGTGGGCCGGGGCTGCTGTCGAGACAGGCTCGCCGAGCGCCGTGCCTGAAAGCTCGAACATACCGTTCGCTGCTGGCTCGCTGAAGCTGGCCGAAGCGATAAAGGTCAGGTTGGTCGGATAGTCCGGCACGTCAGAGACGAAATTTGCCCGGATGTCATAGCCTTCCGGCGCGTTGCGAAGGGTGGCGGTGGCCCGGTCGAACAACAGCGCGCGGTTGGGGCCGAGGGCGAGGTCTGTCACCGCAAGGTCGGCGACGAGGGCGAAGGGGGCATCGCCCGTGCGGTCAAAATGGATCGTGCCCTTGGCGTCGCGGGCCTGGCCGCTGCTCCACGAGAGGGCTGTTCCGTCTATCGTGACATCGCCCGTCAGGTCGCCGGAATCGGCCAGTGTGACGGCGCCGGTGAAGCTGCCGGGGCCGAGCGTGCCGATCAGGTCCGTCAGACGCGTTTCGCCATCGGTTCGCTCCAGTCTTGCATCGGCGCTGAGCGCTTCGCCGTCGACCAGGGCTTTCAGGGTGAGCGGGCCGGAGATCAGCTTGCCGGTGTCGAGCAGGCTGGCCGTCAGGGCGAGGTCATCAACGGCGCGGCCAGAGCCGGTTGCCGTGCCGCCTGTGGTGCGGATTTCGAAGCGGCGGGCCTTTGCCCGGCCGGTCAGCTGGACCTGCGCGCTGCCGAGCGAGACGTCCCAGCCGCCAGCGGAAATGGGGGCAGATTGGGTGAGCGAAGCGCGCACATCGCTGTTGCCAGACCAGGACCATGTGCCTGCAGCCGTGATCCTGGTGCGTGTACCGGTGATCGTAGCGGACTTTATCTGTACGCCGCCGGTCTTCATCTGTAACTCAGCGGTGACCGAGGGTGCGGTGCCCGTCGCCTCGATGAGGGGGGCGGGCAATCCGGCGAGGTCGGCGGCGGTCAGTTTGAAGCCGATGGCAGGTTTGGCGAGGGCGCCGCTGACGCTGAAGGGGCCGGACACGCGCCCGCGCACCGATCCGGACATCGGGTCGAGGGCGGTGGCGAGTGTGCCTGAGAGGTCCAGCTTCTGCGTGGCCAGATCGATTGTGCCGGTCGTCGTAACGTTGCCTTTGGCCAGTTCGGCGCGGGTTTCGGCCAGCGTGACGAGGCGGGCGGTGCGGTCATACGTGCCGGCGACGTGGAGGGCGGTTGTCTTGCCGAACAGGGGCGCGGCGGCGTCGACGCTGGCGAGCAGGCCGGTGGTTTTCAGGTCGCCGGAGAAGGTGATGTCCGGCTGGCCAATCGTGACGCGGACCGGGCCTTCGGCCTGTTTGAACGGCAGGGCGCCTTCGCCGCTGACAGTCAGCTTTGCATTGCCCTGCAGCAGCCAGTCTTTCCGGTCCTGCGCCGCGTTGCCGGTGAAGGCGAACGTGCCGGGCTCGCCCAGAAGGGGCTGGATGTCCGTCATCTGGACATCGAGATCGGTCGTGTCCTTCAGCTTCCAGGTCTTGGTGTTCATGTTGCCGCGAAGGGAGAGCGTGCCAGCGCGCAGCGTTGCCTTGACGCCGAAGGGCGCATCGCGCCGCCCGGTCGTGCTTTCGAGGCGCAGCGTGGCGGCATCCCCGACAAGGGCGATCAACTGGCTGCCCAGCATGGGCAGGTGGGTGGCGTCGAGCTTGGCGTCGGCGGTCAGGCGCTTGTCGTGGATCTTCAGCTGCGCAGTCGCGACCGGCTGGTCGCCGAGGGTCAGCGTGGCCTCGCCGGTGGCGGCCTCTGGCGTGCCGGACGCAGAGGCTTTCAGCGAGACGCCGGTGCCGGTCTGAAGGCCGATCAGGTTCGCGATGACGCCATCGGGGGCGCCGTTGATGTCGGTGTCGAGGCTGAAGGAGCCGGTGGCATCGCGGCGCAGGTCGATCAGGAACCGGTCATTGCCAGTATCGCGCGGGGTTGCGTCGAGACGCGCGGCCAGTGTGCTTCCGTCCTGGTCGTACCGGCCGGTGACCGCGAAGTGGGCTTCCGGTCCGGCAAAGCCTTCCTCGAAAGCGAGGTCGGGAATGCTCAGATTGCGGAGCTTGATGCGGAGGCTCGACGAGCTGTTGGAAGGCGGCTGCTTTTCTGTCACCGGCTGGCGGAGGAAGTCGATCTTTCCGGCGGACAGCGCGTTCACGTCGACCAGGCCAGAGATGAGCGCCATGGGCGACCAGTCCAGAGAGACGTTCTGCGCGACCACCCATTCCCCTTCGCCATCGCGCACGGAGAGGCGGCTGAGATAGAGCTTGCCCAGCGGGTCACCGGAGAGGCCTTTGGCGTCAATCGTACCATAGGCGCCCGCCTTGCGGCCATCGATCTGCGACAAGAGCCAGGCGCGCCCGCCATCGCTGGCAATCCATATGCGCGCAGAGATCAGCGCCACGAGGACGATCAGGAGAATGCCTGCTGCTGCCGAAAGCCAGGGGCGCTTCAGGACCGGAGACATGATCTGTTTCAGGCCTGGCATCAGAAGGCCTGCCCGATGGAAATGTAGACCTGGACCGGATCTTCGCCGTCGCGCCGGTCAATCGGCGTTGCGATGTCGAAGCGGATCGGGCCGAAGCCCGGATAGTAGCGCACGCCAAGGCCGAAGGCGCTGCGCATGTCTCCGAACACGGAGCCGAAATCGGAGGCCGCCGCGCCACTGTCGACGAAAGCGACATAGCCCCATTTCTTCGATTTGCGCCAGCGAAGCTCAAACGAGGTATCGAACAGGGCCTCGCCGCCGACATAGTCGCCGTCGAGGTTGCGGGGTGAGAGGGACTGGTAGGCAAAGCCGCGCACCGATCCGCCGCCACCGGCAAAGAACAGGCGGTCAGCCGGCACATCCGTATCGCCAAGGAAGCCGCCGGCTTCGACGCGGGCGGCCGCGACCAGTTTGTCTGTAAACGAATGATAGGTCGTGGCAGATGTCAGGTAGCGGGTATAGTTGGCGTTCACCGTGCCGGTCGAGAGGCTCGGCTCCAGCGTCGCAAGCAGGCGGTTGCCGTCCTGCGGGTCGAGCGGGTTATTGACCGTGTCATAGGTGCCGCTGAGCGGCAGGGAGAAGGTCACCTGATCAATCGGGTCTGACGGGCCGGAACGGGTCAGTTCGTATTCCACCGTGCGCGTCACATCGACATAGCTGCCGATGGAGACGGTGAAGTTCTTGTTGAAGGGCTGCGACAAGGTCAGGCCGGTCTTGGCACCTTTCAGGTCATAAGCGTCGGTCTGGATGTCGCGCAGGCCAGCCTCTGCAGTCAGCGTGCGGCCATAGCGCAGGATGTTGGGCAGCTCATAGGTCGCTTTCAGATTGCTGCCGAGATTGGCGGCAGAGCCTTCGAACCGCAACGAGTCGCCCCGTCCGGTCAGGTTGCGACGTTCCCAGAAGGCTTCGACGCCCGCACCTTCGGTGGTGGACACGGACGCGCCGCCGCCGATGGAGCGATGCTTGGCTTCTGCAAGCTGCAGCTGGACGGTGTGGTTGCCGTCAGCGCCGGGATCTTCCGCAATGTCGATGCCGATGCCGTCATAGAGATCCGCCGAGCGCAGCCGGGTCCGCAGCGTGCCGATCTTTTTCGGGTCGTAAAAGTCACCCGGCTTCCAGGTCCGCATGACCTGAACGGCGGACGGCCGCGTGGAGATGTTCTCCGGCAGCACCATCTGGCCGAGCTTCACGCGCGGGCCGGGCTTCAGTTTGTAGGTGATCTCGACGGTGGAGTCGGCGCGGGAGGCGAGCAGGTCGATGTCCGAACTGGTGGCAAACGCGTAGCCGGCCTCTTTCAGGCGGCTCACCAGCGTGGCGTTGAGCCGCTCGATCGAGGTCGTATGCGCCGGTGCGCCGACGAAGAGGGAGGCTTTCTGCCGGTCGATATGGTCCTGCGTTTCGGCGTCCAGCTCGCCGTCCAGCTTGACGGTGACCGACGCGATACGGAAGCGCTTGCCCGGTGTGACATCGATCCGGGGCGTATCCGTGGTGTTGCTGATCGATTGCGGCACAGCCGTGGCGGCGAGGTAGCCCTCGGAGGAGAGGAATTCCTTCACCGTCTCTGCGGCGCGCTCGGCGCGGCGGCGGGCTTCCAGAATGCTGGCCGGTGGCGCGCTATAGGTTTCCAGAACCTCCCTGGCGCGCGGGGCCAGGCTGCCGGGAACGCCGTCCAGTGTCGCCGGGGTGATTTTCGCGCCGGATGCGCCGGTTTCACCGCCATTTCCGCCGAACGAGGCGCACGCCGTCAGGGTCCCCGCCAGTGCGAGACTGGCAGCGCAACGGGCAAGGCCCGAACCCTGCGGACGCGGGCGGTGGGGCGGGAGACCATCGGTCATCGATTTAACCATGCGAATTCTGGACCAAATTCCTCTGCATCTCGTGAATATGGGGCGGGAGTTTGCCTTAATCCTGCATGAACTGCTGTAACTTTCAGTAAGGCGGGGGGCGGGTGAAACGGCCCATTGTGCGGGCCGGTACGTAAACTATGATTGCGCGGGATTCCTGAAAGGCTTTTTTATGGACTATCTGATGGTGCTGGCGGGGCTCGTCCTGCTGATTTTCGGCGGTGAGGGCCTCGTGCGCGGCTCGGTCGCTGTGGCACGCAAGCTCAACATTTCCGAACTGGTGATCGGCCTCACGCTGGTGGGCTGTGGCACCTCGATGCCGGAACTGGTGACCAGCCTGCGGGCCATCAATACCGGCGCGGTGGGCATTGCCATTGGCAATGTCGTCGGTTCCAACATCGCGAACATCCTGCTCGTGCTGGGGGCGGCGGCGCTGCTGCGCCCGATCCTGACCAATCCGAGGGCCCTGAAGCGCGACGTGTTGGTGGTGATCGGCGCAACGGCGATACTGTGCGGGCTGATCTATTTCGACGCCTTCACGCGCCTCAGCGGGTTCCTGCTTCTGGGGGCCCTGATTCTCTATATCGCACTGTCTCTGATCGCCGATCAGAAAGGTGGCACGCCAGAGGGCAAACTACACGCTCACGAGGCTGAAATTGTCACAGCGGAGTATGGCATCCTGAAGGGGCTCCTGTTTGCCGCCGTGGGCCTGGCGGGCATCATTTTCGGCGCGCGCTTCATGGTCGACGGCGCGGTCGGCATTGCGCGGGACATTGGCGTCAGCGAAGCGGTGATCGGCATGTCCATCGTTGCGGTCGGCACCAGCCTGCCGGAACTCGCCACCTCGCTCGTCGCGGCTCGCAGCGGCAAGTCTGACGTGGCGCTCGGCAACATTATCGGCTCGAACATTTTCAACATTCTCGGCATCCTGGGCGTGACCGCGCTGATCCACCCGTTCAGCGTGATGCAGAACCATACCGGCGACATCTCCGGCGAGGCGATGCAGAGCGCCGGGCAGAGCATCGTGACCTCCACCGATATCGGCGCGCTGGTCCTGTCGCTGTTCTTCCTTCTTCTGTTCGGCATCACGGGGAAGCGGATCGCGCGCTGGGAAGGGGCCCTTCTGTTGGCGGGCTACCTGCTCTACATGGGCCTTCTGTTCAACATCATACCCGTCCCGGCGATCCTTCCTCATGTCTGATAATCCGATCTACCAGAACCTCGGCCAGCTCGGTCAGCACACCGCGCAACCGCAGAGCCCGGAAGAGGCTGAGCTGGAGCGCGTGCAGAACCCGCATGCCGGGACGCTGTACCTGACGCGCTTCGTGGCGCCGGAATTCACCTCGCTCTGCCCGGTGACGGGCCAGCCGGATTTCGCGCATCTCGTGATCGATTATGCGCCGGGTGACTGGCTGGTGGAGTCCAAGAGCCTGAAGCTCTACCTCACCAGTTTCCGCAATCATGGCGCCTTCCACGAGGACTGCACGGTCTCCATCGGCAAGAAGATCTTCGACTTCACCGAAGCCACATGGCTGCGCATTTCGGGCTATTGGTATCCGCGCGGTGGCATCCCGATCGATGTGTTCTGGCAGTCCGGAGAGGTCCCGAAGGGGCTTTATGTGCCGGACACCGGCGTCGCCTCGTATCGCGGACGCGGCTAGGCCGGGTTACTGGCATTTAATCTGCCAGCTGTTTGCTGATCGTCCGGACCGGCGTAGACCCGCCCCGTCAGACGAAAGCAGTATTTCATGGATTCACGACAGGCCTTGAGCAAAGTGCCGGCAGTTACGCTGGGCTTCTGGATCATCAAGATCGCCGCGACCACGCTAGGCGAGACCGGCGGCGACACGGTCTCCATGTCGATGAATCTCGGCTATCTCACCGGAACGGCGATCTTCCTGACAGTGCTTGCCGTGCTGGTTGCCCTTCAGATTGCTGCGAGGCGGTTTCGTCCGTTCCTCTACTGGGCGACCATCATCGCCTCCACGACGGCCGGGACAACGATGGCGGATTTCGCCACGCGCTCGCTCGGCATCGGCTATGCGGGCGGCTCGCTGCTCTTGCTGGCGGGCGTCATGGCGATGCTGGGTATCTGGTACGCGGTGGAGCGCAGCGTGTCGGTCGAGACGGTCGTCTCGCCGCGGGTGGAGATGTTCTACTGGGGCACGATTACTGTCTCGCAGACCCTCGGCACCGCGCTCGGCGACTGGATCGCGGATGATACGAGCCTTGGCTATCTCGGCGGCGCGGCCCTGTTCGGCAGCATCCTGGCCGTCATCGCGGCGCTGTATTACTGGACCAGTATCTCCCGGGTCATCCTGTTCTGGCTGGCCTTCATCCTGACGCGGCCGCTTGGCGCGACGGTGGGCGATTTTCTGGACAAGCCGCTCAGCGAGGGCGGGCTGGCGCTGAGCCGTCCGATTGCGACGCTGGTGCTGGGGGCGTTCATTCTGGGCGCCATCCTGATCCTGCCGCAGCGGGCCGGATCGCATCCGGAACGAGCGCCGAAGGCGGGTTAGGCGCTCAGGCTTTCCAGCGTGTGATCTTTTCCGTCATGTCGGCGCGGGGGCGTTCGGGCGGGTTCATTGTGGCGGTGCCGAGATAGATGAAGCCGGCGACGCGCTCGCCATCCTCCAGACCCAGCAGCTTGCCGGCGTCCGCGTCGAAGGCGGGCCATTCCGACAGCCAGTTGCCGGCCCAGCCGCTGGCATTGGCGGCCAGAAGCAGGTTGTAGCAAACGGCCCCGGCGGAGAGTTCCTGCTCCCAGATTGGCGTCCGGCCATCGTTCACGGGAGATGAGATTACGCACACGACCACGGGCGCGCGCAGGAGAAGCTTGCGGGCATTCTCCACGTCGCCGTCTGAATCGCCGCGACCGGAGAGGATCGCCGCCAGACCATCACCGAATGCAGCGCGGGCTTCGCCTTCGAACACGACAAACCGCCAGGGAGCGAGTTTACGATGGTCCGGCACGCGGGCCGCGATCTGCAGCAACTCGTCCAGATCTTCCGGCGAGGGGCCGGGAAAGCCCATGAATTGCTTGTTGGCTGAGCGGCGCAGCGCCAACAGCGTGCGCGCGTCAGCGCTGGCTCTGACAGGAAGCATCGGCTGGCCGAGCGGCGGGGCGGGTGGAAACCTTTTCGTCATACGCCGTCCCTACATTGAACCGATCCGGGCGAAAAGCGCGCATTCAGACGCAATCGCTTGCAGGACGGAGAATGGTGGTCTAATCGGGTGAACGCTGTTCACTTTTCGAACGTTGATCATGGCTTCCGAATGGATTCTGGCTGCCCTCTCGAACAGACCCCGGCCACACGGCGGCGGCAGAAAGTGCGCGAGGCGATCCTGGCAGCAGCCGAGCGCGTGTTTGCCAAAGAGGGCGAGATTGGCCTGTCGATCCGGCGGCTGGCCGAGGAAATCGATTACTCGCCGTCTGCGATCTACAAATATTTCGGGTCCAAGGAAGAATTGCTGGACGAGCTGAAGGAGTCCTTCTTCGAGCGGCTCCTGTCGCAGGTGGATGGCGTCGGCGCCAAGAACCCGGACTTCCACGCCCGTGCCCGTGCCTGCGTCACCACCTATGTCGCCACGGCCATTGCCCGCCCGCACCATTATGCGGCGGCGTTCTCTTCCATTCCGACACCTGAGCAGATCGCGGTGCGCCGCAATCTTGATTGGGAAGACTTCATCGCGACCCGCAAGGGACAGGCCTTCAAGGTTCTGGTCGATCTCGTCCTCGAAGGACAGGCGCTCGGCGTGTTCGACCGGTCGCTGGACCCGCTGAATGGGGCCAAGTCGATCTGGGCCTCGTCGCATGGCCTTGCTTTGCTGATGATCCATATGCCGCTTCTGCCGGAGATGCAGCCGTGTACGGCGCAGCCCGGCGGAGACTTCGTTGCCGCCCATGCCGACATTGTTATTCGCGGCCTGGCAGCCCCTGCAGAACCGCCGCAAGAGAACGGAAAACGGTCATGACCAATACGCACCCCTATGCGGGCGACGAAATCCGGGAGAAAAAGCCGAGCGTCATGAAAGGGCTGGTCTTCCTGCTCATTCTGATCCTGTGCGGCGCCGGACTGTTCTTCGCCGCGACCCGTCTGCGCAGCGCAGAGGGGCCGAAGGTGGCCCATGATGCCCCTGCGCCTCTGACGGTCAGCGTCATACTGGCAGAGCCTGCGGCAGCATTCGACCTGAAGGAAAACTATGCCGGCCTTGCCGAGGCGCGGCGCACCAGCATGCTCGGTTTTTCCTCCGGCGGCCGCATCGCGTCGATCTCGGTGGATGTTGGCGACCGGGTGAAATCCGGCGACACGCTGGCAAAACTCGACACGCGCAGCCTGGAAGCGCAACTCGCCTCCGCCAATGCCGTTGTGCAGGAGGCGCGCTCGGCGCATGACCTTGCCCTCAGCACGGTGGAGCGCCAGCGCCAGCTGAAACTGCAGGGCCATGTCTCGCAACAGCATGTCGACGAGGCCGAAGCGCAGGCGAACACCGCGCTGGCCCGTGTCGAGGCGGCGAAGGCGCAGGCCGACACACTCCGTGTCCAGATCGACCTTGCCCGTATCACGGCGCCGTTTGACGGCGTGGTCACCCAGCGCATGGTCGACGAGGGCGCGATTGCTTCGCCCGGCCTGCTGGTTCTGGAACTGGTGGAGAAGGGGCATCTGGAAGCCCGTCTCGGCCTGCCGGCGGCGACCGCTGCGCTGCTGGAGCCCGGCAAGGAATACACGCTTGTGGCCGACACAGGTTCGGTGACCGCGCGCCTGCGCACGGTCACCGGCGTGATCGATGCCAACCAGCGCACGGTGAGCGCCGTGTTCGATATCGAAAATCCGGACGCGATTGCTGCCGGGTCTGTTGTTCGCCTCGGACTGGATCGCAGCATCGGGGAAGAGGGCTTCTGGGTGCCGGTCAAGGCGCTGTCGTCCGCCTCGCGCGGTCTGTGGACGGTCTATGTGGCTGAGCCTACCGGCGAGGGATGGAGAGCGGTGCCGCGCCCGGTCGAAACGGTGCACAGCGATGGCGACCGGACCTATGTGCGCGGCCCGGTGACGGCGGGAGACCGTATCATCGTCGATGGACTACAGCGGATTACGCCCGGCATGCCGGTGACCCCGCGCGAGTCCACCCGGGCGGACCTGACAGGTAACTAAGCGCGATGATCAAGGCGCTCAGCATCTTTTATCGCCTGCCACGCCTGACGGTGCTGGCCATGCTGCTCATCGTGATCGGCGGCCTTGGCGCCATGTTCACGCTGGGGCGGCAGGAAGACCCCACCCTGATCGAACGCTATGGCTTCGTTCTGACCTATCTGCCCGGCGCCGATGCCGAGCGGATGGAAGCGCTGGTCACCGAGCCGCTGGAAACCGCGCTGATGGAGTTGCCGGAGCTGAAAGAGGTCCAATCCACCTCCCGCGCCGGCGTGTCGCAACTCCGGATCGACATACGCGAAGACCTCAATGAAGGCGAAGTGGACGATGCCTGGACGCTGATCCGCCAGAAGGTGGAGCAGGCCAGGGCCAACTTCCCCGAAGGTGCGTCGGCGCCCATCGTGAACCGCCAGTACATCGGTGCCGCGACCCTTGTGGTTGGCATCAGCTGGGACAGTGAGGGTGATCCGCCGCTGGCCGTGATGCGCCGCCTCGCGCTGGACCTGCAGGACCGGTTCGAGCGCCTTCCGGGTACGGAACTGACAGAGACGTTCGGCATGCCCTCGGAGGAGGTTCGGGTCGAGATTGATCCGGACGCGCTGGCCGCGACGGGGCTGTCTTTCCGGCAGGCGGCAGGTCTGCTGGCATCGGCAGATTCCAAGGCCCCGGCCGGGCGCCTCAGGGCCGAAGGGGCGAATGTCGGCTTCGAGATTGGCGGGGAGTTTGACTCGATTGCCCGCGTCCGGTCTGTGCCGCTGATCCAGCGGGCGGACGGCACGGCGGTCCGGCTTGGGGACATCGCCGATGTGAACAAGGGGCTTTCCGATCCGCCTGTGCGGATGGCGATGGAGAACGGCAAGCGGTCAGTCCTGATCGGGGCTTATATTTCGCCGGGACAGAGGGTGGACAAGTGGGCCGATACCGCCCGCGCCGTGGTCGAGGACTTTGCGCGCGATACGCCGCCGGGCCTCACAATCAAGACCGTCTTCGACCAGAGCACCTACACCAATGCGCGCCTCAACGGGCTGGCGCAGAACCTGCTCTTCTCGGCGCTCATCGTGCTCGCGGTGCTGTTTTTCACCATGGGCTGGCGCTCGGCGCTGGTGGTGGGGGCGGCGCTGCCGTTGACCGTGGCGCTGGTGCTGATCCTGTTCAAGGTGTTCGGCCATCCGCTGCACCAGATGTCTGTGACGGGCCTCGTCATTTCGCTCGGCCTGCTGATCGATAATGCCATCGTCGTGGTGGACGATTTCGACCAGTGGCGGGTGAAAGGCCTGAACCGGCTCGACGCCATCGAGCGCAGCCTGAGACACCTGTTCGCGCCGCTCGGCGCCTCGACCCTGACCACTGCACTCGCCTTCGCGCCGATTGCCATGATGCCCGGCGGGGCGGGCGAGTTCATCGGCATGATCGGCCTGTCGGTCGTGTTCGCGATCGTGTCCTCCTTCTTCATCTCGGTGACGGTGATCCCGGCCATGGCTGGCTGGTTCGACCGCACGCGCGGCTGGGAGAGAGGCGAGGCAAGGCGCCCGCGCCGCTGGTGGCGGGACGGGATCGCCATCGACTATGTCTCCGACGGCTACCGCGCGACGGTGGAGGCTGTGCTGCGCTTCCCGCCGCTGGGGATCGTGCTCGGCATCGCGCCGGCGCTGCTCGGGTTCTATCTGGTGACGACGCTGCCCAGCCAGTTCTTCCCGCAGACCGAGCGCGACCAGTTCCAGCTGACCCTGCAATTGCCACCTGAAGCCAGCCTCGCTGACACGGAGGCCGTCACAAGGCGGGCGAGCGAATTGATCCGCTCGCTGGAGGGCGTGAAGGATGTGACCTGGGTTCTGGGGGAGCCGGCACCGCGGGTCTATTACAACGCCATCAACAATACGCGCGGTGTGGAGGGGCTCGCCTCCGGCTGGGTGCAGCTCGACAATAATCTCCGGACACGGCAGATCGTGGCCGACGTGCAGACGCTGGTCCGCGCCGAGTTCCCGTCCGCCCGCTTCCTCGCGCTGCCTTACGAGCAAGGCCCGCCCGCCGATGCGCCGGTCGAGTTCCGTATCCTGGGCGATGATTTCGACACGCTGAACCGGCTCGGCAACGAGACCCGCGCCGTGCTCGCGCAGACGCCGGGCGTGACTTACACGGTCTCCTCGCTGCAGCTTGGCGCGCCGACCATGAAGTTCGCCGCAGACGAGACCGCCACGGCGCTCACGGGCGAGCGGCTGACCGACCTTGCCGCAGACCTGAATGCCGAGCTTGAAGGCGTGCGCGCAGGCTCTGTGCTTGAGGGCACCGAGGAATTGCCGGTCAAGGTGATCGCCCCGGAGAGCCGGCGGCGCGAGCTCTCCAGCCTGCGCTCCGCCACGGTCGGCTCTGCCGCCGGAGGGACGCCGCTGGCGGCGCTGGGCGAGATGTCGCTCGATCCGGAGACGGCGGTCATCACGCGCTGGGAAGGCCGGCGGATGAACCAGATCCTGGCCTATCTGGACCCTTATACGATCCCCGCGCCGGTTCTGGCAGACTATGAGGCGCGCCTCGCTGCAACCGGCTTTACGGTGCCGGCTGGCTATACGGTCGCGACCGGCGGGGAGGCGGAAAATTCCTCCGAGGCGGTGACCAATCTGGCCGCTGTCGGCATTCCGCTGATCCTGGTCATGGCCGGGGCGATCATGCTCGTGTTCAACTCGTTCCGCATGATGGTGCTGATCCTGGTTTCGGGTTTCCTGTCCATCGGGCTCGCCTTCTTTGGCGTGTGGCTGTTCAATCTGCCCTTCGGGTTCAATGCGATTGTCGGTGCGCTGGGCCTGCTGGGGATTTCGATCAACTCGTCGATTGTGGTGCTGAGTCTGCTCAAGGCCGATCCGTGGGCGATGGCCGATGATGTGATCCGCCAGCGCGAGATTGTGGTGGACGCCACCCGGCACATTGTGGCGACGACGCTGACCACGATGGGCGGCTTCATTCCGATCCTGCTGTCGGGGGACAATTTCTGGCTGCCTCTGGCGGCGGGTATCTCGGGCGGTGTGGCCGGATCGGCGCTGTTGTCGCTGTATTTCACCCCGGCCGTGTTCCGGATCATGACCTACAAACCCGTGCGCCGCCTGTTCGGCTACCGTCCCCAATTGCCGGAGCCCACAGGCGAGTGAGCCAAATGTGAACGGGCCGGGGCTTGATGCCTGCGCCCGGCTGCCCCATGTCCCCTACAGACAACGTGCCCGAGGGAGGCCCGAATGCCAGAAAATCCTGATATTGGCGCCCCGCCGCCAGCGTGGAAACGCCTCCGCTTTGAAGCGGTTGCAGCGGCAGCGGATGAGCCGTCGCTGGCAGGCTATATCAACGCCGCGATCCTGTCTCACGACTCACTGTGCGACGCGCTGGCCTATCACCTGGCCGAGAAAATCGGCAATGCCACAATCGGCACCCAGCAGGTGCGGGACATCCTGTCCGATGCCTGCGAGGCGCAGCCCTATATGGTCGAGGCGGCTGAGGCCGACCTGATGGCCGTGCTGGAGCGCGACCCGGCCTGCCGCGGTCTGCTGCAGCCTTTCCTGTTCTTCAAAGGTTTCCTGGCCCTGCAGACGCATCGCATCGCCCACCAGTTGTGGCGCGAGGGCCGCGAGACGCTGGCATTTCATTTCCAGAGCCGGTCGTCTGAACTGTTCGGCACTGACATCCACCCCGCCGCCCGCATCGGGCAGGGCGTGATGTTTGACCACGCGACGGGCATCACCATTGGTGAGACCGCCGTGGTCGGCGATGGCTGTTCGCTGCTGCACGGCGTGACGCTGGGCGGCACAGGCAAGGAAGTCGGCGACCGTCACCCGAAGATCGGGCGCGGCGTGCTGCTCTCAGTTGGCGCAAAAGTGCTGGGCAACATTCATATCGGCGACGAAGCGAAAGTCGCCGCCGGTTCTGTCGTGCTGAAGGATGTGCCCGCGCATTGCACCGTGGCGGGTGTTCCTGCCAAGGTCGTATCCGGCCCGTCCTGCTGCCAGCCAGCCAAAACGATGGACCAGTCGCTGCCCGAAGACGCATCGAACTAAAGCCCTGATTTTCTCTTGCGCGCCGGTCTTCCGTTTGCGGAGGACCGGCGTTGCTTTTGGGGGCTCTGACAGGCGATTCCGGGTTGCCGCCAGCTGCGGAGCCGATCCGGCCCGTCGGGGCGGGATGCCAGTCATATTCCCGCTGCAAGGGACTGGGGGCTTGCCGAATTCGTGTGGCGCACGAACCCGGCTGTTTTCTGGCCCGTTTTCTTCAGTCTGACCGGGTCGGTTCGGATGGGCAATGTTGTTGCGCGCCTCCATTTCGACTAGACTTGATCGGCTAATGCGTTCGCATTTCAGAAGAAAAATCCGCATCAACAGGGGGCGGTCGGGTGAACTACGAGACCGTCGACCAGGATGAAGCCGGGCATGTCGCGCGCAAGCGCAGCCTTGTGCGGACGCCTGGCCATCTCCCGTTCTTACCCTACGGCCTTGTGCCTGCTGCCGGCCTTGCCCTCCTGTTCCTGATCGCCCTGTGGCCATTTGCGTTTGGCGTGCAGAGCGCCACGAAGCGCGCCGTGAGTGATGCTTTGGCTGCGAACGGGCTGGACTGGGCCCAGCCTTCCGTCAGCGGACAATGGATCACCATCCACGGCGAGCCGCCATCGGAAATCGAGGCAAACAAGGCTGCGCATTTTGCCCGGGAGGCCGCCTCGGCGACTCCCTTCGGGCTGGCCCATCCGGCAACACGTGTGCGCGTGCCCCAAGGCCCCTTCAAGATGCGGCCCGAGGCTGAAGAGCCCCCGGTGCAGCCGATTGAGGATGTCACTGAAGCGGCAGAGGCCTCGCCCGGCTGGCGCTTTGAGATCGCGCACGGCAACCTGCGTCTGGAAGGCGAGATGCCGGATCAGGCGACGAAGGACACTGTGGTGCGCCACGCCTTCAACAAGGTCTCTCCGCCCCGGATTGATGGTGTCGAAGACGCGCTGGACGTCGTGGGAGTGGAGCCGCAGGAAGGCTATGTCGCTGTTGCCCTGCGCGGCGTGAACACGGTCACGCGGTGCGACGCAGGCTGGGCCGTGTTCGAGAAGGGGCGCTTCTCGCTGCGCTGCGAGCTGCCCGAGAGCGAGGCGGCAGATGTGCGCAAGCAGGCCTTCGCCTCGATGCCGTTTGGAACCGTCGGCTCAATCGATGTTCTGCCCCATGAAGCCGTTATTTCGTGTGAGGCGCGTCTGACCGACTTACTGGTTGATGCGCGGATCGAGTTCGATTCCTCCTCTTCGGTGATTGATGCCTCCAGCAACAAGCTGCTGGATCAGGTGGCCGACGCGGTGAAGGCCTGCCCCGGCACGCTGCGGATTGAGGGGCACACGGATTCCACCGGTGTTGAAGCCGAGAATGAAACGCTCAGCCGCAACCGGGCGCTGGCCGTGCGCAATGCACTGATCGCCCGCAATGTCAATCCGAAACGCCTGATCGCCGAGGGTTATGGGGCGACACATCCGGTCGCCGTCAACACAACGCCGGAGGGGCGCGCGCGCAACCGCCGGATCGAGATCCGGGTCGTCCGGGCCTCAGAATGAAGTTTAACCCAACAGGGGGCAGAAGCCCCCGTCACGAGTAACACCATGTCGTTCCTGCTGCTCCAGATTTTCCTGCTGATGTTGCTCGCTGCCATATGCGGGGCGGGCCTCGCCTGGTGGTGGTTCCGCCGGAACTATGCTGACGTGACGACCGCTCACGAGGAACTGATCAGCAGCGCCAAAGCGTTGCAGGACATGCCGCCGCCGGTCACGAAGGATGATCTGAAGGGCAGCCTCGCCAGCCTCGCGCCGCCGGACCTGTCGCCCGTGCATGAACGCCTCGCGCGGATCGAGAGCGCCCTGTCGCTGACCGGCAGCGCAGGCCTTGGCGCGATCAATGACCGCTTCACGCAAGTGGTCGGCCTGCTGACCGAAACGCGGGAGCAGGGCCTCGGCGGGCTGGAAAACCGGCTTGGCCGGATGGAGACGCTGATCCAGCAGCCGGACGATTCTCTGGAGGCCGTGTTCAGCCGCCTGTCGGATCTGGAAAGCTCGCTCCTGTCGGTCTCCAATGAGGTGAGCCGCCTGCAGAATGCCGATCTTGATCCGGTCACCTTGCGCCTCGACCAGCTGGAAGGGGCGATCCGTAGCCAGAGCTTCCCCGAGACAGACCTTGGCCCCGTCCATTCCGGTCTCGCCCGGCTGGAACTGGCCATCGAGACAATGGAATTCCCGGAAGCCGACGTGGAGCCGCTGCGCACGCACATGGCCGCCATGGAAGCGCGCCTTGCCGAATTCGCAGACCGGCTCGACAATGCCCGCAAGGCAGATCTTGAAGAGCTGATGATCCGCATGTCGACCCTGTCTTCGTCGCTGGCGGGCTTGCGTGTGCCGGACATGGACTCGGTGAAGGAGCGCCTGACGAAGATCGAGCAATCCGTCAATAGCATCGATATTCCGGAGACGGACTTCACCCCGCTGGTCAACGAGCTGCGCAATATCGAAGGCATCCTGCGCGCGCCATCGGACGACATGCGCGTAATGCACAACCGCCTGTCCGATATCGAGGGCGGCAGCGCGGCGCTGCACTCCAAGCTGACGGGTGTGGAGCATACGGTGGCGATCCTGGCCCGGTCGGGCGTCGACCTGACGCCGGTGCAGAGCCGCCTGTCGGGCGTCGAATCCGCGCTCGCCTCACTGCGGGCGGAGATGCAGTCCCTGCCGGATTACGGCCCGATGGAGCGCCGTCTGGCGGCGTTGCAGGAAACGCTGCTGGCCCTGCGCGAGCCTGACCTCTCGCCCGTGCTCTCGACCATGCGCAAGCTGGAGGCGCGTCTCGACATGGGCGGCGTCGACAGCCGGCTCGCCTCGATCGAGTATACGCTGGCCGCGCTGAACCATGTTCTGCGGGCGCGTGATTTCGGTCACCTGCGCAGCGAACCGGATTATGTCTATCGCCAGCCGGTGACAGCGCCGCCGCGCCCGGAGCCCGCCGGCTTTGCGACGATTGACCAGGTGTTCCGGGAGCCCGCCCCGAAGGCGCCGGAGCCCACCCCGCCGCCACCTCCGGCACAGGAACCCGAAACCCCGGCCCATCCGCTGGAAATCGCCCTGCGCCCCGGTGACAAGGCGAACCTTCTGGTCGAAGCGGCCTTTGGCGCGGAAGATGATCTGGAAGTGATCAACGGCATCGGCCCGATGCTGGGCGAGCTGCTGAACGATATTGGCGTCTACTATTTCTGGCAGGTCGCCGAATGGGGCCCGGCAGAGATCGAGTGGGTGGACAACAAGCTGGAGCATTTCAAAGGCCGGATCGAGCGGGATGACTGGGTCGGGCAGGCGAAAGAACTGGCCAAACTGCCGACATCTGCGAAGCACCCGGTCAGCGGCTAGGGCCTGCGCGGCCTTCCTTTATCGCCCCTTTTCCCCTCCGCCGAATTGAGGTTAGGATGCGCGCATCGCGCTGGGGGATAAGTGTCGATCTCATGGGAAGGGGACACGCGCCATGCTTCGCCTTGTCCTGCTTGTAATTGCAGGTTTTTTTGCTTTTGATGCCGCGCTGGCCGATCCGGCCTCGCCGCCGCGCTATGCCCTGGTCATTGGCAATTCGGACTATCAGCAGCGCGGATGGGCCTTGCCCAATCCCGCAAATGACGCGCGCCTGATGGCCGAAACCCTCTCCGATGTCGGGTTTCAGGTGGATCTGGTGCTGAATGCCAGCGAAGACCAGATGGAGACGGCGTTTGCCGCCCATGGTGTCCGGCTGAAGGCGGGCGGCCGGGATGCCATCGGCCTGATCTATTATGCCGGGCACGGGGTTCAGTCGCAGGGGCTGAACTATCTCGTGCCGGTGGATGCCAATGCCCGTTCCGAACAGGATATCTGGCGCCAGGCCCCGCGCCTCGGCGATGCGCTGCGCTATGTGGAGGATGCCGGCAATGCGGTGAACTTCGTGATCCTCGATGCCTGCCGGGACAATCCGCTGCCAAGTGCAACACGCAGTGCAGCGGGCGGGCTGGCAGAGGTGAAACCGGCGCGCGGCCTGTTGATCTCGTACTCCACGGCGCCGGGCTATGTTGCCTATGATGGTGAGGGACAGAATTCGGCCTTCGCGGTCGCCCTGGCGCAGACCTTGCGGCAGCAGAACCTGATCGCCGAACAGGTGTTCAAACGCGTCGCTGACAGCGTGAATGTGGCGACCGGCGGATTGCAGACGCCGTTCTATAATTCGGGCCTGACCGGGGCTGATTTCTGTTTTGCGGGCTGCACCGGTGCGCCGCCTCCGATACCTGTGGTGCTTGCGGACACGGTGGCATCGACGCGGCTACCGGCAGGCTCGCGTTCGACAGCGACTGCGGATGCCCCGACGCCGAGCCTTGCGCCGCAGTTTACCGAAGTCTCCACCCTGATGCGGCAGGCGGCGTTCGCGGCGGCGGCGGCCGGCGGGGCACTGGAAGCACGCACGTTCAGGGACTGCACGACCTGCCCACAAATGGTCGCCATTCCGGAGGGTAGCTTCCTGATGGGCTCGCCCGAGACGGAGCCGGAGCGCAAGGACACCGAAGGCCCGCAATGGCAGCCGCAGGTCGGGGTCTTCGCCGCGTCTGAAAAGGAGATCACCTGGGCTGAGCTGGACGCCTGCATCGCGGACAGCGGGTGTGCCGGAAACAAGGCGAAGGCCGAGACCCGCTCCGATCAGTGGGTGCGCCCGGCCATGCCTGTGGTCAACATCACCTGGTGGGAGGCGATGGACTATGTCCGCTGGCTGAACGATCAGGTGGAAGGCGAGCCCTATCGCCTGCTGAACGAGGCCGAGTGGGAATATGCCGCGCGTGCCGGAACCACCACAGCGTTCAACACGGGCGACGATCTCACCGACAAGGACGCGAACTTCAATGCCAGCGGGCGCCAGTATAATGGCGGGCCGAAGGGCAAGTTTCCGCGCCAGCCGCTGCCCGGCGGCATGTATCCGGCGAACGGGTTCGGCCTGTATGACATGCACGGCAATGTCGCCGAATGGACCGCCGATTGCTGGTTCCATGACTATACCGGACGGATCGGTCAGGCCGTGGCGGAGCAGGGGGCGGAGAAATGCTCCCGCTCGGTGCGGGGCGGCGGCTGGGACAAGGTGCCGTCCTATGTGCGATCCGCCGTGCGGGATGCGTACCCGTCCAGCGGACGCAAGGACAGCATCGGCTTCCGCGTCGCGAGGGATGTTGACCGGCCATGATATCGTCCATCAGCCCCCTGATCAGTCACCACCGGGACGAGCTGAAAAGCCAGTCCCGGCTGAACCGGACGATCCTGATCGGGGCGATGCTGGCGGCGCTGGGGGCGTTCAGCGTGTTCCTGCTGACGCTGCTCGGCCATTATCCGCTGCCCACCGGCGAGCGCATCTTTGCGGACAATCCTGAGCGCATTCTCGGCGCTTCGAACTTCTTCGTCGCCACAGCGATCGGCGCGGCGCTGAGGATGTGGCGGATGCGGCAGACGCGGATCAAACTGTTGATTGCGGAAGCCTTTCTGCGGGAGGGCGATGATGAAACGGGCCTGCGCCTATTGCTGGAGCCAATGTTTGGTGATGGCGTCTGGCGCGGGGCGAAACTGAACCCGCTTGCGGAGATGGCGCGATGAGCATGGAAAACGAAACGAAGACCTCGCCGGTCACGTCGCTGGACCTGTTGATGGAATTGCAGGGAGAGCAGCAGGCGTTCCGCTTTCTGGTGCGGGCGCTGTCGGCCTTGCTGGCGACGGCGGCACTGATCGCGGTAGGTAGCGTGATCTATTTCTATTTCGAGCTGCAGGGCCTGCGCGCCGAATATGCCCGGCAGGCGCAGCTCAATCAGGTGAACCTGCGCATCGTGGCTGGCGAGGCGAGCCGGCAGCGGGAGTCAACACAGTCGCAGCTGGTTGCCATCCGTGAGGAGAATGAATCGGCGCGCCGTCAGGCAGAGCTGTCGCGGGAGCTGCAACAGGCCGGATCGGCGGGGCAGATCGCGGCCTACAAGGACCGCGCTGTCGCAATTGCGCGTGGACATATTCTCGGCAAGACGATGAACGAGGTCACCTCGCAAGTTGTCGCCATGGTGCTGCGCGCGGATGAGGGCGGCAGTGTCCGTCTGCTGACAGATGCGCAACGGGTGTTGATGCAAGCCGCGCTCGACGACTGGGGCGGCCAGGTGGAATCCTCTGCCGTACGGACGGAGTTTCAGACCCTGCTGGACGATGGCGCCAGCCTGCCCGATCAGGCCATCGGCGCGGCGGGGCTGGCCATGCTGGAATACCGCAAGGCGGATGGCAATTCGCTCGGTTGGAACCGGGGCTGTTCGACGGTGGTCGACTATGTGAACCAGTCCGTGGCGCGGGGGCTGAACGAGCCGATGCTGCTGCTCTGGAAGGGTCAGTGCCTGCGCAAGCGAGGCGATGCGCTACTCTCCCACCAGGCCTTCAGTCAGGCTGCGCAGCTGATGGAGCAGGACCCGGAAGACATCACGCTGGAACAGTCTCAGATGGCGCACCACGGCGTCGGCACAACGCTGATCGCGCTGGCCGCGCAAGACCAGCTGCCGGAAGGGCGTGACCGCAATGTCGCGCTTCAGGAGGCGCTGACGGAGCTGCGCATCGCGGCCAAGATCCGGGCTGACCGTGGCTCCACGCGGATCGGCGTCGCGTATACGGAAGAAAACATGGGCTTCATCTATGTTCTGGAGGAAGACTGGCCGACGGCCCTGTCGCACACCGAGAATATCGATCACATCCTGCCGCTGGCCTGGAATCTCACAGTCAGGAATATCGCCGCACGCGAGAATGAGCAGGCGCTGAAACGGGCCGGCTCCAGCCGCGCAGCAGTGGAGGAAATGCGGCGCATCCAGAGTGATACGGCCATGGTTTTGTCGCTGATGGATTGCGGCCAGATCGACAAGGCGGAGCTGATGCGCCTGCTGCCGCAGAAATATTCCGGCCAGGTGGACGAGTTGGCAGCCCATTGCCTTGTGGAATCTGGCGGAATTTGATGCAGGCGCGTGGTTGAACCCCCGGCGAAACTGACTAGGTTGCCAATCGCTATTGGAAGGACACCTGAATGACCCGCGAAGAAACGCTCCGCCTTGAGGCCTATCTCAAAGAGAAGCTGCACCCGGGCCTGCGCCTGCTGCCCCGCGACAAGACTGACGATTCCGTCGAAGTCTATCTCGGCGCGGAATTCCTCGCGCTGGTCTACAAAGACGTGGATGAGGGCGAAACCTCGTACCAGTTCCAGATGACGGTGCTGGAAGAAGACCTCAAAGGCTAAGCCTGCCGGGACCGTGCCCTGGGGTACGGTCCCGCTGCGGCCCTTAAGGGCCTACCCCCTAGAATGGCAGATCCTGCACGTCCGGCGCGACCCATTCGCGGCGGGCCTTTGTGCTGAACAGCGTGTCCTTGCGCCAGTAATTTATCACCCAGTCCGGCTTTCCGCAGGGGCCGGCCAGAAGATTTGCCAGCACGGCGTGAAGCGGTGTGCCGTCCGGCGCAGCGGCCAGCGCGTGAGCGGCGGCCCGAAGGGAGGCGATGGTGATCGTCTCGTGATAGCCTTCGGTGTCGGTGTTCCTGCCGCCAACGGATTCATTATAGGCGCGGATCATGCCCGGCATGTCGCGATGGGCGGCGGCCTCGTCCTCGGCGATGAGGGCAAGGGCGGCGGCCCAGTGGGCCGCATGGGTCCATTTTTCCTTTGGCAGATTGCAGGCGCGGAACGCTGCTGTCAGCGCGGTGATGTCGGAATCAGATTCAAAACTCATATTTCAGGTCCTTCAGGATGATGGCGGGACCAAAACGAAAGCCCCGCCGGGTGGCGGGGCTTGTCGGTCGAACAGTCTGTGACGGGCTGTCAGCAGGATGATCGCCAGGCACAAGCACGCGCCGACTTGAAAAGCCGGGTCTGTTGTTGGGCAGAGGTCGCGTGTCTGTGCATGAAGGGGCAGTTACTGATTCCTGCGCGGGATGGCAAGTCCGTATCTATCCGTAGGCGGAGGCGGGTTTCACTCCGGACTCGCCTTCTAGAACAGAGAGCCCTGTTGGCCCTTTGGTTTTGCCTTCGGTGCTTTCGATGCAGGCGGCGCGCTGCTGCTGCCTTCCGGCGTGGCCATCACGTCGCCATCGGCGAAGCTGATCTTCAGGCTGGGCGCGTTCGCGGCAGGGCCGGCGGAGCGGAGGAGCTTACCGTCCGTGTCCCGCACGATGGCATAGCCGCGTTTCAGGGTCGCCTGATAGGAGAGTGTCTCCAGTAGTTTGGCCTGGCTGGCGAGCGCCGTTTCGCGCTGCTGAATCAGGCGGCTCAGGGCCGGGCGGGCGCGCACGGCGACATCGCGCAGGCGCTGTTTCGAGGTGCGGATTTCCGACTTCAGGCTGGCCGGGCTGATCGTCAGGCGCGACAGGCGCACGCGGGCCTTCTGCGTCAGGGCGAGGGCAG
>LADW01000073.1 GCA_000961695.1 Hyphomonadaceae bacterium BRH_c29
GCGGGGGGCGGTGCGGCCTGGCCCTGCGGTGTTTCCGGCGACGCCGGAGCGGCGGAAGAAAACCCGAAACGGCTCATCCTCGGCGCCTCCGCTTGCCTTCAACCGGCAGGACGGTCTGCGCCTCTTCCGGCAGCATCATCTGAACGAGTCTGCCGATATCGGCGACGAGAGGACTCTTCTGCACGACTTCCGCAATCGGACGGCCGAGATTGACCGCCGTGCGGGCAGCATCCCAGTCCGACGTGATCGTGGAGTCGATTTTACGGTCAATGGCGCCTTCGGCCTTGTCGAGCGCAAATTCCGCGCGCAGGCGCTTCTTCTGAAACATCCGGTTCAGCACCAGCTTCGCCGGGGTCCGCTCGCGGCGAAGCACGTCGATCTCGCGGCACATGTCTGCAGCGGCATGGAGACTGGGTACCGTCAGCTCGCTGATAATGATGGCCTCATCCACCGCACCAAGAACGGACTTCGTCCAGGGCATCATGTGACGCGGCAGGTCGACAATCGTGAATTCGAACATGCCACAGGCCACGTCCAGCAGACGCAGGATGGCAGGCTCGGTCGCAAGCGCGTCGCCGTCCGGATTACGCGGAGCGGCAATGATCGACACGCCGCTTTCATGCTGACAGCACCAGGCTGCCAGCAAACGCGGGTCCAGACGCTCCGGCGCTGCCGACAGAGCATTCAGATCCAGCTTCGGCACCGCCTCGAGGA
The DNA here is from genome assembly GCA_000961695.1 of Hyphomonadaceae bacterium BRH_c29. Classification (GTDB taxonomy): domain Bacteria; phylum Pseudomonadota; class Alphaproteobacteria; order Caulobacterales; family Hyphomonadaceae; genus Hyphomonas. The sequence continues at coordinate 715 of LADW01000073.1, forward strand.
ACGAAGTCGTCATGCCGTCGGCCACATTGAGGTCAACCAGACATACGCGTCCCGGTCCGAAACGACGCGCCAGTTCGAACGCGCTTTCTATGGCAATTGTCGTAACCCCCGCCCCGCCGACTGCGCCGCGAAAGGCCCAGCAAACGCTGGAACCGCCAACGCCGCCGCTATTGGCCTCCCGGAGTTTCTCAACCGCCTCAGCAATCTCAGCCGCGCTCGTCGCGACCGGCAGGACGTCTGAGGCATCAAGCTTCATCAGAGCCCGCACCATGCTACCGGGGATCTGGTCGGACAGGATGATGACTGCCGTCGAAGGCCGGTCGACCGCCAGTTTCAGCAACAACTGATCCCAGCCCGGCATGCCCTGTTCCAGCAACAACACGCCGCCACCAAACTTCATTGCCGCTTCGGAGGCGGACAACCGGCTAAGATCAGCCAGCTCCGCGCAATAGGGCTGGAGCGCGGCCATGCGTTCGGTAGAAACCAGGGCTGCGAGGTGCGGAATGATACGATCCGCGCCGCCAGGCGGCGGGCTCTTTTCAGCTGTCTGTGTCATGTTACGACGTCTCCCCTGCGCCGCCGAGACCCGAGGCTGGCAATTCCTTGCGCTTGCCTTCGTTTAAGGCGCGTACAGCGTTCGCTGCCCGCACACCGGAGGACGACTGAACTTCTTCCGAGTTCGGAACCGTCACGTCCCGGATGGACTGTTCGGCAATATTGGCCGCCGTTGCGCCACCCAGCAGATAAGGTGCCGGCTGGGTGTACGTTGCGCAGGCTGGCATCATGCTCAGCACAAGAAGCGGAAGGCCGTATTTCATTCGTCCGGTCATTTTCATTCCTTCCATCTCAATATCCTCCGGCCGGCACGGCGTTCTGGTCCAGCAGGAACAGTTCCGCCTCAGAAGGCTCGGCAAAACTGTCGAGCGGAGAGGCCAGCATATCCGGATGCGCAGCAGGCCTGACGAGGCGCGGGGTCACGATGATGACCAGTTCGCTCTCATTGCGCTGGTAGCGCTTCGATGAGAACAGCGCGCCGAGCACAGGCACATTGCCCAGCCACGGCGTCTGACGCACATCATTCGAATAATCGTTCTGCAACAGACCCGCGATAGCGAAGGCCTGCCCATCCCGAAGCTCAACCGTCGTATCGGCGCGGCGCACGGAGATGCCCGGAATTTCGATATTGGACGAGCGAATGCCGTTGGCGCGGTCCAGCGAGGATACCTCCGGACGCACGCGCAGGTTCACCAGCCCATCGCCCAGAACCGTTGGCGAGAAATCCAATCCGACGCCGAACTTCTTGAACTCGACCGTGATCTCGCCATTCTTGGACGCGACCGGAATCGGGAATTCACCGCCCGCGAGGAAGCTCGCCGTATCGCCGGACAGGGCCACAAGGTTTGGCTCTGCAAGGGTGCGAACAACGCCCTTCTTTTCCAGCGCGCGAAGTTGAACATCAATATTCTCGCCGCCGATATTCGTAAACAGAGCAACCGTTTTCGCCGCCAGGCCCGAAACTGTGCCGCCCTCGGTGGTGGCAATTGCGTCGTTTGCATCAATTGTGTTGCCGAACCCGATTTCCTTCACGGCGGTGCGGCTGGCTTCAAGGAAGCGGACTTCCAGAAGCACTTGCTGGCTTTGCCCGATGGACAGGCCATTCGCCACGCCGCCCGGAATGTATCGCTCCGCGACCTGCAGGGCCATTTCGGCAGCGGCTGCCGTCGTGATCTTTCCATCAAGGAAAACGCCGTCATGCACAGGATAGACCTGAATATCTTCGCCTGGCAGCAGGTTGGACAGATCGGTCCGCAATTCGTCGAGTCCGATTTCGACCTCGACATTGATGAGTTCCGAGATCTTGCCGGAGACGCCATAAATCAGCACGGTCGTGGAACCCGGTTGCTTGCCGCGCAGAAAGAAGGACTGGTTCGATGTGGCCATGGCTTCGGCAATGTCAGGGTCTGCCACAACAAGCGTCGTGAACGGCGCATCCGCTTCGACAACAGCGGAACGCCCCTTCTCCACGACCAGCAGATTGGCATCCGGTGCAGCTTTGCGCTGAGTCCATGCTGCAGCATCGAGCGAACCAAATGAGATGGCGACAAGCGCCGCCAACAGAACACGATTGAAACGGACCATCAGCCCACCACCTTCTTCGGAGGATTGCCTTCGCTGACCGGGGCGGTCACTTCCGTCTCCTGGCTGCCATTAATGACAAGGACCCGCGCGGTCGATGGCGCAGGTGCTCTTGGCCTCATGACCGAACGAACGACCGCTGGCTTCTTCACGTCCGCCTGGGCTTCGACGACCAGTTCCGCTTCTTCTTCCCGCCCGATCAGAGCGAGGCCGAGAGCGCCGCGTTGGCTTGCAGCGCCCACGGCGAGAGACCCTTCCGGCGTCACTTCAAGCGTCACGGTTTTGGACGGCGAAGCGCCCTCAAGATTTGGATCAAAAGTCTGATCAATCGCAAGCACCGTGACATTCCGGAGCACAGGACGTGCGACGAGGTCGCCGGAAATCCGCATGTCTTCGTTGCCACGGGCATATGTGTCCCGGCGGTCTTCACGCGGAATGAATTCATTCACGTCAACGCGGTCACCTGGCAGGACGAAACCCGCAACGCCGGTATCGTCCCGCACGACAATGGACACAGCGCGCATGCCAGGTTTGATCGATCCGGCGAGGGTCAGCGTGGCGCCACTCGTATCCAGCTTGCTGATATTGACCGGCTCACCCTCGATGATCAGGCCGCGCGAATATGCCTTGGGCGGAAGGTCCGCGGGGCCGCTGAGGGTTCCCGCGGGCACAATGTCAACCGGCCACTTCACGCGTTTCAACATGGAGTCTTCGATCAGCTCGCCCGTCTCGATGGTTCGGGTGGCAACCAGGACATCGGCAGTGGAAACCGCCGCCGCACTCAGTTGCGCCTGTGCATCCGCACGGTCATTGGACATATAATGCCGGCCAAGCCAGACCGCGCCGGCCCCCAGCACGACAGACAATCCCAGACTGATTAAGGGTGTAGTTTTCATCGCTCCCTCGCCGCGCCCGTCCGGCGCACCTGCTCTGACTGTCATGGTTAGGACGCAGACGGTAAGGTCTCTTGAAGACGCACGGGAAAATCTCGGAACACGCCGGAACGACACGTTAACCAAGCGGCAAGGTGAATTAACCTGCTGAAAACCATATATCGGAAATTGTGCAGCCCTGTTTACACCGGATAAAAGTCCCGGAATTTCAGTTCGCACACATACGGTAAACGCGTATCAGGCTCCGGCCAGAACCTTCGCATAGTCTGCCGCGTCGACATTGCCGCCGCTGACGATCACGCCAACCGTCTTGCCTTTCAGGACGTTCGGCAAAGCGAAGAGCGCAGCCGCAAGCGCTGCTGCCCCGCCTGGCTCGGCCACGATCTTCAGATGCAGGAACGCCGCCCGCATCGCCTCGGCCACCTGTTCGTCGGTCACGACAAACCCGCCCTCCAGCAGCCGGTTGCCAATGGCGAACGTAATGTCGCCCGGCGCCGGAGTCAGGATGGCGTCGCAAAAAGAATGCGTGCCCGGCGCGTTACGTTCGATCTGCCCGCTCTCCAGTGACCGCGCCCAGTCATCATGGCCTTCAGGCTCCGCCGTCCAGACGTCCGTCGCCGGAGAGGCGCCTTCCAGCGCGAGCGCGATGCCCGTGATGAGCCCACCGCCCCCCGCAGGGCTGATCACATGGTCCAGCGTCTCGCCAAGCTCAGCCATCTGGCTGGCGAATTCCAGCCCGGCGGTTCCCTGCCCGCTGATGATGTGAACATCGTCAAAGCTTGGCACGAGAACAGCGCCGCGCTCCCGCGCGATCCGCTCGGAAATCTCGATACGGTCTTCAGCATTACGGTCATAGAAGTGCACTTCGCCGCCATCCGCGCGAACCCCGTTCACTTTTACGGCAGGCGCATCCGACGGCATGACGATCAGGGCCGGCATGTTCAGCAGGCGCGCGGCCCGGGCAACGCCTTGCGCATGGTTGCCGGACGAGAATGCGACAACGCCCGCCGCGCGCTGTTCCGGCGGGATCTGACGCAGGCGATTGGTCGCGCCGCGTATCTTGAAGCTGCCGGTCTCCTGAAGACACTCGGCCTTTATGAAGACGCGGGCGCCCGCGGCGGCGTCAATCGCATCATGCCGCAGAACCGGTGTGCGTCGGACAAGGCCGCGCAACCGCTGCGCTGCAGCAACAACATCGGAATGGGTCGGTAAGGAATCAGGAGCCATGGCGCTACCTAGCGCGCATTCAGCCCCTCGAAAACCCAATCAGAGCGCGGCGACAGCCTTCTTGATCAGCTCGCGCGCACCTGCCGAGGTTTCGGCATTGTCCAGCGCATGCGCAAGAACAGCTTCGAAATAGCCGAGCTTGGAGCCGCAATCATAGGGCATGCCTTCGAACTCGTAAGCGAAGAAGTCCTGCGTCTCCATCAGACGCGCCATGGAGTCAGTCAACTGGATCTCGCCGCCAGCGCCCTTGCCCTGATCGGCAAGCAGGCCGAACACTTCAGGCTGGAGGATATAGCGGCCCGTGATGGCCAGGTTCGACGGTGCGGACTCGACCGGCGGCTTCTCGACCATGCCCGACATGCGGATCAGGCGTCCATCGCGTTCGACTGGGGCAATCACGCCATAGGACGACACACGCTCCATCGGCACCGGGTCCACCGCAACGATGTTGCCGCCGACCTTGTCATAGGCTTCGACCATCTGCGCAAGGCAGGATGGTTGCCCCTTCACGATGACGTCGGGCAACAGAATGGCGAATGGCTCGTTGCCGATCACATCCCGGGCGCACCAGATGGCGTGGCCAAGACCCAGCGGCTGTTGCTGGCGCACGAAGCTGGCCGTACCAGGCGGCAGGATCGTCGCTTCGACCTGTTCCAGGATCGCGTCTTTGTTCTTCGCCTTGAGCGCGGTTTCCAGCTCAAACGCGTGATCAAAATAGTCCTCGATGGCGCCTTTGTTGCGGCCAGTTACGAAGACGATGTGTTCGATGCCCGCTTCCAGCGCCTCATCAACCACATACTGGATGGCTGGCCGGTCGACGACCGGAAGCATCTCTTTCGGAATTGCTTTTGTTGCGGGCAAAACACGTGTGCCAAAACCGGCGACCGGCAGAACGGCCTTTCTAACGCGCATCAGAATTCCAATTCTCGTGTGTCAGGTGAAAACTACCGTGTCTGATAAGCAAATTGCCTGCCAAGGTCATCCTTGCAGCGTGTCAAATTCACCAAACCATCACGGATTCAGATCGATGCGGCCAGATAAAGCCCGGCAACCGCCATCGAAAGGCAGGCAATCGCGAGCGTTGCCAGCGTAGACCGGATCGAAATCCGATGGGGCTTTCGCAATTGTGTAAACAGCTCTGCCTGCAACCGGCGGGCCGGAGATTCGGTCACACGCGTCGTCAGATCGCCAGAATACCAGCCGGCCTGTTTCTTCGGCCCAGCCGCGTCAGCGTTCTTCGCTTCAGGCGCGTGGTCAGCGTCGTGTTTCGGTGTGTTGTGAGCTTTGAGGGCAGACACGGCAATCTCCAGTCGATCACCCATTCTGCCCTCATAGTCACTAAGGCTTGGCTAACGTTTTGTAAAAAGAATCAGATTTCTCGCTTCAGAGCGGGCTCAGCAAATGCCCGCCATCCACAACAAGGGATGAGCCGGTCATATAGCTGCCAGCATCGGAAGCCAGCAGAAGAAGCGCCCCGTCCAGCTCGCCATATTCGCCAAACCGCCGCATCGCGATCCGCTTGCGCATGGCGTCTCCGGCATCGGAGTCGAGGTACTGGTCGTTGATGTCGGTCTTGAAATAGCCCGGCGCAATCGCGTTCACCCGCACGCCATAGCGCGCGTTTTCCAGCGCCATCTGTTTGGTCAGGTGTTCCACACCGGCCTTGGACACGCAGTACGCCGTCGTCATCAATTGTGGCCGATGGGCCGTAATCGAGGCGATGTTGATGATGGATCCGGGCACGCCGGCATTGATCATCGCGTTGGAGCCATGTTTGCCGACCCGCCACACGCCGTTGAGGTTCGTGTCGATCACCGCGTTCCAGTCATCCTCAGACTGCTCGCGGAACCAGGTGTCGCGCGACATGCCGGAATTGTTGATGATGATGTCGCACGGGCGCCCCAGCGCTTCCTTGATCTCAGCGAAAGCTCCGCTCACGCTGGCATCGGAAGTCACATCCATCTCGACCGGCAGCGCATGCCCGCCGGTTTTGGAGATTTCTTCAGCCAGAGACTCTAGCCGGTCCATCCGGCGTGCCGCTACGACAACGTCCGCCCCGGCTTTCGACAGCACACTGGCGAAGTGACGCCCAAGACCGCTGGAGGCGCCTGTGATCAGCGCCGTCCTGTTAGCCAGACTAAACAAACTCATGCCCCAATCTCCAAATTTCCTGTTGCACCGCGCAATATATTCCCGTTACTCCTGCCCCCATGAAAATATCAGTGCTGAGGGAGCGACGGACCGGCGAAACCCGTGTGGCGGCAACGCCGGAGACCGTCAAGAAGCTGGTGGCCACTGGCCACTCTGTAACAATCGAGTCGGATTCTGGCAAAGCTGCCGGTTTCCTGGACTCCGCCTATGAGGAAGCCGGGGCAAGTATTGCCAAGGATGCCGTGGCGACAGCCAAGGGCGCGGACATCGTGTTCAAGGTCCGCGGACCGGAAGACAGCGAAGTCGCGGCGCTTGCCGACGGGTCGACGCTGATCGCACTCATGGACCCGTTTGCCCTCGACGCGAAAGTCGTTGACGCGCTGAACGCGAAAAAAATCGCCTCACTCTCAATGGAATTCACCCCGCGCATTTCCCGTGCCCAAAGCATGGACGCGCTCTCGTCCCAGTCTAACCTCTCCGGCTATCGTGCCATGATTGAAGGCGCGCAAATCTATGGCCGGGCCATGCCGATGATGATGACTGCCGCTGGCACCATCGCGCCGGCTAAAGTGTTCATCATGGGCGTCGGCGTTGCCGGCCTTCAGGCCATCGCCACGGCTCGCCGTCTCGGCGCTGTCGTGACCGCAACCGACGTTCGCCCGGCCGCCAAGGAACAGGTCGCCTCGCTGGGTGCCAAGTTCATTGCGGTCGAGGATGAAGAGTTCAAAGCGGCCGAAACGGCTGGCGGGTACGCCAAGCAGATGTCGCCGGAATATCAGGCCAAGCAGGCTGAGCTCACCGCCAGCCACATCACCAAGCAGGACATCGTCATCACGACCGCCCTCATTCCGGGCCGCCCCGCTCCGGTGCTCGTCACCGAAGACATGGTGAAGAGCATGAAGCCCGGCTCGGTCATCATCGACATGGCTGTCGCGCAAGGCGGCAACTGCCCACTGTCCAAGCCGGACGAGATTGTCGATGTCGGCGGCGTCAAACTGGCCGGGTTCACCAACCTGCCGGCTCGCCTGCCCGCTGACGCCTCGTCTCTGTTCGCCAAGAACCTGCTCGCCTTCCTGCCGCTCGTCACAGCGGAAGATGGCAGCCTCAATCTCGAAACCGATGATGAAGTCGTTGTCGCCATGCTGCTCACCAAGGGCGGCGAGACGGTGAACGAAAGGATCAAGTCATGAAACGCGCACTCCTGACCCTCGCTGCGGCCAGCTTTGCGCTGCCCGCCTTCGCAGATGGCGGCGGCATCGATTCGACCGTCTTCCTCGCCGCGATCTTCGCCCTGGCCTGCTTTGTCGGCTATTACGTCGTCTGGTCGGTCACCCCGGCCCTTCACACGCCGCTGATGGCTGTGACCAACGCCATTTCGTCCGTGATCATCGTCGGCGCCCTCGTGGCCGCTGCCGCCACGGGCCTGACCTCCGACAACTGGACCGCCAAGATTCTCGGCGCCGTCGCCGTGGCGCTCGCCAGCGTCAACATTTTCGGCGGCTTCCTCGTCACCCAGCGCATGCTGGCCATGTACAAAAAGAAGGGGGACTAAATCATGGACTCCTTCCACTCCACTTGGGCGCCGCTGCTCTATCTTGTCGCCGGCATCCTCTTCATTCTCGCGCTTCGCGGCCTCTCCAGCCCGGCGACCAGCCGCGCGGGTAACCGCAATGGCATGATCGGCATGGCCATCGCGGTGGCGACCACCATTGCCCTGCTCTGGAACAAGCTCGACCCGGCCACCTGGGGCCTCATCCTCGGCGGTGTTGCCGTGGGCGGCACGATCGGTGCCGTCACCGCGCGCCGTATTCCGATGACCTCCATGCCGCAGCTCGTGGCCGCGTTCCACTCGCTGGTCGGCCTCGCGGCTGTTCTGGTTGCCTCGGCGGCGCTCTACGCCCCGGACGGCTTCGGCATTCTCGGCGCTGAAGGCATCCACACCAATTCGCTGATCGAGCTTGGCCTCGGCTCCGCGATTGGCGCGCTGACCTTCACTGGCTCCATCATCGCCTTTGCAAAGCTGAACGGAAACATGAGCGGCGCGCCGATCCTGCTTCCGGCCCGCCACCTGGTGAACATCGTGATTGCGGCGGGCATCATTGTCCTGCTCGGCATTCTCATTGCCAGCCATGGCGAGACCCAATGGGCGTTCTGGGGCCTGACGGTTCTCGCGCTGATCATGGGCATCACACTGATCATCCCGATTGGCGGGGCAGACATGCCGGTCGTGGTGTCGATGCTGAACTCATATTCGGGTTGGGCTGCGGCTGCGCTCGGCTTCACGCTCGGCAATTTCGCGCTGATCATTACCGGCGCCCTGGTCGGCTCCTCCGGTGCGATCCTGTCCTACATCATGTGCAAGGGCATGAACCGCAGCTTCATCTCGGTGATCCTCGGCGGCTTCGGCGGTGATGACGCTGCGGCGGCTGGCGGACCGGCTGTTGACCGCCCCTTCAAGAAGGGCTCAGCCGAAGACGCAGCCTTCATCATGAAGAACGCCTCCAAGGTCATCATCGTGCCCGGGTACGGCATGGCGGTTGCCCAGGCCCAGCACGCGCTGAAGGAAATGGCCGACAAGCTGAAGGAAGAAGGCGTCGAAGTGAAATACGCCATCCACCCCGTCGCGGGCCGGATGCCGGGTCACATGAACGTGCTCCTCGCAGAGGCTCAGGTGCCATATGACGAAGTGTTCGAACTCGAAGACATCAACTCCGAGTTCTCAACGGCGGATGTCGCCTTTGTCATCGGCGCGAACGACGTGACCAACCCGTCTGCCAAGACGGACAAGTCCTCGCCGATCTACGGCATGCCTATTCTTGACGTGGAGAATGCCCGCACGGTTCTGTTCGTAAAGCGCTCCATGGGCTCCGGCTATGCCGGCGTCGACAACCCGCTCTTCTTCAATGACAACACGATGATGTTGCTCGCGGACGCAAAGAAGATGGTCGAGGAAATCGTCAAGTCGCTCTGAGACGTCATTCCTTGGTTTCGACGCCCGGATCGTTCTCGGAATAAGCGTCAGCGAATTCCTGCGTATTCATGGTTTCGCGGTTTGCCGTCTCCTCGGCAGACCGCGCGCCTTTATCGGCGTTCAGCATGTCGGGGGCGTTCGGAAAGCGCTCGTCGCGCGGATCGAGCACCGGGGTGTTGCCCTCGTCGATCCTGTCCTGCACCGCATCGCTCTGTGGGCGGTCTTTCTGGCCATCGTCGCGGAGCACGCCATGCTCCCCGCGTTCGGTTTTCGCATTGATTGGCAGATTGGTCATGATGGTCTCCTTTCAGGAAACCAACGGATGAGCCCTCATGTCTGTTCCGTAGCGATGCCAGCACCCCGGCGGAGCAGCTCTTCCACGTGCGCGGTCGCATCCGGATCTACCTCACACACCTGCTCCGGTGCATCCTCGCGCAGCGCGTCGGCCAGTCGGGAAATGGTCAGGCCATCAAACTCCCTGTCCGGCGCGATCTCAGCCAGCGGCTCCAGCACGAACCGGCGCTGGGACAGGCGCGCATGCGGAATGGTCAGGCCCGGCGTCTCGATGTCCACGTCATCCATCATCAGGATGTCGACATCAATTTCCCGAGGGCCCCAGCGCGCGCGCTCCTGACGGCCAAGTTCGACTTCAACCATCTTGCACGCCTGTAAGAGATCAAACGGGTCAAGCTCTGTATCGATCTGAACACAGAGATTCAGGAAATCCGGCTGCTCCAGCACGCCCCAGGCGGAAGAGCGATAGACACGGGACGTGCGTCTGATCGTGATGTCCGGCCACGCGCCAAGGGCTTCCAGTGCCCGCGCAAGATAGGCCTCGCGGTCACCCAGATTGGAGCCCAGTTCCAGATACGCCTCAGCCATCCCGGCTCCGGGTAATCACAACGCCGACATGATCGACGAAGTGCCGGATGGGTGCCGAGGGTTTACGAACCGTCACCGTGATCCGCTCGACCAGCGGCTGCTCGTCCAGCACGGCCTGCGCGATCCGGTCTGCGAAGGTTTCGATCAGATTGAACACGGTCTCACCTGACAGGCGCTCTGCCAGGTCACACAGCGCGCCATAATCCACGGCCTCGCTCATGTCGTCGTTGCGGCCCGCCTGCGGCTTCATCTCGCAATCCATGTCGATGAAGAACTTCTGGCCCAGTGAGTTCTCGGCCTTGTGAACGCCGTGGAAGCCGTGAAGGCATAGATTGGAAACAAATACGCGATCGGTCATCGGGCTTTCTCTATGGCTTCCAGCATTGTGAGGGCTTCGCGGTGTTCGGCGACATCGTGCACCCGAAGGATCGAAGCGCCTCTGTGGACACTGGCGAGGTTTGCCGCAAGCGTACCGATCAGCCGGTCATCCGCCGGGCGCTCTGTCAGGCGCCCGATAAAGGACTTGCGCGACACACCCACCAGAACCGGGCACCCCGTGTCGGCGAGCACATCCAGATGCGCCAGCACGCCGAAATTCTGCTCATAGGTCTTCGCAAAGCCGACACCGGGATCGAGGATGATGTGCTCGCGCGGAATGGCGTGCGCGTCTGCCTCGCGGAACGTGTCGGCGAAGAAGCCAGCCATGTCATCGCGCAGGTTGATCGACCCATCCGCCTCGCCCCGGTTATAGGTCACCACCACAAGGCTCCCAGTGGCTGCCACGACGTCGGCGAGGTCAGGATCGCGGGTCAGGCCCCACACGTCATTGATGATCACTGCGCCGGCCTCAGCGGCCTTCTGCGCAACGGAGGCTTTGTAGGTGTCGATGGAGAGCGGCAGCGCTGAAGACGCGGCCAGTGACGCAAGAATGCCGGCCACCCGGCGCCATTCCTCTTCCGCAGTGACCTCTGCCGCGCCGGGACGTGTCGACTCGCCGCCAATGTCGATGATGTCGGCCCCTTCCAGGCGCATCCGCTCAGCATGCTCGATGGCGGCCGCGAGGCCGTTATGCTGGCCTCCGTCAGAAAACGAGTCCGGGGTGACGTTGAGAATGCCCATGATCAGGACTCGTCCGGCACTCAGCTTGTGCAGGAAGTCGTCCCTGACTGTGTGGCGCGCAACGCGGTCCATGCCTGCCCCTTAGGTTTCAGACTTGCGTATACCACCGGGCCGGGCGCGGCAAACCGGGGCCACAGCCCCCCGGCAATCTCCCGCACGGTCAAGGCTTGGTCGCCGACCGTTTCCAGCGTTATGCTGACTGGTACGATAACATGTGAAGGGAGCGTGTGGGGGAAGATGGTGTGCCCAGCAGGGTTCGAACCTGCGACCTACTGATTAAAAGGGGCGCGCACAACACCTTGTTAATAGTGGGTTTTATTCGTAATATTCGGTATCGAAAGCATTTTTGCTGACATACGAGTACGCAGGAATACACCCAATGACACCCGCTACCCATCCGACTTTGGACACATCGAGGACACACAGAATTAGTGACCGAACGGTGAGGTCTCTAGAGCCACCCGATGTTGGCAACATCATCTACTACGATACCGACATTAAAGGTTTCGGTGTGCGGGTAACGGCAGCTGGGCAGCGGTCGTTCATTCTCAATTATCGTATTTTCCGGCGACAACGAAGGCTCACGATCGGGCAGCATCCGGACTGGCCCGTCGCTGCTGCCAGGAAGCGTGCTGCCGAACTGAAACGCATGGTCGATGTCGGTACCGATCCGCTTGAAGTTCGTGAAGAGGCGAACAAGGCCCCTACGATGCGAGATCTCTTTCAGCGATATGAGCAAGATCACCTGTCACGTCTTGCCGAGAAAACGCAAAGAGATGTCCGCCGGTATTTCAAAGACCTGATATTGCCCAAGATTGGCGCAAAAAAGGTCTCGCAGGTGACGTTCGAAGACTGTGACACTATCCATCGGCAAGCATCGAAGAATGCACCCACAACTGCCAACCGGGCGATTGCAGCTCTTCGTCGGTCTCTTAACTTGGCGATCACTTGGGGATGGATCGAAAGGAACCCTACGAAAGGGTTAGAGCTCAATCAGGAACGCAAGGTGGAGCGTTTCCTCAGCGTCGATGAAATCGGCCGACTATTGCGCGCCTTGGATGCCCACCCGCGCAGGGACTCAGTGGATGCTATCAAGGTGATGCTATTCACCGGGTGTCGTCGTGGTGAAGCCCTTGGTGCGACATGGCAACAATTCGACAGAGAGTTTCGTATCTGGACGAAACCAGCTTCGACCACAAAGCAGAGACGGCTTCATCGAGTGCCAGTCTCCGCGCCTGTCACGGCCCTGCTCACAGCTCGCAGAAGGCACGTGAAGGGTGATTATGTGTTTCCGTCTCCTAAAGGCGATACACTCAAGGAAGTCCGCAGAACTTGGTCACGCGTCCTGGAGGAGGCGGAGATCGAAGGTGTGCGGCTGCACGACCTCAGGCACACATATGCGAGTTTGGCAGTGTCTCAGGGCCATTCTCTGCCAATCATCGGTGCAATGCTCGGACACAGCCAGACACAAACCACAGCGCGTTATGCTCACCTGTTCGATGATCCGCTCATTGAAACTACCGAGTCGGTTGCGTCGATCATTTCCGGTTCGCGTGAAAAGCGACCGTAGTTGACATTGGAATCCAAATCCTGTTCTGCTTTTGTACATTGATGTGATTGGTTGAAGTGAATAGCGCGCAGCTGGGTATATCAGAGCGTATTCTGCAAAATTGAGAATGTGGACGGAAGGGCGTGAACGCCTCCCCGCAACCAAAGCGTTCGTCAGAGCGCTTTTAGCTCAAGGTTCAACCATGAACTTCAATGAACAATTCCTGCCACCTCAAGAGGTGGCAAACATGCTTGGCGTGCATCCGCGCACACTATGGCGCTGGCGTACCGAGGGGATCGGCCCTCGTTACATTCCCATTGGCCGGAAAACTTACTACTCCCGCGAAAGCATCTCCGAGTGGCTCCGTTCACAGGAGGTCCAACCATGTCGGGAACGATAGGAAGTGCGCGAAACGGCGGGCCGCGGCAGCGGCACGGCGCAGTCGCGCGCGCTCTCCGGGGCGTCCGAAATGGGGGGTCCCCTGTAACACCCCCCCCTACGAATACATTTTTGGCGGTGAGTCGTGGAATTACTGCATAAGGGGTTCGACGCGCTCGACCTCGCTTATGCTGTCCATTTGCCTGCTAAATTCATGCCCAAGCTTCAGACAGCGAAGCAACGGGCGATGGAGATCGGACAGTCGGTCTTGGTGTCGTTGGATAGCGTTGACTTCAATGTATCTGCCACCGGCGCCAGAGGCGGTTATGCCTTTAGGTGTGATACCGGCTCTGCAGGAGAAATCTGGTTTCTCAAGAAGCCAAGCTCGAACGATCCATGGGGCGTTCGTATATCGGTCTCGGCGGTGCAATGCGCGCTAATCGGTCTCGCCGGGGTCAAACAGAGAATTGAGGAAAAACTCCACCGGCTCGGAATCGCTCTCCGTCAAGGTCAGGAGAGCGTAGCACGTGTAGATTTCGCCCTGGACTTCATCATTCCGGATTTTCGGCTCGTGGCCGACAATTTTGTGATGCACCCACGATTCACACGGATGCGACATGCCGAAGTCATGGAATACAAGGAGGCCGGCAAAACCGGTCGCACCCAATCCGTCACCGTTGGCAAAAATCCCGGTCGGCAAATCATCGTCTACGACAAGCGGGCAGAAGTCCTTGCAAAGGGTAATTCGCATTGGCCGGTCGTTTGGAACAAGGCACGGGAAAGACAGGGTCTCCCGCCCATAGACCTTCACGACCGCGAGGCCAGTCAAATATGGCGCGTCGAGCTCCGAGCCTACAAGAACCACCTCAAGGAAGATTGGGATGTGGCGACATGGTGGCAGCTTCAGGAGAAACTGCCAGCCATCTTCAATAGTCTGCTCTCGGACATTCGTTTGACAGCTCCGTCTTTGGATTTGAACAGGTCCCGGTGGCCAGATCACCCGCTCTGGACCCGCGTCCGTAGTGAGCTTCAGGGCAAGCTTTCCGAGATGAAAAGCTTCGCCACAGAAAGCGCGATTAAGGAACTCCTCCAAGCAGAACGTGATGACATGCTTAAGGCTCAGATTGCCGGATGCCTCATCGCCTTAGCTGCAAATCGCAAAATCGAATTCGTCGGCCTCTCCGCTTTCACTCGAAAAGCGGCAGAGGAAATTGAATCCATGTTCCGTGATGATCCGGCGAAGACGGAACGCAAACTCGCTCTATCGAAAGGAAAACTCACATGAGCACCCTCACGCCCTTCGGCGCCTGCGTCGAACACTTGCGCCTGTCATATGCCGAATTGGCGGACATCCTGTCCGAAGGTTCCGGAATCCCTTACAGCCCGCACCGGGCCAAGATGGTCTGCGATGGTCGGGAGCCAGTACCTCCCTTCGCATGGTCCGCATTACGCCTCTTGAACACCCAGTTGGACTATTACAGCGACCAGCTTCTACAACTTCACCAACAGGGCGGGAATGATCGTTTTATCGTCTCCATGGACGACTTGCGCAGCATGCAACTATCCCGTGTTCTGGTTCGCACCATATTGAATCTGAGGGGTGGTGTCCCGGTGCAACTGGTGGACTTGCCTGGGCCGACATTCGGCTTTCCCGGCATGTCCTGAAGCCTAACATGGCGGGCGTACCTGCACTCAAACCCTTGGGTTTGGTGCTTGCACCAAAACCCATGAGCAGCCATCGGACACCTGACGGCTCCGGGTCAATACCTTTACCGAAGGCACAGCGTAGCTGTGGGTATTGATGCGGAGACTTCAGGTGTCATCCCCGCATGTCATTTTCCTTGTTGTCCTCTTCACCTGAATTCGACCCGCGCGGTTCGTCTATTGCGTTAGCCCGGACCCTCATCACATCACCCGCCCCCCGGCCCCCTGCTTACACGGAAGTTGATGGCCTAATGCGTGTCGAGGATGACGCAACTGGGAGTGAAAATTCCGCAATCACCGGATATATGTTTCGGCACTCGCCCCCAACTTCCGGCCCCTCGAAAAAATCTTGGAACGGTCAAAACATTGACAGCCTCCGTTCCACACCGGGTGGTAAGCAACAGGGAGCACGCACGCCAAAAGAAACTTTCTCCCTTTCCTGCAGCGCCCATAGGATCGCGTCACGCTGGGGAGTGGCATTCAGCGCAAGCCCTGCCGGTCTCCCCTCGATCATGGACGGCCACAAAACCGCATTTTCTCACTTACCTTTTCCAGCCGCGCTCAAACGTTCCGTGCCCGAAACCCTCGCACTTCGGATTCGGCTTGTAGACACAGTGCAGACATGCGAAGATTCCGCCCGTCTGGCACTATCCCGCGCCCGCATAAGCGGTTGTTTTTAAAGGAGAAGTTGGTGTGCCCAGCAGGGTTCGAACCTGCGACCTACTGATTAAAAGTCAGTTGCTCTACCAGCTGAGCTATGGGCACGCCGAAGCGGCCCATTTAGAGAACGGTTTGAGGCGGGTCAACACCCGCCTGCACTCAATGGCTACATGTCGCCACTTTTATCCACATAGAATAAAATCATGAGACATTCCGGCATCCTGATTCCCGCCCTGTTCCTCGCAGCCGCCTGCGCGAGCAACCCCGCGCCTTCCGCCACGGAACAGGCGGATGCTTCGTCAGGTCTGGCTGAAAACACCGAAACTGCGGCCGGAAGCGCCTACCAGCAGACAAAAGACGGCCTTCCGGGCGCGGCCATGTCGCCGCTGAGAGATCTGAACCTGTCGCGCGAAGAGATTCCCCCCGTGCTGGCGGCCATCAAAAGCCCCTACGACCCGCCGGAGGATCTGAGCTGTTCGCAGATCACGCTGATGCTGGCGGATCTGGACGCGGTGCTTGGCCCCGACTGGGATACCGAAGACCCCGACGAGCGGCTGCGCACCGAAAAGCTGGCTGATTCGGCCTCGGATGCGGCACTCGACACGATCGCGTCGGAAGCCAGCAGCCTGATTCCCTTCCGCAGCCTCGTCCGCCGGGCCTCGGGCGCCTACGCCTATCAGAAGAAGTACAATCAGGCCTTCAAGATCGGGGCCCAGCGCCGCGCCTATCTCAAAGGCATCGGCCTCGCCCAGGACTGCCCCTACCCGGCCCGGCCAAGAGAGAGCGCCTCCATTCCGGACAAGACCGTCTTCAAGGGCGACAATCCAGGCTAATCCGCGCTGGCCTCGTCCGTGCGGGGCGCAGATTTCGTCGAGGCCCAGGCCGTCTGCAGTTTCGCGCGCAAGGCCTCGAACCGCCCTTCAGCGATCGAGGTGCGGATCTCCTGCATCAGGGCCTGGAAGAAGGCCGTGTTATGCCACGACAACAGCATCGGCCCCAGATACTCCCCCGCCCGGAACAGGTGGTGGTAATAGGCCAGCGGATAGTCGCGGCTGGCCGGGCAATCGACGGCCGCGTCCAGCGGCGACAGGTCTTCGGCAAACTTTGCGTTCTTCACATTGATCGGCCCCGCCCATGTCCAGGCCTGGCCGTGGCGGCCTGACCTTGTCGGCAGCACGCAGTCGAACATGTCGATGCCGCGCGCGACGCTTTCAACCAGATCAATCGGCTTGCCGACGCCCATGACATAGCGCGGCAGCGCGTCCGGCAGGTGTGGCACGGTCATGTCGATGGTCGCGCACATCTGCGCGTGCCCTTCGCCCACAGCGAGCCCGCCAAGCGCAATCCCGCCAAAGCCCTGAGACACGACGCCCTTCGCAGAGCGCTCCCGCAGGTCAGCAAAGTTTGAGCCCTGAATGATGCCAAACAGGGTCTGCGCCTCGCGCGCGCCGAATGCCTCAAGGCTGCGCTGCCCCCAGCGCAGGGACAGTTCGAGGCTTTGCTCGGCTTCCTCATGCGTACACGGAAAATTGGTGCACTCGTCCAGCTGCATGGAAATATCGGCGCCCAGAAGGTCAGCCTGAATCTCGATGCTGCGCGCAGGCGTCAGCCGGTGGGTGGAGCCGTCAATATGACTCTGGAAGGTGACGCCATCGGCATCCATCTTGCGCAGCTGCGCCAGGCTCCAGACCTGAAAGCCGCCGCTATCGGTCAGCATCGGGCCGTCCCAATGGGCGAACTTGTGCAGGCCGCCGAGGCGCTGCACCCGCTCCGCGCCGGGGCGGAGCATCAGGTGATAGGTATTGCCGAGGATGATGTCCGCCCCCGCCTCCTTCACCTGATCCATATAGAGCGCCTTGACGGTGCCCGCCGTGCCCACAGGCATGAAGGCCGGCGTGCGGATCTCGCCGCGCGTCGTCTTCAGCACGCCCGTCCGGGCCTTGCCCTCACGGGCTTTGATCTCAAAGGGAAATGTCGTCATGGCCCGGCATATAGGCCAGCCTTCCGCAACCGGGAAGCCCGCCCGCTCACCGACAGCTTAGCGCTTCGCGATCACCAGCGACTGGACCGCCCGGCCGAACGGCCCGTGCTGGTCAGACAATTCCCCGAAGCCGAGCCCCCGGCCGTCCGGGCTAATCCAGGAATTGGCCTCCAGCTTTATCCATTCGCCCACAGGCTCGCGCGCGAAATGCAGCGTCAGGTCGGCATTGATGAAGGTCCATGCCTCAAAATCCAGCGTCGAACCAAAGCCATTGCAATAGTCCCCCGTCGCCGCCGCCCGCATCAGCGGTGTCGTCTCCTGACTGTCGAGGAAAGGCCGCTTGATGTGGAACCAGACCGCCTTGCGCGAGGTTGCCGCCGGATCCTCTGTGCGCATCTCTACCGCCGTATTGAAGCCGACTGCACGCGGGAAACCGATGGGCGTTTCCGGGATGGTTCCCGCCACTTCCGGCATCGCGGAGGCTTCCGGCAGCTCCAGCTCGGCCTTGCGGATTTTCAGCCCCGAGGCCCGGACAACCTGCTTGCCATTGGCCGACAGGATCACTTCCGAAGTCTGAATGTTGCGGCCTTCCCGAGTGATATTCACGTCGATGTCGAGGGGCCCCACCGGCACAGGGCGCTGCAGGTCGATGGTGAGACGGGTCACCGACATCGGCACTTCGCTCGGCAAATTCTGGACAATGCTGGCGATCAGGCCCGACGGCGCGCCGCCATGCAGCATGCGCGGATCCCAGGGGCCTGCGCCATGTTCCGTGGCAATCACGGAATCGTCTTTCCGGTAAAAATAGGGGTCCAAAATATATTCCTTCCAAATCCGGCCCAAATCCGGCCTTGCCTGCCCTTCGCAACCGCACCTGCCCTTGGGGCCGTCAACACATAACGGAGTGGCAAAAGGCAGAGGCGGGCGCGTCATTCCGCGCCCGCCTCTTTCCCTCAGTGATTTTCGCTTTCAGCCAGCCACCTTGCCGTCTCAGACGACCGTGGCATTCCGGCGAATGAAGGTCGTCTTCGGCTGGCAGAATTCGAGCAGGCCATGCTCGCCGCCTTCACCGCCAATGCCGGACTGTTTGGCCCCGCCGAACACGGCATGCGGTGAGAGGTGCTGCGTCTCGTTGATCCACACCGTGCCCGTCTCCAGCCGGTCTGCCAGCAGTTGCGCCGCTTCAAGGTCCGCGCTCCAGACCGAGGCGCCAAGGCCGTAGATCGAGTCATTCGCCCGGCCGACCACTTCGTCGACATTGTCGAATGACATCAGCGGCAGGACCGGCCCGAACTGTTCCTCCTGCACGATGCGCGCATCTTCCGGCGGATTGTCGAGAATGGTCACCGGCACGAAATAGCCGGGCGCCGTCGCCGCTTCGCCGCCGATCAGGAACTTGTAGCCCTTGTCCTTGGAATCCTGAATCAGGTCCAGCACGCGCTTATACTGCGCCTTGTTCTGTATAGGACCGATCTGCGTGCCCTGCTGCGAGCCATCGCCCACCTTCACGGTTTTCGCATAGTCCACCAGCGCCTTCTTCAGCGGCTCATAAATGTCCTTGTGCACATACATGCGCTTGGTTGCGATACAGATCTGCCCGGTATTCTGGAACGCCGCCCAGAAGAGTTGCTGCGCGACGGCTTCGACATTCACGTCCGGCATCACGATGGCCGCGTCATTGCCGCCAAGTTCCAGCGTGACCTTCTTCAGGTCTTTCGACGCGCCTTCCATCACTTTGCGGCCCGTCTGGGTCGATCCGGTGAAGCTGATCTTGTTGATGCCCGGATGGCCGGTGAGCCAGGGGCCGAGGCGGTCGTCACCAGACACCACAT
The DNA here is from genome assembly GCA_000961695.1 of Hyphomonadaceae bacterium BRH_c29. GTDB lineage: Bacteria > Pseudomonadota > Alphaproteobacteria > Caulobacterales > Hyphomonadaceae > Hyphomonas. Next base: position 20,198 of record LADW01000073.1, read on the forward strand.
TCATCACGCCGGGCGGAAGGATATCGCGGATCAGCTCACCAATGCGCAGCGTTGTCAGCGGTGTGGTCGGGGCTGGCTTCAGCACGATCGTGTTGCCAGCCAGCAGCGCCGGCGCAAGCTTGAACGCCGCCAGAATGATCGGGAAGTTCCACGGCACAATGGCCGCGACAACGCCAATCGGCTCGTAGCGCGTCACCGCGTAGCGTTCCTCATCGTCCTGCGAAACGACTTCCGGAATGTCCAGTTTGGCGGTTTCGACAAACCAGTGCGACCCGCCCAGAACATCGCCCATGGCCTGTTCGAAGGGCTTGCCCTGTTCACGCGTCAGGAGGCGGGCGAGTTCCTCCGCATGCTGCGCGATAGTGCCGGCAATGGCCTGCATCATTTCCCGCCGCTTCGCGATGGGCGTCTTGCGCCAGCCCGGAAGCGCGGCACGGGCCGCCGCGACGGCTTCGTCCAGCTCGGCCTGCGTGCAGTTCGGCGCCTGTGCGAACACGTCTGCAAGGGCCGGGTTCTCAACACCGAACGTCTCGGCGCCGGACACGGCTTTGCCGTTGATGGTCATGGTGAAAGTCATATCGGCGCTCATGGCACGGCCCTCTCTTTTTGTTTTTACGTTTCCTCTGGCCAAATCTTAACAGACTGCGCCCGCCGGAACAGAGCGAAATCGACCTCTGAGCGGCCTCTCGCTGGGGAACCCTGCCCCCTGGCTCGGCTGATATCAAGAAAGGACACCCTCGCTGCCCATCATCCCGGAATTTGCGCCGAGGCTGGGCAAGTATCCGGTTATGTTGCTGGGCTTAGCGAGATTTCGAGGCAACGCAGTAATGCGAGGCGGGATTTCATTTTATCGGCGATTGGAACCGTCACATGGCTGTTGAAGCGTTTTCTGTGAAGAGTAGGCGTCAAGGATCTGCGCAATAGCGACGCGATGACCTCGATCAGCCTGTCGATGCCGAGGATGTTGAGCAGGCGGGTAAAGTTGTAGCACAGGGCCATCAGGCTCCATTCACCGCGTACCTTTTCAAAACCGCGCACGAGGAAGTGGCGATAGCCTGCGCGGCACTTGAGGGTGCCGAACGGGTGCTCGGCGATGGCCTTTCGGCGCGCCATCAGGATCTCTGCATGCGCCGTTTCCATCCGCACCCGATGTCGCTCGACCGCGTCCTGGTTCAAGGCGCGCAGGATTTCCCGCGTGTCGCCGTTCACCCCGACGCACCTTGCACGCAAGGCGCAGGCTGAGCACACCGGACCGGACGGCACATAGCGCCGGTGAGGCTTTCCCTGGACGAGTTTGAGGCGCGGGCGTGGCCGGAGGTCTTCACCCG
>LADW01000006.1 GCA_000961695.1 Hyphomonadaceae bacterium BRH_c29
GTGTGCTGCGAGACTGGCTGACCGTGCGACCGGACGCTTCAAACACGCATCTGTTCGTCAATGCTAGACATCAACCAATGTCGCGCCACGGCTTCGCAAACAGACTTCGCGTGCATGTTGCTAAAGCAACAAAGAGAGCGCCGACGTTATCGTCCAAGACGGTCACGCCGCATGTCATGCGCCACTCCTGCGCTATGCACATCCTGGAAGCGACGGGTGATATACGCAAAGTATCGCTCTGGCTGGGACACAGCTCGATCCAGACAACTGAGATGTATCTTCGCGTCGATCCAGCCGAGAAGCTTGATGTCCTACATGCTTCAGCGCCGCCCGCGATCCGGAAGGGGTCGTTTACGGGGGTATCTGACCGACTGATCCGTATGCTGTCGGATATTCAATCGCGGCCAGTCACTCGAAGTACGTCACCGAAAATCTGAAGTCTTGGATACCAAAGATTATGTGGAGCTAGAAGATGACAAAAACCCGTCGATACAACGTGTTGCGCAGATGGCTCCACATAATCGTGGACTCAACACAAGCGAGCCTCTGGGGCATCGAGGCCAATTATCCGGAGACGGATAACAGCTACCTCACGGAGGTTGCGAACGATCTGCTGCCCGAGGCCATCGCTGTGGCCCGCGAGACACTCGCGCGGCTTGTCGGTCGCGCCGATGCCGTTGAGGGCGCGTGATGGCGGACATCTTTGAACGGCTTCTTGGTCCGCGCCCGTCGCTGATGCTGGACATCGAGCAAGGCTTTGTCACCGGCATATGGGTGGAAGGCCGCTGCCCGAATGTGATGATCCGGGATTTTGATCTCGGCGCCAGCGCAGCCGATGCGTCGCTCGATTACTTCGGCGCGCCCTTCGTGCCGATTAACTGGCACCTGCCGCCTTGGCGGCTGGGCCTCGCCCTTGCCCCTGAACACCTGTTTCCATTCTGAGGAGTTACGCCATGTCACAACCTGATCTGATCCACTTGCCGCTGAGCGCGCTCAGCATTTCGAAACTCAACATGCGCCATGGGCGCAAAGCGCCCGATGTCTCCGACATCCTGCCATCGATCCGGGAGAAGGGTATCCGCCAGACGCTGCTCGTGCGGCGTGAAGGCGACGGCTTCGGCATCGTCGCCGGACGGCGCCGGTTCTTTGCGCTTCAACAGATCGCCAAGGAGAGCGGCAGCGATCCGCTCGTGCCTTGCGCGGTGATGACGGAGGGCGATGCGGCCTCTGCCATCGAGGCGTCCATCATCGAGAATGTCGCGCGACTGCCTGCCACCGAGATGGAGCAGTATACGGCATTCCGGCAGCTTCACGACGGGGGAAGAACCGTTGAGGAAATCGCTGGATTCTTCGGCGTGACAGAATTGAACGTCCGGCGTGTGCTGGCGCTGGCAGCACTCAGCGCCCCGATCCGCAAGCTCTATGCAGAGGAAGAAATTGATCGCGAGACGGTCCGTGCACTCACGCTCGCGACACCTGCTCAGCAGGCAGACTGGCTCAAACTCTGGAACAGCGAAACAGAGCGCGCCCCGATGGGGCGCGCCTGCCGCGCGTGGATCACCGGCGGCAGCGCGATCACCACCGACAAGGCGCTGTTCGACCTTGCCGGTTACACCGGCGCGGTGACCGCAGACCTGTTTGGCGAGGCAGCTGTGTTTGCGGACGCAGCAGCGTTCTGGGAGGCGCAGGGCGCGGTGATCACTCAACGCATCGAGGCCTACCGTCAGCGCGGCTGGACCCATGTGATCCTGATGGAACGCGGCGCGTACTTCCAGCGCTGGGATTATGTCCACACGACTAGGAAGCAGGGTGGCAAGGTCATCGTCGAGCAGCGTCATGATGGCACGGTGACGTTCCATGAAGGCTGGCTCAAAGCGGCGGAGGCCCGCAAGTCCAGGACGGCCACGGCCAGTGGCGAAGCGGCGCCGGAAACCGAAACACGGCCCGAGATGTCCGGCCCGATGGCGGACTATATCGGTCTCCATCGGCATGCCGCCGCGCAGGCGAGCCTGATTCGACATCCCGCCATCGCGCTGCGTCTTATGGCGGCGCATTCGTTGTGCGGCTCAGCGCTCTGGAATGTGCGGCTGCATTCACCGGGCGCCGTGAAGGAAGCGACGCAGGCGAGCGTCGAGGCTTGCGCCGCCGCTGCCGAACTCGGCGCCGCGCGCGACAGTGTGGAGGCCTTGTTCGAGGCGCTCGGCACGCCGGTCCCACGCCGGAGCGGGGACGCGTATCAACTGTGCGAGACATTCGCCGCATTGCTGGCAATGTCCGACGCTGAATTGATGCAGGTGATGGCGCTTGCCATGGCGGAGACGCTGGAGTCTGGCGGCCCAGCTGTCGAGGCAGTGCTGCATGCCTGCGACACTGACCCGGCAGAGTTCTGGAAACCGGACGATGCGTTCTTCGACCTCCTGCGCGACAAGCGGGTGATTGGCGCGTTCATCGCCGACGCGGCATCGCCGGAGGCCGCGCGCGACGTCGAAGGCGCCACCACCAAGGCGCAGAAGGCGCAGCTGGCAGCGGCGCTTGTGGCCCGCGAAACCTCGCTCGCAAGAGCGTGGACGCCGGGCTGGATGCAGGTGCCACCCTCTCGCCATTTTTCAGGCGCAGCCAGTCCGCCCGCTGATGCCTGGGACCGGATTGCCGGGCTGTTCGAGACGGATGGGACGGAGCGATCCGGCGCCAAGCCTTCAACTTGCGAAGCCACAGCTGCCTGAGTTCTTCGTCTCCTCTCAGGCAGAGTGGAGCCGCCCGGTGCTTGCCGCCGGGCGGCTTTTTTTTGCGCGAGGGTCTCTGTGTGCGGATCAGGGAGTAGACGGTTCAAATCGCGTGTCTTGCCGTCCGAAACTACGTCTGACTTTCCGTGACGTATCCGAGTGCGTTGCGTAACACGGAGCCTCATTCGTTTCGGGAACCTGCCTCTCGCGGACCCCTTGTTCCCGTCTCTTGCCGTTGGACCTGGACGGCCTGCGCCGGGCCTGAAACCACCCCCTTCAGGAAATTTCCTCTGCGCTACGCGCATTCATCGCGAAGCAAATTTCCTGCCCGGGGCGGTGCTCCACTGCGTTGCGCCCCTTCGGGTTCAGGCCCGGCGCAGGCCGTCCTTTCGGTCCGGCGTCGACGGGAACAAGGGGTTCCCGGAAGACAGCCAAGGAAACGAAAAGGAGACCCCCATGGCAAACGCACTCGGATACGTTACGGAAACCAAAGCCGGCTTCGAAGGCACCCTCGCAATGATGAACCTGTCAGCTGCGATCCGCATCGAGAAGAACGCGGAAAAAGCCGGTGACGGCCAGCCGGACTATCGCATCTTCGCCGGCGAGACCTCGACCGAAATCGGCGGCGGCTGGATGCGCAAGGCGAAAGCTTCGGGCCGGGAATACCTCTCGATCACGCTCGCAGACCCGCAGATCGGCCCTCGCAAGATCTTCGCGAACCTCGCGCCGGTGAAAGGCAAGAAAGGCCGCCATGTGATCCTCTGGAACCCCCGCGACTAGCGGGAAAATTCAGCCTCAAAGAGCCGCCCCGGAGAGAATTCCGGGGCGGCTTTTTTGCGTTCAGGTCCGTTCTCTGAAGGGAGGGGGAAAATGCGCTTGCACGATTTTCCCCCTCCAATCCGGCGCAGGCGCTGGCAACATCATCCCATCACGAACGAACTGAAGAAAGGAAAGTAGTGATGTCCGGAAAGCTGCCGCCAAGCCCCGACGCCAATGATGAACATGTGCTCCTGAACGTACAGGAAGCCGCCGCCTTCCTGAGGCTCACGCGCTCGACACTTGATCATTATCGATGCGAGGGAAAAGGCCCGATCTACCGCAAGCACGGGACCCGCGTCTTCTACACGCGGGCCAGCCTGATCGACTGGTCCGGGCGCCGGGAATTCTCGTCGACTTCAAGCCGGGCAGGGCAGTCCCGATGAATCCCGGATACGCGCTCGCGCTCGTGCTGGGCGGATCAGCGGCCTTGTTTGGCCTCGTTTTCGATCCACCGGCGAAGGTTATCTGGAACCGGACAGCGAGCGCGCCAGAAGGGCTTTACTGGCTGAGAAACGAGCCATTCACCAGGGGCCGATGGGTCGTTCTCTCAGCCAGGAGCGGGCCAGCGAAATGGGCTGAGGCGCGTGGATATGTCGGCAAAGACTGGCCGCTTTTGAAGCAGGTTTCAGGGGTGGCGGGAGACAAAATTTGCCGCAATGGACCGGATGTTTTTATCAATGATGAGTGCGTCGCGACAGCGCTACTGTCCGATCAAAAGGGGCGCGCTCTTCCGGCGTGGGACGGGTGCGTCTCGCTGAGGAATGGCGAACTGTTCCTGCTCTCGCCGCACCCGTCCTCTCTGGATGGGCGCTATTTCGGAGCGGTCCGCGAAGCGGACATTCTGGGTGTCGCGGTGCCGGTCATGGTTTCATCCGTTCACGGGCAATCTGCAGAGTAGGGCAACGCGGTGCAATTGGCTGCAAGGGTGGGGAGGGCGGACCCGGTAGGGCAAGATTGAAGCTATGGCACCACATGGCGCCTAACCCCTTGTCTGCACATCTGTTTTTTGGCGCCCTTTGCACAGCATTGTGGTGCATGCGTTTCTCGAAACGCGTTGAAATTACTGAATATTCCTTGGTGCACGGATTGAGTGACCTCCGATGAGCGAGGAAAGACCCTTCACGCCGCGGCTCGGACGTATACGCGATCAAGGCGCGCCCGCAGGCAAGCGCTTGTCACGCCAGCTGAATAAGGCCGGAGCGAGACTTTCCAAAGCCTCTCGCAAGTCTGCCTTTACAGGCGCGCGTTATGGCACGGGCGGCGCGGCCCGAACCGGTGGTTCTCGCCATAGGCATTTGTCTCGCCAACACATGCGCCGCGTCATTGTCAAAGTGCATATCGCAAGAGCGCGCGGCGCAGGTCCCGGACTCTTTCGCGCCCATGTCAGCTATCTGCAGCGCGACGGTGTCGATCGCGAGGGAGAAGGAGGCATTCTTTATGATCGCGATCAGGAGGGGATCAGCCCCCGCGAATTTCTGGAGCGTAGCGAGCATGACCTCCACCAGTTTCGGATCATCGTCTCGCCGGAAGA
>LADW01000025.1 GCA_000961695.1 Hyphomonadaceae bacterium BRH_c29
CAGTGCAGCCTGCGCGGGCTCGGCGGCCTTGTCGTGCTGGACTGTGTCGCCCCGCTCAATCGCGAGTCGGGACGCAAGGTTCAGGCTGCCTTCCTCACCGCCTGGCGCAAACTCAGCCACCGTACCGTGAAGGCCGAACCGCCCTCCGTCTTCGGCCTGATGGAAGCTTCGCTCGCCTGGGGCGAAACGCCGATGGCCGAGCGCCTGCTGGACGCGTCCGGCGCGCTGTCGGCCGAAACGCAGTGCCTCGCCGGCCTCCGCAGTCTGCAAAAGGCCCTTGGCCACAACACGATGGACCGGCTCACCCTGCGCCTGCCGACTGCCGCCCATGCGTGGATGACCGCCAGCGGCCTTGATCTGACCGGCGCACTGGCCGAAAAGCACGCCAACCGGTTCGAGATTACCGGCGCCGAAATCCCCAAGCCGGAGGTCGCCTGACCCCAGATGAGCCAGCCTGTGCCACCCGAGAAACGCCAGCCCAAATGCGCCCAATGCCGCAAGAACCCGGTCGACGCCGCCTACCGCCCGTTCTGCTCCAAGCGCTGCGCGGATGTGGACCTCGGCAAATGGCTGAACGAAGGCTACGCCATTCCCGGCGCACCGGCAGAGGATGAAGAGGACTCTGCCCGTCCGGATGAGGGCGGGGAGATGTCAGCGGAAGACTGAAATCAGCGTAGACAAGCCCTACGGGCTTCGTTAGATAGCGCCCTTCCCCACGGCCCGCCCGGGTAGCTCAGGGGTAGAGCAGCGGATTGAAAATCCGCGTGTCGGTGGTTCGATTCCGCCCCCGGGCACCATTCAGGCTTCCAGCGACGTCCGCGGGCCTCCGCCAGTATCCATAAAAACAAGGCTTTAGGTCGGCGCCCTCAGCGGCTGCGTCCGCCAACGTCCACCAAAAATCGTTGGAAGAATTTTTTTCTGTTGGCATTTTGTTGGCATCGAGACGGCCCGGAATCGCAACGGCCGGAAAAATGCCAACACTTTTTGAAGATGCCAACAAAATGCCCCTCACAGACACACGAATTCGCGGTCTCAAGCCGGACAGCCGCACGAAGCGCTATAGTGACGGTTACGGCCTGTATGTGGAGGTAACGCCTGGAGGATCAAAGCTCTGGAAGATGGCTTACCGCTTTGAAGGCAAGCAGAAGACCTTGTCGTTCGGCCCCTACCCCGAGATCTCCCTTGGGCGGGCAAGAGAGCGGCGCCTTGAAGCTCGGACGATGCTTTTCGAAGGCGTTGACCCTTCGGCGATCAAGAAGGCCGGCCAGGAAATCCGGCGCGCAGAGATCGAAGATACCTTCGCCCGTATAGCTGATGAGCTCCTCCAGAAGGAGGAGATTGAGGGACTTGCCCCAGCCACGCTGAAGAAGAAACGCTGGCTCGCGCGCCTCGCATCCGAAGACCTCGGCCCGAAGCCCATACGGGACATCAAGGCACCCCAAATTCTAGCGACCCTTCGAAGGGTCGAGAAGGAAGGAAACTACGAATCAGCACGCCGGCTACGCGCCCTGATCGGTCAGATATTTCGCTACGCCATCGCAACGACCCGGGCGGACGGTGACCCGACCGTGGCGCTGAAGGGGGCGCTTATCGCGCCCAAGGTCCAGCACAGGGCCGCCGTGACCGACCGCAAGGGGTTTGCGAAGCTGATCAGGACCGTCTGGTCGTATGAGGGCACGATCGAAGCCCAGGCTGCCTTGAAGCTGCTGGCGCTGCTCTATCCCCGTCCTGGCGAGCTACGCCTGTCCCACTGGCGCGAGTTCGACTTTGAAGAGCGGATGTGGACCATCCCGGCCGACCGGACCAAAACGCGCAAACTGCACACAAAGCCCCTGCCCGGCCCCGCCATTGATATCCTCAAGGATCTGAAGCGGTTCACCGGCAAAGGTTCGCTCGTCCTGCCGTCTCAGATGTCGGACGGACGGCCACTCAGCGAGAACACGATGAACTACGCGCTGCGCCGGCTAGATATCCAAGCAGACGTCCATACATGCCACGGGTTCAGATCGAGCGCTTCAAGCCTGCTCAATGAGAGCGGGAAATGGCACCCAGACGCTATAGAAGCCGAGCTTGCCCATGTCGGCGACAATCATGTGCGCAAGGCCTATCACCGAGCAACCTATTGGGACGAACGCCTCCGCATGGCGGAATGGTGGGCAGCAGAAGTGATGAAATTTGCTGCCCGGTAACAGGGCCATCCAGGTTTCTATTGAGAAAATGCAGGATCAGTCATTGGTCTTCTGAGGGCTTCACTTCGCAGTCGATGGCAGACCAGACTTGGTCTCCGGCCTTCGCGGCATTCTGCATGAGCACGTCCAGGGCATTGTATCGCTGCATCACAGTTTTCCACGCCATGGAGCTGTTTTCAGACAAGCAAAGCTGAACAACCGCTTGGGCGGCAACGATCGTGCCATCAAGATGCACCAGAGCATCCTGGACGAGCGCCGAGACTTCGTCGCGTGTTCTAACCGGAAAGGCTTTGTCGTGAACTGAAGAGGGTTTCGTTTCGGTCATCGGTGTCTTCCTTTGATCGATAGTTGCATTTACGCCCCCCGCAGACCGAGGCTCCGGCGGCCCGCGCTCACCTCCCTCCCCGGCGATCTGCATCTGCGTTTACGCGATTGAGTACTGACACCAGTGAATCAGAAGACGCCGATCTTAACAACCCTTGATTTACTTCTCCGCAATCAAAGGGGCCTACCGCTCGTTTCGTCCGCATCGATGATTTTTTTCGCAAGGCCGTCTCCGTCGATCAGCTTGCGCGCCACTTGTGCGATGAAATGGTCGAACCGCTTCTGCCCCAGCGCATGAGCGATCTCGCGTTCGCCTGCAGGGATAGGATCTGTTCTCGTCAGCCAGTAGAGTATGAACTGGCCAAGGGCTTCCAACGACATTGCAACATCGCGTTCGATTTCGCCCTGCCGAACCTCGAAATCGTCCAGCCTTCGCAGCAACCTTTCTTGGAGGCCGTACCGGGTGGCGGGCTCGAAATATTCTTCGAGCGCCTGCTCGATCACTGCGTTCTTGGTCAAACCGGGACGGCGTGTCGCGTCCTCCAGCTTGCGGAGGAGGTCTGCCCGTAGGCGCAGGTTCAACCGCGGCTTGCCCATGCTAAAAATCCGGCAGGAAGTCTTTGTCGCCTTGGTCGATGGCAACGGCTCGGCGCAGGTTCCGCAAATGCGCATCCTGCTCTGACACGTCCGCGTCGTCGAGATCCGGCGCCTCTTTCGTCGCAAGGTCTACTGGCAGCCTGGCTTCCGGCAGGTCGAGTTCCGGCTGCAACTCGACTCCGCCGTCGCTTTCGTTGTCGGCGCCTTGCACAGCTCTGCAAGTCACGGCTCTACAGGCAACGGTCTCTCTCCAGTCGTAACTTGCAAGAGTAGCCTCGCGAGAAATTGAGGCAGGCGGCAACACACGACAGGTGAAATTGCCGTCCTCAAAATAGCGAAGCTTCTTTGCACGCACCGGCGGCGCACCGGACACCATCACGATTTCATCCGTCGCAGGCAGTTGCATGATCTCACCGGGCGTCAACAGGGCGCGCTGGGTTTCCTGCCGTGAAACCATCATGTGCGGGAGCCAGGGCGACAGGCGATGGCCGGTATAGTTCTTCTGTGAACGCAGCTCCGTCTTCGTGCCGAGCGCTTCAGAAATCCGCTTTGCTGTGCGCTCGTCATTGGTCGCAAACGCGACACGGACATGGCAGTTGTCGAGGATGGCGTTGTTCGCGCCATAGGCTTTCTCGATCTGGTTCAGGGATTGCGCGACGAGTAATGCGCGCACACCGTAACCCGCCATGAAGGCAAGCGCTGTCTCGAAGAAGTCGAGCCGTCCCAAGGCCGGAAACTCGTCGAGCATCAGCAGCAGCTTTCGCCGCGACGGATCCGGCTCCTGTTCCGTTAGCCGGCGCGCGATCTGGTTCAGCACAAGCCGCATCAGCGGCTTGGTGCGAGAGACATCCGACGGCGGACAAGCCAGATAGAGGGACATCGGCCGCTCCCCCATGACGAGCCCCTCCACTGTCCAGTCACTGACGGAGGTGACCTCAGCTACGACCGGATCGCGGTAAAGGCTGAGGAAGCTCAGCGCCGTTGAGAGCACGCCGGACCGCTCGTTCTCGGACTTGTTCTGCAGCTCCCTCGCTGCCTGAGCAACGACAGGGTGCGGGCGGTCCCCGAGATGCGATGTTGACATCATCAGGCGCAGCGTTGCCGCAAATGTCCGGTCCGGATCGGACAGGAATTTTGCACAGCCTGCGAGCGTCTTGTCTTCCTCTGCATAGAGAACATGCAGGATCACGCCGACCAGCAGGGCATGTCCGGTTTTTTCCCAATGGCTGCGCCGTTCGAGCGAGCCTTCAGGATCCACCAGGATATCGGCAATGTTCTGGGCGTCCCGCACCTCGCAGGCGCCGCGGCGCACTTCGAGGAGAGGATTATAGCGCGGGCTTCTGGCATCTGTCGGATCGAAGCGGATGCAATCTGAAAAAGTCGCTCGCCAGCCCGATGTCAGCGTCCAGTTCTCGCCCTTGATGTCATGTATGACGGCGCTGCCTGTCCAGGAGAGGAGCGTTGGCACAACGAGCCCGACGCCCTTGCCTGAGCGGGTGGGCGCGAAAGCCATCACATGTTCCGGCCCCGCATGTCGCAGGTAATCGCCGCGATACCGGCCAAGGAACACCCCGTCGGGCCGAAGCAGCTTGTGCTGGCGCATATCCTTCACGGTTGCCCAACGTGCAGAGCCATAGGTCGTGACGAACCTTGCGTCCCGGCTGCGGATGACGGAGCCGGCAACCGCGACCAGGATTCCGAACAGTCCGCCGCTCGCTGCGATGAGACCGGCTGTTCCGAAAACTTCAGGCGCATAGGCTTCATAGGCATACCACCACTGGAAGAGGCGCCAGGGAAGATAAACTGGCCGGTCACCGATAGCGAACCACGGCGCGCCCAGTGCAGGCTGGTATCCGAGCGCCTCTGCGGTCCACTGCGTCGCAAACCACTGCGTCAAGACGATCACGATCAGCACGACGCCGACCTGGCCAATCAGTATCCTGCCGGGATTCATGCAGCCTTCTCCGCTCTCCGTTGCGAGGGCGCATAGTCAACCCGCCGTACCCGAATTGCATAGTTGGACGCAATACAAACGGCTGCAAGCCAGCGCAGACCGCAACACCTACCAATCAAAATTCGAATATGGCTCAGTCGCCGGACATTGCGCGAAGTACCTTTGCCATCGCTTCCAGTTTCGACTTCGAGTCGGTACGATCGATGACAGCATGGCATTTGCGCCGGGCACGGATCAGCTCGGCATCCTCGCTAACCTCAGCATCGCTCCCCTCGAACAGCTGATCTACAAGAATGACGAAAAACCGGGCAAGCTCGTACAGCATGCCCGCCGAAATCCGGTTCGCGCCGGTTTCATACTTCTGCAGCTGCTGGTGACTGATGCCGAGTGCCTCAGCGAGTTCCGAAAGCGTCAATCCGGCATCTGACCGAAGCTGGCGCACATTCGCACCCACCACGAGGTCCGCTGCACTTGCCTTGCGGTCAGACCGCTTCTTTACCCGCTTCGCCACAGCCTGCCCCAGATCAGAAAACCTGATGCAACAGCACCGCCCCGCTTCATGCAATAGGCGAGTACCCGCCGATGTCCGATCACGGGGACTGAGCTGCCGTCCGCCGGATGCTACTCAGCCGGCAGTCGTTGGCCCTAAGCAGCCGGCTACTCCCTTCGAAATGAACGGCTACTATTCCCGTTTGCAGACAATCTCGGCTCCCAAGCTACTCGCTGGAACTGGGCCCTTCACTTTTGTCACGTGATACCCATCGAAGAGGTCGGATTATGATCTCGAAACGGTCCGAGAGTTAGTCAGTCTGCGGAACGCTCAATACCTGTTCGGTCCTTTTCTAAGGACAACATTCGATCGATCAGCACCTTGCCAGCTGGCCAGTCGCCGAACCCGGCAACTGGATTGAGATGGCCCACTTCTCCAAGATCCTCAACTCGGCTCCCCCAGCTCTTTGCCAGTTCGCAGGCGTTTGAGTAAGAGCAAAGCGGATCGTTGCGGCTGGCCGCGAGCAGCGTTGGGAACGGCAGGCGCGACTTCGGAACAGGCAGCCATTTTCCGTCCGCGAGATCGCTGATTGTCGGGTATCCAGGCGGCAGGGGTGTTTCGAGGTCGGCAGGTGTGGCGAGCAAGGCAGCAACCACCTGTCCCTCGACGTGTCCTGATGCCCAGTGCGCAAGGATCATGCAGCCCGCGCTGTGTGCCACGATGACGACCGGAATGCTGATCGACTGCAGTGTCCTCGCAAGGTTTTCAACGCGTGCTAACCTGCTGAGGCCGTTCTCGGAGAGAGGGGGTACGGTCACGCTGTTCGGGTAAAGACGGGCCAGTCTGGTTTGCCAATGGTCTTCGACATGTCCGCGCAATCCGGGCAGAAATACTACTTTAACGGGTAATTCATCGGGCATATCGAATTCCCTTTTCAGAGCAACCAGGTCAGGGCTGAAAGCACCAGAACTGCGAGGAACGTCGTCTCCAGCAGCATCAGGACCGCCGGCTTAGGGCCGACTGCCGCCAGTTCGGAGAACTGCGTCTTCATACCGATTGCGGCCATTGACGCCACGAGGCACCATCTGGAGACCTCTTGGGCAGTTTCAAGAATCAAGTCCGGAATCCAGCCAAGGCTGCGGATCGTCATGAACACGATGAACAAGAGGGCAAACCAGGGAAGTAGGGGCGGCCGCTTTCCCGCCTGCGGTCCGGCCGATGTCTTCGCAATGAAGGAGGCAACAACGATGACTGGCAATAGGAACGCAACCCGGATCAGCTTCACGAGCGTCGCCGTATCGCCTACTTCCGGAGACATGCTCAGCCCGGCACCCACAACCTGGGCCACATCGTGAATCGTTCCGCCGAGGAAGATGCCGGCCTGAATATCAGAGAGATCCAGGCTGCGGGCGATCATCGGATAGATGATCATCGCGACCGTCGAAAGGATTGAGACGCCAATCACCGTGAACAGCGTTGCGCGCTCTTTTCCCGGGTGTGCGGGTAGAGCGGCCGCCAGCGCGAGTGCGGCCGAGGCGCCGCAGATTGCCGTGGCGCCACCCGACAGCAGCCCGAACAGCGGGTTGAATCCCATTAGCCGGGCGAGTCCGATGGAAACCAGGATGGTCGCGACAACGGCCACAAGGACGAGCACCAGCGGCTGCCAGCCGAGCGCAACTGCGTCACCCAGCGTGATACGAACGCCCAGCAGGGCGACGCCTATGCGAAGCACGGTCCTGGATGTCAGTTGTACTCCGGCCGCTGCGGTCTGCTCCGTGCCGAGGAAACTCAGAGCCATCCCAAGCAGCAACGCAAAGAGCATGACAGGCGCGCCATAATGCTCCGCCAGGAAAGTTGCCGCGCCAGCAATGACAAAGCAGAGAACGACGCCCGGCAGGTTTGTGGACGCGGCCTTGAGAAATGCGGGAGACGCTGCCGCAGCCGTCATGCCGGAATCCGAACTGCGACGCCGCTGAACTCGGATGCCTTGCTGAGATCGCCTGCATACAGCATGCGGACAAGCATGAAAACGAGCGTGGAGGCGAGGCTGACCAGACATATCAGGCTCAAGGCAGAATCGAGCCCGTACCGGTCGGCAAGTATGCCGGTGATGTAGGGTCCCGGCGCGAGGCCCAGAAAATTGTTGACCAGGGTCAGCACCGCAAAGGCCGAACCGTGCACTGCCATGTGGGTCAGGTTTGCCACCATGGCACTCGATGGACCTGCCGTGCCCGACGTGAGAAACAGACCGGCTGCGATCAGTGCGAGCTGCCCGGGACCCGGAGGTAGCCGGAACCCGGCGCTGAGCAGGACAAAAGTTGTGATGCAGATGAAAACGGCAAAGGACGCCGCGCGCCGCGGATCCTTGCGGCTTAGCCGGTCGCTGATCACACCGCACGCGACCATCCCGATCCCTGCGCAGAGGATGAAAGCCGCCGCAGCACTGGCAGCACGGTCGACGGGCATGGCATGGTAGCGGTTGAGGAAGCTTGGCAGCCAGGACATAAGCGCCGCGCCGATGAAAAGCTGCAATCCGCTTCCGACATAGGTCAGCACGACGGACGGCGAACTCACCAAGGACAGGAGAGGTCGCGACCTGCGTTCCTTGCCGACAGCCTCGGGCGCAGAACCGCCCAGCACCGCACGCGGCACCATTTTCGAAGTGCGCACGATGATCGGGTACAGCAGCGCGAGGAACAGTCCGAAGGCGGCCATCGCGAAAAAAGCGGCGCGCCAGCCATAAGCACCCGCAACCATGCCGCCGCTCCAGACGCCGAGCACCGATCCCAGCATGCCGCCCGCCATGAATGCGCTTGCGAGGGTTGCGCGCATGCTAGACGGAAACACGCTGATCACGACGGCGATGCCGACGCTGCCATAGGCAGCCTCGCCAACGCCGACGAGAAAGCGGGCGGCGAACATCTCCTCGAAGTTGCGGGCAAGGCCACAGGCGAGTGTGGCAATGCTCCAGAGAATTGCCATGACCGTGAGACTACGAACCCGCCCCCACTTGTCAGCGATCAGGGATAGAGGAACCGTCAGCAGTCCGACCATCAGTGCGACCACACCCGACAGGCTGCCAAGCTGCTCGTCGCTCAGGTGCCACTCTTCCTTGAGAAGAGGAAACACTGCATTGAGGACCTGGCGGGACATGTAGTCCGAAACTAGGAGTCCGAATGTGAGCGCGAAGACGATCCAAGCATAGGCACGCGGGATGCCTGGATCATACGAGCTGTCGGAAGTCGGAATGTGTCCGGCCATGCACTGTGTCTCCAGGTAATGGGCAAACGAGTCATCGGACAGGAATGCTCCTGCCCAACGAATGACCTAGCTGGCGCGGCGCAAAGGCACAGACTTTTCGCCCTGACGGCGATTGGGTGCCATGCCGTTCTGAGTCAGGGTCTCGTCAGCATCGGCATACCAGTCCCCGATGCGATAGATGGCCCGAGCTTCCTTGCCGCTGGCGACAGGCCGGCCGAGTTCCTCGGAGATCCGCACCAACTGCTCGATCTGCTCCACGGAGGTGATCTTCTGCTTGCGCTCGCCCCAGATCGTGTCCTCGATACCGCAGCGCACGTGCAGGCCCATCGCAATCGCGAGCGTGTTGACGGGCAGGCAGTTACGCATCACTGATTCGAGTGTGAGACATGCGCCATCCGGCGTACGACGGATGAACTCCATGATGTTGTTCGGATTGGGTCCATCGAAGCCGCCACCGATGCCGACCCAGGTGATGTTGAGAGGTCCAGTATAGTTGCCGCGCCGCACAAGGCGTTCGACTGTCTCGAGGTCTGGCATGCAGGTCAGCTGGAAGTGGGGCTGGATCTGGTTGGCTTGAAGTCGGCGAAGATGTTCTTCGACCCAGCCCGGCCCAGCCGGAACCACCATTTCCCTATAGGCATGGTACAGGTCAGACCTTGCAAGGCTCGTCTGGCCATATTCTTCGTCCGACATCAAGTCCATGATGTTCATCTGGGTCGTGTTGACAGCAATCGTCACCTGGTCGGGCCGAGGCGTCAGTTCAGCAAGCATGTGGCGGGTATCGTCCGAGAGCCACTTCGCTTCTGCGCCCTCGCCTTCAGGCGCGAAGGAAATCGATCCGCCGACCTGGAGGATCATGTCCGGAACCGCCTCCCGCAGGCGACTGAGCATTTCGTTGAACATAGAAAGGCGCTTCGATCCGGTGCCGTCCGGCTCGCGCACGTGCATGTGCAGTACCGTTGCGCCGGCATTGTAGCAGTCGACAGCCTTTTGAACTTGCTCGTCCATCGATACCGGGATGTCTTCCGGAAAGTCAGAGGGCTCCCACTCTGGGCCATAGGGGGCTACAGTTATGACCAGCTTGTCCTGGTTTTCGGGAAGAAGGGAATCGTCGAGGAACTGCATGAAATGTCTCCTGGTGCTTTGTTCGTCTTTGGGGTGTCTCGCCACTTGCGGAACTTAGAACGGCCGGTCACCGATGATACCTGCGCGCTCCATCTTACGCACCGCGGGCCAGTAATCCTGGACCGCGTAGTGCTGCGTGCAACGATTGTCCCAGATCGCAACGGAATTGGGCTCCCAACGCCACCGCACCTGGTACTCGGGTATGGCGGCCCGGCCTTGCAGGTAGGTCAGAAGGTTTGCCGCGGCAGGTGCGAAATCCTGACCAAACCGCACGCGTGCGGGCGTGTGGTAGTTGATGAAATGCGTCGTGAAGCTATTCACGAACAGGGCCTTCTCACCGGTCTCCGGATGGGTACGTACAACCGGGTGTTCGGCGTCCGGATACTGATCCTTCAGAGCCTTACGCCGTGTCTCGGGCATCGCTGCACCAAACGTCGACTGGATCGAATGACTCGCCCAGAGCCCTTCAATGTCTTCCTTTACAGTATCGGGAAGATCCGTATACGCCATGACCATGTTGGACCAAATCGTGTCGCCGCCCACTTCGGGCGTTTCGATGCATCTCAACACGCATCCCATAGGCGGGGCTTGTCGCCAGGTCGCATCACAATGCCATGCGTTCTCATAATGCTCCTTCGGGCTGTCGAGATCCTTGTAGATCCGGACAAGTCCTGGGTGTTCGGGATCACTTCCGGCAACAGGATGGTCCTCGAGCTCGCCAAACCTCCTCGCAAACGCGACATGGTCGGCGCGCGAAATATCTTGCTTGCGCAGGAACAGGACCTTGTGTTTCAGTAGCGCATCGCGGATGGCACCAAACACATTGTCGTTGCGCGCCGCCTCTGCGAGGCTGACCCCGCGGATTTCGGCGCCGATAGACTTCGTCAATGGTGCGACCTGCATTTTCTAGCCCCTGCTTCAGATTTCAAAGATGGATGAGCCGGTCGTCCGGCGTGCTTCAAGCGCGCGGTGCGCTTCCACCGCATCGTCCAGTCGGAATCTCTGGTTCACCTCAATTTTGATGCGCCCTGCGGCTACATGGCCGAACACTTCGTCGGCCAATTCAGCTCGTTCTTGCGGATCGGCGATATAGTCGGCGAGTGCCGGGCGCGTTACATAGAGCGAGCCCTTCACGGCAAGTTGGAACGCATCGACAGGAGGAATAGGGCCCGACGCCGTGCCCACACAAACCAGAAGGCCTCGGCGTCTGAGGCTGTCGAGGGAGCCGGCGAACGTGTCTTTTCCAACGCTATCGTAGACGACCGGGACGCCGGCGCCGCCAGTCAGGTCGCGAACGCGCTGCGCAACGTCTTCCTTTCCGTAAAGTATGGTGTGGTCACAGCCGTGCGCCCTCGCAACCTGCGCCTTCTCTTCCGTTGAGACTGTACCGATCACGGTCAGGCCCAGAAGCTTCGCCCATTGGCTGACGATCAGGCCGACGCCGCCCGCCGCTGCGTGCAGCAGGATCGGGTCTCCTGCTTTCAACCAGGGGCAGATGCGTCGCAGCAGGTACGCCGATGTCAGGCCTCGCATCGTCATCGCCGCAGCGATATCAAAGCCGACTCCGTCCGGCAGATGGATAAGGGATCCGACCGGCATGACACGGACTTCTGAATAGGCCCCAAGCGGGCTGCCTGTATAGGTGACAGCATCGCCTGGCCGGAACGCGGTGACGCCGTCGCCGACCTCCTCAATGATGCCCGCCCCCTCGACGCCGATGCCGTTTGGCATCGGCGCCGGATAATATCCGGTGCGGAAGTAGGTGTCAGCGAAATTGCATCCTACGGCTTTGTGCCGGATTCGAACCTCACCTGGCCCCGGCGCGCCAACGGCGACGTCCTCGACCTTGAGGACCTCCGGACCGCCAGACTGATAGAAGCGTACCGCCTTGACCACTTTCTCTGTCCCTCCCTAGTACCGGACGCGGGCTTCAAGGCCGTACACGGTTGGCTCTTGGACAAATCCGAAGAACGCACCCGGCGCCAACGGAACATCAGCTATCGCGGAATAAGTCACTTCGTCTGTGATGTTGGTGCCAAATGCAGCAATCTCCCAGTTGCCTGTTTGTGGACCAAACGCGAGGCGGGCGTTGACCTTCGTCGTAGCATCCTGAGTGGTGAACGGATCAAGATCGTAATCCAGCTCGTGCTCTCCGCGGTAGTTTGCATCGGCGTTCAGGCGGACCTGATAGTCGGTCAGAACAGGGCGCACATATTCGACCGCGAGACTACCACTCAGTTCGGGCGCGAAAGCGTTGCGGGCGCCCGTGAGATCCTGAGTACAGGGAGCAAGGGCTTCGGAGATTTGCTGCACCGTGCAACCGGCTCCGCTATACTCCGAAAAGGTGAAATCGAGGTAGCCGAGTGATCCAGACAGAGTAAGCCCCTCAGCGAGGAGGAACTGGCCGTCGAGTTCCAGTCCCTTGATCTCGGCTCCCTCGGCGTTGTCGACGATGAAACCTGTGCCCTGGAAAATGTTGACCTGCAGATCCTTGTACTTGGTGAGGAATGCAGAGGCATTGAAGATCGCGCGCCCGTTCAGCAGCTGGCTCTTGAATCCCGCTTCATAAGATGTCGCAGTCTCGGCATCGTACGTGAAACCGACGCCGGGTGTTGTTGGGTCGTAGAGAGGATTGCGCGCTGAGAGACCAGCTGGCGTCAGAGCTGTGAATGGACGGGCCGCATTGGAAAGGCGCTGGTCGTCATTTCCATTGAAGCCGCCTGTCTTGCGGCCTTTGGTGATGGTTGCAAACAGCATGACATCGTCGTGGACATCCCATTGCACTTTCAGCGAGGGGTCAAATCCGTCGTCGCTTTGACTGGCATCCGCATTCACGAGGTTGTTTGCCGGATCTATCGCTTGAACGTACAGAAGCAGCAGGTTTTCCTGAAGGATCGATGCGGGCTGGCCACGCACACCTTCAGGCGTGAAATCGCCGCCGAACCAGACAAGTTTGCTGAAATCTTTTGAGTCCTCTGAATATCGTCCGCCGAGCGCGATTCGGAAATCGTCGCTGACGTTCCAGGTGACCTCTCCGAACACCGCTGTTGTTTCCGCTTCTTGCTTGAACAAACTGTTGCGTCCAAAGATGCGGACAGGGGCAAGAGGATACACGCCCGCCGTTGGTCCGCCCGCAAAAATGGAACCGGGCAGGAAACCGAGAGTCGTGTCGAAGAACAGCGTGCCACTCTGTTTCAGTGTCTGGTCTTCATGGTAGGCTCCAAGAATTATGTCCAGACCCTGTTCGTCCGCCTCAACGTAGCGGATCTCTTGCGAGATCTGGCTGAAGACCTGTTGCTCGTCGCGGAAAATGAACTTGATGGGCAGGAAATCGAGTTCGATGCCATCTTGAGTTTCATAGCCCGAATAGCCCGCAATAAAGGCCAGTTCCCCACCATTGTCGAAATCGTGTGTAAGGTTAAGCACCGCCAGGCTGGATTGAGTGAACGTCTGTTCGTCCCGGTCAGACCAATCAGTCTTGTTGCGCGGATCGTCCCTGAAAGCGTCAAAGTCGCCCCGGCCGGCGAAACCTGGCGCCAGCGTGGGAACATTGCCGAACACAAGGTTGTTGATCGCTGTAGGCGGCGTGACTGTGCCGGTGACGGGAGCAAACTTCACGATCGTCGCGTTGCTGCCGAGGACCTCGCTGTCGGCGTAGGCGAGCTTGAAGTTCAGCTTCCAATCCGGGGTAACGTCCCACAAAAGCGTTGAACGAAGAGCGTACTCGCTAATCTCTGGCTCGTCCTGGCTTCGTGTGCGGTTGGTGACATAACCGTCGCCTTCCCGCAGCATGCCGGCTAGCCGGATTCCAGCCGTGTCGCCAAGCGGCAGCGTGACAGCGCCGTTGACCGTCGTCGTCCCCGTCTCATTTTCCCATCGGATCGATCCGTTCCCGCTCACACCGTCGGCGAGGACAGGATCGGCGCTTTGGATATTGATGGCTCCTGCGATCGTATTCTTCCCGAAGAGGATAGACTGCGGGCCCCGCAGGACTTCGACCCGTTCAAGATCAAGGAAAGGAGCACGGAACTGACGATCACGGCCAAGATAGATGCCGTCCATGTAAAGGCCGACCGATTGCTCGAACCCCCGGTTTGACCCCGATCCTATTCCCCGAATGTTGATTGGCGTCGAAATCGCGCTCTTTCCGATGACCACGCCTGGCACGAAGCTCGAGAGGTCTTCGAGGTTATCCATTCCCTGATCTGCGATCTGGTCAGCCGTTACGGCCGATACCGAAATCGGAACGTCTTGGACGCTCTGCTCGCGCTTTTGTGCGGTCACGGTGACGGGTGTGATCCGAAGCTCGCCGGTGCCTGTGTCTTCTTGGGCTGCTGCTGAAGGCGTGATTGCAAGCAGCGAAAGTAGAGCAATGCCCGATGCGCCTGAGCAGGCATGGCGCACGAGCGGTTTACGAGTCTTGTTGGCAGTCATGTCAGTTCCTCCCTGGCCGGCGGCTTTTCAGGCCTTGCGATCCCTAGGGATTCGACTGCCTGCGTCCGGTCTCATGTCAGAAGACTAAGGACTTTTCCGTAACTCAGCTTTGCATATCGCGACAACGAATGTACAATTTACGACAGGCGCCGCGGGAGGACGGGTGACAAAACGCACGGTATTCGTCAGGACTGCAGTGCTTTCCAATTTGGTGGAAGTGGCGCAATCCCTCAATTTCGATGCAAGGCCGCTGCTGCGGGCGCACGGCTTGCCTGCCGCATTGCTGGCCGACCGTGACCATAAGATCCCCGTTGAGCTTGCGACGCAGCTGCTGGAAGAGGCGGCGCAATTGTCGTGCAATGAGAGTTTTGGCCTATTAATGGCGCAGCGCCGCCAGCTTGCCGATTTCGGCGCTGTGAGCCTGCTACTCATCCATCAACCGACCATCCGGTCGATGCTGAGCATCCTCCAGCGATACCAGTACCTTATGAACCAGTCCCTTTTGATCTCAGTGGAAGAGTTCGACGATGTGGTGGTCATCCGGGAGGAACTCGTGTTCGGCGGGGATGCTGGCACGCGGCAGGCCACAGAACTTGCTGTCGGCGTCCTGCACAGGATGTTCGCAATGTTGTTCGGTTCGCAGTGGCGTCCCCAGGAGGTCCACTTCAAGCACGATGCGCCGTCCGACCTGTCGATCCACCGGAGCGTGTTCGCAGTTCCTGTGCGGTTTCGCAGCGAGATTTCCGGCGTGGTCTGTTCGGCGAGCGATCTTGATCGACTCAATCCGCAGGCCGATGTCGAAATGGCCCGGTATGCCCAGCGCTACCTCGACTCCCTTCTCGAAGCGAAAGCGGATTCGATCGTTGAAGAGGTACGCAACGCTCTCGTGAACCTGATTCCGGGGGGTCGCTTCGCGCTGGTTGATGTGGCCGATCATCTCGGAATGCAGGTACGACAATTGCAGCGTCAATTGTCGGCGGCAGGCACGACCTATGGGGAGCTCCTGAGTGGGGTGCGCACCGAACTTGCCTGTCAGTACCTCCGCAACTCGTCCAGCCCGCTGGCAGACATCTCGGAATATCTCGGCTTTGCGTCACCGAGTGTCTTTGCGCGATGGTTTCGGAGGAATGTTGGAGAAACACCCTCCAGCTGGCGCAATTTGGCCGGGCAGTCGAGCGTCTGATCTGAACATCCCGCTTCCGGATCCTTCGCGTCGTGCTCGAAAACCGACCGACACGGCCCCGGCGCCGAGCCTTTCAGACTAGGTCAACAGGGCATCACGCAATTCGCTGAACGCCCAAACGCAGCCAATCCGAGCGCTCCCCTGTGCACGTTTGACAGTTATCGATGACCAGAAAGCGAAATCTTTGCGTTGAATTGCCTATGACGGGTTTTGCACACTCAGCAGCCGGACAGAATTTGATCGCCGACGACCGTTACTGGCGAATAATTGCCTGTTACGAGAATCTGGACTCAGTCAGTCTTCGGCCGGATTTCTGTCGTTCCAATTACGATTCTTAAAATGATCTTTGCATGATGCGCGTCGTTCGCTTCGCCCCGAATGTCCCAGGGTTGTTGCCCCTGCGCAGACAGAGATCACCTCTCCCATCCGCGCCCGATGCCAATCGTCCAGCTGACACCTGACGCTGTCCGCTTGAACGCCATGTCCCTACCCCGATGGCGCTCCATTTCTGACCTCCAGGGCACAAGCGCAAATTCCTTCGCGTTGCCGACAACGGCAAACCTCCCCTGACCGAGGTCGACTGCTTTCTCAAACCGGCCTTCAAATCTATCGCCCTGCACCAGCTCAATGGCGGCTCGCCCAGTCGAAGCAGAAAGCACGCTGACTATTCGTCGCCATTCCATCACGCGAAGCCGGTCACGCAGTATCTGGTCAGCCTCGACAACTCCGCCTTCTAGCCAGCCCTTATCTCCGAGAAAAGCAAGGCGAGCCTGGCTGGCCGTTGCAAGACGTGCTCCGGGCTCGTTTGCCCCGTCCGTGTCGAGCCAGGTCAGCCCCACATGCCGGGTCTGTTCCGTGAGCGGAAGCCAGGACCGAACCTGAACGTCGATGCGCCCCGTCCGCGCTGTATCGTAGTCCACCGCGCGGCCGGCAAAATCCTTAGGTACATGCCACACCCCATCTACGGTGCGCTCCAGAATGCCGGCACGCCTCAGCGCTTCCAGCCGCCGCAGGTGCCCTTGCCGCCAGGCTGGCGTTGCCGTTGGATCAGCATCGATGTGCAGCGCTCCGGAATACACGCCCCCCGATTGTTCCGCGATACTCAGGATGGACGCGTCGATCTCTCTCAGCCTTGGCGGCCGTGACGTAATCTCGACGACAGCGCCATCCGGCGGGATTGTTCCGGGCTCTCGGAGCCCGATATCCACGATCCAGCGTGTCCCGTGAAAATCCTCGACGACAAGGCTTCGCCGGTCTCGGAGTTCGTCTTCAGGAACAGATGCCACGACTGAGCCCAGAAGCCTTTCCTGTCCCCGCGCTCCCGGCTCAAACCTGCGCAGATTCTGGTCGGGCACGGAATCACGGTTCTTCGCTGCAAGGGCTTTCAGGATGTCGCCGCGCTGCCCCAGCGCTTTAAGCGTCGTTTCCCAGTCAGGTTTAAGGGCCCACGCATTCATGCCGGCAGGCTCCGCAAGCCCGAGAACTTCAAGATGCCGCAACCGTGCCCGCAAGAGCGCTTCCTCGAACCGGCCAAGCGGCTCATGTCCTTCGTTGATACGGACACTGGCCTCCGAAGCTTTTGCAAGGATGCTCCTGTCGAGGCCCGTGAACCGCTCCCGTGTCACCTCGGTCTGCCGCGCCTGCGCAATCTCGAGATCACGCCTTGGGCCCAAGCGCTGCGTAACAATGTCCTGAGCACGCGAGGCAAGACCTTGGCGAATGTAGTCAGGTGCTATGACGAGATCCTTTCCGTCCGCATCTTTGCCGCGGATCACGATATGCGTGTGCGGATGGCCGGTATTGTGGTGATCAACTGCGAGCCAGTCGAGGCGCGTTCCGAGATCAGATTCCATCTGTGCCATCACGGCGCGGGTGGTGTCTTTGAGGTCGCCAAGCTGCCCGGCATCCTCAGCGGAAACGATCAGCCGGAACTGGTGCCGGTCGCCTTCGCAGCGCTCTACGAAGGCGTTCGCATCCGGTGCCAAACCCTCTCGCGTGTAAATCTGCCCCCCCGATCCATCGCGTTCCACGCCGTCGCGCTGGATATAGCCGAGATGGGCTTTGAGCGCCCCGGCTCCGCGGCCACGCGGCGCTCTGGAAACATGGGTCTTCACGATGACCCTTCGCATCCGGAATCGAGGCAGGTGCTGAGTGCGCATTTCAATCGACCGCGCACTCGCTCCACCGCGTCCGATTCCCGCACCGCTGAACCTTGCCTTTCCGGTCTTGCGGCCAAGCCGGGCCGACGCCTTCTTCAGCTGCTTTGCAAACCGCTGATCGCCGCGGCGCGCCCGGTCTCTAATCCGCCCGAGACGCGGCTCGAACTCATCCGTCATTTGAAGATTCCCCAATCAGGATATGGCGCCAGCTGAACCTGCTGCAAACACTGAAGATCAAGGCAAACCCGGCGTCTCGACCCGGTGCAAAAGGTACCGAAAAATCGTTGTGCAGACAAGGCGCAAGGCAGAGCCTGGCGCCAGCTCTTTTAACTTGCCCTACCGGGTCCGCCTTCCCCACCCTTGCAGCCGCTTGCACCGCTTTGCCCTACTCTGCAGATTGCCCGTGAACGGATGAAACCATGACCGGCACCGCAACCCCGAGAATGTCCGCTTCGCGGACCGCTCCGAAATAACGCCCATCCAGGGATGACGGGTGCGGCGAGAGCAGGAACAGCTCGCTATTCCTCAAAGTAACGCACCCGTCCCAGGCCGGTAGATCGCGGCCTTTTTCATCCGACAAGTGCGCTTTCGCGACGAGCTCATCATTGATGAATACATCCACTCCCTTGCGACAAACTTCATCTCCCGAAACCCCTGAAACCTGCTTCAGAAGTGGCCAATCTTCGCCGACATATCCACGCGCCTCAGCCCACTCCGCTGGCCCGCTCCTGGCTGAGAGAACGACCCACCGGCCCTTGGTGAATGGCTCGTCTCTCAGCCAGTAAAGCCCTTCTGGCGCGCTCGCTGTCCGGTTCCAGACGACCTTCTCCAGAGGATCGAACACGAGGCCGAATAAGGCCGCTGATCCTCCCAGCACGAGCGCGAGCGCATATCCGGATTTCATCGGGATTGCCCTGCCCGGCTCGATGTCGAAGAGAATTCCCGGCGCCCGGACCAGTCGATCAGGCTCGCCCGCGTGTAGAACACACGGGTCCCGTGCTTGCGGTAGATCGGGCCTTTTCCTTCGCATCGATAATGATCGAGTGTCGAGCGTGTGAGCCTCAGGAAAGCAGCGGCTTCCTGAACGTTCAGGAGTACGTGCTCATCATTTGCGTCGGGGTTCGTCGGCATCTTTCCGGACATCACGGGTTTCCTTTCTTCAGTTCGTTCGTGATGGGATCATGCTGGCAGCGTCTGCGCCGGATTGGAGGGGGAAAATCGTGTACGCGCATTTTCCCCCTCCCGTCAGAGGCGGGACCTGGACGCAGAAAAGCCGCCCCGGAGGTCTCTCCGGAGCGGCTCTTTGAGGCTGAATTCCTCGGCCTAGTCGCGAGGGTTCCAGAGGATCACGTGGCGGCCTTTCTTGCCTTTGACCGGCGCGAGATTCGCGAAGATCTTGCGGGGGCCAATCTGAGGATCTGCCAGCGTAATCGAGAGGTATTCCCGGCCCGACTGCTTCGCCTTGCGCATCCATGCGCCGCCGATTTCAGTCGAGGTCTCTCCGGCGAAGATGCGGTAGTCCGGCTGGCCGTCTCCGGCTTTTTCCGCGTTTTTCTCGATGCGGATCGCAGCTGACAGGTTCATCATTGCGAGGGTGCCTTCGAAACCGGCTTTGGTTTCAGTGACATATCCGAGTGCGTTTGCCATGGGGGTCTCCTTTTCGTTTCCTTGGCTGTCTTCCGGGAACCCCTTGTTCCCGTCGACGCCGGACCGAAAGGACGGCCTGCGCCGGGTCTGAACCCGTCAGGGGCGCAACGCAGTGGAGCACCTGACCGGCGATGAATTTTGCCGCGCGAGGAATGCGCCGCAGGCGCAGGGGAAAATTCTTCGCCGGTCAGGTTTCAGGCCCGGCGCAGGTCGTCCAGGTCCAACGGCAAGAGACGGAAACAAGGGGGCCGCGAGAGGCAGGTTCCAGAAACGAATGAGGCTCCCTGTTTCACAACGCACCGCGATACTTCATGGAAAGTCAGACGTGGTGTCGGACGACTCGCCACCCGTTTGAACCTGCAGCTCTTTAATCCGCACACAGAGACCCTCGCGCAAAAAAGCCGCCCGGCGGCAAGCACCGGGCGGCTCCATACTGCCTGAGAGGAGACGAAGAACTCAGGCAGCCGTGGCTTCGTAAGTTGAAGGCTCGGTGCCGGATTCGTCCACCGCATACGCCTCAAACAGTCCGGCAATCCGGTTCCAGGCATCAGCGGGCGGACAGGCTGCGCCGTCCAGATGGCGCATCGGTGGCACATGCATCCAACCCGGCAACCATGCGCTGTCGAGCGAGGTCTCGCGGGCAGCGAGCGCCTCAGCCAGCTGCGCCTTTTGCGCTTTGGTAGTGGCGTCGCCTGCCTCGCGCGCAGTCTCTGGCGAAACGGCGTCCGCGATGAAAGCGGTGATCACGCGCTTGTCGCGCAGCAGGTCGAAGAACGCTTCGTCCGGTTTCCAAAACTCTGCGGGGTCAGTGCCGCACGCATGCAGCGCTGCCTCAACTACCGGGCCGCCGGACTCCAGCGTCTCCGCTATCGCGAGTGCCATCACCTGCATCACCTCAGCGTCCGACATGGCCAGCAATGCCGCAAAGGTTTCGCACAGGTGATACGCGTCCCCGCTCCGGCGCGGGACCGGCGCGCCGAGGGCCTCGAACAGCGCCTCCGTGCGTTCACGAGCGGTTCCGACTTCAGCTGCTGCTGCGCCGCTCTCGACGCTGGCAAGCGTCAGTTCCTTCACGGCGCCCGGCGAGTGAGGCCGGACGTTCCAGAGTGCGAAACCGCAAAGCGCATGCGCTGCCATCAGGCGCAGCGCGATGGCCGGGCTGCGGGTGAGGCTCGCCTGTGCAATGGCATGCCGATGCAGGCCGATATAGTCCGCCATCGGGCCGGACATCTCGGGCCGCATATCTGTTTCCGGGGCGGTTTCGCCACTGACCGTGGCCGTCCTGGCCTTACGGGCCTCGGCTGACTTGAGCCAGCCCTCATGGAACGTCACCGTACCATCATGGCGCTGCTCGACGATCACCTTGCCGCCCTGCTTCTTGGTCGTCTGCACGTACTCCCAGCGCTGGAACCAAGCGCCGCGTTCCAACAAGATCACATCGGCCCACCCGCGCTGGCGGTAGCCCTCGGTGCGATCTGAGATCACTGCGCCTTGCGCCTCCCAGAACGCGGCTGCGTCCGCAAACACCGCCGCCTCGCCGAACAGGTCGGCGGTGACCGCGCCGGAATATCCGGCAAGGTCGAACAGCGCCTTGTCGGTGGTGATCGTGCTGCCGCCGGTGATCCACGCGCGGCAAGCCCGGCCCATCGGGGCGCGTTCCGTTTCGCTGTTCCAGAGCTTCAGCCAAGCCGCTTGCTGGGAGGGTGTGGCAAGCGTGAGCGCCCGCACGGTTTCCCGATCGATTTCATCCTCAACATAAAGCTTGCGGATGGGGGCGCTGAGCGCTGCCAGCGCCAGCACGCGCCGCACGTTCAGTTCGGTCACGCCAAAGAACGCCGCAATCTCCTCGACGGTTCTTCCCTCGTCGTGAAGCTTCCGGAATGCAGTGTACTGCTCCATCTCGGTGGCAGGCAGGCGCGCGACGTTCTCGATGATCGAAGCCTCGATAGCAGAGGCTGCATCGCCCTCCGCCATCACCGCGCAGGGCACCAGCGGATCGCTGCCGCTCTCCTTTGCAATCTGCTGAAGCGCAAAGAACCTGCGGCGTCCGGCGACGATGCCGTAGCCGCCCGCTTCACGCCGGACGAGCAGGGTCTGGCGGAGGCCCTTCTCCCGGATCGAGGGCAGGATGTCGGAGACATCCGGCGCCTTGCGCCCATGGCGCATGTTGAGTTTGGAAATGCTGAGCTTGCTGAGCTCAATGTGGATCAGGTCAGGTTGTGACATGGGGTAACTCCTCAGAATGGAAACAGGTGTTCAGGGGCGAGTGCGAGGCCCAGCCGCCAAGGCGGCAGGTGCCAGTTAATCGGCACGAAGGGCGCGCCGAAGTAATCGAGCGACGCATCGGCTGCGCTGGCGCCGAGATCAAAATCCCGGATCATCACATTCGGGCAGCGGCCTTCCACCCAGATGGCCGTGACAAAGCCCTGCTCGATGTCGAGCGTCAGCGAGGGGCGCGGGCCGAGCAGCTGTTCGAAGATATCCGGCATCAGGTGCCCTCCCGAGCGTCGGCATGGCTCACAAGTCGCGTGAGCGTCTCGCGGCCAGCAGCGATGGCCTCCGGGAGGAGTTCGTTCGCGACCTCTGTGAGGTAGCTGTTATCCGTCCCCGGATAGTTGGTCTCGATGCCCCAGAGACTTGCTTGTGTTGAGTCCACGATTATGTGGAGCCATCTGCGCAACACGTTGTATCGACGGGTTTTTGTCATCTTCTAGCTCCACATAATCTTTGGTATCCAAGACTTCAGATTTTCGGTGACGTACTTCGAGTGACTGGCCGCGATTGAATATCCGACAGCATACGGATCAGTCGGTCAGATACCCCCGTAAACGACCCCTTCCGGATCGCGGGCGGCGCTGAAGCATGTAGGACATCAAGCTTCTCGGCTGGATCGACGCGAAGATACATCTCAGTTGTCTGGATCGAGCTGTGTCCCAGCCAGAGCGATACTTTGCGTATATCACCCGTCGCTTCCAGGATGTGCATAGCGCAGGAGTGGCGCATGACATGCGGCGTGACCGTCTTGGACGATAACGTCGGCGCTCTCTTTGTTGCTTTAGCAACATGCACGCGAAGTCTGTTTGCGAAGCCGTGGCGCGACATTGGTTGATGTCTAGCATTGACGAACAGATGCGTGTTTGAAGCGTCCGGTCGCACGGTCAGCCAGTCTCGCAGCACACTGCGCGTTTCCGTCCAGAGGGG
>LADW01000032.1 GCA_000961695.1 Hyphomonadaceae bacterium BRH_c29
CGGCCCAATTCCTTCATTGCAAGGGCGCGGGCGATTTCCGGAGAGCCATCATTTGCGGCGATCAGTTTCGCGTCTGTCTTGCTGCCGTCGGGTTTCACGATCTGGAGCTTGTAGGCTGCACTGCCGTTCGGCGTGATGGCCAGGAACAGTTTCGGGACCTCGGTGTCCCAGTGGCGCACCTTTTTCGCCCCGTCATGCTCCCGGATAAGGCGCTGAACATTGGTTTGGGTGAGTTTGAGTCGGTTATTGGCCATGTCTTCTTGCTCTCTTTCGAGTCTGAAGACGGTGGCTTTCAAGCCCTGTGCCACCCAAGCCACCTCTGAGCCACCAATAAGCCACCTCGGGAAGTCGGAATATGTCCGGCTTTGTCCGATTTGGCCGCAAAGCAGAAAGGTGCGACTTCCGCGTGAAGGGGCCGGTATTTACAGGGAAATCTCAACAAGTACGGGCGTTTTGCCCGCTGAGAAAATGGTCGGAGCGAGAGGATTCGAACCTCCGACCCTCTGGTCCCAAACCAGATGCGCTACCAGACTGCGCTACGCTCCGGAGTTCCGGTGTAATGATCGCGCGTGCGGGTGCAAGTCCTTTTCGCGGTTAGAAGCAGTGATTAGCTCTTCTTTCGCACAGGACGCATCAGTCCTTCCTGCGCCACACTGGCCACGAGACGTCCATCCTGGCTGTAAATCGAGCCGCGATTGAAGCTGCGGGCGCCGCCGGCATAGGGGCTGTCCATGGAATAGAGGTGCCATTCGTCGAACTTGATCGGGGCATGGAACCACATCGCGTGGTCGAGGCTGGCCGACATCAGCTCACCCGTCATCCACGAGACGCCGTGCGGACGATTCCCGGTGCCAAGCAGGGCCATGTCGCTGGCATAGGCCATCAGGCAGTGGTGCAGCCAGGGCGCTTCGTCGATCTCGCGGGCGACGCGGAACCAGAGATTCTGAACGTCGCTGACTTTTTCCGGCTTCAGTGGGTCCAGCGGCTCGATTTCCCGCATCTCGATGGGGCGCGG
Source organism: Hyphomonadaceae bacterium BRH_c29 (assembly GCA_000961695.1). Taxonomy (GTDB): domain Bacteria; phylum Pseudomonadota; class Alphaproteobacteria; order Caulobacterales; family Hyphomonadaceae; genus Hyphomonas. The sequence goes on from LADW01000032.1 coordinate 1,016, forward strand.
GCGCAGGAAATGGCCGCGATGGCGTTCCGGCACGCGCTCAGCGAACTTGCGGCGCCATTCGACCCGGTCACCCAGGGTTTCCGGGCCTGCAACGTCCGGCATGGCGTGCTGGTGATGCCAGCCGTCTTCCACGACGTGGAAACTGGCGGCCAGGTTGAAGATCTGCTTGCCGTGCTGGATCGCGACCACGCGGCGCGTGGTGAAGCTGCCGCCGTCGCGGGAGTGATCGACCTGATAGATGATCGGCACGTTCGGGTCGCCGGGGCGGATGAAATAGGCGTGCAGCGAGTGGCAGGGCCGGTCTTTCGGCACGGTGCGGTAGGCCGCAACAAGGCTTTGCGCGATGACCTGCCCGCCGAATACGCGCTGGCTTTCCTCCTCATCCGGGCTCTGGCCGCGGAAAAGATCAAGTTCGAGCTGCTCGATATCGAGCAGGGCCAGCAGATCGCCTACGGGGTCGGTCATATTGTATCTCCCACTGAATACGCAGCAGATACAGGAGCCTGCGGCGGATGCAAACCCCGCCGGTGCGCGGCCAGATCGATGAAATTTCAACGATTCCCGAACCGGCATGTTCACCCTGTTTCGGTAGAGACACCTGAAACGGCATTCCGTTGGTGCGCAGGACAGTTGTACATGAAGGCCATTTCAAATTTGAAGCGTGACATGACGTTCCTGACCGGAGCGCTTAGCCTGCTGAAATGGACCAAGGGAATCTCTGCCGACAGCGATTTCCTGGTGCCGGACGATTTCGAGCGGGCTGTGGATGAACACGCCATTCGCGTGGCCTTCCGGTTTGAAGACAAGCTGACGACCTATGCCGAGTTCGATGCCATGGCGAACCGCTACGCGCACTGGGCGCTGCAGCGTGGCCTGAAGCCGGGCGATGTCGTGGCGCTGCTGATGGAAAACCGGCCGGACTATGTGGCCGCCTGGGTCGGCCTGGCGAAAGTCGGTGTGGTAACCGCCCTGGTGAACACCAATCTGGAAGGCGAAACGCTCGCCTTCAGCCTGAACCTGGTCGGCGCGCAGAAGATCATCACCGGCACCGGCTTTGAAGCGGCCCTGCGTAGCGCTGCGCCGTATCTCGACAAGCCGCCGGTTGTCTGGTCGCTGAACAGCCGCGAGGCGCGCAACCTCGCCACCGAACTGAAGGCAATGCCCACGCACCGACCGACGCGTCTGCGCCGGGCTGGCCTGGTGGGTGGGGACCTCTGCCTCTACATATTCACCTCCGGCACGACCGGCCTGCCCAAGGCGGCCCGGCTGACCCATGCGCGCGTGCGCACGCTGATGCGCAATTTCATCGGACCGTGCCGCGTGACCCCGAAAGACCGGATCCTGCAGGCGCTGCCGCTGTATCACGCAACCGGCGGCGTTTGCGCGGTCGGCGCGGCCATGATGAGCGGCGCGAGCCTGATTCTGGAGCGCAAGTTCTCGGCCAGCCGCTTCTGGGACGAGGCGGTGATGCAGGGCGCGACCCTGTTCGTCTATATCGGCGAGATCTGCCGTTACCTGCTGAACCAGCCGGTGCATGCACAAGAGCGGGCACACAAGATCCGCGGCGGCTTTGGCAATGGCATTCGTGAAGATGTCTGGGCGCGGTTTGCGGAACGCTTTGGCGTGTCTGACCTGAAAGAGTTTTATGGGTCGACCGAAGGTAATGTCAGTCTTCTGAACATTGATGGCAAGATTGGTGCCTGTGGCCGTATTCCGCCATGGATGCAGAAACCGTTCGCGCATGTGGCCTTCATCAAGTCTGATGTCGTGACCGAGAGACCTGTGCGCGGTGATGACGGGTTCTGCGTGCGTGCGGGCGTCGATGAAGTGGGCGAAGTGCTCGGCCGGATCGGCGCCGATAGCCGCACCCGGTTCGAAGGCTATACCAATGCGCGGGACACCGAGCACAAGGTTCTGCATGACGTCTTCGAGGAAGGCGACATGTGGTTCCGCACGGGCGACCTCATGCGCAAGGACAAGGACGGCTACGTCTATTTCGTTGACCGGATCGGCGACACCTTCCGCTGGAAGGGCGAGAATGTCGCGACGAATGAGGTCGGCGAGGCCTTCTCCCGCATTGCGGGCGTTGAGACGGCGAATGTTTATGGAATTGCTGTGCCCGGTGCCGACGGCAAGGCGGGCATGGCAGCAATCACGGCGTCGGGAGAACTCGACATTGCTGGTCTTCACCAGCTCTTGGCAGAACGCCTGCCGGGATATGCTATCCCGGTCTTCCTCCGTATCCAGAGGGAGCCGGAAACGACCGGTACGTTCAAGTACCGCAAGTTCGAACTCGTCAAGGACGGGTTCGATCCGGATAAGGTCCATGATCCGCTATATGTCTATAACGCGGAAAAAGACTGCTACGAGCCGATGACCGAAGACGTCTACAAGAAGGTGGTCGGCGGCGGCGGCCGGTTCTAGGCGATCCGCCCCATGCGCTGTTCAAGGCGCGTGGAGAACCAGGAAATGATCCGGCGCCACAGCTCGTCCTTCAGGACAGCGCCTTCCACATCATGATCGATCGACGGATTGTCGTTGATCTCGATGATCATGACGCCGCGGTCTGTTTCCTTCAGGTCTACGCCGTAGAGCCCATCGCCGATCAGGCGGGCAGAGCGCACGGCGACGTCCACGATCTCGGGCGGGGCATCCTCGACGGCGACGGTCTTGAAGCCGCCTTCGGTGGTCTTGCCGCCCGGCCCGTGCTTGACGATCTGCCAGTGCCCGCGCGCCATCTTGTACTGGCAGGCATAGAGCGGTTCGCCGTTCAGGACGCCGATGCGCCAGTCGAATTTTGTCGGAACGAATTCCTGCGCGATGACGAGGGCGGTGCTGTCGAACATCGCCTTCACGCCTTCTTGCAGCTCTTCCAGCGTCTTGGCCTTCACCATGTTGGACCCGAACGAGCCGTCCGGCGTCTTCAGGACGACGGGAGAGCCCAGCCGTTCGAACACGGCTTTCAGGTCGCTCTTCTCATCAAGGATCTCCGTCTGCGGAATAGGCAGGCCGGCCTTTTCCAGGATTTCCTTGAGGTAGACCTTGTTCGTGCAGCGGATCATCGAGTGCGTGTCGTCGATGACCGGCATGCCTTCCTGTTCGGCCCGGCGGGCGAACTTGTAGGTATAATTGTTGATCGCCGTGGTGGCCCGGATGAAGAGGGCGTCGAATTCGGCCAGCGCGGTCAGGTCGGATGGCTCGATGATCTCGACTTCCACCCCCATCTTCGCGGCGACGTCGGCCAGGCGCTTGATGGAGGCGGGCTTGGACGGCGCGGTGTGCGTTTCGGTCGGGTCGACCAGAACGGCAAGCGCCCATTTGGCGGGGGCCTTCGTCTTCGGCTCGCTGATCCGGCCGCTCGTATAGGTCTCCATGGACCGCAGGAAGAAGTCGCGCCGCTCGCCTTTCAGCTTGTGCGGCGGCACCATCCGGACACGGGCAATGCCGTTGGGCGCGCTTGCGTCGAACTCGACTTCGAGGGCCGGGACGCGGAACCAGTCTGAGACTTCGCGGGCGAGGCGCTCATATCCGGGCGTGGCCGGTTTGGAGAAGGCGACGAACAGGCTCTCGATCTCGGGCGCACCCTTGGCGCGGGCTTCGCGCAGGCGCTCGCCAAGGTCGGGCAGGGCGTGATTGTAGAGCCCCTTGGCCGACAGCTCGACCATGGTCTGCACGCTGGGGCTGACCCGGTGCCCGCGCGCTTCGGCCAGCAGCGAGGCGTAATAGCCTTCCGACTGGTAGCCATAAGACCGGCAGAGATTCAGGATGTAGGGGCGGCGTCCGGCGAACAGGGCCGGGCGGGTGATATAGTCGGCCACGCGCAGCACTTTGTGCGGTGTTTCGGCCTGGGTAATGTCGCTCGCAGATTCAACAAGGATGACCCAATCGGTCATGTGGCGTGGCTCGCTTCAGGGGGGATGGGCTTTTCCATCCGGACCGCTGTTTCTCCATCAGGGTAATAGGATGCTATATGCGCCAATACGCGGAATCCGTGCCTCTCGTAAAGCCGGATTGCAGTGGCGTTCGATTGGCGCACTTCCAGTCGCATACGATCACGGTGACGCGCATGAGCATCACGCTCGCCGACAGACAGCAGGGCCGTCGCAATGCCTTGGCCGCGGTGAGACGGGCTCACCGTGAGGGAATAAAGGCGCGCCACGCGTGTACCGGCCCGGTAGAGATAAACCGCCGCGCCGACGATTTCGCCTTCCGAAACAGCCACATAGGTGAGCGCCTGGCCCCTCAGCAGCCGCCGCCATGTGCGCCCCGGAAACCGGTCCTCCGGCGGAAACCCCTGCTCCAGCACCACAAGGGCGGGAATGTCGGATTCGGTGGCAGGCCGGATCGCGGCGACGGTCACGTACTGACCATGTCGTCGCGGTGGACGATGGCGGGCCGGCCGCGATAGCCGAGGATAGTCTCGGTCTCTTCGCTCTGGTGCCCGGCGATGCGCTGGATCTCGGCTGCGGAGTATGCGGTGACGCCCTTGGCGACGACTTTGCCGTCCGGGCCTTTCACGGCGACGGCAGCGCCTTTCTCGAACAGGCCTTCGACGCCCGTGACGCCAACGGCCAGCAGGCTCGCGCCACCTTTCAGGGCACGCGCAGCGCCGGCGTCGACCTGGATGAAGCCCTCCGGCTGAAGGTGGCCGGCAAGCCAGGCTTCGCGGGCGCGGGCCGGTGTCGTGTGCGCGCGGATCAGCGTGGCGCGCGCGCCCTCTGCCAGCGCCAGCAGCGGATGCTCGCGATTGCCAAGCGTGATGACCGTGGAGCAGCCAGCTGCGTGGGCAAAGCGTGCGGCGACAAGCTTGGTCACCATGCCGCCCGAGCCGACCCCAGCAGAGGCGTTCGCGCCGGTCGCCATCGCGTCGTGCTCTGGCGTCAGCGCATCGAGGGCGTCGATATGGGTAGCGTCCGGATTGCTGCGCGGGTCGGCGGTGTAGAGGCCGTCAATGTCGGACAGGAGGACCAGCATGTCAGCGCCCATCATCTGGGCGACGCGGGCAGCGAGGCGGTCATTGTCGCCGTAACGGATCTCGTCGGTTGCGACCGTGTCGTTCTCGTTGATGACCGGCACGATTCCCGCCTCCAGCAGGGTTTCCAGCGTCGCGCGGGCGTTCAGCCAGCGGCGGCGGATTTCGGTGTCCGAGGGCGTCAGCAGGGCCTGGCCGACGACCATGTCGTGCGGGGCAAACGCTTCTGCCAGCGCAGCCATGAGGCGGGGCTGGCCGATGGCGGCGGCGGCTTGTTTCTGGTCCAGGCGGGCGGTTCCAGCGCTGCCGAGGCTCGCCCGGCCCAGCGCCACGGCGCCAGAAGAGACCAGAATCACGTCCTGCCCGCGCGCCCGGCACACGGCCACGTCAGCGGCGAGGCTTTTCAGCCAGGCCAGCCGGGGGCGTCCGTCCTCGGCCATCAGGGCCGATCCGGTCTTCACAACGATGCGTTTGGCGTGGGTGAGAGCGTCAGCGATCATGGCGCGCAGCGATACATGAGAGTGAGCTTTGCCGGAAGGGAAAAGTCGAACGTTGACAAGGCAGGCCGTTGCGCCTCACTGAGCCCGAAAGAGAGGTGCCCATGCCGCAATTCAACATGATCCTGATCACGCCGGAACAAGCCGCAGGTGCGGATATCATCGAGCACACGGCCGGAACGCCGGCGCGCGAAGGCGGCGGAGACGAGACGTATCGCTGCGGCCGTTGCAAAACGACGCTGCTTGTGGATGTGGCCCATCATGACGCGCATGGCGTGGTTGTCCGGTGCGGCAAGTGCGGCGCACTCAACACAGAGCCGCACCACCATCACCACTAGGTCCTAGACCGGCGACCAGCTGTCGTCTTCGTCCGGATTGGCTTCAGCATAGGCTTCCGCTTCCTGCTCAGCCTGGAAGCCGAGGTGTTTCGCGATCTCGAACAAAGCGGGCCGCACGCCTTTGCCAGTGACGCCGGAAATCAGGAGCGGCTTGCCCTTGTATTCGGTTGCGAGCTGCTTGGCCTGTTCCTCGACGAGTTCGGGGCTGAGGGCGTCGATCTTGTTGAGGCAGACGATCTCGGGCCGGTTGGCGAAGTCTGCGTCATAGGCTTCGAGTTCGTTGCGGATGGTGCGATAGGCGCCGGCCACATCGTCCTGCGTACAGTCGATCAGGTGCAGCAGCACCTTGCAGCGCTCCACATGGCCGAGGAAGCGGTGGCCGAGGCCTGCGCCGTCTGCCGCGCCCTCGATCAGGCCGGGAATGTCGGCCAGCACGAATCGCGTGCCGGGGCCGAGATCGACCACGCCGAGGCCGGGGTGAAGGGTCGTGAAAGGATAGTCCGCGATTTTCGGATGCGCCGCCGTGACTGCCGAGAGGAAGGTCGACTTGCCGGCATTCGGCAGGCCGATCAGGCCGGCATCGGCAATCAGCTTCAGGCGCAGCCAGATCCACATTTCTTCGGGTTCTTCACCGGCATTGGCGCGGCGAGGGGCCTGGTTGGTCGATGACTTGAAGCGGAGGTTGCCCCAGCCGCCATTGCCGCCCTGGGCCAGAAGTACGCGCTGGCCGATTTCGGTCAGGTCCGCGATCAGGGTTTCCTGGTCTTCTTCGTAGATCTGGGTGCCGACCGGAACTTTCAGAATCGCGTCGTCGCCCTTGGCGCCGGTGCGCTGTTTGCCCATGCCGTGGCCGCCACGCTTCGCCTTGAAGTGCTGCTGGTAGCGATAGTCGATCAGCGTGTTCAGCCCGTCGACGGCTTCGACCCAAACGTCACCGCCCCGGCCGCCGTCCCCGCCATCCGGGCCGCCATATTCGACATACTTTTCACGCCGGAACGAGACGCAGCCTGAGCCGCCGCCGCCGGACTTGATGAATACTTTGGCCTGATCGAGGAATTTCATAGTGTTCTCTTACGTGTTTCAGCCGATGCGCGCCATGTCGAAGTGATCGACCGCCTCGCCCCGGCCGAGGCAGAAAACCCTGCTGCGGCCGGCCTTCATGAAACCCAGCTTTTCCAGCACGCGTCCGGAAGCGGGGTTATCTGTAATATAGCCCGAGACGAAAGCCCGCTCACCGCGCTGGCGCAGCCAGGTGAGCAGCGCATCAGCGGCTTCGGTCATCAGCCCCCGGCCCCAGACGTCCGGCGCGAGCCAGTAGCCGAGATTGAACGGCACAAACGTGCTCTTCCGTTCACCACTGACCATGCCGACAAGAAGCCCATCTGATTCGATGGCGAAGACGTGCTTGGTGTCGTCCTGGCGCCCTGTGTCGTGGGACGAGATCCAGGCGAGCGTTTGCGCAACGTTCTGGTGGGCCGGTACGCGGGCCAGCATGCGGTAGATTCGCTCATCATTGACGAGGTCGGTAATGCGGGTCGCGTCGCTGGGCTTAACCGGGCGCAGGGTCAGCCTGTCGGTGCTCAAATCTGCCGTGCTCATGCTGTGACTCTTTCCTGAAGTCGAAGCGGGCAGGGGGAGGGCATTGAAAAGGGGGAGACAGTGGCCTGCCTCCCCCCGGAAACTGATCGTCTGAAGCGATCCGGCCACGTTCCCGCGGCCGCGCTGTCAGCCGCTATTCTGCTGCTTCGGCCATCGGTACGATATTTACGAAGACGCGGCCCTTGGCCTTCTTCGCGAACTCGACCTTGCCTTCGGTGAGGGCAAACAGGGTGTGATCCCGGCCCATGCCGACGCCTTTGCCTGGCCATTTCTGGGTGCCGCGCTGACGCACGAGGATGTTGCCCGGAATGACATGCTCGCCGCCGTACTTTTTGACGCCGAGGTACTTCGGATTTGAATCGCGGCCGTTACGGGACGAACCACCTGATTTCTTATGAGCCATGGTCTGCTCCTGATCCTTTAACGATAGGCCTTATAAGGGCCTTATGCGCCTGTTGCGAGTTCTTTTGCCTGTTCGACCCAGCCGTCCTTGGCGAAGCGGCCAGCGAGGCTGAGCTGCTCTTCCAGGTCTGCGATCTGTGCGTCGGTGAGGGCGGCGATCTGGGCGAACGTGGTGATGCCGGCGCCGTTGAGCTTTTTCTCAAGAGCCGGACCGATGCCCGTCAGTTTTTTCAGGTTGTCCGCGCCTTCGGCAGCAGCGACCGGTGCAGCAGCGGCGGCCGGGGCAGCAGCTTCAGCCTTCGGTGCGGTTTCCGTCTTGGCAGCAGCCTTCTTGGCCGGCTTTTTCGAGCCATCAGCGCTGATACCGGTGATTTTCACCACGGTCAGGTGCTGTTTGTGGCCGATCGTGCGGCGGTAGGTCTGGCGCTGGCGCTTCTTACGGGTGATGACTTTGTCACCGCGCGTGTGCTCAGCGATCTCGCCGGTCACAGCAGCGCCGACCACGAGGGGCGCGCCAACCGTAACATTTGCGCCTTCGCCCAGCATCAGGACGGTATCAAACACCACATCCTTGCCGGCTTCGGCATTGAGCTTCTCGACAACAATCGTGTCGCCTTCGGCGACCTTGTATTGTTTGCCACCTGTCTTGATGACCGCGAACATGGGTCTCATCCTTCCGGCATGGGAATAAACGGGATACGCGCGGAACCGTCGCCGGCCCCGCGCCTGAAGCGGGGGGTAAACACCAAAGCGACAGCGCTGTCAAATATCATCTTCAGACGTTTTCAGGTGCTTGAATATCACGCGCAGGCATTATAGGAACCGGCCCTTCCCACACCGGCGCGGAGAGGTGCTAGAGTGGTTGAATAGGCTAGTCTCGAAAACTAGTGAACTCGCAAGGGTTCCGAGGGTTCGAATCCCTCTCTCTCCGCCAGTTTGTGATGCTTGTTTTTAGTCACCTGAAAAACAACAGAATTTTTCTGCTTTGCGCGAATGCTTGTCGAGCGTGTGTGACTGAATGTGTGACTCCTGTGTGACGTGGCCAGACTGATATTTTTTCGCTGGATATCGCGCTTCGGCTCAAGAGCCTGACTTCTGATCCATAAAACCGGTTTGTAACACGGGCTCGGTTGCAAGCTAACGAGCCCTGGCGGTCTGCAAGCGCGTTGAACAGGTATGCCACGAGCGATTGTATCTCGCGAAAGTTGCATATGCGCACCCAACCGGTAGGGGTTACTTATCTAAAGCGAGATTCGATCACCCGAGGGGCTTAATGAGTATTGAGAAGACGCTGTTTGCTGCGGCCGACAAGATGCGTGGCGCGATGGATGCTGGCGAGGGTATTGTCAGGGCAAACGGCCTTGAGGCACAGGGCTGAGGCGGTTAGCCTCGCGAAATGGCCAAGAACCCGTTTCGCTATTTCAAGACGTCACCCGAAATCATTCAACTGGGCGTGCTGATGTATGTCCGATTCCCGCTGTCTTTGCGGAATGTCGAAGACCTTCTTCACGAACGCGGTATCGATGTCTGTCACGAAAGTGTTCGGCTCTGGGTCGACCGGTTTGGCACATACTTCGCACACAAGATCCGGAAAAGGCGTTCAGAAGCGATGCGGCAGAGTCCGCAATGGCAGTGGCACTTGGATGAGGTTTTCGTGAAGATCCGTGGGCAGACTCATTATCTTTGGCGCGCTGTCGATCATGAAGGTGAAGTCTTGGAATCTTACGTTACAAAGACCCGGGACAAGGCTTCTGCATTGAAATTCCTTAAGAAAGCTATGAGGCGGTATGGAAATCCACATGTCGTGGTGACGGACAAATGTCCATCATATCGGGCGGCCATGAAAGTGATCGGGAGCGAAGGTCGCCAGGAAACTGGCCGGCATCTCAACAATCGCGCCGAGAATTCTCACTTACCGTTCCGAAGGCGAGAGCGGGCGATGTCCCGTTTCCGGCGCATGCGAAGTTTGCAAAAGTTCGTCTCAGTTCATTCGTCAGTGTACAATCACTTCAACTTCGAAAGGCACATCAACACCAGAATCCGGTTCAAACAGAAACGCGACGCCGCCCTTCGCGAATGGCGCGACCTTCTCGTCGCCTAGCACCTGCTCGTTCGCGAATATCGGAGACTGGTTCGCATTAGACTGACAGCACCCTGAAACGCGCGAAGCGCTTCGTCCTGAGAGAGAGTGGGAGGGCGCGGACCTTCCGATCGAGCCGTCCTATCGAAGCGCGATCAACCTGCCTGTAAACCAGCTGCGTGATCCCGCATTGTTCGAAGAGGATGGAAAGACCTACCTTCTATATGCGGTGAAGGGTGAGCAAGGTATCGCGATCGCCGAAATAAATATACCATAAAGAGGTATTGTCTGGCTTATCGATCTCGAGACTGCGCGTCTTGGAGAGGGAAGGGACAGAAACTAGCGAGGATGCTTCTCGCTACTTCAAGACGTCACCCGAAATCTTCCGACTTGGCGTCATGATGTACGTCAGGTTTCCGCTCTCATTGCGTAATTTGGAAGATCTGCTCCATGAGCGAGGGATCGACATCTGCCATGAGACGGTCCGTCACCGGGTGGACCGCTTCGGCACTTACTTCGCGCACAAGATCCGAAAGCGCCGATCGGAGGACATGAAGCAAAGTCCGCAATGGCAATGGCACCTGAACGAGGTCTTTGTGAAGATCCGTGGTCAGACTCACTACCTTTTGCGCGCGGTTGATCATGAGGGGAGGTGCTCGAGTCGTATGTAACAAAGACTCGGGACAAGGCTTCCGCATTGAAGTTTCTAAAGAAAGCTATGAAGCGATATGGGAATCCCCACGCCGCGGTGACGGACAGGTACCGATCGTATCGGGCTGCCATGAGGGTGATTGGAAATGCGGGCGCCAGAAGCGTGGCCGGCATTTGAACAATCGCGCTAAAAAATCCCCCCTGGCGTTTCGACGAAGAGAGCGGGCGATGTCCCGTTTCCGGCGCATGCGAAGTCTCCAGAAGTTCGTTTCGATCCATTCGTCTGTGTACAATCACTTCAACCACCAAAGGAACATTGAGAGCAGGGTCAGGTTCAAATCGCTACGAGACGCTGCTCTTCTCGAATGGCGCGAGCTGATCGCTGCCTAAGACCTGCTCGTTCGCGAAAACGGAGACTGGCTCGAGTTAGGCTGACACCACCAATAGGGACAATTCACGGCTTACGTTTGGGTTGGTCATCCAAGCAAAGAAGCCTGCACGAAAACATACCTCTCATAAATTCATTATAACCAGAGTGAAGATTATTGACAGGGTCATCGATTTGCTCTCAAACGGTGTGTGAAAAGCGGGAAACACCGCTTTCATAAAGGGAGGATAATCTAATGACTCTAAGGTCAATGGCGTCAGCCTATGCAATTTCATTCGCTGTTCTCGGCGCGCCCGCCTTCGCACAGCAGGTAGCGCCCGCCGATGAGGCGACGAACGAACCGGCCGTCAATGAGGCCCGTCAGGATACCGTCATCGTGACCGCGACCCGGCGGGAGCAGAGCCTGCAGGACGTGCCGCTGGCCGTCACGGCCTTCCAGCAGGAAGCGATGTCGGAAAAAGGCATCGTCAGCTATGACGGCCTCGCCCGCGAAACGCCAGGCATCGTGCTGAACCAGCCGACAGCCAACTTCAACACAATCACCACGCGTGGCATCGCCACCAATGGTTACGGCGCCAACCTGCAGGCTGCGACCGCGATCTACATCAACGAGCTTCCGATCTCCTCGAACGGCAACTCGACCATTCTCGACCCGACCCTGTTCGACGTGGAGCGGGTGGAAGTGCTGCGCGGGCCGCAGGGCACACTGTTCGGCGCGAACTCGCTGTCCGGCGCGGTACGCATCCTCACAAAGAAGCCTAATCCGAACAAGTTCGAAGCGTCCACGCTAGTCGACTTTGGCCTGACGGACGGCGATGCCCTCCGTCAGCGTTACAACGGCATGGTCAACGTGCCGCTCGTCTCGGACCAGCTGGCTCTGCGGGTCGTTGGCTTCTACCGCAATGAGGACGGTTGGGTGGACAACCTTGGCACCGGTATAAAGGGCGCGAACTCCCTGAAGGCGGTCGGTGGACGCGCGCACCTGCTGTGGGAACCGACCAGCAAATTCGACCTCGGCTTGCTCATCATCCGCGAGGACAACGAACCTGCGGATTCGAGCCTCACCAACCCTGACCGGGGTGAGTTCATTCGCTATACGGACCGTCCTGACCTCTTCCAGTCCGACATGACCAGCTACAACCTGACAGCCAACTGGGACATGGACTTCGCGACTCTTACCAGTTCCTCGAACTATTCCAAGATTGACGGCAAGTTCATTGTTGATCTGGCGGGGACGTTCGGCGGTTCCATTCCCTTCGCGCTCGATGCGGTTGGCCATGACGAAAACTTCGTTCAGGAAGTCCGTCTGGCTTCTGCGGATGGCGGAAACTGGGACTGGATCGTCGGTGGCTTCTACTTCAATAAACGTCGCGACATCGACTATGACTACCGCTCCTCGCAGGAATTCCTTGATACGCGCGGCCTGACAGGCTTGCCGGATGAGTATTACTATCGCTTCAAGGGGTATTTCGACGCCATCGAATCCGCTGCCTTCGGTGAGCTTACCTATCACTTCTCCGACAAGCTGTGGGCGACCGGTGGCCTGCGCTATACCGAAACCTCGGTGCAGTCCCACACCCTTGCTGGCGGCTACAACTCCAACTACCTGGTCGCCGCGCTCTACGGTTTTACCAATACGGCCCTGACGATTACTCCGGTCACAGCCGCAGATGGGCTTAAGGTCAAAGCCGACAATCTGTCCTACAAGGCCAGTCTCTCTTACAAGCCGATGGACAACCTGACGACCTATGCGTCGATTGCGACGGGCTTCCGTTCGCCGGTGGCGAACGCCCGAGCCGGTCTCGCCAGCGGGGTGGACCCCAACGACATTATCATCCCGAACGGGGCCGATTCTGACACGCTCGTCAGCTATGAGGTCGGCATGAAAGGTGCTTTCTTCGACCGCAAGCTGACCGCGAACCTCGCCGCCTACTACATCAACTGGGAAGACATCCAGGTTCAGGCCAACCGCCTGTCCGACCAGGCGCAATTCGCGACCAATATCGGCAAGGCCGTTAGCCAGGGCCTCGAATTCGAGATCGGCTACTATCCAGGCAATGGATTCAGCCTGTTCGGGAACGGCTCGCTCAGCGACACAGAGATCACGGACCTGACCGATGAGGAAGCTGCAATCTCGGGGGCGGAGAAGGGCCTGCAACTCGCCATGCCCGACTTCCAAGGGGCTATCACGGCTCGCTACGATTTCGCGATCAGCGACAAGGATGCCTTCGTGAGCGCAACGGCCGCCTATGTCGGTGAGTTCCCGGCCATGCTGCCGAATGTGCCGGGTCAACCCGGCGTGCCAGCCGCGACCTTTGACTACACCGACGCATACACTGTCGTGAATGCGCAGGCTGGCATCTCGAAGGACGACTGGAAAATAGTTGCTTATGTCGAGAACCTGTTTGACGACAAATCGATCACCTACGTCCACCCGGAAGGCTTCCTCGACAGCCGCTATGCCCGTTTGCGGCCGCTCACGGTTGGTGTGCGATTCAGCTACGAATACTGATCCGTTTTGGGGGAGAGACGTCATGCTGAGATTGAACAGGTCGCCGGCTGAGGCGATACGCGGAAGACACTTTGGGGCGGTGCTTGCGCTATTGTTCGTATCGGCCACGTCTCTTTTGGCAGCAGGATGCGCAAGCGGACCTGCTGAGCCGGCAAGGAGCGTTGCCCTTGCGAACGCACCTGTCGGTGCCATTCGCGGAACGACAGAGAAGGGTGTGTCCGTATATCGTGGCATCCCTTATGCTCTGGCACCCACGGGAGAGCGTCGCTGGGCGCCACCAGTGGCGGTTCCGGACTGGGCTGAGCAGCGTGAGGCGCTGGCGTTCGGGCCGGCGTGTCCTCAGCCGGAATCCAGGCCCGGTAGCATATATTCAACGGAGCTGGGGCCGTTCTCCGAAGACTGCCTCAGCTTGAATATCTGGGCGCCAGAAAATGCGAGCAATGCGCCTGTGTTTGTCTGGATCCATGGCGGGTCGTTGACGTCAGGGGCGGGCAGTCAGGAGATGTATGACGGCGCCAGAATGGCGCGTGAACAGGGACTGATCGTCGTCACGCTCAACTACCGTTTGGGTATTCTGGGCTATCTTGCGCACCCCGGATTGAGCGCTGAATCTGCGCAGGGCATTTCAGGCAATTATGGCCTGATGGACCAGGAATTGGCGCTCGAATGGGTCAAACGCAATATCGCCGGGTTTGGCGGCAATCCCGATAATGTCACGGTCGCAGGCGAATCCGCAGGTGCACTCAGCGTTGTCCTGCTCATGATATCGCCGAAGGCGAAGGGCCTGTTCGACAAGGCCATTGCGCAAAGTGCGTACATGGTGACCATGGCTGCGTTGAAGGAAACCGCAAATGGACTTCCGTCTGCGGAGTCTACGGGCGCCGAACTTGCGAAACGCATGGGCGCGTCAGACATCAAGGACCTTCGTTCGATGTCGGCAAAAGAGCTTGTATATAAGTCTACTAAAGCGGGCTTCTTCCCGTTCGCCGTGATCGATGACGTTTATCTGACCGACCAGATGGTTGCGAGTTTCGACAAGGGCGAACAGGCTCCCGTCTCCGTTTTAGCTGGCTTCAATGAAGGAGAAATCCGCTCCTTGCGTTTTCTCTTGCCGCCTGTGCCTAAGCCGGATGCCTACGAGGCCGCTATCCGGAACGGGTATGGCGATCTCGCCGAGGCGTTCCTCGACATCTATCCATCAGATAGTCCGGAATCGAGCATGCTCGCGACAACCCGCGACGCAATGTATGGCTGGACTGCAGAACGTCTTGTGGCCTCGCAGACTGCGCGCGGGTATCCGTCATTCTTCTATTTGTTTGACCATGGGTATCCGGCGGCGAACCGTTCCGGACTCCACGCATTTCACGCGTCTGAAATCCCGTACATGTTCGGCACGGTCTCTGAGGCCGTCGCACCATGGCCAGAAATACCGGACACGGCAGAAGAGCGTGGCCTGTCAAAAGCGATGATGACGTATTGGGCAACCTTTGCTCGCGACGGACGTCCTGTCGTCCAAGACAGTGCAACGTGGCCAGCCTATGAAGACCAGTCCACGGGCATGGTCTTCGCTGAGGCCCCGCAGCCTTGGCCCATGCTTTCCCGAAAGCGTTTTGACTTACATGAGGAAGTGGTGTGCCGCAGGCGCGCTGCAGGCAACATTCCATGGAATTGGAATGTTGGAATCCTCTCTCCCCCTTTGCCGCCTAAGGATTCAAAATGCCAATGATCGACGGTGCAATCCAGGATTATGCACTCACGCTCGACAAGTTTCTTGACCATGCCGCCAAATGGCATCCCCTGACAGAAGTTGTAACTGCTCGCGCGGACGGAAGCATCACCCGAACAGGTTATGCTGGCTTGCGTGAGCGTGCCAAGCGCGTGACGGCCCTGCTTCATGATCTTGGCGTCAGGAAGGGCGACCGCGTTGCCACGTTGTCCTGGAACACACAGGCTCACATGGAGTGCTGGTACGCGGTGATGGGCCTGGGTGCGGTTTGCCATACGCTCAATCCGCGTCTTACCAGTGAGCAGCTGGCATGGATGCTCGGTCAGTCGGAAGCCGCGATATTGATTGTAAGCAGTGACTTGCAGTCATTGGCCACCAGCATCGTCGAAAATGCGCCGGGGATAACGAACGTTTTGGTGATCGACCACGCTGACGGTGAGGCATTGGATGCTGCCTGTCTGCCATCTGTTCGAGTCCTCGAAGATGTGATTGCGGGCGCGCATGCCGATATCCCCTGGGGGAATTTTCCGGAAACCACCCCGTGCGGCCTGTGCTTCACTTCAGGCACCACCGGCGCGCCGAAAGGGGTGACATATACGCATCGCGGCAACTACCTTCACACCTTGCGCCAGTTGCAGGCGGACGTGTCCGGTATGACGTCGCATGATGTTGTCTTGCCTGTCGTGCCGATGTTTCACGCGAACGCGTGGGGCCTGCCGTTTTCCGCCCCTGCGACCGGCGCAAAGCTGGTTCTTCCCGGGCGTCATTCGGGTGGTAAGAGCCTTGCCAGGCTCATTGCGAATGAAGGTGTCACAATCGCGGTTGGGGTTCCGACCATCTGGACAGGGTTGATGGATTATCTCGATGCGAGCGGTATGGATCTGCCTTCGCTGAAGCGCATCATGGTAGGGGGCGCGCCGATGCATCCTGTACTGATGAAGCGGATCGAGGACCGCGGCATCTGCGTGCAAACAACATGGGGCATGACTGAGTTATCGCCGCTTGGAACTGCTGCGCCGCCAGGCGACGAGCGCTCACCGGAAACAGCCGGTCGGCCGGCCGTGGGGCTCGATCTTATGGTGACCGATCATGCCGGCGAGCCACTCAGCATTCAGCGTGGTCAGGAGGGGCGACTCTGGGTGCGAGGCACGTCCGTCGTCTCGCGCTATTTTGGGCAGACTGAAAGTGCCACAAAAAATGGCTGGTTCGACACAGGCGACCTCGCCGTTCTCAGCGAGGGCGGCCAGGTATTTATTACTGGCCGTTCCAAGGATCTTATCAAGTCGGGCGGCGAGTGGATCAATCCGGCTGAGATCGAGACACTCGTATCACGGCTGCCGGAAGTCGCCCTTGCAGCTGTCGTCGGACGCGCGCATCCCAAATGGGGCGAGCGACCCGTGCTTATGGTCGAAATCAGGGAAGGATGCGAACTCAGCGACGAAGCGCTCCTCGCTGGACTGAGGGGCAAGGTCCCGAATTGGTGGCTGCCTGACGAAATCATTCGCCTTGGTTCAATGCCGCTGGCAGGCACCGGCAAGATAGACAAGCACAGCCTGCGGGACATGTGCGTCGCATCGGCGTGAAATCACGGAGACGTGTCATGATAGCCAGTCTGAAAACATTGGCAGTGATGGCGCTGATTTCCGTTTCAGGATGCATCCTATCTGATGATGCAGCTCCTGTTGCGCCTGTTACTGCTAGCCCGACCGTCGACTTGCAGCAGGGGCAGCTTGTCGGCGTGCATGAGGGAGACCTTGAGGTCTTTCGCGGCATTCCTTATGCAGGGGCGCCGAGCGGGGAAGGGCGTTGGAAACCGCCGTCGCCTCCGCCAAATTGGTCAGGCGTGCGCGATGCCACCGCTTTCGGCCCAAGCTGCATTCAGCCCGCCGTGCCCGAGCGCAGCCTCTATTATGATCCGCCGCTTCAAACATCCGAAGACTGCCTGACCCTCAACATCTGGACGCAAGTTCGCTCTACCAAAGCACCGGTCATTGTGTGGATACACGGCGGATCGCTGCGGATCGGTGGCAGCGCCCAGTCTATGTATGACGGATCGGAATTTGCGGGCAGGGGCGTTGTGTTTGTTTCCCTCAACTATCGTCTGGGAGCGCTTGGCTGGCTAGCGCATCCGGAGTTGAACGCTGAATCGCCCGACGGCATTTCCGGCAATTATGGATTGCTCGATCAGCTCGCGGCGCTTGAATGGGTCAGAGACAACATATCTGCCTTTGGCGGCGATCCCGCCAATGTCACCGTGATGGGGGAATCCGCCGGGGCGCTAAGCCTGACCTATCTTCTGACAAGTCCAAAGGCGGACGGTCTTTTCCAGAAAGCAATCATCCAGAGCCCAAATAGTCGGAATTTCCCGGAGCTGGGTGAAGCGGCTTATGGCGCGAAGCCTGCAGAGGAAATCGGCGCATCAAGCCTCAGCGCGATGGGGTTCGCCAGTATCGAGGTCGCCCGCGAGGCGACAGCGCAGGAGATCACGGACAGAGCAGGGCAAGCCGGATTCATTCCGCAAGGCACGATTGAAGGTGACGTCCTTCCGTCTCAGATTATTGATTCATTCGACAAGGGTGCATTTGCAAAAGTGCCTGTGATTGCCGGGTTCAACAGCGGCGAAGTCCGCTCCCAGCGCCTGTTCCTGCCGCGCAAGCCGAAAGACTATGAAGCGGCGATCGTGGCGCGGTATGGCGAACTTTCGATTGATGTCCTCGCGCTGTATCCGGGTTCCGATGTAGACGCGTCCATGCTGGCGACGTTGCGCGACGGGATTTACGGGTGGGCGACCGAGCGGATCGTGCGCAAGGAGACCGAGGCGAATCAGCCAGCCTTTATGTACGTCTTTGATCATTGCTACCCGAGTGCCGAGAAGGCTGATCTCTGCGCGTTCCACGCGAGTGAACTACCGTTTGTTTTCGGCGCCCTTGATCCGGATCAGCTGTCACCTAACTGGCCGGTTCCTGATGGTGAGTATGACCAAACCATATCCAGCACCCTGCTCGATTACTGGACCTCCTTTGCTGCAACCGGGCAGCCTGAAAGCACCACGGGTCCGGTATGGCCCACTTATGGCGGCAATCAGGCTTACCTGAAGATCGGTAACGAACTGGAGGTCGGTACCAATCCCATGCCTGGCATGTTCGAATTGCACGAAGAGCTCGTGGGTCAGCGTAAGGCAGCCGGCGCGCCGTGGTTCCTCAATATCGGTCTCGGCGCGCCGCCATTGGAATAGGTGTGTCTACGGGCTACTCATGACCGACCTTGTTGGGCGGTGTGAATGTCATCTCCGTCTCGTACGTGTCGATCCAGTTTTCCGGTGGCAGCGGTAGGGCGCGGCTGTCTTCGGAGCGACCGGCGATGAAGGCAGGCCCTGGCTCGGTCGTGCGCACTTGCTCCAGCCAGAAGACGCCATCGTAGATGCCACTGTTCCCGCGGGTCGCAACCCAGTCGATGTCGCCGTCCTGGTCCATGTCGACAGGAACGAAGACATCATACATGCCGCGTACGCGACGGGATATGTCGTGGCGCTCCCAGTGCTCACGGGCGTCTCCCGGATTTTCAAACCAGGCGATCCGGCCAACGCTGGAAGCTGCCGTGACCTGCGGGCTGTCTTCTTCGCGCGACGCATCGGTGTAGGCGCCCCGTAATATATTGAGCCCGGAATAACCGCCCGTAATGGCATCAAGGTCGCCGTCACCGTCAATATCGGCAATCCCAATGCCGGCTACGATGTCTGGCAATGTGTTGCCGACGCGGAAAAAGGTCCATGGCTCATCGAGCTGTTCAGGCTGCTTGAGCCAACCCAATCCGGCCACGAGCGGGCTTCCAGCAACTGGCTGGGGCGTTTCATAGACAGCGACAAAAAGATCTTTTCGTCCATCGCCGTCAAGGTCTGCAAAGGCAGACTGGAATGCGTTTGACGCGCCGCGCCAGCCGTCCGGTACGGGCATTCCGGGGGCGATGGAAATTAGGTGTGGTTTGACAGCAAAACCGGACTCCGCGCCATTGCCGACTGTTTCCAGAATCGACATCTGAAGATCGAGGCGCGCTGCGACAAGCACATCCATATCGCCATCATCGTCAATGTCAGTCGGCATGGCTGTATTGGGAACCACTTCCTGTGACAGGACCAGCTCCTGCCAACTCGACTGGACAAGCGGATCACCTTTTATGCGGAAGAGGGATGTTGGCCGGGCGGCCCGCGCGAGGGATGGATCGATGATGTCCGTGCTGCCCTTGTTGGCCGCGAGCACATCAAGGTGCCCGTCCTGGTCCATGTCAGCCATGAACACCCGCAGCCACGAACCCCGCCCTTGTGTGATCGCGGGGATCATACGTGACCATGTCTCTTTACGCGCCAGCTTTCCCGGGTTCTGGAGGTAGAGGAGATGCGCCTCTTCGCAGGCGGCGACCAGATCAGGCCAGCCATCACCATTGATGTCACCGATCGCGACATCCTCTATTGCGCCAACCTCGTCGCCGGCTGCGACCGTGACGTTCACCCATCTGTCGGGATTCCCTGTCCCAAATGCGATGCGCAGGTGATTGGAGTCTTCATGCACTGAAACGATGTCGAGGAACCCGTCACCGTCAAGGTCCGCCATGGCGAGACCGTCGCCGCCCCTTATGGCTGTCCCACCATTCGTCTGCTGATCATCTATCAAGTGCTCGCGCCAGGAAATGTAAAGGCCATCCTTCGTGCGTGCATGGCTTGCTGTGTCGCCGACGGCCAGAAGCGGCACGTTCAGAGTGCGCGTTTCAGGTGCCTGGCAGCTGACCACCGCAAGCAGGGCTAAGGCCATCAGTGCGGGCCGGGCGAACACGGTATTCAGCATTATCTGCTTCATGGGATCAGCCTCGCCATGTCTTGGCGAATGTTTTTTGCGGCCAGCACATAATGGACACACGCCCAGAGGGATCCAATAACGCCACAAATCAGCATCGCGCTTGCCAGCGGCGTCTCGAATCCGGCACTGAGGAATTGGTCGCTAAGTGCGCCAACAATAAGAGGGCCGAGGCCGAGACCTATGAGGTTCAGGATGAAGAAAAGGATCGCGGAGGTGAGCGCCCTCATGCGAATGCTCACCAGACTGTGAGACACGGCGATGACCGAGCCGAGATAGGCTGCTGTCAGGAAATTGAAAGGTGCGGTTAGGAGCAGGGCCGTTCGGGCTGATCCGGATGTCAGAGCAATGATCAGAACGGGTACGATCATGAAGGTGAGTATGGCGGGAATCCAGAGATACCAACGTATGTCCCGTGCGCCGAAGCGGTCGGCCATCCAGCCACCGAAGAAAGAGCCGAAAGCGCCTCCGAATCCGCTGGTCAGTGCCATCCAAGTGCCGACAGTGCCGAGGCTGATGTCGAAATTCCGCAGGAAGTAGGATGGGAACCAGTTGCCGATTCCATAGATCAAGAAGGCTTGCAGGCTGGCCGCCATGGCAATGTGCCGGAAGGAAACATGGCTCCAGAGAAGTTTTGCGACGTCTGACAGGGGTGGCGTGGAGAGTCGCGTTTGCTCGACCCCCTCGGACCAGCCGCGAACAGGTTCGCGGACCGTCAGCCGGAAGATGATGGCAAGCAGGATGCCTGGCGCGCCAACGACGAAGAATGCCAGACGCCAGCCAAACGATTCTGCGATCCGGCTACCTAGCGCAAAACCGAAAAGGATGCCGATGTAGATGCCGATTGAATAGACCGACAAAGCGAGCGCCCGGTTCTTCGGTTTGAAAATGTCGGAGAGCATCGAGTGCGCTGGCGGACTGCCGCCAGCTTCGCCCACGCCCACGCCGACCCGCGCAATGAGCAGATAGGTAAAGCTTGTCGCAAGTCCGCACACGGCCGTCATGAGGCTCCAGACAGTGAGCGCCCAAGAAATGATGTTTCGGCGAACACCCCGGTCGGCCCACCGGGCAATTGGAATGCCGCAAATGACGTAGAAGAGGGCGAAGGCAAAACCGGTCAACAGGCCCAGTTGCGTATCTGTGAGATCGAGCTCTGCCTTGATGGGCTCCTGCAGGATTACGAGGAGCTGTCGGTCGATAAAGTTGAATGCGTAGATGATCGTCAGCACAAACAGGACGTAGATGCGGTACTTCTTGCTCTGATAAGGTGTGCCCTTAGCCGAACCCTCCACATCTCGTCGAGTCGGAGCAGGCTCCGCCTGCGGGGTTGCATCTGATTTCACGTTTCACTCCCTGATGTTTCGTTTTTCTTTTTGGTGATGTTTCAAGCGGGATCAGCAGATCGCGCGTGTCTCACTCTTATTTTCTGCGTTTGGAATGGTCGCATTCGCGCGCTGACTCTGGTTGGAGCAGGGGCTGGCGCTCACCATCAGATTGGTGATCATTGTCGGGGGGGACAGCTGACCCTATATCTCCTTCCTGCAATGATATTCACTCAGTAGAGAGTGAAGTCAATTGAATCGTGAGGAATTCGCAGGTATGGGAGTGAATAGCCAATGCAATGTGAGCCTACGCCGGAGGAAACTCCCAAAGTCGTCTGGGCTGCAGCGGCTTGGCTGTGTATAAGGCCCGGTTCTGCACCGCGCTTCGAGCGACGCCAAAGGATTGAACAAGGAAGACGGAGAGTTGGTCAGGGGTGGTGCGTAATCACCTGCTTACGGACCAGCGGTTGACGTAAGTTAGTCAGCCAACCTATCCTGAAAGAAAGGACGCAACGATGTCGAATACCAAAGCCGAGCGACCGAGCCGCAGTAAGGCAGAACAGCGCGCGGAAAGCATCGAACAAATCCTTGACGCAGCGGAATATCTATTTTCCAGGAATGGTCTGCACGGCGTTACGCTTCGTGACGTCGCCAAACGGGTCGGCATCCACACCACCTTGGTTCACTATTATTTTCAGGACAAGCAACACCTTTTCGAGGCCGTATTCGCGCGCAGGGCAGGTGTAACCAGTGAAGGGCGCATGAAGGCCCTCAATGAATATGAAGCGGCTGCGGGTGACAAACCCACAGTGGAAGGGGCACTTCATGCTTTCCTCGATACGGACCTGGACCTTTACTATGAGGGCGGAGAGCATTGGATGCACTATGCCGCCTTCTGCGCCCGGGTCAGCAATACGCCTGAAGGCGCGGAGTTGATGGACAAGCATTTCGACCCGGTCGTGTTGAAATTGGTGAGCATCCTGAAACGCGCGCTGCCCGATTATTCCGAACAGGATATTTTCTGGGGATATCACTTCGTCACCGGCTCATTGATGAACACTTTGGCCTGCACAGGACGAATTGATCGCTTGTCCGGCGGTGTGTGCAAGTCAGAGGATTTCCCTGCTGTGAAGAAACGCATGGCGCGGTTCATGGCGGCTGGCTTCCTCGAGCTTGGCAAATGAGTAAGACCCGTTGCGCCACTTCAAAATTTCTCGCGAAATGGCATTGTCAGGGGGCAATGTCAGCGCAAACGGGCTTGAGTCGGTCGAGCAGGGCGGCATTGTCAGTTAAACCGGGCTTGAGCTGGCCGATCCTGGCGATTAGCTTCGGAAAATGACCAAATAGCTCTTCTGCTACTTCAAGACGTCACCTGAAATCATCCAACTCGCGGTCATGATGTATGTCCGCTTCCCTCTGTCTTTGCTGAACGTCGAAGACCTGCTCCTCGAACGCGGTATCGACATTTGCCACGAAACGGTCCGCCATTGGGTCGATCGGTTCGGGACTCACTTCGCGCACCAGCTTCGGAAGCGCCGTTCTGAACGAACGACGCAATAGCCGCAATGGCAGTGGTACCTCGACGAGGTGTTTGTGAAGCTCCGTGAGCAGACTCACTATCTATGGCGTGCAGTCGACCATGAAAGTGAAGTCCTGGAGTCCTTCGTCATGAGGACGCGCAATGGAGATTTAGCATTGAAATTATTGATAAAAATCATGGAATGTTATGACAGCCACAGATGGTCGTGACGGATTGTTGCCCCCCAACTTGTGCAGCCATGAAAGAAATCGGAAACGCGAGACGCTAGGAATGTGGCAGGCATCTAAACAACCGGGCCGAAAATTCCTATCTTCCGTTCCGCCGATGAGAGCGGGCGATGTCCCGTTTTCGGCGCATGCGAAGTCTCCAGAAGTTCGCGTCGATCCATTCTTCAGTGTACAATCACTTCAATCTCGAAAGGAATTTCTACTCTCGCTCAAACTTCAAGAAGAGACGATACACTGCGCTTCGCGAATGGCGCGAGTTAATTGCTGCCTGAGAGCCGCTCGTCCGTAAAAAGCGGAGACTGGTTCGCATTCGTCTGCCCCCCCTCCAATGGCAACTCAAAGTAGCTGAAGGGGGATCTCTGCATCTTCTGAAGCTGGTAGCCTGAACCGCCACCCTCCGCTCTTTACCTTAACAATCCCCTCTCTGGCCCAGTTCTTTTGACAATCATCAGCGGAGGCTATCACTATCTGTGAAAGTACCCTCAAGACTGTGGCGTCGCCGCTCTTTAAAAGACAGGCCCAAGACCAGCATGGAACACGCTCCCCCCATAAGCGAAGTATCCCCCAATTCGACTGGGTCTGACATACTTATGTGGGGAAAGGGACTTGAGCGCACTTATGTTACCGGAGAAGTCAGCGTGAAGGCTCTTCGCGGGGTTGATGTCTCACTGCGCCGAGGAGAGCTTGTCGTCCTGCTTGGCCCTTCGGGGAGTGGAAAGTCGACCCTGCTGAACATCCTGGGTGGCCTCGACCGCCCCACCGCAGGTGAGTTGCATTTTGACGGTTACAATCTGACCACAGCAGACGATTCGGAACTCACCCGCTATCGTCGACGCTCAGTCGGCTTCGTCTTCCAGTTCTACAATCTCGTGGCTGGCCTCACAGCACGTGAGAATGTATCCTTGGTCACCGAGATCGCGGAAAATCCAATGAAGCCGGACGAAGCGCTGGAACTGGTCGGTCTGGGTGAGCGCGTCAAGCATTTCCCGGCCCAATTGTCCGGCGGCGAGCAACAGCGCGTGGCCGTCGCCCGTGCTATCGCCAAACGTCCGCAGATCCTGTTCTGCGACGAGCCCACCGGCGCCCTCGATTCCAAAACCGGCGTGCGCGTGCTTGAAGCGCTGGAGCGGGTGAACAGGGAATTTTCCACCACCATCCTGATCATCACGCACAATGTCGGCATCGGTGAGATCGCCGACCGCGTATTGCGCATGCAAGATGGACGGATCATTGAGGAGACCGCCCCGAATCGGCGCCTCAAATCCTCGGAGATTACCTGGTGAACACCCTGTCGCCCCTCGATATCAAGTTGCTGCGCGATATCTGGCACATGCGCGGACAGGCCATTGCGGTCGGCATCATCGTCGCCTGCGGCGTCGCGATCATGGTCATGGCGCTCGGCACGCTGAGCACGCTGCGCGCCAGCCGCGATGCTTATTACGAGCGCTACGGCTTCGCCGACGTATTCGCCAGCGTCCGCCGCGCGCCCGAAAGCGCGGCGGCAAGCCTGCGCGATATCGATGGTGTACAGACGGTCGAAACCCGCATCGTGCGCCTCGTCATACTGCGCATCAAGGGCCTGGAGGAGCCGGCCAACGCGCAGATCGTGTCCTTGCCGGACGAGGGTGAAAGCACGCTGAACCGTATCGTCCTCTTCGAAGGGCGCTATCCGGAAGCCCGGTCGCCGGACGAGATCCTCATCTCCAACGCCTTCGCCGAAGCCAATGCGCTGCAGCCGGGCGACACCATCGAAGCCGTCATGAACGGACGTCTCAGGACACTCAGCATTGTCGGCATCGGGGACAACCCGGAATTCATCTACGCCCTCGGCCCGGGCACGCTGCTGCCGGACGACCGCCTGTTCGGCATCTTCTGGATGCGCCAGCGCGCGCTGGAGGCCGCCTTCGATCTCGATGGCGCCTTCAACAGCGTCACTCTGACTGTGGCTCCCGGCATCGAAACCGCCCCCGTGATCGACCAGGTAGACGATGTGCTCGCGCCTTATGGCGGCACCGGCGCCTTTGACCGGTCCGACCAGCTCTCCAATGCCTTCGTCGAATCCGAGATGAACCAGCTGAAGACTATGGCACGGATCATACCGGCCGTGTTCCTCATTGTATCGGCCATCCTGATCAATTCCATCCTCAACCGCCTGATCCAGACCGAACGCCAGCAGATCGGCCTGGTCAAAGCGTTCGGCTATTCCCGATGGGAAATCGCCTGGCACTACTTGAAGCTCGCCATGGCCATCACGATTGGCGGTGTCCTGACCGGGTTTGCGCTCGGCTTCGTGCTGGAGAACCTCGTCACCAATCTCTACAAGGAAACCTTCCGCATACCGAACCTCACCTGGCGGGTGGACGGTTCGGCCATGATCGTCGGATCGGCTGCGGCCATAGGGTCAGCCATTGCCGGGGCCATGTCTGCCGCGCTGGAAGCTGCCAAGCTCTCGCCCGCCGAGGCGATGTCACCGGCCCCGCCGGTGAATTACCAGCAGAGCTGGCTGAGATACCTGCTCCAGATGCGCTGGCTGGACGAGCCGACGCGCCTCATCCTGCGCCATATACTCCGTTTCCCGGCCCGCACGGGCGCGAACTTGTTCGGCATCGCCGCCTCCGTCACGCTGCTTGTCGGCACGCTTTTCACTTTCGACTCTATCGACGACATGCTGGACCAGATGTTCTACCGCACCAATGCCCACGATGCTGCCGTAACGTTCTTCGAGGCACGCAACGACAGTGCCGTGGAGGAGCTATCCCGCCTACCGGGCGTGATGGCAGCAGAGGGCGTGCGCGACGTTCCGGCCCGGCTTGAGGCCGGCTACCGTTCTGAGCGTGTCAGCATCACTGGCCTCCCGGAGGGCGGGAATTTGCGCCGCGTCCTTTCCGCTGACGGACGGTATGTCGACATCCCGAAAGCGGGCCTCGTCCTGTCCTCGCAGCTGGCCGGGATGCTGGAGGTAACTACCGGCGACACCGTCACCGCGCATGTGCTGGACGGCACGCGGCCGGTGGCGGAGTTGCCGGTGACAGCCATCATCGACGAAACCGTCGGCACGCCAGCCTTCATGGACCTTTCCGCCCTCAACGCGATGATGGACCAACCGCCCACCGTCTCCGGCGCCTACCTAAAACTCGATCCGCTGCATCATGCCGATTTCGAGGATAGCGTCATCGAACGGCCCGGCATTGCCGGGGTCTCCCTGCGCGCCGCCGCCATCGCCTCCTTCGAGGAAACGCTGCAGGAGACGATCTACATCATGATGGGCATATATGCCGTCATCGGCGGGGCAATTGCAGCCGGCGTCGTCTACAATGCCGCGCGTATCAGCCTGACGGAGCGCGGGAGGGAACTGGCCAGTCTGCGCGTACTGGGTTTCACCAACAACGAGGTCGGCTACATTCTGCTGGGAGAGCTGGCGCTGATCGCGCTGGTCGGGATCCCGATTGGCTGCCTCGGCGGGATCGGTCTTGCGAACCTGATTGCAACGGCTATGGCAACGGAACTTTATCGGATTCCGGTTAAAGTAGACCCGTCGACCCTGGGGTTTGCCGCGCTGATCGTGCTGGCCTCGTCAGCGGTCGCGGCGCTGTTCGTTGTCCGCCGGGTCCGCTCGCTCGACCTCATTGCAGTGCTGAAGACAAGGGAATAGAGATGCCATCTGTCCGCATGCGTATCTGGATCGGCCTGAGCGTTTTGGCCATTCTCGGCTTTGCCTGGGCCTTCTCGCCACGCGCAATTGAAGTCGATGCCGCCAGTGTGACGCGCGACGACATGACCATCACCGTCTCCGATGACGGCATGACGCGCGTGCGCGACGTGTTCGTCCTGTCGGCCCCGCTCGATGGCACGATGAGTCGCGTCGAGGTCGAGCCGGGCGATTTCGTAAAAGAACGCGAGACCGTTATTTCAACCATTCGCCCGCTGCTACCGCCTCTACTCCCGGCGCGAACAGAGGCGCAGTTGAAATCGAACGTCTCGTCGGCGGAATCTGTCGTCACAGCCGCCCGCGCCGATACCGAGCGCCTGCGCGCCGAACACGAACGCCTGAAGCGCGATCTCGACCGGGCGGAAAAGCTGCTTGCCTCTGCCACGATCTCGCAACAGGCCGTCGACAATGCCGAAGCGGCAGAGCGAACCAGCTATCTCGCCCTGCGCGCGGCGGAAGCCGTCATCGGCGTGCGCCGGCAGGAACTGGCGGCTGCCCGCGCCGCCCTGATGCCAAGCACGATGCAGAACGGCGACGACACAATCTCCGTCACAGCGCCGTTATCTGGCCAGATTCTGACAGTCGACCGCGAAAGCGAGGGCCCGGTCGCGCAGGGTATGCCGATTGTCGAGATCGGCGATCTGAATTCCCTCGAATGCGTCGCAGATTTTCTTTCCGAAGAAGCTGTACGCGTGAGGCCCGGCGACCGGGTCACCTTCACCGATTGGGGCGGCGATCCGTTGCAGGGGCGCGTCCGACGGGTGGAACCCGCTGGCTTTACCAAGGTTTCAGCGCTCGGCATCGAGGAACAGCGCGTTAACATCGTCATGGACCTCGCCGACCCAGCCGAGCGGCAGAGCCTCGGCCATGGATACCGCTTTGTGGCAAACATTGTCGTTTGGCAGGGAACGGACCGACTGGTCGTGCCGATGGCTGCCTTGTTCCGTGACGCAGATGGCTGGGCCGTGTTCGTGATCGAGAACGGACGTGCCAACTGGCGCAGTGTTTCCGTGGGCCACACCAACCGAACGCATGCCGATATCCTTGGTGGTCTGAAGGAAGGAGAACGCGTCATCATCCATCCGCCGCGTCTTCTGGAGCGGGGCCGGCGGGTGACCGTCCGCGCCGCGCCGACTGCTGCCAGCCCCACCCACTGACGGGTAATAGTCGCAGGCATGGCAGGGCAACGCTCTTAAGTCGCAGGGTGGGGGCGTTTAGCTTCGATAAATGACCGGGAGCGCACTTCGATATTTTAAGACCTCACCCGAAATCATCCAGTTTGGCGTCATGATGTATGTCTGCTTTCCGCTGTCTTTGCGGAACGTCGAAGACCTGCTTCAAGAGCGCGGGATCGATATCTGACACGAAAGTGTCCGTTTCTGGGACGATCGCTTCGGCGCTTACTTCGCACACAAGATCCGGAGATAGAGTTCGCAATGGCAGTGGCCCTGGACAAGGTTTACGTCAAAATTCGGGGTGAACGGCACCATCTCCGGCGTGCTGTGGACCACGAGGGGGAGGTTCTTGAATCGTTCGTTACAAAGAAATGTGATAAAGTTATGGGGCGGAAATTTCTAAAGCAAGCAATGAATAGATGCGGCAATCCATATGTTTTCGTTACAGACAGATGTCCCTCATACCGTGCGGCAATGAAAGTGATTGGGAGCGGGTGGCGCCAGGAGAGTGACTGGCATCTCAATAATCGCGCTGAGAATTCGCACTTACCCCTCTGAAGACGGAAGGGAGACGCCGCGCTTCGCGAATGGCGCGGTTTTCTCGTCGCTTAGGACTTGCTAGTCGGCAAAAAAACGGAGACCGGTTGGCATTAGTTTGACGCGACCTCTGATAGCATCGGCAGTCGCCATTACAGATGATTATCGCTCACAACTCAATAAGTATACAGACGGTTAGAGTGACGGTTTCACTTTGAATCTGAAAAGGGAAATGACGTGATAAAAATCTCTAAACTGTTCATATCGTCGTTCGTGATGCTTGGAGCCTGCGCGTCCGGCGCGGACGCGGACGAAACGACGGGAGCAGCATTCGCTGTCACACTCAGCTGCTACCGAAATGACTTCGACACGCGCAGGCCAATGGTCCGTGGGCGAAGAGGTGTCACCATGTTCCAGTGACGAGTCTGGTAAGGGTTTCCGTTGGAAAATGTGGGGTCCGATGAATTGAGCAGGTTTTCGGCATAGACGCCAATGCGCCAGGCATCTGTTTCAAATGACGCACGCAGGTCCAATATTGATTGCGGAGCAATCTCTGTACCGGCTCCAAACAGAAGGGACGACTGCCCGGTAAATTCACCGGAAAGGGCTAGCACAAAATCCCCTGTGTGCTCGAAAATCTCGGCGCGAGTTCTGTGCGTTGCCGAAAAGGAACCGCTCCATTCTGTCGCGCCCGGCAATGCCGCATTGTCATCGATTGGGAAATTCGGATTCGGACGGATAACCTCAGGCTCATTTAGCATTCCGTTTGCGTGCAACGTCCAGTGCTCGTTTGGCTCAAATGTCACGTGGAATTCCGCGCCATAGCCTGAGCTGTTCCCCGCATTTCCCGTGAAGACAAAGTCGTTCACCAGCAGCTCATCAGTCTGGATGTCTTTCCATTCGTTCTGGAAAAGGGTTGCCGCGAGTGTCAGGCGACCATCAGGCGCAACATATCGAGCGCCTAGCTCATAAGTCCACAGTTCGTCCCCATTGAAAATGCGGTTCGGTTGCGTTTGTCCAGCTGGGGACAGATCGGCAAATCCTCCCGTGTTGAACCCCGGACTCCGGTATCCTTCGGCAGCTGACAGGTAGGTCATGAGCTGCGGAGTTGCTTGCCATTTCAATCTCACGTCGGGCGCGAGCCCCGTTCTGGAGAGATTTCCGGAAAACACCTGCTCGATTCCACCTTCCGGAAAATCCGATAGTGCTTTCACCTTGATGTCATAAGCGAACGCCCTGGCGCCTGTGGTCAGTGTAAAGCGTTCGCCAAGGTTCCAGATCGCTTCGCCAAACACAGCATACTCTGTGATCTTGTCGCGGCGATCCTCCTCATACGCAATATCTTGCCAGATGCCGGCCGTCCCGTCGCGCAGATAGACATCCCGGTCGGTATGACCCTGTGACAGAAATACACCGGCAAACCAAGGAACCCGCGCGCCTGACGATGAAGACATCCGGGACTCGTTGGTGATGTAGAAAAGTTTGTCGTCCTCATCTATCGGGCGCGGCGAAGTGGCATCCGGCAGGAGGTCTACGAAAAGGCCGGTCGCATCGTAACGGCTATAGATTCGGTGGGAGAGTAGCGAAGTGGTTGATGTCAGTACGCCGAGCCCGGTCTGAGTTTCAATATTGGCGCTAACGAGTTTGAAGTCGTTATCGTGGGGCTCCAGAATAGAAGGGCGGAAAGCATCTCCGCCATCGTGGATCAGGTACTGAGAGTCATCGACATCAATATCTTGCGAGACTGCCTGCAGGCTAATAAGTGTACCTGCGTCCAGCTGCCAGCCGGCGGATAAACGTCCGCCAAAGCGGTGAGATGAATTGGCGTCGTCTATTCCTAGGTTTTCGTGATCGATCCAACCGCTAATGACCTGGTCATAAGCGACAAATCTCAAACCAAATTTGTCTCTAACCACCGGTAAATTCGCGATCAGGTCAAAGTCTGACCCAATTGACCTGTCGCCAGTCAGATCTATGGCAGCACCGGTTTCAAAGCTTGCGGCGCCAAGATCCACTGGAGTAGGCTGCATGCGAACGATACCGCCGATAGAGCCGGCACCGTACAAGGCACCTTGCGGTCCACTCAAGATACTCACCGACTCGATGTCGATCAGTCGCAGGTCAGGGTCCGGTGCTGCATAGGTAAGACGGACGTCGCCGAAATAGAGACCGGTCGTCGATTGCGCGCGCCCGGCCAGAGCGCCATCGGAAATACCACGGATGTATGGTTTGTTCCTACCTGAGCCGACATTACTGAACTGAATCGTTCCGACCTCTCCGGTAAGGTCGGGTGTGGAATCGACATCGAATGTGCGGAGGTGGTCGGCGCTGATCACGCTGACTGACCGGGCAATCTGTGCCAATGACTCGGCCCGCTTTGAGATGACGACGACTTTTTCCAGTTCATCAGACAGCGTCGATCCTGATGTGTTAGGTTTTGCGACCAGCTGAATGGGGCGAGGTGCTCGCCAATCATGGGGCCGTATACCTGTTGGTGCTGTGGATATGATCTTCCATGCGCCGGGCGCAACGCGAATGGCGGCAAAGCCCGTGCCAGCAAGGGCGCGATCAAGGGCTTCACCGGGGGCGAAGTGACCCTTGATTGCAGATGACGTGGCATCCCGAATGCCATCGGAGGCAAAGGAAATTGAGATATCGGTCTGCTCGGCCAGCTGGAATAGCGCTGTGTCGAGTCGCATGGCTGGGACATCTACGGCAATGAGTTCCTCGGCATGGGCCGATTGGACGAACGCCGCAGCCAGTGAGGCTGCGGCGATTCCCAAAACCAACCGATCACGCAAATGGAAGACTATTTCCGGCTCCCGACCACCAATGTCCCGCCAGCCTCTGTCACGTCAATCGGCAAGAACTTTTCCAAGGTGTCGAGCATGGCATTCGCCGGCTCAATCTTCAAGGAGCCGCTGAAGGTCAGGTGCGTTATGCTGGCATCGGAGATGCGGATCGGTACATCGCTGTAGCGGTTGAGGTCACGGACAATATCCGACAGGGCGGCATCGCGGTACACAAGATGACCCTGCTGCCAGGCCATCGCATCCTCGGGCCGGGCGGGCCGTACGGATGCCTCATTGCTGCTATGGTCGATCTCATACTGAAAGTCGGACAGCACATGTTGGATGGGCTTCGACACTGATATTACGGCAACTTCACCTTCGGCCACGGTGACGGTGAGCCGCGATGCGTCCTTCAGCACGTTGAACACTGTGCCCACGTCGCGGATCTCATACGTGTCCACGATCACCGACATGGGCCTTTGCGCGTCGTGTTGGACTCTGAACGCCGCCTCTCCTTCCGCGAGAACAACGCGCCTTTCCGTCTTGCCCCAATAGACTGTGACTTCCGCGCCGCGGTTCAATGTGATTTCGGTGTTGTCAGCCAAGGTGATGAGGCGCGTTTCATCAGGTCTCGCGGCGTAGACAACGCCATCCACTGGCGTCGTGCTGCTGGGCTGGTTGACCATCAGAACGAACGCTGCGGCCATTGTCGCGATGGCTGCCACAGCGCCGCCTAGCACTCCGCCTGCTTTCCATCCCCGTCTGCGGGTAGGCGCTCTTGGCCAAACACTATTTGCAGACGCGCTGTTACTTTGCGCCAGCGCGTCGCGGAGCGCATCTGCGTTGTCCTCAACGTCAAAGACTGCAAACTGCAGTGCATCAAAAGCCGCCCGACACGCCGGATCGGAGATCCATTGCTCGAACTGCAGGAAGTCCTGCTCGGAGACATCATCAGATGCCAGCCGGGCGTGCCAGGCAGCTGCTTTGAGCTCGATATCCATTTTATCTGACTGCGTCATGCCTGTTTCACCCAGTGCGACCTGCCTTGCAGAGCCACTTGCTAATGTGACGCTGTTGCCTAACCTGAACCTCACCCCGAACATGACAAAAAATTGAGAAAATCATGTCTTATGCTCCGACAATCGTTTGAGCGCCGACATCATGTGCTTTTCCACGCCGCTTTTGGAAATTCCGAGTTTGAGCGCCACTTCCGAGTAGCTAAGCCCCTCCAGCTTATGCAGCATGAACACGCGCTGACATTGCGGAGGGAGAGACTCGACGGTTAACATCAGCTGCTGCAGGCGCTGGCGGGAATCCATAATCTGTTCCGGGTTCGGCATCTGCGCCACCATCTCTCCACCTGACAGTTCCGTGTTGGACGTGGCGTACGCATCGTCCCGGGCTTCGCGTCGGCGAGCAGAGCGCAGTCTGTCAATAAAGAGATTTGAGGCCAGGCGGTAAAGGAAAGCGGTGGGGTTCTGAATTTCTGCCGGATCAACTGAATGTAGCTTGAAGTATACATCCTGCACGATGTCTTCGGCCTCGTTGGTCGATCCCGTCCGCGCTGTCAGGAACCGCACCAGAGCCTCTCGCGAACTCAGATACGCGCCCATAAGTCCATCAGGGGTGTTGTGCGGATTCTCGTTCACGTGTCCGGCCCCTTACTGAGAATATCCGGGACCGTTCAAGACAGTTTCGTCACAGGAAGCAAGCGAGACAAATAATCTCATGGCGGGCTGAGGCGATATTTGTGTGGCGCCGTCATGAATACGAAGGCCCTCGTGGCGGCAGCATACGGATCGGATAAGTGGCTAACTTTAGCAGACTTCAGGAAGCCGGCACATCAGCGAATGACACTCAAATTGTTCGCAACCTAATTGAAAGTGTTTACAGCCGCGTCTATGGGGCGGCAATCCGCGATCATTATCCGGAAATTTGCTTTCGCGCTGATGATGCCGGCAGCGTTGTGGCGGCTGCTGGAATTCGACGAGCCTCCGCAGGGCGGCTGTTTCTTGAAAACTACCTTGATGCTCCTATCGAAGAAGTAATTCAGTCGCATACTGACGAAAAAGTCAGTCGCGATCAGATCGTGGAGATCGGAAATCTGGTATCGAACCAGACAGGCCAGTGCCGCTCCTTCTTCAAATTTCTCTGCGCAGAGCTTCATAGTCTTGGCTTTCGCTATGCTGTCGCGACAGCAACCCGGCCATTGCGCCGGATCTTTCAGTACGCTGGCTTCGAAAATCACTTTCTTGCAGTCGCTGATCCGTCGCGCGTGCCGAATGGTGGTGTGCAGTGGGGCTCTTACTACGCAACTGATCCACACGTTGTGTTTGGCTGCGTGACAGATTCCCACGTCTCGCTGAAACGACGTTCCCAGGAAGGATCCGCTCAATGACCGAAATTATTAAGGCTATCACAAGGCACGCGTCCCAAAAGCCAACGGCTATAGCGGTGTCTGATGAAGCCGGTGCCTGGACTTTTTCGGACCTTGAGGACGCTGTCTCAAGTTTGGTGCGTGCACTGGAAAAACGGTTCGAAGGCGCGCGCCGGCCCGTCGCTGTTCGACTGCCCAATAGTCGCGCATGGGTCGCCGTTGATCTGGCACTTTCAATGATCGGACGTATCTCTGTGCCGATTGCCGACTTCTACACTGATGCGCAGATTGCTGCCATACTCTCGGACTCTGGGGCGGGTTGGATGATTGAGCCGGCAACCGATGCCGCTGGGAGCGGCGCGCTCGGACACGGTCTCTCTGTCCGACCGTTGGAGACTGCGGAAGTTCACATCCATGCCGGAACCGCCAAGATATCCTACACATCAGGTTCGACCAGTGCGCCGAAAGGTGTCTGCCTGTCGGACGAACTCCAGGAGAGGGTTGCTGCTTCAATCGTCGAGCGGTATGGCGCCGGATATGCGGGCATTCATGTCCCCGTGTTGTCGCTGGGCGTTCTGCTGGAGAATGTTGCAGGAATTTATCCGGTATTGCTCGCCGGGGGGCATTACAAGATTGTCAGCGCCCGCGCGCTCGGCCTGTCCAATCCGTTCCGCCCTGATTTTGCCGCCATGCGGGCCGCCCTGGCGTCGGCTGGCGCTTCCAGCACAATTCTGGTTCCGGAATTGTTGCGTGGGCTGATGAGTCAGCCGAGTATCGAACTCCCAGACATGCGCCTGATTGCGGTCGGAGGCTCGAAGGTCGCGCAGGAGCTTGTGATCGCAGCCCGTGCCTCGGGCCTGCCTATCTATGAAGGCTACGGCCTGACAGAGTGCGGCTCGGTCGTGTCTGTGAATGCGCCTGATGTCGACCGCCTGGGGACTTGTGGCAAGCCGCTGGCGCACGCCAGCGTGCGCATTTCGTCAGGCGGTGAAGTCATTGTCGAAGGGCCCGTTTTTTGCGGTTATGTGGGACAGGCACCTCAGAGGGGTGGTGTCTTGACCGGTGACCTCGGTCAGATTGACAGTGACGGGTTCCTCTCCATCACGGGCCGAAAGAAAAATGTGATCATCACATCCTTCGGGCGCAACGTTTCGCCTGAATGGGTCGAAAGCGAGCTGTTGCTACAGCGTGAGTTCGCGCAAGCTGTTGTGCTTGGCGACGGCGACGCCACGCTGTCCGCTTTACTGGTACCGAGTTCACCCGACATCGACGCAGCCGCCGTGCGTCTTGCGATCGACCGAGCGAACGCACGGCTTCCCGCCTATGCACATATCGAGTCGTTCCGTCTCGTTCCGCCGCTTACGCCGGCGTCCGGACTCGTCACTGCAAATGGGCGCCCCCGCCGCGACGCGATCGCATCGGTATACAGTTCAGTTATTCCAGCAGGAGAAACCACAGCATGAAGTTCTTCGACGAACTCCGACTGGCCACGCGGGACGAGGCTTTGAAGCTGCAATCAACACCGCAAATCGTTGATGCCCTTCACGGACGGATATCCCGGCAGGCCTATGTCGACTACCTGGCCCAAGCCTATCACCATGTCAGCCATACGGTTCCCCTGATGAAGGCTACCAAGGCGTGCCTTGATGACGCGCATAGCCATTTTCGTACGGCACTCGACGAGTACATCGAAGAAGAGACTGGCCACGAGGAATGGATCCTGGACGACATTGCAGCCGCTGGAGGTGATGCCGAAAGCGTGCGCCACTCGAAGCCCAACGAAGCAACCGAATTGATGGTCGCTTTTGCCTATGATCAGGTTCAACGTGGCAACCCGATGAGCTTCTTCGGCATGGTATATGTGCTCGAAGGAACCAGCATCCAACTGGCGGACATGGGGGCGAAGTCTGTTCAGACGAGCCTTGGCTTACCGCCAGCCGCCTTCCGGTATCTGACCTCTCATGGCGCGCTCGATATCGAGCACATGGCGTTTTTCGAAAACCTTATGAACGAAGTTACCTCAATGGAAGACCAGGTCGCCATCATACATATGGCAAAGCGCATGTTCGGTCTCTTTGCGGGTGTGTTCGCCTCCATCCACAACGAAGCAGGAGCAGTCCATGCGTCTTAAAGGCAAAAGAATACTCGTGACGGGCGGCGGCGGCGGGCTTGGAACGCTGATTTGCCAGCGACTTATCAAGCTGCAGGCGGAAGTAACGGTGATCGACCGTGCGGAGAGCCTTTCATTCGACGCGAACCTTATTCACGGTGATTTGTCGACCGCGGAGGGCATCGCCGATGTCATTCGCCAGACGGATCCGCTGGAATGGGACGTGCTGGTAAACCTGGCCGGATTGCAATATTTTGGGCCGTTTGAACGTCAGTCGCCGGATCATCTTGTCAATACCTATATGGTGAACCTTGTGGCCCCCGCGATGCTCGCACAATCGGTTGGCCATGGAATGCGTTGGCGGGGCGATGGGTGTATCGTTAACATTGGCTCGGTTTTTGGATCGATCAATTTCGCCCATTTTGCTACTTATTCGAGTTCGAAGGCGGGGCTTCGCGGACTCAGTCAGGCCTTGCGCCGGGAATATGCGGGCTCGGGTGTGAAAGTGGTCTACATCGCGCCGCGGGCCGTGCGGACGCCGCTCAACTCCGCGTTGGTGATGGAATTCGCCAAGCGAACGCACATGAACATGGATGATCCGGAATACGTTGCGCGGCGCATCGTCAAAGCGATCCGACATCGCAATCGGGAGGTTTATATCGGCTTCCCGGAATCCCTCTTTGTCCGCATCAACGCGATCGCGCCGGGGCTTGTGGATTTTGCGCTCGCCAAGAATGATCGCCGCGCATCCGAACTCTTTGCTGACTAGGAGTCACCATCATGTCCTACATTCACCTCACCCGAGGCACCGCACTTGGCTTGGCAATGGCTTTCTCCTTGTCGGCGCATGCGGATATCAGTCAACCGGCAAGTGATCTCGAGCACGCATGGGATCACGTGCAGTTTGAAGTCGCGGATCGGGACGCACGTTTGAAGGCATTCTCAGATCTGGCCGACCAGGCTGATCAGATACTGAAGCAGGATCCGGAAAATGCCGAGGTCATGGTCTGGGAAGCAATCAGTCTATCATCAGTAGCCGGCGAAATTCGTGGTCCATCCGCACTCGGAAAAGTGAAGAGAGCTCGAGAGCTTCTACTCGCGGCAGAAGAAATTGATTCAAATGCCCTTGGCGATGGATCGATTTATTCCAGCCTCGGAACGC
Organism: Hyphomonadaceae bacterium BRH_c29; assembly: GCA_000961695.1. Lineage (GTDB taxonomy): Bacteria > Pseudomonadota > Alphaproteobacteria > Caulobacterales > Hyphomonadaceae > Hyphomonas. Next base: position 37,979 of record LADW01000032.1, read on the forward strand.
TCTACTATCAGGTCCCACCTTTCCCGATCGGCTTCGGCAATAAAAAGAAAGCGCGGGAGTTTCTCGACAAGGCGCTTGCCCAGAACCCGAATGGGATCGAGCCGAACTATTTCATGGCGGATTTCCTGGTGCATACCGGCGACTATAAGTCCGCTCTGAAATACGTGACCGCAGCGGAGGCGGCGCCGTCCCGCCCAGAGCGTCCGATTGCTGATGAGGGGCGCATGCGGGATCTCGCTGCGTTAAAGACTAAGATCAATTCCAAACTGGCAAAGTAAGCGATGGTGCAATCTAAGCTCAAGCTGTTTGAGATTGCACCAAATCGCATGCCTTGGAATACGAGGACAGAACGAGTTGTTCTGAATATGCAGGCTTTTCTGGATGAATTCCATTTCGGACGCGCCACTCGCGGTGCGTCCGTCTGCTTCGGCCCCGAAGGCACGAAGCCGGAAATGATCCCGACTTCGGGGTGCGGGCTGTTACAGCAGTTTCAAATTTAGGTCACGAATCTGTAGCGCTTCGTCTTCAGAAGCGTGGTCAGATTTCAGAAGGCCCAAAATGCAGGTGAAAACCTCTTTTCCGGAGACTGCTCTGTCGCGCGTGACGTTTTCGGATGCTCAGGGCGCACCAGACGACGACACCAAAACGACTACACTCGTGGATCGCGAGACGTTTCTCAATGTCCTGTTCAGAGAACATTATGGGGAGCTGGTTGGTCGGCTCAGGAAGATTCATGGTTCCGGTCCGCCAGACGCTGAAGACATCGCACAGATGGCATTTTCGAAACTCGCGGCACTGACCGATCTGTCGAGAATTCGCTCTCCGCGCGCCTTTCTTTTCCGCACCGCCATCAATCTTGGCCTCAATTCGAATGACACTTTGAGGCGGGGCCGAAACTTTGTGAAAAGCCAGATGGAAGGAAATCTTCTCCCAAACGTGGAAGAAATCTCACCGGAAACTGTCTTAGTTGGAAAGCAGAGTCTTGAGCGAGTTGCCCGCGCCATCGGGCAGCTGCCACCCAAACAGAAAGAAATCCTGTTAAGAATCCGGTTCAGGGGGCAGACTTATGCACAGATCAAGCAGGAAACGGGCTGGAGCGAAGCTGACATATCGCGCCAACTCGCCAAGATCATGGCCCTGTTGCAAGCTGAGCTGGGCGTCTAAGAATCACATGCGTAGCCGCGCCCAACCCGAAAATAATCAAGCCCGCGATGGGGCGTTATGAATAAGTCTGAAGATATTAGAGCCGGCTCCGCAACTGTACCGAATGAAAAAAGCGCAGCGGAAGCGAGAGCCTGGATAGCGCATTTCGCCTCCGGAGTGGAATCTGCTGCGAAACGTACGGCGTTCACTGACTGGTTGGCAGCATCAGACGACAACCGGCAAGCTTTCGATGTGGCCTACCTCGCGTGGGAGAGCCTTGCTGATATAGAAGGTATCGAGGATCTGCTAACACAGCAGAATAATATCAGCGTTCTGCAGCCGCGCCCTTCATCGACCCGGCGGTTTCTTATAGGCGGAGGCTTGGCCGCAACCCTTGCCTGTGCGGCCAGCGTGAGCCTTTGGTTCACCCGGCCCGTGCCAACGGAAGCGATTCTACTCGTCACCGAACGCAGCGAAATCAGGACCTTCACCCTCTCCGACGGCAGCCACATCACCCTCGGAGGGGACAGCAAACTGCGCGGCGAGTTTTCACAAAAGACACGTGACCTCGAACTTGTCGCGGGCAATGCATACTTTGATATTGCGCGCGATGAAGACCGTCCACTCACGGTCGATAGCGGAGAGCTGGAAGTTCGCGTTCTGGGGACCAGGTTCGATATCAAAAAACGGCCAGATCTGGTCTCGATCTCTGTTGATAGCGGTCATGTTCGCGTGACGTCTCAGGATGGCGTCGACCGTAGGGATTTGCTTGCGGGGGAAAAGATCATGGCCAGCGATGCGCACCGGCTGGGCGATGTCGTTCCTTTCGACCCCGAGAAGGAATTGTCATGGCGGTCCGGTCGGCTCACGTTTGTCGACACGCCACTCCGCTACATCGTTGCCGACATGAACCAATATAGCGACCGTCCTGTCCGCCTCGCGCCGGGAGCGCCAGCAGAGATGCGCTTGACCTTGTCGTTCACTGTCCAGCAAATCGATCAGGTCCTCACCGGTCTGGACGCCGCTTATCCGATAGCGGTCCGAACCGACAGTTCAGAGATTCTGATTTCAAGCGATCCATGACGCCTCACGCGATGAACCTTTTATGAAGTTCGCAAATCGGCTGAAAGATCGCTCAAGCTAATCTGTCTTCCCCTTGACCACGCAGGAGTGTGGCGCGGGCATGATGCGTCATCCCCGCAAGGTTCACCATGAGGGGAAAATCATGAGTTCTTCAATCAGCCTGCGCAAGGCACTCGTTCTGACGGCATCGGGCGCTGCCCTGTGCTTCAGTAATGCCGCACTCGCGCAATCCGCTACCGAGCAGGACGATACCAGCGTCCAGCAGACCGTTATCGTGACCGGCACACGCGGCGCCCCGCGTACCGTCTTCAACAGCCTTGCGCCGGTCGATGTCATTTCGGAGAAGGCAATCGACCTCACTGCGTCGGACGAAGTGATGGACACGCTGGCTCAGCTCGTTCCGTCTTTCAATGTGCAGCGTCTTCCGATGGCGGACGGTCAGGTTTTCGTTCGCCCGGCCAGCCTGCGCTCGCTGTCTGCAGACCACACGCTGGTCCTGATCAACGGCAAACGCATGCACCGTTCCGCGCTACTCGGTTCCAACGGCGCCCAGGCACCGGATCTGGCCCAGATCCCGTCCTATGCCATCAAGCAGATCGAAGTGCTGCGCGACGGCGCGTCCGCCCAATACGGTTCTGACGCCATTGCCGGCGTAATCAACATCATTCTCGATGATCAGGCAGGCGCCAAGGCATTCGCCCAGGCGGGCCAATATTATGAAGGCGACGGCGAGCAATACCGCCTCGGCGCCCAGCAAGGCTTCCAGTTCGACAACGGGTTCCTCAACCTGTCCGGCGAATACACCGACGCCCAGCCGACATCCCGCTCGCGCCAGCGCGCCGACGCCATCGCCCTTCAGGAAGCCTTCCCGGACCTGAACGTTCCGAACCCGGTCCAGAATTGGGGCCAGCCGGAACGTCAGGCCTATCGCTTCGCCCTGAACGGCGCCTATGATCTTGCAAACGCGCAAGCCTACGTCTTCAGCACCTATGGCTTTGGCAACGGTGTGACGGACTTCAACTGGCGTAACCCGCTCTCGACCAGCGCCTATGGCGACAGCGCCATCGACCCGGACTACGATCTGTCCGCTATCTTCCCGGCCGGCTTCACGCCGCGCTTCGGCCAGGACGACAATGACTTCTCCCTGACCGGCGGATATCGCAGTGCAGGTGAGGGGGTATTCTCCTACGACCTCAGCGCCAGCTATGGCCGCAACCAGATCGAGTACTTTATGTCTAACTCGATCAACGCATCGCTTGGCTCGGCCAGCCCGACCTCGTTCAACATCGGTACGCTGACGCAGACCGAACTCAACCTCAATGCCGACTTTGTCTACCTCGCCAGCCTCGACTTCCTGGCCGACGATATGACGATTGGTTTCGGTGCAGAGCGCCGCAACGAGAAATACGAAATCGGCCAAGGCGAATACGCCTCCTATGCCGTCGGCCCGCTGGCTGTGGAAGGCTTCCCGTCCGGCTCCAACGGCTTCCCCGGTTTCTCGCCTGACCAGTCCGGTTCTTCCGACCAGACCAGCTATGCTGCCTATGTGGACGTTGAGGCTCCGATCACGGATCGCTGGACCGTTGGCGGCGCTGTCCGTTACGAGGACTTCTCCGAATTCGGCAGCAGCACGACCGGCAAGGTCTCGACCCGTTTCGAGCTGACGCCGAGCCTCGCCCTTCGTGCAACGGCCTCCACCGGCTTCCGCGCGCCGACTCCGGGCCAGCTCTTCTCGGAGCGGACCTCCCAGGGCCTCGATACGACGACGCTGAACATCTTCACAAGCGGCCGCTTCAGCCCACAGGGCGCTGTCGCCGAAGTGATCAGCCAGCGTGATGGTGTCGACATCCGCGCACTTGAGCCAGAGGAGTCCGACAACATCACGGCCGGTCTCGCCTGGAACACCCATTTCGGCCTGACCGCGACGCTGGATGTCTACCAGATCGACGTCACCAACCGTCTCAGCACTTCGGCAACCTTTGCTGTCACGGATGCGGAACGTGCGCAGTTTGCTGCGCTGGGCGTTGCGGGTGCTGAAAGCATCACGCGGGTCAACTTCTTCCAGAACGATTTCGACACCCGTACCAAAGGTCTCGACCTGGTTGTGGCCTACAATTTCGGCTTTGGTCCCGGCGAGATGAATCTCACCGGTGCCTATAACTACAACAAGACGGATGTGACCGGCGGTAACTTCGCTGTCAACACGACCGCCGCCGATCGTTTCGAGAAGGGTATCCCGGAGAACACCGCGAACCTTCAGGCGAACTACACAGTCGGCGAGTGGGATATGTTCGGCCGGATGCGCTACTATGGCGAGTGGCGCGACTATTCGGGCAATTCCACGGGCGACATCTATCAGGACTTCGGTGCGATGGTCCTGTTCGATCTCGGCGCGACCTATCAAGTGAACGATAATCTGTCAGTTCGCGTTGGCGCGGAGAACGTTTTTGACCAATACCCGGATGAAGCAACGTATCAGGCAAGCCGTGGGCTGATTTACTCCCGTAATGCCCCTTATGATACCGATGGCGGCCAGTACTATGTCCGCCTGGACCTCAGCTTCTGATCTCGGGAAGAGATATGAAACTCACCAGACGACTGGTCATGAAGGGCGCCGCTGTCGCAGCGGCGTCCTTTACGACAGAAACCGCCTGTGCCGCTGCGCCGGCTCCCGCTGTCGCGGGGGACCGGACGGCGCAGGAAATCGCCAGCGATGAAGCCTTCTGGCGTACCATCGCGGCGCATTACGATGTCACCCCGGACGTCGTGAATTTTGAAAACGGCTATTGGGGCCTGATGGCAAAGCCCGTCATGGAGGCCTTCTTCCGGAACACAAAAAAAGTGAACCGGAACAACTCCTGGTATGCCCGCCGGGATTATTACGCCGACATTCAGCCCATTCATCAGCGCCTCGCAGACTTCCTTGGCGCCGGGGCAGACGAGATCGTGTTTACCCGCGGCGCCACCGAAGCGCTGCAGGGGCTGGTCGGCGGCTACAACCGGCTGAAGCCGGGCGATGCTGTGATGTATTCGGACCTCGACTACGACTCCATCCAGACGGCGATGGACACGCAGGCCGAGCGCACTGGCGCCTCCGTGGTCCGCATCACCATCCCTGAACCTGTTACCTATGACTTGCTGCTGGAAACTTATCGTCAGGCGCTGGCCGCAAATCCGAAGGTGCGCCTCCTTCTGCTGACCCATATCAGCCACCGAACAGGCCTGATGATCCCGGTGCGCGAGATTGTGGAAATGGCGCGCGGCTTCGGTGTCGACTGTATCGTCGATGCCGCTCATTCCTGGGGGCAGACTGACTTCCGCATGGAAGACCTCGGTGCGGATTTTGTCGGCTTCAATCTGCACAAATGGATCGGTGCACCGATCGGCGCGGGCCTGATGTATATCCGCCGCGACCGGCTGGCAGACATCTCTCCGAATATCTCCGAACGGCCAGAGGGCAACGGCGCCATCTTCAATCGTGTCCACACCGGCACGACCAATTTTGCCACCTTCCTTACGGTCAATGACGCACTCGACTTCCACGAGCTTGTCGGTCCGAAGAATAAGGCGGCACGTGTTGCTTATCTGCGGAACCTCTGGGCCGAGGAGATGCGCGGCGATGACCGGATCGAAATCCTCACGCCAGATGACGACCGGCTGCATGCCGGCATCACGTCCTTCCGTTTCAAGGGAAAGGTGAGCGCAGATGACAACAAGGCTATCGTGAATACCCTGGTGGAAAAGCACGGCATCTTCACGGTTATCCGCACGGGTGTGGCTAGCGGCGCCTGCGTTCGGGTGACGCCAGCACTCTATAACAATGCCGCTCAATGTCTTCAGCTTGTGCGAGCTTTGCGGTCCGTTCTGGTGGAAGTCTGACCCGGCTGTCCGGCCAGAACTGCGGCATTTCGGTTTCACCCAGCGAGTAATGACCGTTGGTGACGGTCATTGTCATGTGCCTGTCATCGCCATGGGTTTCTTAGGGGCAATACGCAAGCGTGCTGCGAGGCTCTTTCTGTGGGACCCATGCGAACGGTCTGTCTGTCCCTGTTCGCCTGCGCCGTGTTGGCTTGTTCGGCTGAGGCGCAGGTTCATACTTTGCGCCTGCCTGCTCTGCCAATGGCGGACGCGATAAACATGTTGTCGGAACAGACCGGAACGGTGATCATCGCGGAGGCGGGCGACCTGTCCGGCATGCAGGCTCCACCGCTGAGTGGTTCACTGGCGGTTGGCGACGCTTTGAGCGCACTTCTTTCTGGTTCCAGCCTCAACTTCAGTTCCGATGTGAATGGCGTTTGGGTCGTCCGGCGGAAGCCCGTAGTGGACGCCGCCCCGGCAAAGCCACTCTCGGCTTCACCCCAGGTCCGCTCCACAATTGCACGCATGCCCATTGCAGAGCCGGACCGCACCTATGACACAGTCATTGTGACCGGTTCGCGCGCGGGATCGTCCGCGACTGAAAGCATGTCGCCAATTGCAGTGCTGGATACGGCGGACCTCTTGTCTCCGGTCTCTGATGATTTCTCTGACGTCCTAACGGAAATTCTGCCGAGCTTCTTTGTTCAACGCCGCCCTTTGAGTGATGGCACCGTCTTCGTGCGTCCTTACAGTCTGCGTAATCTCTCAGCTGATCACACCCTGATCCTCGTCAATGGCAAACGCCAGCACCGCTCCGCTATGCTGAACACAGGTGGGGCTCAATCCTCTGACCTCTCGAAGATTCCGACAAATGCCGTGCGCCGGGTTGAAGTGCTGCGCGATGGGGCGTCTGCCCAGTATGGCTCCGATGCGATTGCCGGCGTGATCAACATTATCACACGCGATGACGACGCGTCTGAAATGATGCTCCAATATAGTCAGTATTATGAGGGAGATGGGGAGCAGAAACGCTTTGGTCTGGCGAGCGGTGTTCGCGGTTCCGAGGGCGGCGTCCGGCTCAGCCTTGACTATAGCGACGCCGCTTCGACCTCGCGCGCCCGGCAACGTCTTGATGCGCTGCAATACCTTGAAGAGCATCCAGATGCGGATATTCCAAACCCTGTGCAGAAATGGGGGCAGCCGGAACGCGAGGACTTCCGCGTATTGCTGACTGGCGATCAACAGACTCGCATCGGCGAGGTCTATGGCCTGACAAATGTAAGTTGGGGGCAGGGCGTGTCAGATTTCAATTGGCGAAGTCCGAACACACCCAGTGCGTATTCTCCCAGCAGCGCATTCGGTGACTGGACTTTGTACGATCTCTATCCAAACGGTTTCAAGCCCCAGTTCGGTCAGGAGGAAACGGATGTTTCCGCGACCGTGGGCTTGAAAGGTTCTGCCGGCACCAATCTGTCCTATGATTTCAGTGCTGGTTTTGGTGAAAACCGGATCGACTATTCACTCTACAACACAATTAATGCCTCGATGGGGCCGGACAGTCCGACCCGATTCGATGCAGGCGGACTGCGCCAGCAGGAGCGTAATTTGAATGCCGAATTCCGAGTCAAGCTGCCGGTTGCAACCGAGCGTTCTGAACCTGTGGATATTGCATTCGGCTTTGAACACAGGCTCGAGCGATACAGCGTTGCTGCCGGAGATCCAGCCTCATACGAAATCGGTCCGGGAGCGGAGAGTGGGCTAACTTCCGGTTCCAACGGATTTCCGGGCTACACGCAGTTGCAAGCCAGGAATTACGACCAAAACAGCTGGGCTGCTTATCTCGACACCGAGGTCCAGACGACCTCGGTCAGCCGGTTAGGGGCTGCCTTACGGTTTGAAGAATTCAATACATTCGGCAGTCGGCTGAGTGGTAAACTGTCAGCCCGTCAAAATGTCTCCACTGCACTTATGTTGCGGGGCACTGTCTCGACCGGGTTCAAAGCACCAACACCAGCACAACTCAATTCTGAGCGTACCTCACAAGGTGTTGCCCCCGACACGCTGGATGTCTTTACCAATGGGCGCTTTAGCCCGATTGGGCCGGTCCCGAGCATCCTGAGTGAGCGGGAGGGTGTGTGCATTCAACCATTGCGGCCGGAAAGCTCGGTCAATCTTTCCGCAGGCTTGGTCTTTCGATCACTGGCAGGGCTCGTTTCGAGTGTGGACGTTTACAGCATCAAGGTGAGCAACAGGATCTATCCATCCGAGAGCTACACTCTGACAGCTTCAGAGCGTGAGCGCCTGGCTACCCTCAATGTTCCGGGGGGTGAAAGCATTACAACGGTCGTCTTCTACCAGAACAGCTTCGACACGCGTACATCCGGTATCGATCTCATGGTGGACTATGATCAACCCGTTGCGGGAGGAGAACTTCATCTGGGTCTGTCCGGTAACTACAACACGACCGATATTCTGAATGCCAGCTTCATCGATAACCCTTCCAGGGTAGATCGGTTCGAAAAGCTCTATCCTAGCTATTCTGCAATTGCTTCGGCCCGTTATAAGCGGTCAGGTGTCACTTTGGATGTAAAACTGCGTTGGATAGGTCCTTGGGCAGACTATACCAGTCAGGACGGAAGTCTGGTTCAGGAATTTGGATCGGAACTCTTCGTTGATGCGGGCATCGCCATTGCCATTGATGACAGAGTGACGGTCCGCTTCGGGGCTGAAAACCTGTTTAACGCATATCCGGACGAAGCCACTCTGGAGGCGAGCAAGGGCCTTATCTACTCCCGGAATGCGCCCTATGACACAGATGGCGGCGCCTACTATTTTCGGATCAGTGCTCAAATGTAGAGTTATGAGGTCTATTCTGAGGTGTTTGGCTTGCCCAGCCGATCTAGTCCCTGATTTCAATAGGGCCGAACCTACGGCTCGCCATATTTCATGACGACCGTGACGCCCATGTCCCGGAGGAGGCCTGTTGGCAGGACGCCGCCCGCGCAGACGATGACGGCATCATTGGCCAGCTTGAAGCGGGAACCGTCCTGTTCAAGGATCACGGCGTTGGGCTGTATCTCTGACACGTTTGATTGAAGCAGCACTTTCAGGCGGCCATTTGCCTCCGCTGACGTGATGCGTTCGCGGTTCTTGCGCCGGGCACGCTGGAAGGCATCGCCTCGATAGGACAGAAGGACGCGCGCACTGGTTTCTTCCACAAGTGAGGCTGCGGCTTCCAGCGCGCTGTCGCCGCCGCCAACGACCAGCACGTCCTGACCGTCAAACTGTTCGGGAGCCTCCAGCCGATAAACGACCTTGGACAAGTCTTCACCCGGAACATCGAGCTTGCGCGGCGTGCCCCGTCGTCCGATGGCCAGCAGGACGGAGCGGGCTTCAAAAGTCTGCTGACTTGTCTCGACCAGGAAGCCATCGGTCTGTTGCCGGATCGCGACGAGGTCATGATCGTATTCTATCTTGAGACCAGCCTGGGCAATTGCGTCGGACCAGAAGTCCAGCAGGCCTTCCTTGGAAATCTCCGAGAACCGGGTCGCGCCTACGATGGGCAGGATGGCTGGCTTCGTCATGACCACTTTGCCGCGCGGATAATGCGCGATGGTGCCGCCCATTTTCTCCTGCTCGATTGTGGTGAAATGCATGCCGAGCGATTTTGCGGCGAGGCTGGCGGACAGACCGGCGGGGCCGGCGCCCACGATGACCAGATCCAGCATTCCGCGGGGTGCTTTTCCGCGCAGGCGATGGACGGCGGTGACGGCTTGCTGGCCCTGATTGACCGCGTTCCGGATCAGTCCCATGCCGCCAAGTTCCCCGGCGATGAATATTCCGGGCACGCTGGTTTCGAATTCGGGCGTGACAAGCGGGAGTTCCACGCCGCGTGTTTTCGTGCCGAAGACGAGCGAGATCGCCTTGGTCGGGCAGGCGGCTGCGCAGGCGCCGTGCCCGATGCAAAGCGTCGGGTCGATCAGCTGGGCCTTGCCTCGGATGATGCCGATGACATCTCCTTCCGGACACGCGGACACACAGGCGGCTGAGCCGCAACACAAGGCAGGGTCAATCACGGGGTGGAGTGAAGCCGGCTCGGTCAGGCCGGCTTCTTTTGCCTCCTGGTATATCGCCGCTGCGCGAGAGGATGCGCGTTCCTTGAGGAACAGGTAGGCGCCTGCCGCAAGGATGAAGGGAATGCCGTAGACCAGCAATGAGGGCAGGAGTTCCATCGGTGAGCTTAGTCTGTAGCCGGCGTGTTTGCCGCCTCATCCAGCTGCTGAAGGGCGGAAGCATCGCCAGAAAATGCTGCTTTCGCCCGCGATAGAGCGTCTTGCGTCAGGTCGGCTTGTCCCAGCACTTTGCGTGCCCGAATGAGGCGTATCCAGCCCTCCAGGTCGTCCGGATTGTCTCGCATTTTCTGGTCAAGCCGCGAGACCATGCCTTCGATCATCGCCTGGCGTTCTGCCTCGGGCATCTGGGCCGCTGCTGCCACGTCGGTCGCGCTGGGGCCAGGCGCGGCGGCCTGGACATCGGCAGGCAGGCGTGCCGTGACGTCTGTGCTCAGCTTGTCGGCGAGTTCGAGGATGCGGGTGCGGACATCATCCCGCCATTCGTCTCCGGGGGACGATGACGCGAGCAGAGTGATCCAGTCTTCAAGGGCCGCTTCGGGCGCGCCGTCCTGTTGCTTCTTGAGGCCCAGAAGGAAGCGCGCTCTTGGATCCGTCGGATTGAGTGCAAGTGCCTGTTTCAGGGCATCGGCGGCCTCATCGGAAATGCGTCCGCCGCCGAGCCGGATCAGGGCCTCTCCGTAAGCGGACAGCGTGTTCGGGTCGCTCGCGTCGAGATCGATGGCTCGCTTGTAAGCTTGCCGTGCGCCTTCGACGTCACCCATTCTGAAGCGGCTCCAGCCGAGCATGCGCCAGCCTTCCACATCATCCGGATTGAGCGACAGCCGGTCTTCGAGGCGTGTGAGCAGTTCATCAACGGGGGCGACCCCGTTTGGGTTCGCTTGCGTCATCGCCGATTGCTGGGGCGACCGCGTAAGAGGTGGGCCAGCCATCATGCTGCCGGCGGGCTTGGGCGTGCTGGCCGGAACGCCGGGCGACCCGACGATCGAGTACAGGATGCCGGACCCCAGCACCATAACGGCGACAATGCCGACGAGGGTGAATTGATCGGACCGCCGCATGTTTGTTTCCTCATTGTGTATTTGTTCGACATCCGTGTTCGCCAGACGTCGCTTGATTTCCAGTCGGGCGAGTTGCGCGTCTTCGGCTGGAATGAGTCCCAGGGTCTCCTCGCGCTCCACTTCCTTCAATTGAGATAGGTAGACCGAGTCTTTTGAGCCGGCAGTTTGCTGGCCCCGCAGGAAGATCGGGCGGACGATGAGCAAGGCTGCCGCCACCATCAGGACAGTTAGTAGAATCCAGAGCATGTCAGGCCTCGCCGCGTTCTTGAAGGTGTGCATTCAGGCGCGCGATTTCTTCATCCGACAGCGGAGCGGGTGTTTCCATGGCGCGAGCGGCCGGGCGAAGGTAGACCAGCCAGCAAAGGCCTGCGATCAGCACAAAGGCAAAGGGCGCGCTCCAGAGAAGAAATGTGTCTGGTTGAAAGGGGGGCTTCATCAGAACAAAATTCCCGTACCGGTCCGTCATGAATGCGCGGACCTCGTCTGGCGTATCGCCTGCAACAAGCCGCTCCCTCACGAGCTGCCGCATGTCGGCCGCAAGTGGGGCGCCGGAATCTTCAATCGACTGGTTCTGGCAAACGACACACCTGAGAGATTTGCCGACCGTTCTGGCCTCAGCTTCGATTGCAGGCGAGAATTCAGAGTCAGTCTTCTCCTGCGCGTTGGCGAAGGAAACAGCTTGAAAGGCCAGAAAGCAGAAGAGAAAGAGAAGGCGGTTCATGGCGTGCCCCCTTCGATGTCCTGGATCAGAGGCAAAAGTGTATCTTCCCAGACTTCAGGTGTGATGGGCCCGATGTGTTTGTACCGGATGCGTCCATCCGCATCGATGAGGAAGGATTCGGGTGCACCTGTGACGCCGAGATTGATCGCGAGGCGGCTGTCGGCGTCCAGTCCCACCTTGGTGTAGGGATTGCCATATCGCTCCAGCCACTGGCGTCCTTCAAAGGCGGTGTCCCGCCAGTCCACGCCATAGATCGTAATGGCGCCGCTGTTTCCGAGTTCCATGAGTTCGGGATGCTCAGCTGCGCAGGCGACGCACCAGGACCCGAAAACGTTCACCAGCGTTACACCGCCTCTCACATCTTCATTGGTCAGCAAGGGGATATCTTTGCTGAGCGGATCCAGCTGAAATTCCGGCATCGGACGGTCAATCATCATTGTGGGCAGTGCGTGCGGGTCCTTGGTCAGGCCGACAGCAAAAAAGCCCATGATGATGGCCAGCACGCCTACCGGGATCAGGGCAGACCATCGCGGGAAACCTGTCGCTCTCTTTTCTGTGTTGGGGGCGGTCATGCTAAACAACCTCTGCAGGCGCGACGGTCGGAGCGGCGACTGCCTTGTGGGGCACAGCGACACGGAACCTGCGGTCTGTCAGCGAAATAAAGCCGCCACCTGCAATCGTGAAGCCGCCAAGCCAGATCCAGATCACGAACGGATGCCGGTTGAAGCGAACGGTATAGCCGTCTCCACTTTCGGACTGGCTATAGGCCACATAGAGATTGGCGAGCGGCCCTGGTCGAATGCCGGCCTCGGTCGTGAAGGTGTCGCGTTCGGGATAGTAGCGCCGTTCTGTTTCGATTGTGCCGTCCGGTCTCCCGTTGTGGGTGACGCTAAATGTCAGCTGTTCGGCTTCGTAGTTCGGACCCTGACTGAGCGCTGTGTCGGACAGCGTCAGTTCATAGCCGGACAGTGCAAGCGTATCACCGCGTCTCATGAACGAGACGGCTTCGCTATCCCAACTTGTCGTTCCTGCGACACCGATCATGACAAGGGCAAAACCCAGATGCGCGCCGAGGAAGCCCCAAGTCGCGCGCGGGAATGCACGCGCGAGGTAGAAGGATTGGGAAAGTGGAACTTGCCCCAGCCGCGTTCTCTTGATGAGCCACGCGATCAGCCCAAAGATCACCAGAAGGGCAAAGCCGAACCCAACGCCCGCGACGATGCTTTTCCCGATAATCCCGATCAGAAGGCCAATCACGGCGGCGGCAGCAGCAGGACGACGGACAGATGCCGAGGCAGCTTTGGCATTGTCAGAACGCCAGCGGACGAACGGACCGAATGTCATGACGGTTGCCACAAGGATCATCAGCGGGGCGAAGGTCATGTTGAAATAGGGCGGGCCGACCGTGATCTTGTCGTGCGTCAGAGAGTCGATCAGAAGCGGATAGAACGTTCCGAGGAAGACGACAGCCGTGGCGCAGAGCAAGAGGAGGTTGTTGGCAAGGATGCCACCCTCGCGGCTGATGCCTGCGAAGGGAGGGCCTTGTTTGACGGCCCCAGCCCGCACGGCATAGAGCGCCAACGCACCGCCAGAGGCGAGCAGGATCATCCCCAGGATGAACACACCTCTCGCTGGGTCTACAGCAAAGGCGTGAACACTGGTGAGCACGCCGGAGCGGACCAGGAAGGTGCCGATGAGGCTGAGCGTGAATGTCAGGATCGACAGGAGTAGGGTCCAGTTCACCAGCGCGTGCCGACGCTCCACGACGAGAGCGGAGTGTAAGAGCGCCGTGCCAATCAGCCATGGCATGAAGGACGCGTTCTCCACCGGGTCCCAGAACCACCAGCCGCCCCATCCGAGTTCGTAATAGGCCCAGAGGCTCCCCGCCGTGATGCCAACCGTCAGGAAGCACCAGGAGGCGAGGACCCAGGGGCGAACCCAGCGGGCCCAGGCCGCATCGACGCGGCCTTCGATCAGGGCTGCAACTGAGAATGAGTACGCGATGGAGAAGCCGACATAGCCGAAGTAAAGCATCGGTGGGTGAAAGGCCAGGCCGGGGTCCTGTAGCAGCGGGTTGAAGCCGTTGCCTTCAAAGGGTGCCGGGAACAGTCTCGCAAACGGGTTCGACGTGAAGACGATGAAAGCCAGGAAAGCGACGCCGATCATGCCCTGGACCGCGAGTGTGCGGGCTTTGAACGTTGCAGGCAGGTTGGTGCCGAACACCGCGACAGCGCCGCCAAATGCCGCAAGGACCAGCACCCATAGCAGCATGGAGCCTTCATGTTGCCCCCAGGCCGCTGTGATCTTGTAGAACATGGGCTTGAGCGTATGCGAGTTCGCGGCAACGATGCGTAGAGAGAAGTCAGAGGTCGCAAAGGCGGTAATGAGGCAAGCAAAAGCGATCGCAAGAAGAAGAAACTGTGCAACCGCCGCGCTATCCGCGACCGCCATCATGCGAATGCTTCGCACATACGCCCCCCACATCGGTACGGTTGATTGAATCACCGCAGCCATCAGTGCAAGGATTAGGCAGAATAGTCCGATTTCGCCGACCATGGTCGCTCCCAGAAACTGACGATACTCTTGAGTCGGGCGACGTTAGAAATCATTGAGGCGAATGGCAAAATTAAATTGTATTCATTAGTCACAAGGCAAAAGATCGGGTGTTGAGGTGATTGTGGTGTGGTGACGTCCTTACGTTTGGACGCACTTTCAGTGCTTGTTAATCAGGGGATCTTGATGGCTGAAATTGGCCTGGCTCCAGGTAGTGGACGAAGTCTGGCCGAAGGCCGGAAGATCGCGAAGCGTCCCACTGAATTTGTCTCCCTGATTGTTGCTGTTCTGATCGTTTGCGCTCTCGCCGCAGGGTGGCATTGGCGGCGTGACCTGCCCTGGTCGGCCGAGTTCGGTACAGGCTATTGGCTTGGCATCACCGGCCTGTCCTGTGTCGGTCTGTTGCTGCTGTATCCATTGAGGAAACGCGTATCTGCGCTGCGGGTGTTCGGTTCTGTTCCGGCCTGGTTTCGCATCCACATGTTTCTCGGTGCGATTGCGCCGGTTCTGATACTTTACCACGCCCGTTTCTCGGTCAGCTCCTTGAATGCCAACGTGGCGCTCACATGCATGTTGATCGTTGCCGGCAGCGGGATTATCGGCCGGTTTCTGTATGTTCGAATCCATCGCGGCGTGACCGGACGCAAGCAGGAAGCCCGGCGCCTGCTTTCTGATGCAAGTGCGTATCGCGACCAGCTCAACGAACATTTTGCCGCAGCCGTCGAACTCGCAGAAGACCTAGAAGCGCACATCAGGACCGGTCGTTCAGGTTTTTTCTCATCCGTATTCCAGGCTTTTGCTGATTCCCGGCGCATCGGGGACGCTCAGGCGAGAATGGTCCGGTCGATAAAGCAGGGGTTGCGCGAGATGGGCGGCGCGAAATCCGCCCAGCGACAAACCCGCAAGGACGCGCTTCGCCTTGTCAGGAAATATTGCGAGACCCTGCGAGAGGCGTCCCAGCTCGAAGCGTTCGAGCGGTTGTTTTCACTTTGGCACGTTGTGCACCTTCCGCTTTTCTTTCTCATGTTGATTGCTGCTGCCATTCATGTCTTCGCCGTTCATCAATACTAGATGGCTCGTCCTGGTTGCGGCGATCTTCCTGGTCGGCGCGATCGGAGGTGGCCCTCAGGCAATGGCGCAGAGCGCTATTGAGCGGCTCGTGTCGCCGGGGAAGCTGTCGGATGCGCATGTGGAACAAGAGAAGGAATGCTCGGCCTGCCACACATCCTTCAACAAGAAGGCTCAGTCAGGGCTTTGCCGGGAGTGTCACGACGACATTGATGCCGACATTCTCGCAGGGGCTGGGTTTCATGGGAAATTTCCCGACGTTGGCGAAGCGGAGTGCAAGACCTGCCACACCGAGCATGAAGGACGCGCCGCCGACATTGTCGGTCTGGATACGGCAGCGTTCGATCACACCTTTACGGATTACCGGCTGGAGGGAAAGCACGCCTCCGTCGCCTGCGCGGACTGCCATTTGAGCGGCGTCGCGTATGCGAAAGCGCCGCAGACATGTATTGCCTGTCACAAGGAAGACGATCCACATTTCGGCCGATTGGGAACAGACTGCGCGTCCTGCCATGTGCCGGATCGCTGGGAGAGTGTGAGCTTCGACCACTCAAGCACATCCTTCGCGCTGCTCGGTGCGCATGCAGAGGTGAAATGCGACGCCTGCCATATGAATCAGGTCTGGGAGGGCATCGGGACGGAGTGCATTGATTGCCACAAGGCCGATGATCCGCATGCCGGCCGCTTTGGATCAGCCTGCGCAGACTGTCACGTTCCGGCCAGCTGGACCAAAATCAAGTTCAATCACGATACAACGGGCTTCAGGCTGACGGGCAAGCATTCGACGATCGAGTGCGCCGCTTGCCATGGCCCCGGAAAGCCTGATCCCGCACCGAAGACCTGTATCGGCTGCCACAAGTCAGACGATGTGCATAAGGGGCAGAACGGGCCGGACTGCGCCAGTTGCCACGCGACGAACAAATGGGATCAGGTGTCCTTCAATCATGCCTCCACCGGCTTTCCGCTGCTGGGCAAGCATGAAACCGCGAAATGCGAAACCTGCCACACGCAACCCATCCATACGTGGACGCCGCCCACGGGGTGCATTGATTGCCACAGTGAGGATGACAAGCACGAGGGCCTTCTCGGTCCCGATTGTGGTGAGTGTCACCAGGAGGCATCTTGGGCTCAGGTCCGGTTCGATCACGATAAGGACACGCGCTTTGCGCTGTTCGGGGCGCATGATGCCATTGAATGTGCAGCCTGTCACAAGGTTGCGACGACAGCTGCGCTACCGTCGGTTTCCTGCGCGGGCTGTCACCGTGAGGAGGACCCTCACAAGGGGCAGCTCGGGGACGGCTGCGGTCAGTGCCATAATGTCGATAGCTGGACGCAGAAAGTGAAGTTCAATCATGAGTTCTCGGACTTCCCGCTTTTAGGGAAGCATGCGTCTGTCGAGTGTGCGGACTGTCACAAGACCAAAGCCTTCCTCGACGTGTCGGTCACCTGTAATGATTGTCACGCTAAGGACGATGTTCATAAAGGCGGGTTGGGGCAGGATTGCGCCACGTGTCACAATCCCGGCGGTTGGCCTTTCTGGGAATTTGATCACAACACGCAAACATCCTTTCCGCTTACGGGGAAGCATGCGTCCGTCACTTGCGCCGATTGTCATTCGCCCCGGTCTGATGGAAAATTCACTGCCTCAAGCCGGTGTGTGAGTTGTCATTCTGCCGATGACAAACACAGAGGCGCATTCGGAACATCTTGCGAAAGATGCCACAACACCGAAGCGTTCTGGGCCGTGGAAGTTGTTCGTTAGCGGTGCAACTGAAGCGCGTTTTAGGCGCACTGTGATTGCGTGTTATTCTCATTAATAACAATGGTTTACGTGCGCTAACTCTGTGAAATTTAATAATTCATTATTGGTCTGCTGAGAACGGTTCTGGCAGCTTGTTATCACGTGAATGTGAAGATCAGAAAAAACACGCGCAATCGAAATAAAGGGGTGAGGTGACCCCACGCGCGTGTCGTCAATGATCGAGGGAGGACGCGCGTGGAAATCCTACGGAAGTGGGCCAGACTGAGAATCCTGTTGGCGATGGCATTCATTTGCTGCGCTGGCTTTGGGCTTTCTGCGTCTGCTGCCCCGGCAGACCCCGACACGTCGTTTGATCACTTGTCGACCGGGTTCGCTCTGGAGGGGCGACACAAGGGGATCGCCTGCGAATCCTGCCACATCCGCGGTGAGTTCAAGGCGACGCCGACACAGTGCGCAGCTTGCCACGACAATGTTCGCAGCCCTGGCAAACCGATGGACCATATTCGGGTGACGGGTGAATGCGACCAGTGCCACTCCGTGTCTGGATGGACTGCGATTCGTTTTGACCATATGGCCGTTTCGGGTTCTTGCGCTTCCTGCCATAATGGCACCTTGGCAACCGGTAAGCCGGCAACCCACGTCCAGACGACCGCCACTTGCGACTCCTGCCACAATTCATCGACCTGGATGGCGGCGCGCTTCGACCATAGTTCGATTACGGGCTCCTGTGCCTCATGCCACAATGGCTCCACGGCGACGGGCAAGCCCGCGACACATATTCCGACATCCGGCGCCTGTGATGACTGTCACGTCACGACGACCTGGACGAATGTTCGGTTTGACCACAGCTCGGTCACTGGCACTTGCGCATCCTGTCACAACGGAACGAGCGCGACGGGGAAGCCGCCCACACACATTCCCGTAACAGGCGCCTGCGACGATTGCCACGTCACGACGACCTGGACGAATGTTCGGTTTGACCACAGCACGGTCACTGGCACTTGCGCTTCCTGCCACAACGGGACAAGCGCGACCGGCAAGCCTCCGGGACATATCGCCACCACCGGTGCGTGTGACGATTGCCACGTCACGACATCATGGACGAACGTTCGGTTTGACCATAATTCGGTGACCGGTTCTTGCGCTTCCTGTCACAACGGAACGAGTGCAACGGGCAAGCCTGCCGGCCACATTGCGACGAGCGGCGCCTGTGACGATTGTCACGTGACGACGTCGTGGACCAATGTTCGCTTCGATCACAACTCTGTCACGGGTTCATGCGCATCCTGCCACAACGGAACGACTGCAACCGGAAAGCCTCCGGGACATATCGCGACCACCGGTGCCTGCGATGATTGTCACGTGACGACGTCGTGGACGAACGTTCGGTTTGACCACAATTCAGTGACCGGTTCATGCGCTTCCTGTCACAACGGAACGAGTGCAACGGGCAAGCCTGCCGGCCACATTGCGACGAGCGGTGCCTGTGACGATTGTCACGTGACGACGTCGTGGACCAATGTTCGCTTCGATCACAACTCTGTCACGGGTTCATGCGCATCCTGCCACAACGGAACGACTGCAACCGGAAAGCCTCCGGGACATATCGCGACCACCGGTGCCTGCGATGATTGTCACGTGACGACGTCGTGGACGAACGTTCGGTTTGACCACAATTCGGTGACCGGTTCATGCGCTTCCTGTCACAACGGCACGAGCGCGACCGGAAAGCCTCCGGGCCACATCGCCACGACGGGCGCATGTGACGATTGCCACGTGACGACGTCGTGGACGAACGTTCGGTTTGACCACAATTCAGTGACCGGTTCATGCGCTTCCTGTCACAACGGAACAAGCGCCACCGGCAAACCGCCAAACCACATCTCGACCAATGGTGCCTGTGATGACTGCCATGTCACGACCTCCTGGACGAATGTTCGCTTCGACCACAGTTCGGTAACTGGCTCTTGTGCATCCTGCCACAACGGCACTTCGGCAACCGGGAAACCCCCGACACATATTCCTTCGACCGCGACATGCGATGATTGTCACCTGACAACGTCCTGGACCAATGTCCGGGTGGATCACAATGCTGTTCTTGGCACCTGCAATTCCTGCCACAATGGCACGACTGCGACCGGGAAGCCCGCGTTCCACATTTCCACGAACGGTCAGTGCGATGAGTGCCATACCACGCTCGCGTGGATCCCTGCGAACTTCAATCATGACAGCGTGACAGGATCTTGTGCCTCTTGCCATAACGGGACCAGCGCAACCGGCAAGCCGGCGACGCATTTCCAGACAACGCTTCAGTGCGACGAGTGTCACAACACGACGAGCTGGACGACCATCCGGTTCACGCACAATAGCGGCGGATACCCCGGCGATCACCGCGCACGTCTGGACTGCGTTGATTGCCACAAGACCAATGCGCAGCAGGTGCCGTGGCCCAACCCGGCTTACGCGCCCGATTGTGCAGCATGCCACGCTGGCGATTTCCGCCCGGGCGAGCACAAGAAGGTCGATAGCCCACGGATCAACTACACGGTGTCAGAGCTGCGGGATTGTACGGGTGCCTGCCACACTTACAGCGACTCAAGCATGACCCGGATTACGAACACACGAAATTCACATCACCGCGTGAGTAGCGGCAGCTTTGACTGACATTGAAGGAAAGCGTCCATGACTGGTCCCAAGGCACCCAAACGTGCAGCCCGCATTGCGCTGCTCTCATCCGTGGCGATTGCCGGGGCAAATATTGGTCAAAGTGCTTATGCGCAGGTCATTCAGGATCGGTTCCTGTCCCGGGTGCAGGCAACGGAGCAGGGTGACTGCGCAACAATCACCGTCGAATTCAACGTGCCTGTTCAGTACCAGTCGCACTTTCCGGAAACAGGTGGTCGTGACCTCCGGATATCCGTTCAGCCCCTGAACTTTAACCGGTTCGGTCAGGGCGCTGGGGGAAGCTCAGAAAGTGCAAGGCCGCCGACCAGCAAAGTCGCAGGCATCCAGCAGATTACCTATGATGTACTGGATCCTGCCGGGCCGACACTGACGCTTCAGTTCGGGCATGAAGTGAGTTGGACGGTTGCGTCAGACAATGACGTCTCGCGGATCATCATTCAGGTGTCCTCTGCGGGGACAAACGGATGCGAAGCCGGCGTGGCGGGGGATCAGTCGCAGAACCAGATCGCACTCGCGAAGTCGGTGCTGGCAGTCACGCAGGTCGTTCCCGAAGCACTGGACCCGAATGGCTACTACGCCATCAACCTGGCTTCGACACGGGGCGACAAGCTGGACCCGGCCGAGATCAAACAGGTGCCGGCATTCTCCGATCATGTCGGATACACTTATGTGGCAGAAGAGAACGGCGCCACTTGGGCACGTCTCAGGCTCGGCACCTTTGCCACGCGCAGTGATGCAGAAGCCGCGCTGGCTGGGTTGGCTACAGATTACCCGGATGCATGGATCGTGCGACTGGACCGCCGGGAGAGGGACTATGTCTACCGCGCGTGGACGGCTGCGCGTGCTGTCCTGAGCGGAGGTGGCGCTGCCACAACGACGCACTTGCCGGTTCGTCCCGAAGCTGAAGCCATGCTGGTGGATGCCAGAGCAAAGTTTGCGGAAGAGAATTATCCGGAAGTGGTGCGGCTCACCAATTCGATCCTTCAGATGCCGGAAAATGCCGCATCTCCAGCCGCTCAGGAATTGCTCGGGATTGCACGGGAAAAGGCTGGCCAGCTTGCCCACGCCAAAGCCGAGTATGAGACCTTCCTGCAGAAATATCCGAATGATCCGGCTGCGCCGCGCGTGCGCCAGCGTTTGTCCGTCCTAGTGACAGGCGAAGAAGCGCCGGGGACGCTGACGGCATCGGGTGAGACGGAAAGTGAAAAAACAAAGATCCATGCCGACGCGACAGGAAGTCTGTCGGCGCTCTATCAGCGTGATGAGTCGGGCTACCGGTTCCAGGACTCGCCGATTGTAGGTGGGCCTGATGTCAATCCTGATCCGATCGAGACCAATCAGGTCAACCTCAATGAAATGTTGTATGGTGCAGACCTGAACCTGTCCCTGGGCACGGACCGGAACGAGGCCATCCTTCGTTTCTCCGGTCTCTATCGCGATGACTTTACGTCAGTGAACCCGAGGGATGAGTCATCGATCAGTTCACTATATCTGGATGTTTCCGACAGGAAGCTGGATGCCTCCATGCGTCTCGGTCGGCAGACCCGGAACACGGGCGGCGTTTTCGGTCGTTTCGATGGTGGGTATGCCGGGATGCAGGTGACGGACCGGATCAAGGTGAACGGCGTTGCCGGATTCCCGGTCCAGTCGTCGCGTGATATGAGCGTCAAAACGGACCGCAAGTTCTTCGCGACGAGCATCGACTATTCCGTCATCCCGGACGTGCTGGACACGACGGTCTATGTTCTGGATCAGACCTATGGCGATCTCAAAGATCGTCAGGCTGCGGGCTTCGAGTTCCGGTATTTCCAGGACAATAGAACGGCCTATGGCGTATTCGATTACGATACGCATTTCGGCCAGATGAACCTCGCCTTGCTGAACGGGACGCTCAAGTTCAAGGATGATTCCAGTGTGACTGTCGCGTTCGACTATCGCCGGTCACCCTTCCTGACGACACAGAACGCCATCTTCGGACAATTGGTGACTGATCCAAATGATCTTTTGACCACGTATACGGAAGATGAAGTCTACCAGCTCGCGGAGGACCGTACCGCGTATTCACGCTCTGCCTATGTGAGTGTCGCCAAGCCGCTGACGAAAAAGTTGCAGCTGAATTTCGATGTCATCGCGTCCAA
Organism: Hyphomonadaceae bacterium BRH_c29; assembly: GCA_000961695.1. Lineage (GTDB taxonomy): Bacteria > Pseudomonadota > Alphaproteobacteria > Caulobacterales > Hyphomonadaceae > Hyphomonas. The sequence goes on from LADW01000032.1 coordinate 60,181, forward strand.
CGTCTCCAGCACCAAGGCATCGGCGGGCGTGGAAGCACAGCCGCCGACAGGGACAGAGGTATACTATTCGACCCAGCTCGTTGCGTCAGACCTTTTCAAAGAGGGGTCCATTGCCATCTTTGGTCTTCGCTACGCCAATCTGGCAACCTCGACACAGACGTCCTATCAGTTCAATGGAAGGCTGCCCGTGACGCGCTCGCTTCGTATCAGTCCGCGGTTGCGCATTGATGACCGGAAAAGCTCTGACGGCACGTTCTCGCGCACATCAGGGCGCGGATCGGTCGCCGCCACCTGGAGCCCGAAGCGCATGCTGCAATTCGAATTCGAAGGTGGCGGTGTCTTCTCTGACGGATCCAATACGTTTGGAACGAGCCAGGAGCAGGGCTATTTCCTGAGTTTCGGCATTCGTAAAGACTTCTGAGGCCTGGGGCGTCCGGGGCTCTGCGCCATTCCTCGGATTTATCTTCCCGTCGCATTCAGTTTGGCGGAGTGATCTGAAAAATTCCGTTTCTTCTGATGGATGCCCATCAAAGGAAACGAAGATCATGAAACCTGCAAACTCCGTCAGCCTGGTCGTCGCAGCTCTGTCCGCGTGTGCGATAGGCCTTTCGGCATGCGGACCTCCCGCCTCGCCAACACCCGGACAGGGCGCATCATCGCCAGCGCACACGGAAAGCGGCGGCGAGACGATCGGGCCAGACTATCTCGCCGGGCCCTGGTGCCATCTGTACACGAAGGCTGGCGACGATCGCGAGGAAGAGAACCGGAATTATATCTTCAGTGAAGATGGCACGTTTGCCTATCAGGTCAGCGAATACAATCCGGAGATCGGCGGCAAAGGCACCTATATGATCAATGGGGAACATATCTCCATTTCACCCGTGTTTTCGGCCTTCAAGCTGAAAGTGCTGGAAGTGCAGCCGGACGATCTGGTGCTCGATGTGGGTTTTGGCGCTGAGATCCATTTCGTACGCGGTGCCTGCGAGTAAGCAGGAGGCCGGGCAGTGGTTGGCGGATTTCGCCGAGCGATTGCGTTGACTCTGGTAGCCGAAAAATATGCTCACAAAGGATGAATGAATGACCTACCGTCCCGGATTCAGATCAGCTGTGTCGACCATACTCCTGCTCGCTGCCAGCGCGGGCTGCGCTCCCGGAGCGAGCATTGCTCAGGAAGTGCCTGCCGGCGCGTCGACGACCTCCGATGCTGGCGCGGAAGTGTACCTGCCGGAAGGGTTCCCGGAGACTTTCAGGTTTCCAGCAGGCAGCGTTCTCCTCAGCGCGAGTGGTGGAATGCCGCCTGAATATGCCAGCCGCAGCTATCTCGTAGAAGTGAAAGCCGACGTGACGAAAGCTGAAGCGGCCGAGTTCTTCCGCACCATGCTGGAGAAAGACAGGTTCGAAATCGTCAGCGAAGAAGAAGGCAATGCAACGGTGATTCGCTTCGACACCTACGGACTTGATGAGGGCAGCGTCATGATCGTGGACGGGTATGATGACGGCACGTCCATCTTCACAGTCTCCATGATTATGGACCCGGAGCCGGAATAGAAACGCGCCGCGCCTGTTGCATTTGCAATGGATCGCGGATTTATCTAACCCCAGATACCTCGCCGGATTGGGTTTCGGCACATGTTTGGGGAATGGCGTTCTTGGCAGAAGTCACCGGCAACGAGCACGCGGAAGGTTCCGGCGAACGAACGCTGGGCCTGTCCGATGAGCTGCTGGCCGAGACCTATGACCTGTTGCGCCGCATGGCTTCTCGCCAGCTCTCTGGCAAACGCCGCAGTGCGACGCTCAATACGACGCTGATCGTACATGAAGCCTGGCTGAAGCTGTCTCACAATGATGAGCGGCGTTTCAACGACAGGGACCACTATCTCGCCACCGCGTCGCAAGCCATGCGTCAGGTTCTGGTCGATCACGCGCGCAGGAAACTTGCGGAGAAGCGCGGGGCTGGCGCGGAACATGTCGATATCGACGAATATCCCGTTGCCGCCGGTCAGGCGGAGCGCCAGCTGCTCGATCTGGACGCCGCCCTTCAGGACCTCGCCAAGCGCGATCCGGACCTGGAGCAGATTGTCGAATGCCGCTTCTTCGCCGGATTGACCGTCAGTGAAACGGCACGGGTGCTTGGCCGGTCTGTGAGGACCGTAGAGCGTGACTGGGCGCGCGCGCGGACTTACCTGGCCGAATACCTGGCCCCCGACGCCTGAGCGCGCCGGGGACAGCAGCGGCGACGTTCACCATTTGAATATTTTGCGAACCAGTTTGCCAGCTTCCTGATTGGCCTTGTTGCGGACCTGCTGATCCGCTTCGCGGGCAGCCGCTTCTGCTGCCTGGTTGGCAACGTCACCGGTATAGTCGGTGACCGATCCGAAGATGCCGGTTTGCATGCCGTCCATCGACATGACCTGATAGCCTTCTGGAACTTCAAACAGCGCATCAGGTTGATCCGAGATTTTCAGACCGATCAGGTCGATGCTGACATTCTGTTCCGGTTCAGCCGGCGTTGTCAGCTTCATGCGCATGCGAACAGCGATTTTTTCCGGCGTGGTCCAGAAATCGCCGTTTGTCACAGCCCCACCGGATGAGCTTGCCTTGATGAAGTAGTGATCCGTCCTCAGGCCATTCACGGTTTCTTCTCCGATGAAACGTTTTTCAAGGACTGTGGTTTCCTCATCAAAGTCTGCCAGCGGGGATCTGGCCCTGTCATTACCGTATGGAATGGCCATGGCGACGCCTTGCTGCGGGGAGAGCGAGTAGAGCATCTTCTGATCGTCGCGCCAGATCTGGATCACTTGTTGACCTTGCATGGTCATTTCAGACCGGTTCTTGCCAAGTTTGGAGTGAATTTCCTGAATGAGGCTCATTTCGTTCGTTATGAGGGTGCGTTGAGCTTCATACGATACTGTGGGTGGCCCGAGGACGGCAATCTCCTGTGCCGAGACGGATGAGAGCGCGGGGAAAAGGGTGAGACTCGCGCAGACGAGCAGGGGTTTCAGGGACAGTTTCATGACGCCTCCTTTTTTGGTGCATGTCGGTCCACTTCCTCTCACGCAAAACAGCGCAGGACTCCGACATGCAGCGGGCAAAATATCCAATGGCGGATTTCAGCGTGTCGGTGCGTTGTGTTTGGCAAATGAGTGTCGCAAGCTGCATCCGTCCGGCGGATGTGGCGTAAAGCGCCAGCCGAAGCATAGAAGGAACAGGCGTGAGTTCAGCCGAAGCAGCCCGTTGGAGCATTCTGGATGCCGCCTTCACGAGCGCGCTGGATAGACCCGAATCCGAACGGCAGGCGTGGCTGCACAAGGAACTGGCGAGCGATCCGGATGCGCTCGCAGGTGTTCTGCAGCTTCTGCAGTGCGAAGAAAACAGTCGGGCGTGCTTCGATGACCTGCTGAGCATTCGTGACAGGGTTGCCGGGGATCTGGCGACACATCTGAGCGATGCCGCCGAAGACCCCCGCATCGGCGCGGACTATGGTCCATGGCGTATCCTGCGCCGGATCGCGTCAGGCGGACTGTCCGTCGTGTACGAGGCCTGCCGCAGTGATGGACGATATGAGCAATTGGTCGCCCTGAAGGTGATGCATGGCGGCATGCACAAGGGGGAGGCCATCCGGCACTTCCTCCGTGAGCGCCGCATTTTGTCGAGCCTGGATCATCCCGGTATTGTGCGGATTCTGGATGGTGGTGAAACAGCGACGGGTGCGCCATGGTTCGTCATGGACCTGGCCCCCGGAAAGCCCGTCACGGACTATTGCCGGGACAGTGGACTGGACCTCAACGCTCGCCTTTCCCTGCTGGCCGAGATCACTGATGCGGTGCAATCGGCGCATGCGCGGTTGGTGGTGCATAGAGACATAAAACCCGACAATATCATCGTATCGGAAGAGGGGCGCGCGCGGCTGCTGGACTTCGGTGTGTCTTCTCTCTTTGCAGAGGAGGGCGTTGAAGAGGCGGGCCATGCGATGACGCCGGGTTATGCATCGCCGGAGCAGCTGAGGCTTGAAACGGTCACAACGGCGAGCGACATCTGGCAGCTCGGCCGGGTGGCCCGCGAGATTTGTGAATCTTTCCAACCCTTGCCGGCGGACGTGCTTGCGGTGATCGATAGGGCGACTGCCGAGCGGGTTGAAGACCGATATGAGACGGCTGCAGGTCTCTCATCAGACTTGCGGAGGCTGGTCGAAGGACAGGCGCCACTCGCAAGACCAGATACTCGGATGCAGGCGCTCCTGCGTTTCATTCGTCGAAACAAGACCGCCACAGCGCTTGGAATTCTGCTTCTGTGTGGCCTGATAGGTTGGGGTGCAACCTTGTCTGTCCATGCCCGCGAGATGGAACGCCAGCGCGCCATTGCTGTGGCAGCAGCGGATCGGGCCGAGCGTGGCCGCTCTGTCCTGCTGGATCTGTTCCGCCGCCTCGATCCACTGGAGCGTGACGGCGTTCCATCGATGTTTGGGGGTGCAGACAGTCTGGTCGATCCAACGCTGACAGACGTACGCAACCGCCTGCCGGATGATCCGTTGCTGCAGGCAGAGCTGGTCGGCTGGGCAGCGCGTATCCGCCAGAGAGCCGATAATCTGGATGAGGCGCGCAGCCTGGCGCAGGAGAGCGTGGAGTTGCTTCGCGAGGCCGATGATATGCCGTCCACATCCTATGCTGCTGCGCTAGCCTATCTCGGACACCTGGACATGGAGCGCGGTGAAATGGCCCCCGCCAATGTCGAACTGGCAGAAGCCCTGTCGATCGCGACGGACGCGCCGCTGGACGATCCTCAGGCCTTCGAAGCGATCCTGTCTGCCGCATGGGCCGCTGGCTCCGATTGGCAGCGCGTGCGCGAACTCTTTGAGCTGGCCCTGCCGCGTGCGCTTGCAACTGGATCCGTGAACGGTGAGATCGAAGTGCGGTCCGGTCTCGGGCGCACCCTCGGCAATCTTGGCCTGATGGACGATGGCGAGGCCGGAATCCGCAAAGCACTGGCGATTGCGGAAGACGTGTATGGACCAGACCATCCGCGTCTCACTTTGCCACTGTCGGATCTCGGCCGTATGCTGAGTACGCTTGGGAGAAATGATGAAGCTGTTGCCGCGCATCAGCGGGCTGTCCGCATTGCGGTCATCAGTTATGGACCTGATTCAAAAGAGGCGCTTGAGCACCGGAACAATCTGGCTATTGCCCTTGCGGGAACCGGGCGGACAGAAGAGGCAATTGCGGAGCTGGAAACTCTGGTGGCGCTCTGGGAGCTGAATGAGGGACCGGAAAGCCTTTCCACCGGAGAGGCGCTTCAAAACCTCGCGGTTCAGCAATTCGTATCCGGGCGGCTTGAAGACGCGCTTGGTTCGCTTGAGCGGTCCGGCCCGATCTTCAAGGCCGAGTTGCCTGAAGGGAGCCCGCGACGGGTGTTTCCGGCCCTGACACGCTCAGCCGTGCTACTTGAGCTCGGGCACTACAGCGAAGCGGAAAATTCCGCACGCGAGGCGTATGACACGCTGACACTAACTCTGCCGAAGGGGCATTATGCCACCGAGATCGCGCGTTGCCGGATTGGTCTGGCGAAACTCGGTCTTGGTGACGCGGCTGCGGCCCGTCCGCTCCTGACCGACGCGCTGGCAGCCCTGGCGGATCAACTCACCGCGCCTCCGGCTTATGTCACCCAATGCGAGGTAGCGGGCCGGAAGCTCGGGATCGTCAAATAGAGTCCTGTTCCGCCTATTCGGTGCGGCTGCAGCGTTTCCTCCGCCACACGTTGGCGGATCCCGGCGGCCCTTTGCGTGGAAGGAAACAAAGGGAGGACCATGCATGGCGGCTATTCACTTTCGAAATCTGGTGATCGCAGGTCTCATCGCCAGTCTTGCTGCGTGTGGGGGCACCAGCGATGCCGATGCCCAGTCTGGCGCGCAGCAGGCCGTCAGGGATGGCAAAAAATCGATGTCTGATGCGCGTGCGAAGCTGAAAGAGCTGCGTGGCGACCGATCCGGTGACGGTACTCAGGCGGGGGTGGGCGAGCCTCTGCCGGATTGGTATCCGAAGGATATCTGGTTGCCTGAAGATTTTGCCCTTGCCTCGGCACAGAAGATTGGCTCCCGAACTTTCCTTGTGCGCGGAACGACCGAAATATCGACGACCGAACTTGTCGACGACTTTCGGGAAGAGCTTTCCAGTGCGGGATATAAAATATCGCCGTCAGAGCGGACGCCATCGCCCCTTCAGGTCCTGTTCAATCTGAACGGACTGGACAGCGGCCAGGTGATCGTCAGCGAAGTGAACGGCAAAACGGAAATCCGAATGAACTTCTCGAAGGACGTGCCGTGAGCCCGCTCGGGTGCGCGCATCGAAAGACGCACTTCAGGTTTGGAGGTTGATATCAAACGCCTCCGCGAAGCCGGAATGCCGCAAGAGCAGCTCAATGACTGGGATCGCTTCATTCGCGAGCAGCGCGGCATCCTTCCGCATCCCGGAATTGTGCTCGTCAGTGCCGAGGAGGGATCGACGCAGACCTGCTGGGCGATTTCGCGCAAAACGGGTGCAGTCTATGCGCTCCTGCCGAGCGGCAGCGGCGGAGGCGATTATCCGGCGCATATTCAAAAGCAGCTGGACGAGTTGGACCGGGTCATTGCCGGATTGAATTTGTTGATGACCGCCGTGGACCTTGCCGTCGGGCTGAACCCGATCGGGGCTTTCTCTCTGGGGATTGTCGCAGTCTACGGTCAGAATCTCGCCCGGATGTATGCGGCGGTCAGCCTGAGCATTATTCTGATGGACGCCAGCGGCATTGCACCGGCTCTGAAACGGGCCATGGCGAACATGTCATGTGAAATCACCAAGAGCCTTGAGCTGGCCTATTTTTCCGGCGCCGGAAAAGTTGCGGCAAGGGCTGTGACGATTTTCACAACGGCAGAGAATGTGATTGGCCTGGCAGGCGGCTCAACACCGTTTAGCTGCCCAATGTAGCTTACTCGGCCGTAGCTTACTCAGCCTGCGATGGAGACCAGCCTGGATGTTCTGCCTGGGCAAATAATCTGTCGATGTCCACGGCGGCTTCCACACCGTCCGCAAGCGCATCGAGTGCAGACTCAATAGTGGCGCCATAGTTGAGATTGGTATCCGCGCGCCCACCCGCGCGAGTGATCCAGGCGCGGCGGAAGTCGTCCTTCTGGAATGCGCCGTGCAGATATGTTCCTTCGATCCGCCCGTCTGCGGTTCGGGCGCCTTCGGGTTGGCCTTGAAGCGAGAACAGGGGGCGCTCTGTATCCGGTCCGCTGGTCGCCCCGGAATGGATTTCATATCCGGAAACCGCCTCACCGCTCAGCGCGCAAGCGCCGCCCGCTTCCTGCACCTGCTTGAGCGGCGTCATCCGGGTTTCCACGTCGAGCAGTCCCAGACCCGGTGCTTCGCCTGCAACGCCGTCTATCCCATCCGGATCCATGATCCGCTGGCCGAGCATCTGGTATCCGCCGCAAATACCGAGCACACGTCCGCCCTGGCGCGCATGGGAAATCACGTCATGGTCCCAGCCCTGCGCCCGCAGAAAGGCGAGATCGCCAAGCGTGGACTTTGTGCCGAAGAGGATGATGACATCCGCTTCTCTCGGAATGGGGTGGCCCGGTGGCACCCAGCGAAAATCCACACCGGGTTCCAGCCTTAGCGGGTCGGCATCATCAAAGTTTGCCATGCGCGACAGCATCGGCGCGGCGATGCAAAGCCCATTGCCGGTCCGACTCACAGGTGTTTCCAGCGTCACGGCGTCTTCTGCCGGAAGACGAGCCGTTGCCGCCAGCCAGGGAATGACCCCGAGGCAGGGCCAGCCCGTGCGCTGTTCGATTGCCATCACGCCGTCATCGAACAGGCGCGGATCGCCTCGGAACTTGTTGACCAGAAAGCTGCGCACCATCGCTGCATCCGCAGGGTCGATGACGGCCTTTGTGCCCACAAGGCTGGCGATGACGCCGCCGCGGTCAATATCCCCGATCAGACACACGGGCACGCCGGCTTTGCGCGCAAAGCCCATATTGGCGATGTCCCGGTCGCGGAGATTGATCTCTGCCGGGCTGCCTGCCCCCTCGACGATGATCATGTCGTAGGTGCTGGCCAGACGGTTGAAGCTTTCCATGACGGCGTCCAGCAACAGGCCGCGGCGGGCCATATAGCTCGCTGCATCCAGTGTCTGGGTGACCTTGCCATGAACGATGATCTGCGCGCTACGGTCTGTTTCCGGCTTCAACAGGACGGGATTAAAGTTGGTATGCGGTGCAAGACCCGCGGCAATCGCTTGCAGGGCCTGGGCGCGACCAATTTCTCCGCCATCAGGGCAGGCGGCTGCATTGTTGGACATGTTCTGCGGCTTGAACGGGGCGACGCTCAGTCCGCGACGGCGTGCAATCCGGCACAGAGCAGCGGTCAGAACGGACTTGCCGACATCTGAGCCCGTCCCTTGCAGCATGAGTGCCCGTGCCGTCATCTTGCGTCCTGCTTGTTCACACCCCGGCAATCAGGGCTTGTTCGTCAAGGCAATAGCCGAGGCTGACGATCCGTTCCAGACATGACGCTCCATTGGCTTGCAGCGGGTGGGGGAACCACAAGCCGGATGCGGGCACGTCACAGGCGGATCATCAGCCTCGGCCTGACGCGGCGCCTAGTAACGAATCCTCAGGCCGACCGAGCCGGAAAGGCCGGGCGTCCCGTATCCGAGGATTTGCTGATAGTGCGCGTCAAACAGGTTCTCGATCCGGCCATACAGCTCGATCATGTCGGTCAGCTCATAGCTGCCTGTCAGGTCCACACGGGTCCAGCTATCGAGTGTGGTGCCGTCCGTATTGGCTTCTTCGCCATTGTATCGCAGCAGGATCGCGCCGGAAAATGCGCCTGCCGGATCGAGCGAAACGGTCACGTCGCCGGTGTGTTCCGGGATGCGGGCCAGTTTGTTGCCATTGCCGTCTTCTGCATCGATATAGGCATAGTTCGCCGACACGCCGAGCCAGTTCACGAACTGGTAGGAGCCGGTCAGTTCGACGCCCTTGGACTTGACCAGAGCGATGTTGTCGTAACCTGCCGTGTAGGAGAAATCAATCATGTTCTCCGTCTCCTGATCAAACAGGCTGACAGCTGCTTGGATACGGCCATCTTCTGACGACCAGTCAAGGCCGATATCGTAGGCCTCCGACGATTCGGGCTTGAGATTGCCGTTTGGCTCGGTCAGGCCGCAGAAGGAACAGATATAGGTCGACTGGAAAATGCTGGGTGCCTTGAAACCCTGGCCCCAGCTGGCACGAAGGATGAGCTGATCTGTCGCGCTATAGGCTGCTGCCACGCGGCCTGTGGTTTCCGATCCGAATTTCTCGTGATCGTCCACGCGCACGCCGCCGGTCAGGGTCAGTTTTTCAACAGGCTTGAATTCGTAGAGGCCGAAGAGGCCATCAATCGAAGAGTCTTCGCCGTTCGCCGTTGTTTCTTCCCGTTCTGCGCCGAAGGCCAGCTTGTTGCGGTCATCCACTGTGAACGTGCCCTGATAGCGATACAGGTTGCGATCCCCTTCAGCCGAATAGCTCTGTGCGCCATTGGTGAAGTTCTTGCGCGAGATGTCTGAATAGCCGACGAGGAGGAGGTTCTCGAACCGGCCATCCAGCAGCGGCACTTTGAGCGAGACGTTGCCCGAAAGGGTCTCGGTCTGCGTGTTTTCGTTGCCGTCGCCGATGCTGCCTTGAGCGCCGTAGGTGTAGCTGTCGAAGTCGGCGTTCGCCTCGTTCCAGAGCAGCGTGCTTTCCAGACGGATCTTGTTTGGCAGGTTCAGACCACCACGGGCCGAGATGGTTTTCGAATCATAGCCGTCATCATCCGGATTGCCGTTGGCTTCATCGGCTTTCGAGATGCCGTCCGAGGAGATACCCGTTGCGGCGATCCGGAAATCACCGATGTCGCCGGCATTGCTGACAGATCCGCCTGCGCGGAACGTGTTGAACGATCCGTATTCGCCGAACAGGTTTCCGCCGAGGCCTTCGCCTGCGCGCTTGGTCGTGATGGAAACAACGCCGCCGATGGCGTCGCTGCCCCACAGCGTCGATTGAGGCCCCTTGAGCACTTCGATACGCTCAATATTCTCCGTATCGAGATAGGCGAAGTTGAAGCTGCCATCGGTTACAGCAGGGTCGCCGACTGGCACGCCGTCAACGAGCACAAGCGTTTGACCGGTGGCGGCGCCGCGGATGCGAACGCTGGCTGCGCCACCATAGCTGCCATTCTGGTTGACGGTTACGCCGGGTGCGGATGCAACAGCATCAACAGCGAAGTCGAAGCCGAGTTTTGTAATGTCTTCAGCCGTGATGATGCTGACGCTCGTGCCGATTTCGGCTTCTGTCTGGTTGAGACGTGAGCCTTCCACGATGATCGTATCGAGTTTGATGTCCTGTGTGTCGACTTCATCGGCATAGACGGGCAGGGCAACGCTCAGAAGAGCTGCGCCGAGCAGGGCGGTTTTGGACGGATTCATAAGGTCAATTCCTTCGGCACCCCGCCGCCCAGATGACAGGTGCACTTGATAACGACATGCTGACCTCATGGAGAACCATGTGGGCGGCCAGGTTTTGCGAATGTCGTTACAAAGGAGAGGCGGTCAGCCTTCCTGCGCACTAAGAGCTCTTCCCGGCCTCAGGGCGAACGACGCGATGGCAGGTCTCCTGGCTCACCGATCAATGCTTCAGGCCGTCTTCCCAGTGCCCGAGGGCTCCAGTGACTTAATTGGCCGTCAGCTCCTGGCTAACAGTTGCGGGTACAGCACCGGATTTACACCGGCTTCCCTCTTAGCCCCCCGTTACGAGGGCACCATCTGCGGCATCTGATGTTGCAAGTCCAAAATTCTGTCAACAGGAATATGAGCTGCAGGATGCCATTCACTTGACAACAGCATGAGAGACAAACGTGACCCAGCTTTGAGGTGTCGAGCACCAGATGCCGTTTGAGTCTGGACAGGCGGCAGGCTTTGGCTATTTCATGAATGGCATGAGTCAGCACCACGACCTTCTTGTCGCGCTTCGGAAAATCACCCGCGCCATCGACCTCCATTCAAAAAAGCTCGCCAAGGAAACGGGGTTGACCGCACCTCAACTCCTTGTGCTTCAGAGCGTGGCCAATGCCAGCCGTGCGAAACCGAGTGACGTCGCCAAGCAGGTGCACCTGTCACAGGCCACGATCACCTCAATTGTCGACAGGCTGGTGCGGGACGGACTGGTCGTCCGCCAACGCAGCGATCAGGACCGGCGCAGTCTCGAAATTGTTCTTACCAAGGAAGGTGAGACACGCCTCGCAAACGCGCCCGAATTGCTTCAGCAGGGCTTCCTGGCCACGTTTGATGGCCTGGCAGACTGGGAAAAGTCACAGCTCGTTTCCAGTATGCAGAGGATCGCGACCATGATGGATGCAGAAAACCTCGACGCTGCTCCGATCCTGCAAGTCGGGGATATTTCCGGGGCAGACTCTTAGCGGGTTTCGATCTGTTCCAACTCGCTATCGGGCGGCGTGTCCCAGTGAATGTGCCGGCCATCCAGTACGACAATATTGTCGCGGCTGATAATCGTCGCGTTCGTCTGGAAGCCCAGAAGCTGCTTGGTCGGGATGTCCTTGTTCCGGGCCAGGATCAGCGTCTCTTCCGCTGTGAAATTGGCGAGGCCGCGCGCCCGTTCGTTCCCGTTATCGTCATAGATGTGCAAGACGTCGCCGCGCACGAACGTGCCCTGAATGGACTGAATGTCTTCCCGCAACACACCGCGTTCCTTGCGGCAAAGCGCATCGGCGCAGGCTTCAGAGACGACGAGGCTGCCAGCCATCTGAAGGCGGTCCGTCAGCCAGGCTGTCCAGTCTGAAGCCGGCTTCGCATTGGCGATGCATCTCGTGTGTTTGCGTGTGCCGTCCAGCAGGGACATGACGGGCCGTTCGGCTTCGCCATTCCCGATAATCGTGGTGCAGCCGGCATTCTGGGCCATGTTCGCGGCCTGCATCTTGGTCAGCATGCCTCCGCTGCCGAGGCTGCTGACACCCTTCGTCACTTCCAGGAACTCGGTCACATCATTGACCGTCTCGACAAGCTCGGCGCCCGGTTCGGATGGGTCGCGTGTGTAGAGGCCGTCAACGCAGGTCAGGATTACCAGCGTTTCGGCTTGCACCATCTGAGCAACTTTTGCGGCGAGGCGGTCATTGTCGCCGACGCGGATTTCTTCGGTCGTTATGGAATCGTTCTCGTTGACGATAGGTGTAATACCGGCCTGAAGCAGTCTGTGCACTGTGTTTTTGGTGTTCAGGAAGCGGCGGCGGTCTTCCAGGTCTCTCAGCGTGACCAAAACCTGCGCGATGTCGAACCCGAACTCATGCGCAACCTGTTTGTAGGCATTCAGAAGAATCGGCATACCGCACGCCGCCGCCGCCTGCTTGTCGCGAAGGCCCGCGGTCTCCGGCGTTTCGCCAATCGTGCTCAGCCCAAGCGCGACGGCGCCAGACGAGCAGATCAGCACTTCGTATCCATCGTCGCGAAGGTCTTTCACATCGCTCAGCAGCTGCTGGATGAATGCCCACCGAGGGGTGAGCAATTCCGAATTTGCCAGCAGGCTGGATCCGATCTTTATGACGATACGCTTCGATTTTGGCACGAATGCCTCCTTTATTTTTGAGGCTACGACCTAGGCTGCGTCGGGGCATTTCGCAATGCAATTAGAGCACAAAGTATTAAGCTCAACGCATGTGACGCCGCCTCGGGTCTGAAATAATGGAACATTCTCCATATGTAGCCGTTCCAGGTATGGCATTTCAAGATTTGCCAAAGAAGCTCCTGACTTAATAATTTGAATTCTAAATAAAATGAACATATGTCGGGGGCGTTAATCCAAGGAGATTCTATGCGCGTATTGATGATTGGCTGTGGAAACATGGGAGCCTCGCTGCTCACCCGCTGGGTGGAGCTGCCTGGCACATCCTTTTCGGTCGTCGATCCCGCAACCAATTTCTCTGATCCGCGTGTAAAGATCTTCAGATCCGCAGATACTGTCGAGGGCGATGCGTTCGACTTGCTGGTCATTGCGGTCAAACCACAGATGATCGCGGACGCCATGCCGGCATACTTGAAGCTGGTACGGGTCGATGCGCCCGCCTTGTCCATTGCTGCGGGTGTTTCCTGCGCGAGGCTGGAATCAGTCGTGGGTCCGCGTCCGATCATCCGTGTAATGCCAAACCTGCCTGCGAAGATCGGCAAAGGGGTCAGCGGTGTCTACTTCAACGCAAACACGTCAGACGCTGAAAAAGACAAGACGCGCGAGATGATGCGCGCCGCAGGTGCTGTTGTCGAAGTCGATGACGAGGATGGCCTCGATCGTGTGACTGCCGTTGCAGGCAGTGGCCCCGGATATGTCTTCGAAATCGCACGGGCCTATGTCGAGGCCGCAAAGAAACTCGGATTCGGAGACGAACAGGCGCGTACGCTCGTGCTTGGCACCCTTGCGGGCGCTGTGGAAATGGCGGCTGGCAGCACGGATGACCTTGCTGACATGCGCAACGCCGTGACCAGCAAGGCCGGGACGACCGAGGCGGGCCTGAATGCCCTCAACGGAGACGGGCATCTCTCGAAACTGATGGAAGCAGCGACCCAGGCTGCGTATGAGCGCGCCGTCGAGCTGCGCTGATCCATCTGCAACCTGAAACTCAGATAAACGGACAAGCTATGACCAGCCCGGAAAGCAAAGCGACAGCGCACGTCAGAGAGCTCTGCGAACGCGCGAAGTCTGCGGCGCGCGTGATCGCCGCCGCGACAACAGACCAAAAGAACAAAGCCCTCACCGAAGCTGCCGCCATGCTGCGGGCGCGTATGAGTGATGTGCTCAGGGCCAACGCGAAAGACGTGGCCGAAGTAGCAGGCAAGAAGCCTGAGGCCTTCATAGATCGTCTGACGCTGACCGAAGAGCGTATCGAAGCGATGGCTTCCGCGCTGGAAGAGATCGCGAAATTGCCTGACCCAGTCGGGCGTATCCTTGCGGAGTTCAACCGTCCCAACGGTTTGAAGATTGAGCGCGTTGCGTGCCCCATCGGTGTGATCGGAATGATTTACGAGTCCCGTCCAAATGTCGGGGCAGATGCAAGCGCGCTTTGCCTGAAATCCGGCAACGCGATCATCTTGCGGGGAGGGGCCGAGAGCCGAGAATCCACGCAAGTGATTGTGGACTGCATGCAGGCGGGCCTGAAAGCAGCGGGTTTGCCGGTGGATGCTGTACAGACGGTCCAGACGACGAACCGGGCCGCCGTGACTGCGCTGCTCAACGCTGTTGGCTATGTTGACCTGGTCATCCCGCGCGGTGGCCGTGGTCTGGTTGAACTTATCCGTAATGAAGCAAAGGTGCCGACGCTGCTGCACCTGGACGGCAATTGCCATAGCTACATCCACGAGGCCGCCGACATCGAAAAGGCCGTTCGCGTTATTCAGAATGCGAAACTGCGCCGGACGGGCATCTGCGGGGCAACGGAAAGTGTGGTCGTTGACCGTTCCATTGCGGCCAAGGCCATCCCGGCTTTGTCCAACAAGCTGCAGGATTGCGAAATCCGCGGCGATGCAGACGCTTGTGCCATCGATAGCCGCATCGTACCGGCCAGCGAAGAAGACTGGGATCAGGAATATCTCGACAAGATCATCTCGGTCAGGACCGTGGACGGGCTGGGCGAAGCCATCGACTTCATCAGCGCGCACTCGTCCGGGCATACAGATGCCATCATGACCGAGGATGTGGACGTGGCGCGCCGCTTCCTGACGGCTATCGACAGCGCCGTTGTCATGCACAATGCGTCGACCCAGTTCTCGGACGGGGGCGAGTTCGGCATGGGGGCCGAAATCGGTATTGCGACGGGCAAGATGCATGCGCGTGGCCCGGTGGGCCTTGAGCAACTGACCAGTTTCAAATACCTCGTGCATGGGGATGGTCAGGTACGTAGCTGATCCAACTGATTTTAGAGCGTTTGCTGCGACAGCGCAGACGGCAATTATCATAAGAAAAAGCGGGCACCATGAATCACGAAGCTCTTATCTCTCTCGCCATCTATTTTGTGCTGATGCTTGCAATCGGCCTCTATGCCTATCGCAAGTCCACCAGCGACGTTTCCGAATACATGCTGGGCGGGCGGAAATTGCACCCGGCCGTGGGGGCGCTGTCGGCGGGCGCATCGGATATGAGCGGCTGGATGCTGATGGGCCTTCCGGGGGCAATCTTTGTCTCGGGGCTCAGCGCAGCCTGGATCGCTGTCGGCCTCATCATCGGGGCCTATCTGAACTATCGTTTCGTCGCCCCACGCCTGCGCGTCTATACCGAGATGGCGGATGACGCGATCACGATCCCGGACTTTTTCGAGAAACGCTTCCACGACAAGTCGCACGCGCTTCGCGTTCTGTCGTCCATCGTGATTGTGATCTTCTTTACGCTGTATACGTCCGCCGGCATTGTCGCCGGTGGCAAACTGTTTGAAGCCTCGTTCGGGCTGGACTACCAGCTGGGGCTCTTCCTCACCGCAGGTGTTGTGGTCGCTTACACCCTGTTTGGCGGCTTCCTCGCGGTCAGCCTGACCGACTTCGTGCAGGGTTGTATCATGTTCCTGGCGCTGGTCCTGGTACCGGTGGTCACATATTTCGTTCTGAAGAACGAAGGTGACTGGGCGCCAGCTGCTGCGTCGGTTGATCCTGGTTACTTCGGGTTCTGGCCCAAGGGCATGACCATTATGGGAGTCATCTCACTGTTGGCCTGGGGGCTCGGCTATTTCGGTCAGCCGCATATCATTGTCCGCTTCATGGCGATCCGCTCCCTCAAGGACATCGCGACGGCGCGCTATATCGGCATGAGTTGGATGATCGTGACCGTCATCGGTGCTGTCCTGACCGGCATCATGGGCTACGCCTATGCCTATGCGCACGGCATTGCTGTCGACGACCCGGAGACCATTTTTATCATCCTGTCGCAGGTTCTGTTCCATCCGCTGGTCGCGGGCTTCCTGCTGGCCGCCATTCTGGCCGCGATCATGAGCACGATCTCGTCCCAGCTGCTGGTCTCCTCCAGCTCGCTGACAGAGGACTTCTACAAGACCTTCCTGCGCAAGGAAGCGAGCCAGGGCGAACTCGTTCTGGTCGGTCGCATCTCGGTTCTCGTTGTCTCTCTCGTTGCCATCGGGCTGGCGTTCGACAGGTCGAGCAACATCCTGTCCCTGGTGAGTAATGCCTGGGCCGGTTTTGGTGCAGCCTTCGGACCGCTCGTTCTCCTCAGCCTGTATTGGCGGGGTCTGACGCGGGATGGCGCCTTGGCGGGCATGATTGTCGGTGCCGTAACTGTGCTGTTCTGGCTCTACGCACCGATCGAGATTGATGGCAAATCTCTGTCCACCATCATCTACGAGATCATACCAGGCTTCTTCCTGGGTGGCGCGGCGGCCATTGCGGTCAGCCTGTTCGGCCGGAACGTGAAGCCGCATGTTGTGACGCGCTACGGTGAAATGGAAAAGGTCATGAACGACCATTTCGATGCCACCACTGAGAAACAATAGCGCGAGTATAAGCAGCTCAGGCGGGCTTATCGCAATCGAGATTCGGAGCGGGCGGAACAGAGGCACATAATCGGGAAGACGATCTTCTGATGGCGTATCGATGTTGCGTCTGTGGTCGCGGGTCGCAAACAACAAATGCCCGAACCTGACAGTCTGTCAGACTCGGGCATTTGACCGGTTGATCTGCCTGTAAAGTGTACTATTTCTCGCCGGCAGGGATCAGCGATCTGAGTTCCATGACCAGTGGCGTCCGGAAGCCGACCTGAGCGTTGGCGACCTCGAATTTCAGGGCAATGTCTGCTTCAATCCCCTTCATCCGAACCGCGACAGGCGTACGGCTTTCGCGCTTTGCATAGACGGCATCGCCCGTGTTCTGGAAGGTTTCGTCGCTCATGTTTATGAGCGTGAAGTCAATCGGACATGCATTGACGATATCAACGTTCAAGACGGTGTATTTGCCGTCAAATGCCTCCGGTACAAGGCTCAGACAGCCCCCGACAAATGCCTTCATATTGTCTTCCCGGCCGAGCAGGTCATTGTGCGACCAGGCAACGGTGTTTCCATCCAGCAGGGCCTGTTTGAATGCGGCTTGTGAGCGGTCTTTCGAGAGAACAAGGGTCATGGGCCGGTGCCCGCCCGTGCCGGCATTATGGGTCCAGTCGACCAGGCCGTGAATGTCCGACGTCCCCAGGACTGTCAGATGATTGTCGAGCGCGATCTGCAGGGCATGCTCAGAATGACCGTCAAGCGTTCCATTGATGACTTCGAGGCCTTGCAGCAGACCTTCCTTGATCAGGTCCTTGTGATAGTCGGTCAACCGGGCGATGCCGTCGGGCGACTGCGGCAACCAGTTCGGGTGATTGAGGAAGACAAAGGCCCCCTGCGCTCTGGCCGCTTTCATCGCGTCCTTTGGATCATCGACCAGAAGCGCATTTGCGTCCTTCAGGAAGATCGCGTTGATGTGGCCATGGGGCGGGCCACGGGTCACTTCGGCACCGTTGATGATCATCAGATCATCGTATTCAGCCTTGCTGGCCTTCTCGCTGGCGATTTCATAAGAGCGGTTCCGGTCAGGGTGCGGAATATCGGCTTTGTGCGGCTGATGCTCGAGGTGCTCGGTGACGGCCATGAATTCGAGACCGTCACGATGCGCTTCCGCTGCGCGGAGGGATGGCCATACCTCACCATCCGAAAAGACAGAGTGGGTGTGGAGGTCAGCGGCCAGGACAACACGTCCGTCTGGCGTATCCGGAAAGTCCACGGCGCGTTCGTGAGCCAGGGCTGGCAGCGTGAGAAACGTACCGGCGAGCAGCGCCGATGTCAGTTTGGTTTTCATCATGAATCCCTTTCGTCTGGGAGAGAAGAACACATCACCCTCACATGAGGATGACGTCACATATCTTTCGTGCGCACCTCGGTATCTGTCGTGACCAGAGAGTCCGGACGTCCGGAATCCTCGACAATGCGGAACTCGGCTTGGCAATTGTCCTTGGTAAATGTGGCGCGCAGGTATCCCCGCTTTTTGCCATTCAGATAGGAGACATGCGGATTGGCGTCGCGCACGATCTCCATGTCGCGTGCCCAGGGACAGGAGGACGAGATCGAGCTGCCGACCAATTCGTGTCCCACGCGGCGTGACGTCTGATCAAACGGCGTCTCATAGACTGTCGAGGCCATTGCCGTGTGCCAGTCGCCGGTCAGGAAAACCGGATTGGACACACCATCGGCCAGTGTCTCGGACAAGCGCTTGCGCGCGGCCGGGTAGCCGTCCCAGCTGTCCATATTGGTCACCGGTGCCTCAGTGTAGCGATACGGCGTATACCACACTTGTGTTGCGATCACATTGAACGGAGCGGGTGAGGTCTTCAGCGAGTTTGTCAGCCAGGCCTCCTGCGCGGCACCCATCATCGTGCGTTCCGGATCCAGCGCCTCGTCGCAAAGGGGTTTGCGGCCATCCCCGCAAGGTTGATCGGATCGGAACTGCCGCGTGTCGAGCAGGTGAATGAGCGCGGGACCCATATGGTACTTTCCATACAGCTGAAGGGTCGCTCTCATCTTGTGAAAAGTGGGTGGGGCCTCGATGGGCATGTGTTCATAATACGCTTTGAACGCAGCATATCTCCTGATCTGAAACTCAAGCGGTGTCTGCTTTTCCGGATCTTGTGGTGTATCGGAGGCCCAGTTATTGTCGACCTCGTGATCGTCCATAGCGACAATCCATGGGGCCACCGCATGAGCCGCCTGCAGGTGCGGGTCGGAGCGGTAGAGCGCGTGACGGTTGCGGTAATCCCATAGCGTGGTGATTTCATTGCTGTTGTGCTGGCGGACGATTTCGAACAGGCGCCGCTCGCCGCCGCCGACATCACGCATTTGGGCGCCCAGTGCCGAGATTCCGCCTTCGTAGATATAGTCACCGGTATGGATCACGCAGTCCGGTACCCATTCGGCCATGTCGCGATAGGCGGCGTAGTATCCGGTTTCGTAGTGCTGGCAGCTGGCCAGTGCGACCCTGGCTTCGGGTGCATTCGGGTCTGTTGTGCGGGTGCGGCCAATGACACTTTCCTCATCGCCATAGTAGAATTGATAGAAGTATTCCCGGCCTGGTTTCAGGCCTGTCACCTTGTAGTGAACCGAGTGGGCGTCTTCATCCGACGTGCGGACGATTTCGTCCCGTACTGTGTTACGCATGGCTTCATCCGTGCACACGCGAACGCGGATTTCGGCAATACCGGCTGGCATGCCGCCGCCATTCAACGGATCAGGCGCCAGACGGGTCCACAGGATGAAGCCATCCAGCTTCGGTGTGCCGGAGGCGACCCCCAGCGTGAAGTGCGGTTTGCCCCCTTGGGCATAGGCCATTTTGGGCAGCCAGAGTGCCGCGCTGGTAGAGGCCAGGAACAGACGTCGGGAAAACATGAGTCACCTCAGCAGGATCATGATGGGACAAAGGGCGGGTGGGGCATGCGACTTGGAAAGCGGCCTGCGCCGGAAATAAGGAAGACCCGACCAGTGGGGAAAAACTGGCCGGGTCTTGAGTGCGGTTAGAACGAATATTCGTACTGGATCCAGAAGGATCGCGGTTTACCGTTCCAGCCGTACTGCCGGTAATAGGCGCTGTCATTCGGGCCGATCTCGCCCCGGATGGCTGCCCGGTCACGTGAGTAGCTGGAGCCACCAGAGGCCCGTTCGAAATAATCCTCGCCGAGAAGGTTCACACCGCGGATCAGGATGCGGTGCTGGTTCTCATCGCCCAGGAAGTACTGGACTGAGCCGTTGAGGACGAAATAGTCACCGAAGTTCAGGTCTTCCACGACCCGCTTTCCGTTGGCATCAACCATTCGGGCAAGGCTGGTGCCGGCATAGGCCCATTCCGGCCCTTGGAAGCGCGGATTGAGCGAGAAGATCCATTTATCGTTCGGGGTGTAGGACATGAGGCCCGAAAGGGTCCATTCCGGACGCTCCGAAGACTGACGGAGTTTGGCGCTGCCTGCGCGGCCGGGAACGACATAGTCAAGATCAGTTGTCGTTCCGTCAAGGCGGGCAAACGTACCTTCGACCGGGTTCGGCTCCAGCGATTCCATGTCGGTGTAGCTGAAGTCAGCTTGCCATTTGTCGAAGTCGAACGCGACGTCGATGGTCAGGCCCTGGATGTCCTGCTGGGCAAGGGCATTGACGGCCACCGATTCACTGGGATCGGAAAGGCCTTTGGCCGCCGTCGCGCAAAATTCGTTCGGCGCAATGATACTGCGGCGAGCCTGCTGGATGGCGGTCGTATCATTGGTCAAATTGTTGAACAGCGGGTTGGCGACGTCGTTTGCGTATTCAAGGCAGACTGCACCGACGGCACGATTGGAGAACAGGTTGTTGATCTCCGTCTTGAAGTAGCCGAGTTCGACGTTGTAAGTACCGCCGAAGATTTCCCCGTCGATACCCGCGCCGACATTGAACGCATCCACTTCCTGCGGCTTCAGGCCAGGGTTGATGTTTGCGCCGGCCCCGAAGGCGCCAATCTCGTCAATCTTCGGCAGGCTGTAGGAAGTACCGCCAGATGCACGGCCGTAGAAGCCGCCGCCGATGTTCTGACGCAGGCCGACTTTCCACACGGTCTGGTCGTCGAAATTGTCGTTGAAGTCCTGACGGCCTGCGAACGAACCGCTGAAGCCGTCGAGAACCGGTAAAGACAGGCGCAGGTCGCCATAGACGCCCGTGCTTGTCAGTTTGACATCCCGCACCCCGAAGGAATCGTCAGAATTGTCCTTGTAGCTTGTGTTCTGAACCCCCGCGACAACTTCGACATACTCGTTGAATGTGTAGGTCGCCCGAGCATTGAAGCCATAATCGACATAACCGGACTCCCGCTGGTCGGTCGTGCCGAAGCCTTTGGTGAGGCCGCCGTCGCCGAAGCTGGCGGTGGACTGGACGACATAGCCGATCGGTGCACCGATCGGGAACGGGTTCTCCAGGGTGCCATAGGGCTGGCCATAGAACGGGCTGTTTTTGTCCTGGTTGATGTAGAAGCTGCTGCCGCCGTTCCATTTGTCGTCTCCGGCGCTGCCGGCGTTTCCATACGGGTTGGTGACACAGCCTGCGGGCAGGCCGGGAATGGATGCTGCGAAGGCCTCATAGGCGGCTGCGGTCTTGAAGCTGGTGATGCCCTGACCAGACGCGATCGCCTGGATATCAGCCGGCAGGTCACCGAGGCGCGGGATCTGACAGATCCGGGCGTCGATTTCGTTGTTCTTCAGCTGCGGGTCCTGATAGTGGGCCTCGAAGTTGATCTTCAGCTTGTCACTGAAGCGGTGCTTAAACTCCGCATTATAGATCGGGAATTCCGTGAAGTTCGGCTGGAAGACCGTGCTTTCGGGAAACGAGTCCCGGAAGTCGATTGTGGAATAGGAAGCGCCCAGGCGAAGTTCTGTTTCCGGGCCCATCTGCCAGAGATATTTGATGCCGAGGCTGTTATAGCTGTAAGGGAATTCGTGACGGCCGCCGAGGGCCAGCACATTGTCGCCATAGGCTTCCTTGCTGAACAGTTCGTGCGCATCGGTCTCGTAGGAGCGGCCAAACACGAGGATCGAGTGCTTGCCGTCCTTGTCGAGCGGGAAGGACATGTTCCCATACATCTCACGGGTCTTGAACGCGCCGGAATAGACGCCGAACTGGCCCTTTGTCGTGCCGTCCGGTTCCTTGGTGCGGACGCTGACAACGCCGAGACCGCCATTCGAACCGAAATAGAGGCTGTTGCCGCCGCGATAGACTTCGACGGTGTCGATCATGCGCGGGTCAATGGCGGTTGCGGGCCACAGGTCTTCCAGCGGGGAAGAGCGGTCGAAGAAAGGCACGCCATCGACAAGGAGAAGCGTGTCCCGGTCGGTGCCGCCATCTATACGGATGGTGAATTCGCCTTCGTCCGGCGAGTAACCTATGTTCGCGCCACGGATCAAGCCAGAGGCGAGTTCGCCGAAATTGGTGAAGCCGCCGGTTTCGATCTCATCAGAGCTGATCAGCTGAACCTGGGTGCCGAACGCCGCGAAGTCGACGGCGATGTCAGAGGTCAGAGCATCGACGGCCTGGCCTTCAACGCGGATTGTTTCAAGCCGGCGCGTATCTTCTCCATCCGCTTCCGGTTCAGCAATGGCGGCCTGGATAGCGGTCGACGCCATCAATGCGCTCAAGCAGAATTTTATACTGCTGGTCAGTTTAAGTCTCATAGCTGGTGTGTCTCCATCTAACCCCATCACCCGCCGGACATCGACGAGCCGGGCGCGGACGGCCGTTTGGTCCCTCCTCGCCACACCGCCGATTTAGACAGGCATCGCAACACTTCTGTGAAGTTTGAATAAAATTGGTATGAATAGTATTTACAACAAACGTGGTTTGTAATTGAGGAAAACTCAATACGGGATACGAACTCTGGAGAGATGCATGGCTCACGGCCCGATGCCTAATTCCCCAACCGAAATCGCGCGTGTGGCGCAAACTGCCCGGGGCTTCCTTGTCGATTGGGATGGCTGTTGCGCCATCGACAACCAGCTGACCCCATGGGCAGCAGCCTTTCTGCGCACCCATCAGGCGCGTACAGCCATTGTTTCCAACAACTCATCTAATACCATTGATGACTTTCTGGTGGTCCTGAGGAAATCGGGCGTTCAGATGTACCGGAACCAGATCGTGTTGGCCGGTGTTGAGGCGATCGACCGGGCATCCTTGGCGGGGCAGGTGGAGGTCATGGTGCTGGGCGATCCGCGCATGCGGGCGGTTGCACGGAACCTGGGGATCCGTCTCAACCGGGATGAGGCCGATATTGTCGTCCTGTTACGGGATACGCGGTTCAGTTACAGCCGGTTGGAGCGGGCGGCGAATGCCCTGCGCAAAGGCGCGCGGCTGATCCTGTCCAATCCAGACCTCACGCATCCGGGGAGTGAAGGCTGGATCAAGCCGGAGACGGGGGCGCTGCTCGCGGCGCTCGGATCCTGCGTGGATCTGGACAAGGTGGACGTGGACGTGGTCGGCAAGCCGTCGCCGGCACTCTACCTGAAGGCTTGCGACGCGCTGGAGCTTGGTCCCGAAGACGTCATCATGCTGGGAGACAATCCTGCGACCGATCTTGCCGGAGCGCAGGCGCTGGGGATCCGTTCGCTTCTGACGCGGGCTGATGCACCGGAAGTGTTCGAGACGTTGCGCCAGGTAGTAGGCGGCTAGAAGCGCTTCAGGGACAAAACATCGAATGTTTTCTTAAGTGTATCCGTGGCACGATCATAGTCGGCGAGGGCGAGCGCGGCGATCAGCGCGTCGAGGACGCAGAGCTGGGCGATCCGGCTGGTCATGGCCTCGGTCCGGAACTTGGTCTCGCGGGCCATGGTGAACAGTTTTACATCGGCATAGGCCTGCAATGGCGAGCTTGAGAAATTCGTCACGATGATCGTCTTCGCGCCGGCTTCCTTGGCGAGCCGGGTTGCCGCGAGTGTCTCGTGTGTTGAACCCGAATGCGAAATGGTCAGTACGGCAACATTCGGCCCGGTTCGTGAGGCGCTGATTGCCTGAATGTGGCTATCGACCACGACTTTTGCGTCGATTCCGATGCGCAGCATCCGATACTGGGCGTCTTCGGCAATCGGGGCGGATGAGCCGATTCCATAGATCTCGACCCGGTCGGCTGCGCGGATAACCCGGACAGCTTCGTCCACCGCGTCTGCGTCGAGAATAGAGAGCGTATCGCGCAGGGCCTGGATGCCTGCGTGAAACATTTTCTGGCATACGGTAGGCGTCGGGTCCGAGGGGCGAAGGTCTTCATGGATGAACTGCACCGGCTGCACGACTTCCTGCGCGAGGCTCAGTTTCAGCTGCTGGAACCCCGACAGGTCCAGTTGGCGGCAGAGGTTGATCACGCTGCCGTCACTGGCCCCTGTCGCCTCGGCCAGTTCGGTGACCGACATGCCCACCACCTGGCGGGGGTTTTCCAAGATAAAGTCCGCTATGGAGCGTGTGCTCGGCCCAAGCGATGTGTGGCGGACGCGGATGCGGGTCATCACATTGTCGACAATCGGAAGATCTGCTCTCTTTTTGGTTGCCGCTTTGCGCCTGGGAATGCTCTCGGACATTTATTGCTCCGTCTGGTGGGTCATTCAAATTGAACTATACTCAATATAAGTCAACAATACGCCGATTTCGTTACGCCAGTGTCACAACTGACTGCTATCTGCTTTTGACAGGATATTGCGGCGCACAAATGTGTGCCGCCCAACGGGAAAGAGGCAAGAATGCGCTTCGCGCTGATCGTTTCAGTCCTAATCGGACTCTGGTCATTCGGCCTTCCGGCTGTGGCGCAACGCACCGGTTCGGCCGCCAGCCCCCTCCGTGTCCTGCTCATTCCCGCTGATGGTGGCACCGAGGATGGCACAAAGGCAGATTTCCTGCCGCTGTTCGACGCCATCACGCGGACCAGCGGCATCCATTTCGACGTTCAGACCGGGCAAAGCTATTCCGCTGTGATTGAAGGCATGTGCGCCGGTCAGGCAGAGATCGCCTGGCTCGGGCCGGTCTCGTTTGTTGAAGCGCGCAACCGCGGCTGCGCGGAGTTCCTGGCCATTGAAGAGCGCGACGGCAGCTCGACCTATTATGCCGGTGTTTTCGTCCGCGCCTCGTCCGGCATCGACACGCCGGCAGATCTTGCCGGAAAGTCGCTGGCGCTTGGTTCCCAGCACTCGGCCAGCGCCTATTCCTATCCGCTCGCGATGATCGCCGAGATGGGGGTGGACCCTCTGCGCGATCTCTCTGCCATCCGGATCACCGGCAGCCACGCAAACAGTCTTCTGGCGCTCAACAACAATCTGGTTGATGCGGCGGGGGCGTCCTTTGTCTCTTTTGAACGGGCCGTCAATCAGGGGGGGCTGGACGCCTCATTGTTCCGTCTTCTGATGAAGTCAGACCCAATTCCCAATCCGCCCATTGCGATGAATCCCACCTTGCCCGACGAGGTCAAGGCAGCGCTCCGCACGTCAATGCGGCAGGCGCATGAGGCCCCCGGCATACGCCCGGACTCCATTCGCGGCTATGGCGGCAAACAGGTCGACCGCTACAATACTGCCGTGTCCGATACGCTGTTCGATGACATGGCCGAGACGATCGGCTTCATCGATCAGGACTATCAGGCCGCCATTCTCCAGAAGTCCGGTTCCTGATCCGGTGTCTGGAAATGCCAGCACACGCAGGAAAGACCTTCCTCAAGTGTCCAGTCCGGACAGGGCTGTCTTGAAGATTCACGCTGCTCGCAAAACCTATCTCAATGGGCCTGTCGTGCTGAGTAGCGTGTCGTTGCGTATCGACCCCGGCTCATTCTGTGTTGTCCTGGGCGCGTCGGGATCCGGCAAGACGACTTTGCTGCGCTCGGTCATTGGCCTGACCCCGCTTGACGCAGGAGAGGTCACAGTCAGCGGCACGCGCCTTTCGCCCAGGACTCTGCGCCGCATCCGGCGCACGATCGGCATGGTTCATCAGGATTTCGGCTTGTCCGCCCGTCTGACTGTGGCGCAAAACGTCATGGCGGGCACGGCGCCCGGCCTGCCCATCTGGCGGCTGATGCTGCAGGCCTATCCCAAATCGGTTCAAGCAAAGGCGTGCGCCCTGCTGGCGCGTGTCGGGTTGAATGAAACTCAGATCAACCGCCCTGTCAGCGGTCTTTCGGGCGGCCAGAAGCAGCGGGTCGGCATTGCCCGTGCCCTGATCAACAGCCCGACTCTGGTTCTTGCCGACGAACCTGTTGCCAGCCTCGATCCTCAAACTGCGCATGATGTATTGGCCCTGCTTCGGGAGGCCGCACAGGAGCAGGGCGCTGCCGTGCTGTGTTCCCTCCACCAGATTAACCTGTCCCGCGCCTTTGCAGACCGTATCGTTGGGCTGCGGCATGGTGAGATCGTGTTCGACGGCCCCCCGATGCAACTGACGCAGGACATGCTCAACCGCATTTTCGGGGCGCAGCGTGAGCACCTCTCACCCGCAGTCGCGGTGGCCTGACATGTCAGACGCAATAGCGGCCAAAGCAGCGAGCCCAGCACACTGGTTGGTGAAACCCGCCTATGGCTGGAAAACGGTCCTCCTGATCATCGTCACCTTGGCGCTCCTATCTGTGTCGGCCGGGCGCATGGAACTGCACAGACTGTCGAACCAATTGGGAGAGTTCGTGCAAGCGAGCGTCGGCCTGAAGGAATCCTCACAGGTTGGGCGTGGCATCGCCAGCGTAACCAGTCAGATGTATCCCATTGCGATTGCCGAGCGCACGCCGGTTTCGCTGATCAACAATTTCGACCCCGAACACCTGCCGCTATTCTCGCATCTGGAAACGGATGCCGTTGAGGAAACGGCGCTCAATCCCGAAACCCTGCAAATGACCAACAGGACGATTGAGAAAACCTTCCTTGTCGAACCTGCCGGATACCTCACCTTCACGCTCGGCAAGATGGTCGAGACGGTGGAAATGGCGATCTGGGCCAGCCTGTTCGCCGTGGTGATGAGCCTGCCACTGTCATGGGTCGCGGCGCGCAACTTCACGCCGCATCCGGTTTTCTATGCCGCCGCGCGCACATTCATCTCCTTCCTGCGGGCAGTGCCGGAATTGATCAGCGCATTGTTCCTGGTATTGGCATTCGGCTTTGGTGCCATTGCGGGCATTCTTGCGCTGGCGCTGCACAGTGTCGGCTTTCTGGCAAAATTCTTCGCTGAGGAAATCGAGGCAGCCGACAAGGTGCCGCAGGATGCGGTGCGAGCGACCGGCGCCGGTGATCTTGCTGTGCTTCGGCTGGCCGTGCTGCCGCAAGTCCTGCCCAGTTATACAGCGCTGACCTTCTACATTCTGGATCGTAATATCCGCATGGGCACGGTGATCGGTCTCGTCGGAGCAGGCGGGATCGGGCAGGAACTGAAAGGCCGCTACGACATGTTCCAATATGACCATGTCGCAACCATCCTGCTGATCATTTTCGTGTCGGTTCTGCTGCTCGACGGACTTGCTGCCAACATAAGACGCAAGCTGATCTAGGCGGGGGGTGATGTTGGCCCTGTCGGATCGGCGCGCAGGTCTCCAACACGTGTGTGCACCCTTGTAATTCCTGCGCCTGTTGTCGCTGCAGCGCAGAGGCCATGCGCGTCATGTTGGGAAAGCGGTTGTTAATCCTCCCGGATGGCGTTCCGGTCGATCCTTCGCGCATGACGGAGCACCGCGCATTCATCGACAAGGGACTGAAAGCCGCCGAAGCGGAAGTGGCCGATGCGGTGGCCATGGCGAACCTGCATCTGAAGCCGGACACCCTCACGAAGTCTCTCAGACAGCGCTGCATGGCCCGCTACAGGCAGGTCGCGGTGATTGTCCGGCGCCTGATCTTCCTGCTGGCTCTGTCTATTCAGCTCGCGCCCGCCCGGCCACGTGCACAGCGACAGGCCGCAAGTCAGCCCGGCGTGGAAGACGTGACAGCTTCGTTCGGGCCGCAACTGGGCGCGTTCAAACTGGCACCGGCGAAAATCACACCGCGTCCGGAGAGCTTTGCCGCTGCCGCGGGTAAAAAGCCGGCCGGGCCTGTGACCGCCGGTCCCCTGATCGTCCGGATTTGTCTGCTGCTAAAAGCCATCCGCGAGCCGGACGCCCATGCCCGTCGTCTCGCCTTTACGCTTCGGCGCTGGCGCACGCGGGGAGAGTCAAAACCTTTCATCGGGCCCTCGGCAGGCCAGCACAAGCTGCGCGCCGAACTGGGCCTCGTGGCCGGTCTCCTGCCCAAACTGCTCGGCCCGGCCATGGAAGACTGGACCAACACGAGCTGAACGCGTCGCGCAATTTGCACGCAATGCCGGAGCGCCTGAGGGCGCTGCCGGTCACACGTGTTGGCCTCAGGCCTGACCGGCCTGCAGTTCGGCGCTCAGACGGTCGCGCAGGTCGCGCTTGACGAATTTGCCGCTGGCATTGCGGGGCAGGGAGTCAACCAGGAACCAGACATAGCGCGGCACTTTGTGCTTCGCCGCGATCGAGGCGCAATGAGCGCGGAATTCGTCCGCACTCAGCTTTTCGCCTGGTTTCAGCACGATGGCGATGCCGACTTCCTCGCCCAGCCGGTCATCTGCGACGCCGAACACGCTGCACTCGGCAACAGCGGGGTGACGATAGGCAATCGACTCGACTTCGGCGCAATAGACATTCTCGCCGCCGCGCAGGACCATGTCCTTCTTGCGGTCGACGATGAAGATGAAGCCATCCTTGTCGATGCGGGCAATATCGCCGGTATGCAGCCAGCCATCGGTGATCGATTCTGCGGTCGCTTCCGGACGGTTGATATAGCCCTTGATGACGGAGGAGCCTTTGACCCAAAGCTCGCCGATTTCGCCGGGGAGAACGGTTTCGCCCAGTTCGTCTACGCATTTGGCTTCAAAGTTCGGCATGGCCGGGCCGGCGCTGTCCGGCTTGTCGACGAAGAAGTCACCGGTGACAGACGTGATGATCCCGCAAGTCTCCGTCATGCCGTATCCCGTGCTCGGCCGCGCGGTCGCGACACCTGATTCAATCTTCAGCACCAGATCCGGAGGCACCTGGGCGCCGCCGCCAGAAAGTTGGGTCAGGCTGGACGTGTCCGTCGTGGCAAAGTCCGGATGATTGATCAGCTCGCGCGCCATGACCGGAACGCCGCTCATGCTGGTTACGCGCTCGCGTGCGATCAGCTTCAGCGCTTCCCCGGCTTCCCAGCGGTACATCAGGACGAGCGTTCCGCCCGAATAGGTGCCGACATAGGCGCCGCAATTATTGGCAGTCACGTGGAACAGCGGTGTGGTCAGCAGGACAACCGGCGGCGGCGGATCGGCCGGCGGCTCAACTCCGGTGGCGTATTTTGTGGCAAAGGCCGTCGAGGTGGCCCCGTAGATCAGATTGTAGAGATTGGCGACGCATCCGCGCTGGGTCAGCTGCGCGCCCTTGGGAAAGCCCGTCGTGCCGGACGTGTAGAAGATGCAGGCATCGGATTCCGGGTCGACATCGACCTCCGGCATCTCGCCGCCATGCGCGATGACATCGCTCCACGCGATCATATTGGACGGCATATCCGGAATGCGGACGCCGACCAGATCCATGGAGCCTGCCAGATCCGGACGCTCGTTCAGCCGGGCGAGGCGCTCGGCATCGAGGAACAGGACCTTTGGTTCGGAATCCTTCAGCGCATATTCCATCTCCTCAGCCGTCCACCAGGCATTCATGCCGACGACCGTGATGCCGGTCGAAACGCAGGCCCAGTAGATCAGCATCCATTCCGGATAGTTGCGCATCGCGATGGCGATTCGATCACCCGCTTTGACGCCCCGGCTGGCGAGCCAGGCTGCGACGGCGTTCACCCGTTCATGGGATTCGGCATAGGTGAGGCGCTCGCCTTCGTAGACGAGATAGGTCCGGTCAGCGAACGCTTCGGTGGCGAGCCAGACTTCGCGAACGCTTTTCGGGGCATTCTTGTAGATACGAAGCGTGTTGCCGAAGATTTCGGCTTCGGCGATTTCGAAGTCGCCGCCCGGTCCGGTCAGTTCCTGGCGTGCTTTCAGAAGTTCGGCGTAGTGCATGGCGCTCCCCAGACTATTTTTGGGGATCATACATGCCTGACCCGCCAAGGAAATGATTGGCGTAGGGGCAAGCAGAGAGCATATCCGCAGCAGATGACACTGGCCGGACGTCTTGCGTGGTTACGACGGCGCCAGACAGAAAATCTCGCTCAGAAAGCGAGATTTTCGATGAAAATGCAGTCAGCTGTGGATGGTTCAGGTGTGCGAGCGGGACCTGCCCTTGTTTCCGAATTTAGAATGATTATAGAAACGGGGCGCGGCGGAGGAATCGTTGGCTGCGGGTCTGAACGTGCAATAACTATAATAGAGGCACGTCTTTATGTCCCGCACAAATTAGGACACTAGCCACTAGGGGCGGATATTGGATCCACCCCGGCAGCAAGAACAGACGGAGCCATAATGTCGCTGATCAATACCGAAATTAAGCCCTTCAAGGCCGAAGCTTTCAAGCAAGGCAAATTCGTTTCCGTGAGCGAAGCGGACGTGAAGGGAAAGTGGGCGATCTTCTTCTTCTACCCGGCAGACTTCACCTTCGTTTGCCCGACCGAGCTGGAAGACCTCCAGTCGGAATACGCAGCCCTGAAAAGCATGGGCGTTGAGGTTTACTCTGTGTCGACGGACACGCATTTCAGCCACAAGGCCTGGCACGAAACCTCGCCGGCCATCGGCAAGATCGAATACTTCATGCTGGGCGACCCGACCGGCGCGATCACTCGCAACTTCGACAATATGCGCGAAGAAATGGGCCTGGCTGACCGCGGCACGTTCGTGGTTGACCCTGATGGCGTAATCCAGGTGATCGAAGTGACCTGCGAAGGCGTTGGCCGCAACGCTGCGGAACTCGTCCGCAAAGTCAAAGCTGCCCAGTACGTCCGGAACAATCCTGGCCAGGTCTGCCCGGCGAAATGGGAAGAGGGCGAAGCTACGCTCGCTCCGTCGCTGGAACTCGTCGGCAAGATCTGATCTGACGCTGCCAATAAGCTCAGCCGGCCTGTGTTTCATACGGCCGGCTGGGTTTCCCTTCTTTCGCAGGAATTGCGCCCGGCCGCCGGGCGCGCACTTTATGTTTGCAGGAGATGCCGCATGTTGGATGCCAATCTGAAAGCCCAGCTCAAGACCTATATGGAAAACATCCGGCGTCCGGTCGAACTGGTCGCTGCGCTGGATGACAGCAAAGGTAGCCGGGACCTCGAACAGCTCCTGCAGGAAATCTCTGAGCTTTCCGACAAGGTCAACTGGACGCGCGGCGAAGATGCACGCGCGCCATCCTTTTCGATCACCACGCCTGAAGCGGATATCAGCCTGCGCTTTGCCGGCCTGCCGCTCGGCCACGAATTCACTTCGCTTGTCCTCGCGCTGCTTCAGGTCGGCGGCCATCCGCCAAAGGTCGATGCGGAGATCATCGAGCAGATCAAGGCGCTGGAAGGCCCTTACGCCTTCGAGACCTATTTCTCGCTATCCTGCCAGAACTGCCCGGACGTGGTTCAAGCCCTGAACCTGATGGCCGTGCTGAACCCGAAGATCAGCCACACAGCGATCGATGGCGCTCTGTTCAAAAGCGAAGTCGAAGCGCGCGAAGTGATGGCCGTTCCGACTGTCTATCTGAACGGCGATGTCTTCGGTTCTGGCCGGATGGAGATCGAGCAGATCCTCGCGAAGCTCGACACAGGCGCCGGCGCAAAGATGGCGGCGAAAATCGCCGAGAAAGCACCGTTTGATGTTCTCGTCATCGGTGGCGGACCTGCTGGCGCTGCAGCGGCGATCTATGCTGCGCGCAAAGGCATCCGGACGGGTATCGCAGCGGAGCGCCTTGGCGGTCAGGTGCTGGATACGATGGGCATCGAAAACCTGATCTCCGTGCCGTACACGGAAGGGCCGAAGCTGGCCACCGCCATCGAAACCCACATCAAGGACTATGAGATTGATGTGATGAACCTTCAGACGGCCGCCAGGCTGATCCCGGCCGGCAAGGAAGGCGGGCTTCATGAAGTGAAGCTGGAAAGCGGCGCGAGCCTCAAATCAAAGACCCTGATCCTGACCACCGGCGCCCGCTGGCGCCAGATGGGCGTGCCGGGCGAAGAGCAGTACCGCAACAAGGGTGTCGCCTATTGCCCCCACTGCGATGGCCCGCTCTACAAGGGCAAACGCGTGGCCGTGATCGGCGGCGGCAATTCCGGCGTTGAAGCCGCCATCGACCTTGCGGGCCTTGTCGCCCATGTCACACTGATCGAGTTCGACACGCAACTGCGCGCGGACGCGGTCCTGCAGAACAAGCTGCGCAGCCTGCCCAATGTCGACATCATCACATCGGCGATGACGACTGAAGTGCTTGGCGACGGATCAAAGGTGACGGGGCTGATCTACAAGGACCGCAATACGGGTGCGAGCCATGAGGTCGCTCTGGAAGGTATCTTTGTCCAGATCGGACTTGTGCCGAACACGGAATGGCTACGTGGCTCAATCGAACTGTCCGAGCGCGGCGAGATCGTGACTGATCTGCGCGGCCAGACGTCTATCCCCGGCGTGTTCGCAGCCGGTGACGTGACAACGACGCCTTACAAGCAGATCGTCATCTCGATGGGCGAGGGCGCCAAGGCGGCGCTTTCGGCCTTCGACTATCTGATTCGTCTGGTTCCGGTGAACGCAGTTGAGCTGGAAAACGCCTAGTCAGTTAGACTCGGTCTTCAGCCTTTCACTGTCAGCCTTGAGGCGAGGAAGGCGTGTCCGTCTACCATGCGGCGGACTTCATCCTGCCTCGGTTCCAGGCTCCAGTCGCCCTTGTCGACGGAGCCGCCGAGCAGGATGCCGGTCTTGCGCGGGAAGGAATACAGCAGGCCATGCTCCGGCGTGCTGCCCGCATAGCCATACTCGATATTGCTTTGCGGCAGGAGGAAACTCAGCTGGCCGCGCGCCGGGACGATGCTCTCGTCGCCAAACACTTTACCCGAACCGAGACCCATGCAGTTGACGATATTGGTCTCGGCCAGATTTTCGAGATCGGCTTCGGACTCGAAGGTTTTTTCCCGCATCTTTCCGCCAGCCGCGAGGAAGTCGTTGACCAGTGCGCGCAGGTAAATGTCAGGGTCAATCATCAGCGTATAGAAGGCGTCATAGTAAGCGAACCCGAACGGTCCGCCCGGCCGGTTGCGAACAAGGCCCGGATAGAGCGCGTCTCCACCGACATAGGGACGGTCCGTATTGATCGGGGTGTCACTGAAGGAATACTGCCGGATCCAGTACACGCCGTATTTCGAATCGTTCGCAAAGCGGATGAAGCGGTTGAACGCGATACGCGAGGCAAGGTCCAGCATGGCCAGAGTCTCCGGTGTGACCTGATCGCCTTCGTAAAGGGTCACAGGATGCCACATGGCACCGGCTACGTTTGATGTTGTGTTGGGCGGAAAATCTTTCGCGTAGATGGTGACATTCGCGCCGGCACGTTGAAGCAGTGTTGCGGTGGACAGACCGATCACGCCAGACCCCAGCACAGCGACGCTGTCGTAGTTGCTTTGTTTGGCCAGCGTTGCGGCGAGTTCTGCCACGCCCCATGAGAGAGACACACCGCCGCCGCCATGTCCGTAATTGTGGACGACGTTCTTTGAGCCCACTTTGACCGCTTCAAGGCGCGGCCCCGGTTTGCGGAAGGGGCGAAGGCCAACAATCGTGCGGGTGACGCGATTCATGGAAGAGATAATCGGCTGCATCGGTGCGCCGATCGGCTGGACGAGAGCCTCCCCGGTTGCCGGCGGTGACGCGAAGCCAGACGTCGTCGTGCAACCGGAAAGCGCCGCAACGCCAAGTCCTGCGCCAGAAGCGAGAAAGTCTCTGCGTTTCATTTTGCCTCCGCTCCGCATGTGATCAGATTTTGAGTTTTTGAGTTTTTGAGTTTTTGAGTTTTTGTGTTTCGCGCTTGGAGGTCAAGCGCTCGCAAGTACAGGTCGCAGCTAAGAGTAAAATCTGCCCGGCTTCGGTGCGATCTCAGTCATGGCCGCGACAGCGCCAGCATGAAAATCGAGCGATTCCTGATCAGGTGACGATCCCGGACAGGCCTGTTTCTGCCATCTTATTGGTCACAGGCGAAACAGGATCGATCAAACCGGGCCTTGTTACGCGGTTGACGACCGGTCCTGCACTTGGCGTGCGCGTATCGTGCTCTCAAGGTCTCTCTGTAGCATTGCTCCCAAAGGGCATTCAGAGAGATGGCGTCGAAGGAAATCAGAGAACAGGTCCTGGAGGAGGAGCAGTCGCGCGCTGACTCCTTGCCCGCAGATTCGTGGAGACACCAGGTTCTGATCCTTGCCAGCGATAGCGAAACGGCAGAGCGAGTCGCCGCTGGCCTGGATGGCAGGCCATATCATACGGAAATCTCGGACGGACGGGAGTGGGAGGCCGGGCGGTTGCGCCTGATCGGGGCCAGCCTGATCGTCCTGGCGTCGCCTGAGGCGGATCTGGCCCTTCTGGAAAACATTTTGACGATGCGGCGATTCCGGTCGGTGCCGATCATTGTGTTTGTCGACCGCGGGTCGCGCGCGGATATGATGCGTGCGCTGAAGCTCGGCGTGAGTGCATATATCGTCGATGGACTAAAGCCCGAGCGGATTCCAGCCATCATTGATGTTGCTGCAGAGCGGTATGCTCTGACAATGGGTCTCCTCAATGAACTTCAAAAATCGAAGGAAGACCTTGCTGCGCGCAAGACGATTGAGAAGGCCAAAGGCCTGCTGATGTTAAAGAGCGGTCTCTCAGAGCAGGATGTCTACGATTCCATGCGACGACTTGCGATGACGCAAGGAAAGCCGATGCGTGAAGTCGCCGACGCCATTCTGGCGATATTCGCAATTTTTCCATAATTGATCTCGAGTCCTGGCCCTCGAAGGGATGTCGTGAGTGCCGAGACTTTGTGCGTTGCCCTGTGTGCAGTGCACAAAAGCGCGACGAGATGCAGATTCAGACTCGGTAACGACTTGTTTCGAATTGGCTTTGCAGCGCTGCAAAGGACAGCTTGATCACACGTCAGCAAATCCAAGCACCAACAGCGGTGCTCAGAGCAGCCTGCTGACGAGAGGGCTCAACGGCGAGTCCAACCAAACAATTCAGGAAGTCAGTTGCCCTGGGTGTGCAGTCCAGGGGGGAAGGCTGACGTGTGCTCGACAACAGGGGGCAGTTGGAACCGCATGGTCGGTTCGGCTGCAGAAAGGGAAGTAAAAGTGCAGTTTAGGTCATATTTGAAATGTGCCGTTTCATCAGCGGTTCTCGGCGTGATGGTTACCGGGGGGGTAGCCCACGCAGAGCCGGATGCGCCGGATGAAACATCCGTACAGGAAAAAGTCATTGTCACCGGTTCGCGGGGGAAGGCCCGCTCCGTTATGGATTCCCCGGTGCCGGTTGACGTCCTCAGCGGCGATGAAATCAACGACGTACCGTTCACGGATGCCAACGACATCCTGAAGACGCTCGTGCCGTCTTATTCTCTCAGCCGCCAGCCGATTTCGGACGGTGGTACTTTCATCCGCCCGGCAACGCTGCGTGGGATGCCAACAGACAAGACCCTGGTGCTGGTGAACTCGAAGCGCCGGCATCGCGCGGCTCTGGTCCAGATCGGTGGATCGGGCACTCAGGGGCCGGATGTTGCGACCATTCCGGCGATCGCTCTCAAGAGCGTTGAAGTCCTGCGCGACGGCGCCGCAGCTCAGTACGGCTCGGACGCCATTGCAGGCGTTATCAACTTCATTCTCAAGGACTCTCCTGAAGGCGGCTCGTTCAGCGCCGATTTCGGCCAGTACTATGAAGGGGACGGTTTCAACTCGACTCTGGCTGGCAATTTCGGCCTTGGTCTTGGGGATAAAGGCTTCGTCAACGTCTCGGCAGAATTTTCAAATGCCGACGCGACTGTGCGTGCGGTGCCCTATTGCGAAAGCTGGGTGTGTACCGACCCGTCCAATCCAGCCTTTCCGGGCCCGATCAATACGTCCATCGCGGGCTATTCCTACGACTCCTTCCTCGCGGGTCTTTCCTCTGCTGACTATAGTGGCTCCGGAGTCGTCCAACCCTGGGGACAGCCACCCTCCAAGGCGCTCCGGACTTTTGTGAACGCCGGTTACGATTTTGGTGGGTTTGAAGCCTATGGATTCGGCAACTATTCGAAATCTGAAGCCGATGGCGGCTTCTTTTATCGCTACCCCGGAAACGGTACGATTGAGAACATTCGTCTGGAAGACGGATCGCTCTGGTCGTCTCTGTTCTTCTTCCCCGGCGGTTTCACGCCGCGCTTCTTCGGCACCGTGATCGACTATTCAGGTGTTGGTGGTATTCGCGGAGAATGGGACAACGGGATAACGTATGATCTCAGCGCGCGTCTCGGCCACAACGAGATCAATTATACACTGAAGAACACGGTGAACCCATCCATGGGCGACCAGTCGCCGACCAGTTTTCATCCAGGCGATCTGATCAACGAAGAGAAGCAGCTTCAGGCGGATTTCTCGAAAGAGTTTGAATTCGGCCTTTCCAGCCCGCTCCTGTTTGCTTTCGGCGCCAGCTACATGGACGAGTCCTACGAACTGGTAGGCGGTGACTACAATTCCTACATTGACGGGCCATACTCGCTGCCAGATCCGTGGGGCTTCTGTGATGCCGGTGCGCCGACGGCAGCTGGCGCAGCAGTCATTGCGAATGGGTCCACGCTGGACTGTGCAGACACCAGCGATCCTGTCTACAAGGCACTTGGTGTGGGTTCCAATGGCTTCCCAGGTTACTCGCCAGAGTTCTCCGGAGAATACACGCGTGATTCCTATGCGATCTACGGTGATCTCAGCGCCGACGTAACGGACGCCTTGTTCCTGCAGGGGGCTATTCGCTTCGAAGATTATTCGGACTTCGACTCCGAACTGGTCTGGAAAGTCGCCGGCCGGTACGAGTTCTCGCCGAACTTCGCCCTGCGCGGTTCCGTGGGCACTGGTTTCCGCGCGCCAACGCCGGGTCAACAGGGGACGACCAACGTGTCGACCCGCCTGCCGAACGGCTTCCCGGTGGCAACCGGTCTGTTCCCGGCTGGCGGCGAAATTGCGGGTGCGCTGGGTGCGAGCCCGCTCAAGCCTGAGAAGTCCACGAACTATACACTGGGCTTCACCTCGTCGTTCGATGCCTTCACGTTGACGGTGGATTACTACAGGATCGATCTGGAAGACCGGGTGAATGCGATCTCGACCAAGAATGTGTCGACTGATCCAGGTTCTGGTGCTGCCTATGACAACTATCTCGCCCTTGTCGGGGCCGGGGTTGTCGGTGCTGAATCGATTGGCGGCGTGTTCTACTTTGCCAACGCATTCGATACGAAGACCGAAGGGGTCGATATTGTCGGAACCTATTCGAAAGACTGGGCCAATGGCTCTTCCACCAGCCTGACGGGTTCCATAAACTACAACAAGACCGAGTTTGATGGTCCTGTCGGATCTGTGTTCAACGCTGAGGATCAGTATGATTTCATCAACTATGATCCGAAATTGCGCGGTGTCTTCTCGGTCACCCACGAAACCGGGCCGTTCACCTTGTTGGCGCGCGCCAATTACTATGGTGAGTCAACCAACTCCGATACTGGCGGCCCTAACGGCACGCTGAGGTATCAGGATTACGGTGCCAAGGTTCAGATCGATCTTGAGGGCTCTGCCCAGGTTTCGGAAGCCGTGAAAATATCCCTCGGTGCCCGCAACGCTTTCGACGAGTATCCGGATGAGAAAGCTTTGGGTGACAACTGCTGTGGCCGAATCTACCGGTCCGGCGACGTCATCGACTGGCAGGGCGGCTACTACTACGTCAAACTGCTCGCCAAGTTCTGATGCCAAAACCAGCCTGCCTGCCCCCAAAAGGGGCAGGCAGTATTTTGTGAGGAGGGATAGCGCTATCCCTCCTTGCTTCGTTGGGAGGGCGCGCATTGATAGACGTCACACACAAAGCAAAAAAACGAAAAAATACATGTCGGGAAGTGAAGTAGACTACCTATACGTTGCCGAGATGGTAGGTGTCCTGATGGCGGCAGGTCTGGCCGCCGGCTTTGTCGCAGGATTGTTCGGAATTGGCGGGGGATTCGTCGTTGTGCCAGCATTGCTGCTGGTTTTTCCATATTTTGGCGTAGAGGCCGATCTGGTCGCGCACGTCGCCATTGGAACATCGCTCGCCACGATCATCATCACATCTGCAAGGTCGGTTTACGCGCACCACGGGCATGGCGCTGTCGACTTCAAGATTATCAGAGACTGGGCACCGCCGCTTGTATTGGGTGTACTGGTCGGGCTCTTCCTGGCGCGCTTCCTGGATGGACGTTCTTTGAAATGGGTCTTCTCGCTCGGCGTCTTCTTCATGGGCGTGCATTTCATAGCGCCGGTGTTGCAACCGAAAAAGCCGATTGCCAGCGACATGCCTCAGGGCGCCGCGCTTTGGGGGATTGCAAGCTTCCTTGGCGGGTTCTCCGCGCTTCTCGGCATCGGTGGCGGAACGATAGCGGTTCTGGTCATGACTGCGTGCGGCCGGCCGATCCACCAGGCCGTGGCGACGGCGGCAGGTTTCGGCATCATCATCGCAATTCCCGGTGCTATAGGCTTCGCCATTCTGGGGCACTCGGTGCCAAATCTGCCATTCGGATCGGTGGGATATGTCAACCTAATCGCTGTCGCCGCGATCACGACAATGTCCTTCCTCACTGCGCCACTGGGTGCCAAGGCTGCACACAGTCTGAACGCAAAGACCTTGAAGCGGGTCTTTGGCATTTATCTCGTCGCGACGTCCGCGATTGTCTTGTACAATACGCTGACTGGATGACTCGGTCGCTTATGCGGCACACGGAACTAAGGGCTTCGAACTTTCAATAACCACAAAGCAACAGGTAAATCAGAACATGGCTTACGATATTTCCAGACGTTTCCTACTGGCAGGTGCGACCGGTCTCTCCGTTGCGGGCGCGACCGCCTGCGCGTCGGGTGCTTCAGCGCTGACGGAAACCACAGAAGGGGCATTCCCGCCGGAGAAAGTTGCGGTTGAGAACCCATACCTGCTTGGTCCGCCAGAAGGCATTGCTCTCCTGTCTCGCAACGAAAACCCCTATGGTCCGGCTCCATCGGCGCTCAAGATGATCGAATATGCTGGTTCGAAAGGGGCCTATTATACGTCTCAGGATGCGGTGAAGCTTCTCGCAACCATGATCGCCGAGCGGCACGGTGTGGCCCCGGAACAGATCGCTATCACGACGGGGTCAGGTGAAGCCCTATCCGCGATTGCAATGATCTACGGCCCGAATGGCCCGATTGTCGCCCCACGCCTCTTCTGGGATACGACCGCGCTCTATGCCGTCAACCTCGGTATGGCGACGATTGATCGTGTGCCGCTGAAAGCTGACATGAGCACGGATCTGGTCGCAATCGAGGCGAAAGTTACTCCGGAAACCGGCCTCGTCCAGCTTTGCAACCCGAACAACCCGACCGGCCTGGTCGCACCGGAAGCAGAACTGAAAGCCGCTGTGAAGCGTATGGCTGCCAAGACGACCGTTCTTG
This sequence comes from Hyphomonadaceae bacterium BRH_c29, assembly GCA_000961695.1. Lineage (GTDB taxonomy): Bacteria > Pseudomonadota > Alphaproteobacteria > Caulobacterales > Hyphomonadaceae > Hyphomonas. The sequence goes on from LADW01000032.1 coordinate 99,356, forward strand.
TTGATGAAGCCTATATGGAACTGGCGGATGATCCGGATGCAAACACCTGCATCCCGCTGATCAAGGAAGGCCACAATGTTATCGTGTCGCGGACCTTCTCGAAGATCTACGGTATGGCAGGCATCCGGATGGGCTACACAATATCTTCCCCGGAAGTGGCCAAGAAGATTCAGGCAACAGCCATGTCCTGGTCACCTTGCACGTCCTATGCGGCCGCCATCGGGTGCTACAATGATGAGAAGTTCATTTCCTTCTCGAAGGGCAAGGTCAGAGAAGCTCGCGAGATGATCACGACAACACTCGACACACTGGGCCTCGTATATCTGCCGTCGCAGACCAACTTCGTGTACTTCAAGTCCGGCAAGCCGGCTAATGACGTGCAGAAGGCATTTGCCGCGCAGAAGATTTCGGTGCGTGGTCAGTACATGGACTATGTCGACTGGACCCGCGTATCGACGGGTAAGATCGAAGACGTCGAGCGGTTCTGCAAGGCGCTGCCAGCCATCGTCGGGGCATGATCAGGTAGCGGCCCCAAGTCGAGCGGCAAACTGACATTCAATTCCAGAAATGATTGGGGGCGAAGACGTTGGGGAATGCTTCGCCCCCTTTTGCTGACCGGGGTCCCTGGGCAGCAAAAAATCTACAATGGATCCCCGGAGGCCGAGCCTCCGGTCAAGACGATCAGCGAAAGAAGGTGTGTTTCTGTCGCGGCGCGCTGCTGGGCGAGGGTCCGCTGCGCCGAGATATAGGACCGATGGCTGTTCAGGAGGTCGGTTATTGTGACTTCGCCAAGCGCATACCCTTTTTCGATTGTCTCCAGAACTTTACCCGAAGATGCGACGGCTGTTTCTGCTCTTGCACGTAGTACGATCGACATACGAAGGGATTGCCGGGCAGCATCGATCGTTTGCTGCAGCTGCCGCTCAAGCGTGATTGCGTTCAGTTCTGCGACAGTAGCGTTGGCGGTCATTTCCCGCGTCGCAGCACGACGCGATGACCCTCCGAGCGGAATCGTGACGCGTGCCATAAGGCTGGTTTCGCCGCCCCCAAACTCATTGCTGAAATCGAGTCCGACGGTGGGGTCCGGCGTTTCCTCTGACCTGGCCCGACGAGCGCGCAGCCTAGCCTGTTCACCAAGCAGCTGGGCATGTTGAAAGATCGGCGATGTCTGCGAAGGAGCTTCAAGAATTCGAGCTATTTCATCATTGGTCAAATCCAGCGGTTGGGCACGCGCCGGAATAGCGATGGTTGGGTACCGCATGACCAGCGCAGCGCGAGCATTTTCTGCTTGCAGTCTGTCTTGCTCGGACTGCAGGCGCAATAGATTTGCTTCTGCCAAAAGTTGATCGGCTCTAACCTGCCGTCCAGCGCCTTTGTCTACAACGACCTGTTCCAGTTCGGCCAGACGTTCTGCCTGTTCAGCCTGCGTCTTGGATGACATTGTGAGAAGATCAGCCTGAAGCCAAGTGCTCCATAGGTCAGAAAATTGTTGGCGTTCCTGAAATAGCACCTGCTCTAATGCCGCATGAGCCAATTTGTCTTCGATTCTGGCGAGTTCGGCGTCAATCTGACGTTTGGCGGGCATTCGAATAGTCCTGGATACACCTGCAGACCATTCCGTGTAGCGATTTTCGGATGCAAGAGGATCGTCGATTTTGCGTTGACCGCCACTTGCATTCAGCTCGTATCCATAAGGACCCATTCTGAGGCGTTGCGCCGTGGCTCTGGCGCGTTCCATATCAGCCCGTGCTGCCTCAACGGATGGCGCGCCGCTCACGGCCCGCTCCATAATGTCCGCAATGGCTGAGATCTCGCCATGAGCAGGCGGGGCAAGGGCAATCGACCCTATCAGGAAAGCGGAGATGATAAGCGACTTCATTTCAGGCGTCCAAAATCGAGAACAGGTTCAATCCAGAAGGAAATCTGCCGACGCGGGCAGGCGCATTTCACAGCATCCAGAATGCGTTCAATGCCTTCTTCCGGCAGAACGATAATGACTGTGAATATCCGCATCGCGCCTTTGACCTTTTCGGCTGTAGACGCGAGCTCCATGGAGCTGCCGCGACCTAGACCATCGTTGCAGGTGTAGCCCGGAAGTTCCGGCAACATTGCGTCGAGCGTGTCGAGCACCGTTGGTTCGACGCTTTTTGGACAGACCAGTGTCAATTTGCGAAGGGGTGCGTCCAATGGACTTCTCCTTGTGGAATATTTTCCTGGGTGCGATCTGCGCCGAAGCGGCGGTAAAGGACCGGTAACAGGAACAAGGTCAAAATCGTCGATGAAACCAGGCCGCCAACGACAACAATTGCAAGCGGACGCTGAAGCTCCGATCCCGGGCCGTGGGCAAACAGAAGTGGGACCAGGCCCAAGGCTGCGGCTGTCGCTGTCATCAGGACGGGGCGAAGCCGACGCTCTGCTCCCTGGCGTACGGCCCGCTCTGTGTCGAGGCCTATCGCTTTCAGATCATTGAAGCAGCTGACGAGCACAAGTCCGTTCAGGACAGCGATCCCCAGCAGTGCGATGAATCCAACAGATGCAGGAACTGAAAGGTACTCTCCGGACAGGCTCAAAGCGATAATGCCACCAACGAGTGCGAAGGGGATGTTGAACAGGATCAGAAGTGCCTGCCGGATCGAACGTAGCGTTGCGAACAGAACGACAAAGATCAGTCCAAGCGATAGTGGCACCATTAGCGACAGACGCGCGGAGGCGCGGCGCTGGTTCTCGAATTCGCCACCAAACTCAAGCGTGTAACCGGCAGGGAGCTTCACTGATGCGGAGACGGCCGCCTGAGCGTCTTCGACAAAACTCACCAAGTCGCGGCCAGAAACGAATGCTTGCACAACGGCATAGCGGGACCCGTTCTCTCGCGCGACAGATGCGAGCCCGGCCACGCGCGAGATCGTGGCAACGTCGGACAGCCTGACCATTTCTCCCATATTATTCACGATCAGAAGATTGTCGAAATCGTAGGCGCCACGGCTTCCAGCTTGCTCGGCACGGATAACAATCGGCGTCCGGCGACCAGGTTCGATGACCTCACCTGCCGTCATGCCTTCCAAGCGCGATCGCAACTCATCCTGGATGGACACCACATCCAGGCCAAATCGACCCGTTCGTACGGGGTCTATTTGGACCTGAAGATACTCAGACACATCATTCGAGGCCGTGAAAACATCTGATGCACCGGCTACACCAGCCACGGCGCCTTCGACTTGGCCGGCGATGTCGGCCAATTGTTCGGAGTCAGGTCCAAATATCTTGATGGCGAGATCGCCACGTGAACCGGTCAACATCTCGGAAACACGCATTTCGATTGGCTGTGTGAAAGAGGATTCAATACCGACAAAGTCGTCCATGATGTTGCGGATTTCATCGACCAGCCAGGCCGTGTCCGGGCCACGCCATTCTTCCCGTGGTGCGAGTGCGAGGAACATATCGCTTTCATTGAGTCCCATCGGATCAAGACCCAACTCGTCTGAACCAATGCGAGCGATGATGTGTTCGACTTCGGGCACGTTTTCCAGGATAGCCGCCTGGGCGCGCATGGCATCGGCTTCGCTCTGGTTCAAGTTGATAGAGGGCAGGGCTGCCAGCTGCATGACGACCGCCCCTTCATTCATGGTGGGCATGAATGTCTTGCCTGTCGCTGAATAGGCGAAGCCAGCGACGACAATACTGGTTGCGGCGATTATGTAGATGACCAAAGGCGCATTGAGGACGCCGGCCAGAAGTCGCCGGTAGAGCGGCGTGATGATCCGCATCAACCAGGTTTCGTGGCCACTTGAAGATTTGAGAAGATACGACGCCAGAACCGGGATCAGCGTACAGGAAAGCAGCAATGCAGAACCGAGCGCAAACACGATCGACAGGGCGACAGGGGCGAACAATTTGCCTTCAAGTCCCTGCAGGGTGAGCAGCGGCACGAAGACGAGACAGATGATGAAAATTCCCGAGGCGGTGGGTAGAGCGACTTCTGATGCCGCACGATAAATGATGTGCAGTTTTCCCGCGCGCGGATTTTCGTGCAGGCGTTCCACCGCGTTCTCAGTGACCACAATGGCCCCGTCGACAATCATTCCGATGGCAATGGCGAGGCCGCCAAGACTCATAAGGTTGGCGGAGAGGCCGAACATCTTCATAAGGAGGAATGTTGACAGTGCAGACGCAGGCAGGATCAAAGTAACCACCAGGGCGGCGCGTAAGTCACCCAGAAACACAACGAGGAGTATGATAACCAGAACAGCGGCGATCAGGAGTGCTTCGGTGACTGTCCAGACCGCTTTTTCGATCAGATCCGATCGGTTGTAGAATACCGCAATATGAACGCCTTCAGGCAGGCTCGACTGCAGCTCTTCCAGTTTGGCTTCGACTCCGCCGACGACAGTTCGGGCGTCCGCGCCCCTGAGCGATACCACGATGCCTTCCACCGTTTCGCCCGTGCCGTCTCGCGTTACAGAACCGTATCGCGTTAGGCTGCCAAGGCGGACGGATGCAACGTCACGAATTCGAAGCACCTGACCGTTCATTTCTCGCACGACAAGAGAACCGATGTCTGCTTCTGTTTCGGTGGCGCCAGTGGAGCGCACAACCAGCGCTTCTTCGCCCTCTGAAATACGACCGGCACCATCATTGCGGTTGTTGTTTTCAAGCGCGTTCTGAATATCGCTGAGGCGAATGCCCGCAGTTGCCATCGCTGCTTCGTCCGGTGCGATTTCGAACGTTCGTACCCGGCCACCAAGTGCGTTCACATCCGCGACGCCAGGAAGTGTTCGGAGCGCAGGGCGGATCACCCAATCGAGCAGTGAGCGTCGCTCTTCGAGCGAAAGGTCGTCGCTTTCGATCGTGAACATGAAAACTTCTGACAATGCTGTCGAAATTGGCGCGAGGCCGCCCTGAACGGTTTCCGGAAAATCTCCACTAACGGCAGTCAGTCGCTCCGATACTTGCTGGCGCGCCCAGTAGATGTCGGTGCCTTCCTTGAAGTCGATCGTAATATCGGCGATTGCATACTTTGCTTTCGCCCGCATGATCGTCTGGTCCGGTATACCAAGCAGTTCCATCTCCAGCGGACGAACAACCCGCGCCTCAACTTCCTCGGGTGTCATACCGGGGGCTTTGAGGATGATCTTGACCTGTGTTGGGGCGATCTCCGGAAAGGCATCGATTGGCAATCGCGCTGAAGCATAGAGACCCGCGATGACCAAAAGGAGGGCGACGCCCATGATAAAGACGCGCTGTGTCAGGGAAAACGAGACAAGACGATCCAGCATGGCGCTCAGACTCCTTCAGCAAGGTTCTTGAGCGCAGCGAGTCCGGAAATGGCAACCTGCTCACCGGCCTGTACATCTCCGGTGAGAACAATTTGCTCCCGGCTGCGTGCCAGCACATCCACCCGGACCAATTTGAATCCACTCTCCGTCTCGACAAAAATGAAGTCTGTTCCATTGATGCGCACGAGCGCACGTGCTGGCACAACAAGTGCCATTCCCTGGCTTGGTGTCTCGAGTGAAAGGTCAACCAATTGGCCAAGACGCCAAGACAAGCCTCCGGGGAGTGAGATCTTGATACGAACCGACTGAAACAGAGGGTCCACTCTAGGGTCTATTGCGACCACGGTGCCCGTTTCTGACCTTCCGGGCAGCGTAACAGTGGAACCAAGACTGACCGAGTTTGCGATGCGTTCAGGTAGGGCAACGTCAAGCCAGAATCCTTGTCCGTCGAAAATAGAGAAGAGTGGCTCAGATACGCCCACAGGCGCACCGGCTTCGACTGCAAGTTCGGTCACAATGCCGGAGGCCGTGGCAAGCAGATCAAAGCGGCCCGAACCGCTCGCTGGCCGGATAGCGCCCAGCTTGGATTTGTTGGCGGCGTAGATAAGCGCGGCGGACTTTGCTTCGTGCTCCGCTTCATCCGCTTCCGCCGTGGAGCGCAGGCCAAGGGACCTCAACTCTTTGTCACGATCCGCAAGTATTGCCATATGCTCGGAGGTCAGACGTTGAGATTCCAGATCAGCACGAACCATCTCATACTCAGGGCTGTAGAGCCGTGCCAGTGGCGCACCGGCTTCCACTCGCATGCCAGGGATGGCGAGCGGTTCCAGCAATACGGCGTCGAATGGACTTGTAACCGGATGGGAGTGTCCTGGAGGCGCGACGACCGTGCCAAATGCGGATGCCCCCTCAACCGATGCATCTGCAACCACTGGGGTCGTGGTGATTCCCAACGCTTTCCGGCTTGCTACCGAGACGTTCAATTCCTGGGCCATCGCGGGAGCGCAGAGCCCCAGTGCAATTATGAGACCCGTTATGGCGCGGCGTGCTTTAGTTCCCATCATCCTCTTGCCTTCCAAAGGCTTGCAACCTTGGTGGCAGGAATGATTGATGTTGCTGACAATAGCCTGACGCTATTTTCCGGAAATCCGGAAAATATGACTAATTCCTGCGTGCTTCTGGAAAAAGTAAGGCGAGCCCCGGGTATTCCGGACGACAAGTGACGAGTTCTCCACCATGAGCCTCTGCGATGCGATCAGCAATTGCGAGACCGAGGCCCGCGACGCCACCAGGGGCCCGGTCTGCGCGGATACCGCGTGCTTTAAGGCGCTCAAGTTCTTGCTTTGACAGGCCAGCGCCGCCATCAATCACGGTCAGGCTTGCATCCGGCCCAGCCCGCACGATGATTTCTGTCCCCTCCGGCGAAGCGCGCAACGCGTTGTCGATCAGCGTGCGTAGTGATGCAGCGACAGCCTCTTCCAAACCGCAGAAGGGCTTTGCGTCGTCCTCTTCCACAGAAAGATTTTTACCTGCGTCAAACGCAGTTGGGGCGAGTTCGGCGACGACGCGCCTTGCAAGGCGACCAGGGTCAATCAGGGCGCGGCGCAGGGTGGCATCGGGCGAATTGCTTCGAGCGAGCAGCAATAATTGGTCCACCATGTCTGCCAGGGCTCTGACTTGCGAGCGCAGCGGGGCAGCGTCTTTTTCGGGCAGCTTGTCTAGCGATAGCGCGAGAATGGACAAAGGCGTTTTCAGTTCATGTGCTGCGTCAGCAGCAAAGGCTTCTTGTCGATGAGCGTGTGCTTCCAGCCGGGTGGTGAGTGTGTTGACCGCGTCTGTGAAAGGCTGGAGTTCCGTGGGCAGCAGGTCCTTGGGAGCCTGATAGCTTTTGAGGTCTTCAGCTGCTTCGCTAACCTCCTTGGCGATAATTTTCAGCTGTCGCTCGACGCTGCGCACGACAATGAGCGCGCCTGTTCCAAAAAGGACTAAAAACATGCCGAACGGTGCGAGTACGTGTTCTACCATCTCCCGGATGGTTTTTCCGAGCGGAGGAGGTTCGTTGCTCAAAAGCCCGTATTCATAGGTGACCAGGATTGCCAGCATCATACTTCCGATCAGGCCGGAAATGAGCAAGCCGACAAGCAGCTTTCCAGCGATCGACTTCATTGTGCTTTCCGCTTGCCGAAAAAGTAGCCCACGCCTCGCACAGTGTGGAGGATGTCATCTTCTCCAGCTTCTGCGAGACGCCGTCGAAGCCGCGATGCGACTGCTTCGAGGGCATTTGGGGTCACCGGATCCGAGGCGCTGTATAAGGCGCCTTCCAGGCGTTCCCGAGGAACAACCTTGCCGACACTACGAAGCAGAATTTCGAGAAAGTTGGCCTCTTTTCGGCTAATAGCCAGCACCTGCCCATTCAATGTCGCTTGTCTGTTTGTCGTATCGAAAGTGAGGTTTCCGACCTTCAGGTCTACTGGTTCCCGAATGCCCGGACGACGTACAAGCGCGCGAAGTCGCGCTGCGATTTCGTCGATTTCAGCTGGCTTGACGAGGTAGTCGTCGGCGCCGCTATTCAGCCCCAAAACTCTTTCATCCAGTGTACTGCGCGCCGACAGAACGAGCACAGGTGGGCGCTCTCTTGGTAGTTTACCAAGCCAGTCGAGGCCGTCGCCATCCGGTAAGCCGAGATCGAGCATGATCGCATCAAATTGCCCGACGGCCACATGGTCGTCAGCTTCTTCAAGATTGGCAGCGATATCGCTTTTGATGCCTCGCGCATTCAAACGATCAGCCAGCAGGACAGCCAGTTCGCAATTGTCCTCAATGATCAGCGTTCGCATACGTCACCGGATTTTTGGCTCGGAATGTCTTTATACAAGGGAAACCTGACGGAGTCCTGACTTTTGGAACTGCCGAACCACGAGGCGCTCAGCCACGGCCCCAATTGTTGAGGCCGGCGATAGCCTGGGCATAAATTTCCTCGGAAGCTCCAAGGACGTCTTGGCGCCATTCCGGCGATTGCGGATAGAAACGCTCAATCAGTTCCGCGCGAACCCGCTCGATCAATGCCTGATCTGCATCAGCTGCGCGATTCTTGAGCCAGTTGTCCATGACCAGCGCTTGTAGCATGGCCTCAACTTCATAGGTTCCCCATTCGATGGTCAGGTTGACGACATTGGCCTGATTGAATGTGGAAATCTCATCCCGCAAGCCGGCTACCAGGAGGCCGTTGTAGGAGATCGACACGCCTTCCACGACATCATCGCAATGAATGGCATGGTCCGGCCACCAGTTGGAGAGCAGGGCGAACGTTTCGGAACCGCGCTGCTCATCGAGAATGAAGTGAGCCTCGCCGAACGCACCGATGCCAGTGTGCCAGTCGATATGGAGGATGCGATCTGCCTGCTGAAGCCTGTCGCGGGCGATGTTGAACAGCGTCTCCGCAGACCAGCTGTGTGCCGTTCCGCCAAAGCTCAGTCCATCGGCGAAATCGTATTGTCCGGACGTGATGCCGGTCAGGGCGGTATTCAGTCCCTTACTCGCCGCGAGAGCATGGAACGCTTCTGCAAAGGCCTTGAGGCTTTGCTCGTCCATTCCGGTCTTCAGGAGCGGGGCGTGGATATCCTCGTACGCGGGATTTTTCGGGCGGGGGGATGATGGCGCTACAAAGTTCCGGTTGAGGTCGATGCCATCCTCATTAATCCGATGTGCCCAGGCCCAGCCATAGGGATTGACGGCGTGGATCAGGAGAACGGCCAAATCGTCTGGCAGGCCGCCAGGACCGTTCATGTCGAGCCAGCGGAGCATGGTGGCAGACCCTGCCGCGGCCTCCAGGCCATGAGTGCCGCAGCTGAAGATCAGGACACGGCTTGCGCCGGGTGGACCGGCCCAGGCTATGTCCATCGCAAGGTCTTCATTTTCTGGCCCCATGAGTGTGGGGTGCACATGACTTTCGACAGTTAGTCCGGCCTGCTGGCAGGCGGAGCGGAATTTGTCGCGTCCCTCATCGTAACTGGCGGAAAAGTACCGGGAAAGGATCGTGTTGTCAGAGGTCAAGAAGTCGACCCTTTCCCGGCACGGAGGTTTCAGTGGTGAATTAGAAATTCACGACCAGTTCGACGCCATAGGTCCGCCCGATATTCGGGTGGTTGACCAGGGTGCCGAAGAAGTCGCGGAAATCGTCCACAAGACCGTCTTCGTCGGTGAGGTTGCGGCCCCACAGATACGCTTCATAGCGTCCGTCATTGCTCATCAGACCAATGCGGCCGTTCAGCATCGCGATGGAGTCAATATAGCCGTACGGAACGACCTCGGTGGAGGGCAGCGTGGCCGTCTTCTGGTTGTCAACGGTCGTGAAGAAGCTGTCCGTATAAGTCGCGTCGAGGCGGGTCAGGAGGGTTGAGTCAATCGACGGGATGTTACGCGTGTAGACCGCGCCGAAAGAGGCACTCCATTCCGGAGCAGCGGTGAGGTCGTTTCCGGAAACGTCCGAACCTGACGTGCCACCACCTGGGAAGGAGTCGAAGGTTGCATCAAGATAGCCGAGCGATCCTTGCAGGGACAGGTTATCAGTGGCCTGGAGATTGAACTCGCCCTCAAAGCCTTGCGTGATAACCTGGGCGGCGTTGGTGATGCGGATCGAAGTCTGGCCACCGCCGAGGTCAACGAACTGGTTCACCTGATAGTCGCTATATTCAGAGTAGAATGCAGCAAGGTTCAGCGTGAAGCGCCCGTTCATGAAGGTGTTCTTCAGACCGAGTTCATAGCTGTCGACCGTTTCCTTGCCAAATTCCAGGCCGGAGTTCGCTGCAAGCTCGACCTGGTTGATGAAGTCGAGGTTGAAGCCGCCGCTTTTGTAGCCGGAGGAGTATTTTGCGTAGAGATTGCTCTCATCGGTAACAGCGTAGCTGAGGCTGATTGCCGGAGACAGGAAGCTGTCCGTACGGTCGTTGATCAGCGGTGTCGGAATCGTCGTTGTGTCGCCGGGAGCCACATTGGTCGAACCAATCTTGAACACACCGGAGTTGCGACCATCGAGAAGCCAGTTCGCTTTCTTGTCTTCAGTGCTGTAGCGAAGGCCAAAGCCCAGCTTCCAGCGGTCGTTGAAGTCGTAAGACCCGTTGAAGTAAGCAGCGAGGCTTTCCGTTTTGACATTACCGGAGTTTTCCACGGTCGATCCGACAGGGCCAAATCCGACGATGGAAGAAATCAGAGCCAGCTGGGCAGTTGTCAGGTTGTTCGGGTCAAGATTCAGAAGCGGAGCGACGCTTGGGGCGACGGCCGGAGCAATGAAGCCCTCAAGGAAGTCGTCACCGAGGACCACGGTCCGCTGCGTATCAGCATCCTGATTATAGTAGTACAGGCCGACCATGTAAGTGAGGGCGCTGTCCGATGGTGAAATCAGTTGGAATTCCTGGGTCAGCTGTTTGTACGCGTCGCCATAGTCAACATAGATGATGGACGTCGGCGAATAGTCCGTGACGTTCTTGTAGTTCGCCTCGGTCTTGCGATAGCCTGTGATCGATTTCGCTGTGAAGCCATTCTGGAATTCATAGGTGAAGTCGGCCATGGCGCCGGAAACGTCGCGGTCTTCCGTCGGGTCGAAATCGAAAGCAACCTGGCGAACCTTGGGTGCGTTCTGGTCGGTCCGGATGCCGAGCATATCGGTCAGGGGTTCGCCGGCCAGAATCTTATTGTCAGCTTTCAGGCCGTCTACAGCGAGGTTGATATCGAGTTGGTCAGACGGCTGGATGCGCAGTTGAGCGCGGTAGGCAAGGACGTCCTTAGAGTCGAGTTTGTTGCCGGTTGTGATGTTGTCGATATATCCATCGCGATCCGTCTTCGAAACAGAGACCTTGGCAGCGACTTTGTCCGAAATCGGCACGTTCAGCATGCCCTGGAATGTGCGGAGGTTGTAGTTGCCGAGATTCGCGCTGGCTTTGCCGAAGAAGCGGTCTTCCGGCTTCTTCGTGACGAGGCTGACGGCACCTGCGACCGTGTTCTTGCCGAACAGCATGCCCTGAGGACCGCGGAGCACTTCGACGCGCTCAAGGTCAAGAAGTTCCTGGTTCACGGCAGGAGACTGCCCCATGTAGACGCCATCAACATAGACGCCCACGCGGCTGTCAAAGCCGATGTTACGTGAGTTCGAGCCCACGCCGCGGATGGTGATCGTAGAGCGGAAGTCGTTGTTGCCGGAGATCGAAACGTTCGGGATATATCCCGAAATCTCGGACAGCTCGCGAACGCTGGTCTGGTCGATATTGTCGCTTCCGAAAACGGACATAGCGATCGGAACTTCAGACAGCTTTTCTGTGCGGCGCGTTGCCGTCACGACGATGCCTTCATAGACCTTTACGTCGTCTTCCTGGGCGGTGCTGCTCGTTTCAACTGTGTCCGAGGTATCACTTGCGGTTTGCGCCTGTGCGGAGGCGGCCCATGGGGCTGCTGCCAGAATCAGGCAGCTTGCACCCATCAGCAATTTTGAATTCTTCATGTTTGCGTTCTTCCCTTTAGAAACGGATTACAGGTCTGGTCCCTCCCCAGGGGTGTGCCGGGTGACACAGACTTCCCAGACCTTGCCGGTACAAGTTAATTGAATTAACATTTATGTGTCAACGTGTCATGGTAACTGTTATTGGGGGATAAGCAGGAAATGACGGACGGTTTGAAAACACCTACCGGAAGAATCCGGAAAAAGACCGGTTACCACCACGGAAACCTTCGCAATTCGATCATCGAAGCGGTTACGCGCCTGATCTCTGAAAGCCGCTCGCTCGACTTCCAATTGAAGGAGGTGGCCAAGCTGGTCGGGACGTCAACGCCGGCCATTTATCGGCATTTCGAGAGCAAACAGGACCTTCTCGTAGAAACGGCCATTGCTGGATACGACCTGCAGCTAAGCTATCGCGCCTATGCGGTCGAGCAGGCCGGGCGGTCACCGATTTCGCGCATCATGGCGATCGGCTACGCATACATTCATTTCGCCCGTTCGCACCCCGGGTTCTTTTTGCTTTTGAAGAGCATGGAAACTGAAGAGATCCTGTCCTCTGAACGTTATCAGGCGCAGCGCGATGAGACCGTTCAGCAGATGCATAATCTGGTCACAGAGTGCATCGCGGAGGGGTATTTTCTCGACATCGACCCGGGCGTTGCCATGGCATCCATTCAGGCCACAGGATTCGGCGTTGCAAATCTCTACGTCGGCAACCAACTCGTCTGGGTCGCGCCGGCTGCTGTGGGGAATGAAAACCTCGTGTCGGAGCTGTTCAAGTTGCACATTGGCAGCCTTCTGAGTGCCAAAGGCAAGAAAGCCCTCGAGGACGCAAAGGGCGATCCGTTCAAATAGGCCTACAGTCAGAACCAAGTGAGAAAGCCATGACGACATCCAACCAGACAGTTGCAGAACAGACGAAACCGACCATCGGTATCAACGAGGTTCTGGCAACATCCTCTTTGAACCCAAGAACGCCGCCGCTTCCGACGCGTGAAAACACGGTCTTGCTTTTGATCGACATCCAGCATTTGGCGGAGCCTTCTTATCATGTGAAGAATGCTGTCGCTGCGGGTATGGATGAGCATGATGTTCGCGCGGCGCTCTCTGACTATGAGGCGCGCTTCAACGCTGCGGTCGGGAATGCGAGCCGGGTTCTGGAAGCTGCACGCGCGGCAGGCATTCCTCCCATCCATGTGAAGATCCAGGCCATGTCGGCCCAGGGACGCGACACCAGCTCTTTGCACAGCTGGCTCGGTTGGAACTTCCCGCCTGGTAGCCCGGCTACCCAGTTTCTTGAGGCGACAAAACCGACTGAAGATGAAATCGTCATCACCAAGACCGCCAGCGGCGCTTTTACGGGCACAAGCCTGGACTCGACGCTCCGTAACATGGGTGTGGAGCATCTCATTATCGTTGGGTTCATGACGGATGAGTGCGTTGAGACCACCACCCGCGTTGCGCTTGACTATGGTTATGTGGCTCGCGTCGTCAGCGATGCGACCACGACCTATCATGTCGAATCCTATCAATCGACCATCGGCAAACTTTCGTCTTATGGGTTTACTCTGACGGCAGAAGATGCCGTTGCTGAGCTTCAGGCGATGGCGCGGACTTAACCTGTTCTGACAGGACTTATTGGAGATAAACAATATGGGAAAATTCACACGCCGGGCGTTGATCGGTGGTGGCTTGGTAGCGGGGGCTGGAGCGGCCTATGGTGCCTACTGGCTACGTAAGAGGCCTGCTGCTGCGCCGCTTGGCTTTGACGTTTCACCAGAAGAGCGGGCCGCAGCGATTGCCTTGCTCGACAAATACCCTGCCATCGATTCTCACGCCCATCCGGGACGGACCTTCGCGCGCGATGCATCCGGGCTTGCGCCGCTGCTCAAAGTCTACAAGGCTCAATCCGGATTTGGCCGGCGAACTGCTGGCGATATGCGAGAGGGTCATCTCGCCGCTGCCTGTTTTGCAGCGGTGTCCGATTTCAATGTCCTGAACCTGTCGAAGGGCAAAGGACTCGAGGCGCGCCGCCCGTTTGAAGAGGGTGAAGCCTGGGAGAGTTACAAGATTCAGATGCGCAATCTGAAGCGTCTGGCCGACCAGAAAATAGTCACTGAAATGCTGAGCACAGAGTCATTGGATGCTGCGCGTGCTTCGGGGCGCCCTGGCGCGATCTGGACTGTGGAAGGGGGTGACTTTCTTGAAGGATCGGTTGAGCGGCTGAACGAAGCTTATCAAGATGGCGTGCGATCCATCACGATCGTTCACTACCGGACCAACGACCTTGCAGACGCGATGACGAACGAACCCGAGCACGGCAGTCTGACAGCGGCGGGCGATGACATCGTAAGGGGCATGAACCGGCTCGGAATGGTGATCGATTTGTCTCACATGTCGGAGGCAGGTGCGTTCCGTGCGCTGGAACTCAGTACACTTCCTGTCCTGTTCACGCATACGCATATCAGTTCGGCCCATTCCTATCACCCGCGCTTTATCTCTCTGGAACTCGCCAAGGCGGCAGCAGACGCAGGCGGCGTCATCGGTGCCTGGCCGTCGGGGATCGAGATCAGCGATCTCGCCGGATATGCTGATCGCATCTTCCAGCTGATTGATCTGCTCGGCATCGACCATGTGTGCCTCGGAACCGACATGGACGCGAATTACAAGCCCGTCTTTGACGATTACCGCCGCCTGCCAGACCTGGTCGCGCTGCTGAAGCGCAAAGGCATGAGTGATGCGGAACTGGCAGCGTTCCTCGGCGGGAACTTCCTGCGCGTCTGGCGTGCAAACGAGGCGGCGCGAAGCGCCTAGTCAAAAGAATGCGAGATCACAGGCCTGGCTAAATTGCGCCTGTGATCTCGATGCGGGCGCCATCAACGGTCGCTTTGATTCCATAGATTTCGGCGAGACGCTCGGCGGTCAGCGTTTCGGCAACTGGGCCATCCGCAACAATGTGCCCGTCCTTCATCCAGATCAGCCTTGTGGCGTATCGGGCTGCGAGCGCAATATCATGCAGCACGACAAGAGCGCCGCCGCCCCGCGCGACATAGGCGGCGATGATGTCCATGATGCGGAATTGATGGCGTGGGTCGAGCGCGGCAACGGGTTCATCTGCGATCAGGAGTGGCGCTTCGGCTGCGAAAGCGCGAGCGCAATGGACGCGGGCGAGTTCGCCGCCTGACAACGTATCCGCGGTTCGGTGGGCCAGAGCAGCAAGATCGCAAAGCTGAATGGCACGATCGACGGCCGCGGAGTCTATGTCGCTCAGGCGACCGGGCGCCGCGCCATAGGCAAAGCGACCGAGGGCAACGACATCACGGACCGTGTTTGGCCAGGCGAGCGGCCGCTGCTGCGGCAGGTACGCGATCTGCCGGGCACGTGCGACTGGCGAAAGGATTTCACAGTCTGCGCCGCTTATAGTCGACGTGCCGGCTGACCGCTTCTCCATGCCGAGCGCTGTGCGCAGCAGGCTGGTCTTGCCGGCGCCGTTTGGGCCAAGCAGACCGATGAGTTCCCCGGGCGCCAACGTGAGGCTTGCCTCCTCGAACAGCACCGCATCACCTGCCTTGCGGGACAGGGCCTGAATGGAAAGCTCAGTCATTGATCGTGCGCCTCTGTATTGCAATCCAGACAAAGGCTGGCGCGCCAATCAGGGCTGCGACAACCCCGAGCTTGAGTTCGTTCGGTGTCGGCAAGACGCGGACGCCAATGTCCGCAATCACAAGAATGAGGCCCGCCAGCAACGCGGACGGAACAAGGGAGCGCGCCGGATCGTGTCGTACAAACGGTCGGATGATATGCGGTGCGACGATGCCAACAAATCCGATGGCACCTGCAAGCGCGACAGAGCCACCGGTGACGAGCCCCGCACCGAGGACTGTCAGAACGCGCTGATTGCGCAAGTTCAGGCCGATGCCAGTAGCGGCTTCTTCGCCCAATGTAAGGGCCGACAAGCCGCGCCGGGAGAAGAGCAAGATGGCCGTGCCCGCGATCAGGAAGGGGGAGACAAGACCAATCTCTCGGAAGCTGCGATTGGCGACAGAGCCGAGCATCCAGTTGATCATGTCGGAAAGCGAAAATGGATTGGGTGCCAGGTTCATGAGCAGGCTCATGGCGGCGCCAGCGAAGCTGGACAGGCCGACCCCGATCAGGATGAGGGTCACAACTGAACGCGTACGGATGGCAGCAAGCGTGATCAGGGCCGTTGCGGCGAGGGCGCCGAGAATGGCTGCAACGGGCAAAACCCATGGTGAAAGGACAGCAAGGCCGTAATAGATGGAGAAGGTTGCGAAGAGGGATGCGGCGGCGGAGACTCCGAGAACGCCGGGTTCGGCGAGCGGGTTCCTGAGTAGTCCCTGCAGCGCTGCCCCGCTCATCCCGAGTGCTGCGCCGACAATATAGGCAGCGAGGGCGCGCGGCAGTCGGATTTCCCAGAGTACCAGTCGGTCGGGTGCATCTGCACCGCCGAACAGGGCTGCGAGGATCCGGCCCGGCGGCATGGGTGTCGAGCCAAGCAGGCAAGCCGAGAAAATGGCAACGAAAGACGCCAGAACCAGGGTGGGGAGAAGCCAGGTATGCGCCTTCACTCGGCAGCTCCCTTCGCGAGGGCATCTGCGGCCTCAACGAGGAACCAGCCATTACAGGCGGTCCAGGATCCTTCGAGCGGCACCACTTTGTGCTTGGTCAGCTGGGCGCGCGCAATCGGATGGTTCATCGGGCTCCAGGCATCGATGTGATTTGAGCCTGCTGTGAAGAACGAGGCGGCGATGATATCGGGCTGGCTGAAGGCGAGGCGTTCAAGGGGCAGGGAACGCCACCCCGCTTCCGTCTGATAGTTGGTGAGTCCCGCTGCGAGCAGGATTTCGTGAACGAGGGAGCCAGGTCCCGACGTTACGCCTGTCGGTGTCATGTAAAGCGCGGCTTTCCCGGTGGCGTTCTGTTTGAGAGCCGCAAGACGTGCGGCAGTTTCCGCCACAACGGCGACGCCGCGTTCGTGCGCTCCAAGGCTATCTGCCATCCGCTGTGTGTTTTTCAGAACGGCGGGAAAGTCTGCCGCCCAGCCGACATCAAGGACGGGAACGCCTGCGCGTTCAAAGAAGGATCCCGCATTTGGGCCGCCGCCATAGGACCGAACGACCAGATCAGGCTTCAACAACAGAACATCTTCTGCAATCGGACGGACTGTCGGGATGTCGGCAGCGGCGTTCCGCATGAAAGAGAAGCCTTTGCCGGCATCTGGCGAGAGAGCCAGTATGTGGTCAGGATCGGCAAATTTCAGGACATATTGATCGGCGCAATAGTCGAGGCTGACAATGCGATGCGGTTGTACCGTATCGGCAGGCGGCGGTGGCTTGGGAGCACCGCAAGCCGCAAGCAGCAAGGTCAGGAAGAGGCGCGTCAGTTTTGACATGCGGCGCTCTTGCAGAAATTCATCGTCTCAACCCTCATCCGCATTCCGACACCCGCAAGACGGATGTACACGACAACGCCATACGGCCCGCAGTCACCCCGGTGGGCAGCAAGGCCATTTTCCAATGTCGTTACGAAGGAGCGGCGCTGAGCCTTCCTGCGCGCTGAGAACTCCTCCCGGTCTCAGGGCGAACGACGCGATGGCAGGTCTCCTGGCTCACCGATCATCACTTCAGGCCGTCTTCCCAGTGCCCGAGGGCCCCAGTGACTCAATTGGCCGTCAGCTCCTGGCTAACAGTTGCGGGTACAGCACCGGATTTACACCGGCTTCCCTCTTAGCCCCCCGTTACGAGGGCACCATCTGCGGCATCTGATGTTGCAGGGGGGGATTTCTGTCAATAGCCGGGGGCGTGCCGCCTTGGGTGGGGCGGGCGCTCAGCCTTCAATATGACTTGCCAGCCTTTGGGATCAAATTCCCAGTAAGGGCTGCAGCAAATTCAGTAATGGATTGGCGAATTTCAGCTTCCCCTCATCGGTGATGAGCGAGATGCAGGCGCCGTCATCATCGATCCGCAGGTCATGCATGCAGGATTCGTCCTCCTGGTGCAGGTCGCCAGCGACATATTGCTGAGCGCCGACCTTGTAGCCGCCAGAGAGAACAAGGGTCCATTCCTGACCGCTATGCGTGTGCCGCGGGACCGGCAAACCCGGGCGGGCGCGCAGCAAGTAAAGGCGTTCCCCTCGGGAGGAGCGGCCAAGTCTCGCCTGTTGAACCCCGACCCCGACATTGCGCCACTTCAGGCGCTGTCCGGAACGGCGCATATAGTCGGCCAGAGGCGCGGGCATCCATTCCGGGGTGTGGGCGTCCGGGGCCTCGGAGGGTTCCGCCCTGACCGTTGCTTCAGGCGCGTTCAGGCGCGCCGAGAGGCGCTCCATGAAGTCTGCCGAAATATCTGTCGCCGGGGCAGTTTCCAGAAGCGCGCCGCCGATGTGATCACTGACGACAAACGCGTCCTGCACGCTCGGCTTCAGGTCTGCCTGGCAGTTCAGCAAAAGCTGTTTGAACGGGGGGAGTGTTCCGGCGGACTGCAGGGCCAGCCAGTCGTCATCAACCGTGATGGGCAGGGAGGTTGCCGCTGTCATGGTTCATCCTTTCGGTGGGCTTCAAGTGTCGATCTCAGTTTTTTCAGAGGCGCGCGGATGCGGCTTTTGACGGTGCCGATCGCGATACCCGTCCGGGCGGCGATCTCGCTGTGTGAGAGGCCTTCAAAGAAGGCGAGATGAAGCATTTGCTTTTGCTCAGGGGGCAGGGTGGCGAGTGCGTCCCGCACGGCCTCAGCGGCTTCGGCTTCTTCCAGCCCGGCATGTGCAGATTCCACGGCTGAATCTGCCAGCGTGGCCATGTCTTCGGGGGCGACGGGATGCATGCGGTCGTGCTTGCGCTTGTGATCAATCCAGCGGTTTCGCGTCATTCGGTAGACCCAGGTCGAGAAACTCGCCTTGGATCCGTCGAAACTCGCGGCCTTTTGCCAGACGGAGACGAGAACGTCCTGAACGATGTCTTCGGATGTTGCATCACCTTCACCGCGGTTGAGCAACCAGGCTTTCAGGCGCGGGGCGTAGTGAAGGGTCAGGTCATCAAACGCGCTGCGATCCGCCGAGGTGACGATTCTCACCATCAGCTCAGCATCCAGCGCTGTGCGGCCCGGAAGGGCGCTCACTTTGGCTGGGCCTTTTGTCTTAGCGCCATGGTTGGCTCCTGACGGTGCGAGATTCGAGGACCGCATCATCACCTCCTTTGGGCCTAATACGCAAATGAGTCCCAAATGGATGAGTCAATCTGACTGGCGAACTGTTGCGTATAGACGTGAACAATTCGGAGTTGGCCCATGCCATTTGATACCGTCGACGCGCTTCGCCGCCGCGATAATGCCTCCCAGTCCAAGCAGCGGCCCAGAGTGGCGATCATAGGGACTGGTATTTCCGGTCTCTCTGCGGCTTGGGCCCTGCAGAATACGTGCGACATCACGGTTTTCGAAAAAGCCGGCCGGATCGGCGGTCATACGGCGACGGTAACAGTCAATGCACCTGAAGGTCCTGTTCCGGTCGATACGGGTTTCATTGTGTTCAACGAGCCGAATTATCCGAACCTGACGGCACTGTTCGATCATCTGGGCGTAAAATCCAAACCGACCGGCATGAACTTTTCCGTCTCGATGCCAGAAGAGGGTATGGAATACGCAAGCAGCGGATTTGAGGGCCTGTTCGCCTGGCGCCGGAATATGGCCAGTCCACGCTTCTATATCATGCTCAAGGATATCCTGAGATTCCATGCGGCATCGCGCAGTCTGGCGGATTGCACGCGTGGCAGGACAATTGGTGAATATGTCGCTGAAGAGCGCTACGGACGGGCCTTTGTGGACTTCCACCTCCTGCCCATGGCGGCGGCGATCTGGTCCTGTCCGGTTGCGGCAATTCTCGATTTCCCCGCTGCCAGCCTTGCGCGCTTCTTCGTCAATCACGGTCTGGTCAGCCTGCGCCCGCAATTTCCGTGGCGATCCGTAGAGGGCGGCAGTGCATCTTATCTGGCGCCGCTGACACGTGGGTTCGAGGACCGTATACGCTGCGATGCCGGCATCAAGTCTGTCATCCGAAACGACGAAAGCGTCGCGATCCGTTTCGAGACCGGCCCGGACCAGATGTTCGATCAGGTCGTCTTTGCCTGCCATGCGCCGGAAGCGCTGGCTTTGCTGGGCGACGCAGACGCAACTGAAACCGGAATTCTGTCGGGCTTCCGGACACAGCCGAACCGCGTCATCCTGCACCGGGATGCCAGCTTGATGCCCGAGCGGCGGCGGGCCTGGGCAGCTTGGAACTATCGCGCGCGGCGGACAGATTCGCTCCAGCTATCGGTGACCTATTGGATGAACGCATTACAGCATTTGCCGACCAGCACTGACTATTTCGTTACGCTCAACCCGGATGTCGACCCGGCACCTGGCACGGTGGAGGGGGAGTTCCTGTATAATCACCCAGTTTTCGATACTCGTGCGATGGAAGCCCAGAAAGAGATCTGGTCGATTCAAGGACGGCGTGGAACCTGGTTCTGCGGGGCCTGGCAAGGCTATGGCTTCCATGAGGATGGGGCGCAGTCCGGTCTGGCGGTTGCGGAACTGCTCAGCGACTGGAAGCGGCCATGGGCCTTCGACTATAGCCGCGAACGTTTGGCGCGTGCTCACTTTGCCAAGGTCGATGCATGACCGATGCGGCGCGGTTCTATATCGGCCAGGTAAGTCACCAGCGCTTTGGTGGTATCAGCCATAAGCTGCGCTATCGGATTGCTTACCTCCTGCTCGATCTGGACCGGCTTGACGAAGCCGGCCGTTTGACGCGGTGGCTGAAGGTCGGATCGGCCGGGTTGATGTCTTTCAAGCCGCAGGACCACGGGGATGCTTCTACGTCAGACCTCGCCGGTTGGGTGCGGACATTGCTGGCCTCGCAGGATGTGCAACAGACTGCTGCGAAGATCGAACTGCTGACTCTGCCGCGCATGTTCGGATATGTGTTCAACCCGCTGTCGGTCTATTTCATCTGGGACGACGAAGGTGCACTGCACCATGTCCTTTATGAAGTCGGCAACACGTTCGGCGAGCGCCACTTCTATCTGTGCAAGGCAGATCCGAAGCAGGACATCATCCAGCATGAGTGCGACAAGGCCTTTTACGTCTCGCCCTTTTTCGACAAGAGCGGACAATACAAGTTCACCGTTGAGCCGCCAGCTGACCGGATGACGTTGGCTATTTCTTACCGGGCTGACGGCGCTGAGCGGATGAGAGCCCTGCTTTCAGGGGAGGCGCGTCCTGTCACATCGGGGACATCGCTTGGCTTGCTGGCACGGTTCCCATTCATGACGCTGGGCGTTATCGCGGGCATCCATTGGGAAGCGCTCAAATTGGTCCTCAAAGGCGCCAGATACCACTCGCATGGTCCGAGGGCCGAAGCGGCGAGCTTGAGCAAGAGCCTGCCGGTCAAAGACCGCAAACAGCCCGTGCCCTCCAGACTTTGACAACACCTCGCCCATATGGCACGCCAAGTGTCAAAACATAGGGGCGAGGAAAACACATGTCAGACCTGAAAGCGCGAGGATTTGCGCATTGGGGCCGGTCGTCTCTTTCGGCTGGTTTGTCTGCAATCGCTTTGTTGATCGCTACAGCGGTGCCCGCCAGCGCGCAAAGCGCGGATGATCGTCCCAATATCGTGCTGATTCTGGTCGACGACGCGGCGCTGATGGATTTTGGCGCCTATGGCGGTGAAGCGCGGACGCCGAACATTGATGCCCTGACGGCGCGCGGTGCCATGTTCCGGCGCCATTATTCCTCGCCGCTCTGCTCACCCTCTCGTGCCATGCTGCTGACCGGCATGGACAACCACCAGACCGGTATTGCGACCATTCCGGAAGTGCTCCCGAAGGAGCATGTCGGAAAACCGGGCTACACGATGCATCTGGAGCCGGGCATCCTGACCCTGGCCGACAGACTTAGCGCGGCGGGCTATCGGACGCTGATGTCCGGCAAGTGGCATCTCGGCAGCGGCGCGGGCGACTTGCCCAATGCGCATGGCTTTGACCATTCGCTCGCACTGGATGCGTCCGGCGCCGACAACTGGTCCGACAAGTCCTACATGCCCTATTACCAGAAGGCCCCGTGGTATGAGGACGGCAAGCCCGCAGATATGCCGGACTCGTTCTATTCTTCGACTCTGATCGTCGACCGGATGATGGACTATCTCGATGCCGGAAATCAGGATGAGCCTTTCTTCGCCTATGTCGCTTTCCAGGCCATTCATATTCCGGTGCAGGCGCCGCCAGAACTGACGGCGGGTTATGACGGTGTCTATGATGCCGGCTGGAACGCCTTGCGTCAGGCGCGCTGGGAAAAGGCCAAATCCATCGGCCTCATTCCGCAAGACGCGCCGCTCGCAGCCATGCCCGCCGAGATGCGCGCCTGGAGCGACCTCTCGGCCGATGACCAGGCGCTCTATGCTGCCCGCATGCAGGTCAACGCGGCGATGATGGAGGCCATGGATGTCGAGATTGGCCGTCTGGTCGAGCACCTGAAACAGACGGGCAAGTACGACAACACGATCTTCGTCGTCACATCGGATAATGGCCCTGAGCCATCCCGGGGCGATGACGACATCCGCCTCACCATCTGGATGAAGATGCACGGCTATCATATCGGCCTGGAAGGCATCGGAGAGGAAGGCAGCTGGGGCTTTATCGGACCGGAATGGGCGATTGCGGCGGCCTCTCCGAACAACATGTTCAAGTTCCTGGGCTCCGAAGGGGGCTTGCGTGTTCCGATGATCATGGCGGGGCCGGGCATTCCGGAGGGTGAGAAACTCGACACGAGAACCCTCGTCATGGATATCGCGCCGACGCTGCTGCAGTACGCGGGCGTTGATGATCCGGATGGCGCCATCATGGGAAGAAGCCTGGAGCCGGTTATCTCCGGTGCGACCGACGCAGTCTACCACCCCGGCGATGCGGTCGGCTTTGAAGTGTCCGGCAATTCCGCGATCCTGAAGGGGCCTTGGAAGATCACGCGGAACCAGAAGCCGCATGGAGACGGCAAATGGCGCCTCTACAATATCGAGCAGGACCCGGGCGAAACAGCGGATCTGAGCGGCGCCGAGCCGGACGTCTTTGCCGACATGCTGGCGGAGTACCAGGCCTACAGCAAAAGGGTCGGCGTGCTGGAAGTGCCGGAGGGCTATGACTCGCTGAAAGAGATCACGCGGAACACGCTGGCGCGTCAGTTCAAGGCGTACTGGATGCAGCTCTTCGTATTGCTTGCGGTCACCCTCGGTCTCCTTTGGGTCACCGTACGTCTCCTGCTGAGGCTTCTGCGTCGCTGAGCGGTCGCACAATCTCTTGACCTCGAAATAAAATGGCATGAATAGTGTCATAACATAAGACGGGTCAAAGCCCGCAGAGGAGGGATAGCAGGATGGCGCGACCTGAAGAGGATCGACTGAGGCTGATGGGGGCGCCTGGCTCGCCCTACACACGGAAAATGCTGGCTCTGTTGCGCTACCGACGTATCCCTTATGCGATGCTGTGGGGCGGTCACCAGAACCCGATCGAGGGCTTGCCGTCACCCAAAGTCAAATTGCTTCCGACGTTCTATTTCACCGGCGCCGACGGCACGATTGAGGCGGCAGTGGATTCCACGCCCATCACGCGGCGGCTGGAAACCGAATATGAGGGGCGAAGCGTTCTCCCGTCTGATCCGGTGCTGGCTTACCTGAACGAGCTGATCGAAGACTATGCCGACGAGTGGCTCACCAAGGCGATGTTTCACTATCGTTGGTACTTTGAGGCGGACCGGGACAATGCCGGACCGCTTCTCGTCTACTGGTCGCTGCCCACGCTCGCCGGGCCGGACGCCCAGCGTATGGCCGACATGTTCAGCAAGCGCCAGACCGAGCGGCTCTATGTGGTCGGTTCCAATGACGTCACCGCCTCGACCATCGAGGAAAGCTATCTCCGCTTCATCGATATTCTGGACGCGCTTCTGCAGTACGCAGGATATGTTCTCGGCGCGCGGCCTTCGTCTGCCGATTTTGCAATCTATGGACAGTTGACCCAGCTTGCCATCGTCGAACCGACCTCTGCGGCCCTCACGCGGGCGCGTTCGGCGCGGGTGCGGGCCTGGCTGGACCGCATGGAGGACCTCTCCGGGCTTGAGCCGTCTGACGCGGACTGGTTCATGCCGGATCAGGCCGGGAAGGTGCTGAAGCCACTGCTGGCCGAGATCGGTCGTGTCTACCTGCCGTTCCTGAAAGCGAATGCTGAAGCGCTGGCCGCCGGAAAACCGGACTTCGAAACCGAAATCGACGGGCAGGCCTGGCAGCAACCGACCTTCCCCTATCAGGCCAAATGCCTGCAAAGCCTGCTACAAACAGCAAAGGCTCTGCCTGTGGATGTGCGGGATGCCCTGAACAAACACTTGTCCGGAACAGGCTGCGAAGCCCTCATTCAATAATCATCGGATCGACAAACACATGCTGAAGAAAATTCTGATTGGCCTTGTGCTCGCCGTTCTCGTTGTGGCGGGGCTCGCATGGTTCAATAAGAAAGCGATCATCCTCCAGATCGCCGCCAGTTCTGGCAAAGTGGAGGTCGCAGCCAATCGAGAGGTAGTCTGGGACAAGGGGCCTGATGCGCCGGAGACGGATCGGTCAGCTGGCCCACCGAACGTCGTGTTCATTGTCGCCGACGATCTTGGCATAAATGACATTTCAACATTTGGGGGCGGTGTCGCCGGCGGTCTGGTGCCTACACCTAATATTGACCGGTTGGCCGCACGCGGGGCGATTTTCAATCAGGCTTATGCTGGTACCGGCACCTGTGCTCCGTCGCGGGCCATGCTTATGACGGGTCGATATCCCACGCGGACCGGATTTGAGTTTACACCAACGCCCGACGGCATGGGCCGCATCGTGTCCATGTTTACCAATGACCAGCATCGAGGTCTTCCACCGACCATCTGGAACAAGGAGGCCGACGAAGGCGGCGTGCCTTTCGCGGAGCAAGGCCTGCCGGGTGAGGAAGTCACCATTGCCGAGCTGATGAAGCAGGCCGGGTATCACACGGTCCACATCGGCAAGTGGCACCTCGGCCGCAGTGAGGAGTCGCGCCCGACGTCGCAAGGCTTCGATGAGAGCCTGCTTATGGCGAGCGGACTGTACCTTCCAGAGGGCGACCCGGACGTGGTGAACGCGAAACTGGATTTCGACCCGATCGACAAATTCCTCTGGGCACGGATGCAGTATGCTGCCTCCTTCAACAACAGCGAGTGGTTTGAACCGGGTGGATACCTGACGGACTATTGGACCGAAGAAGCCGGAAAGGTCATCGAAGCGAACCGCAACCGGCCGTTCTTCCTGTATCTGGCGCATTGGGGCGTGCACACGCCGCTTCAGGCGACAAAGAAAGACTATGACGCCGTCGGTGATATTCAGCCGGAGCGCCTTCGCGTTTATGCCGCCATGGTCCGTGCGCTTGATCGCAGTGTCGGTGAGCTGATGGACAAGCTGGAAGCAGAAGGCCTCGCGGACAATACGGTTGTCGTCTTCACATCAGACAATGGCGGGGCTGGCTATATCGGTCTGCCGGAGGTCAATGCGCCCTATCGCGGCTGGAAAATTACTTTGTTCGAAGGCGGCATCCGTGTGCCGATGCTCCTCTCTTGGCCGGGCCACATCGCGCCAGACACGCGGATTGATACGCCTGTTGCCCATGTCGACCTGATGCCGACACTTGCCGCAATTGCAGGGGCGGCTCTGCCCGCAGGTATCGAGATCGACGGGGAAGACCTACTGCCGGAGGCCGAAGGCACGGGCAAGATCAGCCGACCCGATGATGCGATTTATTGGTCCAGCGGCTATTACCGCGTCGTGCGGGCCGGGGACTGGAAGTTGCAGGTGAATGGAAAGCAGGAAAAATCCTGGCTGTTCGACCTCGGGTCCGATCCGACCGAGCAGACCAATCTTGCTGAGACCCGGCCTGAAAAGCTGGCGGAACTGCAGGCCCTCATCGACGCCCATTGGGCCAATGCGCGCGCGCCGCTTTACCCGTACAAGATTGAAAGCCCGATTCCGGTCGACAAGACCTCAGCAGATACAATCGAGCCGGGAGACGAGTACGTTTACTGGCCGAACTGAGGGTTACTGCGCACCTGACGTACCCGCATCGCGAACGATGCGGAAGCCGATATGGTTGGAAGAGAAGTCATTCTCTTCCGGCTGTTTCGCGGCGGGACGATAGCGGCGGCAGAAATTGTCTGCACACAGATAGGATCCGCCCTTGATCGTGTGCGTGTTCTGGCCGTAAGGCGTGTCGGTCCACTCCCACACATTTCCGATCATGTCATAGGCGCCGATCTTGTCCGGGCCGAAACATCCGGCCGGAGACGTGCCGGCAAAGCCGTCATCGGATGTATTCACCACCGGAAAGATACCCTGCCACGTATTGGCGCGGGGCTTGCCGGTCTCGTCATAGGCGCCGGATGTCGGGCGATCAGCGTCAGGTATGCCCAGTGAAGCGGCGTATTCCCACTCCACCTCTGACGGCAGGCGCCCACCGGCCCAGGCGGCATAGGCGCGGGCATCTGCGAGCGAGACATGAACTACGGGGTGGCGTTCACGTCCGGATATGTCGGAACCTGGGCCTTCAGGGGTCTTCCAGGTTGCGCCGGGCACCAGTTTCCAGGGGTATAGTCCCGATGCGCCCGATGAGACGGTGAAGACGGCTGAGCCTGCTTCAGGACCACCGGCCTCTGCGCTGCGCTCTGCGTCCGTCACATAGCCCGTCTCTTCCACAAAGGTGGCGAACTCCGCGTTCGTCACTTCATGTGAGAGCAGGTCGAACGCCTCGACATGGAGTGTCATGGTCGGTGCTTCTTCGGGATAGATCGGGTCAGCGCCCTTCTTGAACGATCCGGCGTCAATGTGGATGAACATGTTGAGCTTGTCCGACGTCAGGCCGCAATCTGTAGACGCCGACTCCGGGCTGCCCGCTTTCGAGCAAGCCGTGAGGAGCAGTGCAGCCATCAGACAAGCTTGCCGGGTCGTCTTCATGCTGATGCGATCAGCGCGTCCAGAAGCGTGTCGAGCGCGCTCATTGCTTTCGCGCGGGAAAGGCTCTGGTCCAGGCGCAAGCGGCGCCAGGTGTCGAAACTGAGAGCCACATCGAAGGCCATTCTCAGGGACTCATTTTCCAGCACTTCAGGGGGCAAGGCCAGGGCCAGGCCAGCCGTTTCTTGCGCAACGAACCGTTTATGCTGTTCCAACAGGAACTCAGACCGGAAGCGGCGCACGCGGGCACAGATGCGGACGGGCATGATCTCGTCGAACACGCGGGAGCGGCGCGCCAGCAATTCCTTGACGCGATCAGGCCAGGCTTCCGCGTTCAACGGCTTGCCGACTTCAGGCAGGATGCGCGCTTCCATACGGGTCGCGATCTCGCGGTAGAGTGAGTCAACATCGTCAAAATGCCGGAAGACGGTTCTGAGACCCACTTCGGCCCGTTCGGCAATTTGCGCGACGCTCGGGTCATAATTCCCTTCGTGCACAAGCTCCAACATCGCTTCGACGATTTTCTGGCGGTTGCGTTCGGACCTCAGACGGCGTCCGTCCTCGGCGGGCGGTTCGCCCTCTGCGGGTCTGTTATTGCTCATGTATTTCCCTGCCAGAACCCCCAAAGCCGGAATTCTTCCAGCCCGGGTATATTTCCCACCATCTTAGAGGCAGAATACCGCAGAAAGGCCTTGAGGAAAGGTTCACAATGCTGCGGAGAATGCAGACAACAGGCTGTTCATCCTTTGAGCAAGCCTTGAGCCCAGGGTGAGTCTGCCTGCATAGCCGGAAGTACGGTTTCGATATTGAGCTGACCTTTCAGACCCGCCGACCGGTGTACGGAGGCTTCGCGCCATTCGTCGGACATGGACATGCGTACCATGTCTGCCCGGGCTGGGTACATCGCGATGGCCACTTCATCCCAAAGCTCCTCGACCTTTCCCAGCGAAAGGAAGGTCACGTCTGCGGCGAACACGGCTCGACCGCCGAATTTCGGGAGGATGTCAGATACCGTGCGCCCATAGATCATATAAGCATCCCGGCCAGACAGGTCCGTTTCACGGCCGTCCTCGTATTCGGCCTTTTCCTTGAACTTGAGGAGGTTGACCATGAAGATTGGACCGTCAGGACCTTTCTCCATAAGTTTGGTGAACTGCTCCGGATCTGTCGGGAAAACTTCGTTGGTGACTTCCATAGTGATGCTCCCTTGGGTCGTTTCTTGTTTGGGGCGTTGGTTCAGGATGTGGATTTCATGAAGTCTATGATGGCCCGGCTGAAGGCCTCGGGCTGGAGCTCCTGCAGGAAGTGGCCGCCGCCCTTGATGGTCACGTGAGTCAAGTCTTTGGCGCCGGGGATGGTCTCCTGGAAACGCTTGTCGCCGCCACGGGTGACGGGGTCATCGTCGCTGAAGGCCGTCAGCACCGGCCGGTCGAACTGTGCCAGAACTTTCCAGGCGGCATCATTCTTTTCGCGCTCGGCTCTGTGATGCGGCAGCAGCGGAACCAGTGACGGGAACTTGCGTGCGCCAGCGAGATAAGACCCATCGGGGAAGGGGGCTTCGTACCCGTTCAGCACGGCATCATCATCGATGCCGGAGAGAAGACCAAACACGTCCCGCACCGAAAAGTCCGGATTCTCCGCGCTGTATTTAACCCAGAACAGGAACGCACCGGGGGCGCCCGCCCGGAACGCATCGCCGACGTCTGCAGCGGACGGGACCGGGATCTGAGGATACATCATGCCCATCATGTCAGACATCTGATCAGGCATGGTTGTCGAGTCCGGCAGGCCGGTATTCGCCACGACCAGGCGCGCGAAGCGTTCTGGGTAGAGGCCCACGAGCCGCAGTCCGATGAGGCCGCCCCAGTCCTGGCAGACCAGCGTGATGTCTTTCAGGTCTAGCGCCTCAAGCCACTGGGTCAGCCAATCCACATGGGCAGAATAGGAGTAATCATCGGGTGATGCGGGTTTGTCCGACTTGCCGAAACCGACAAGGTCCGGCGCGAGGACGCGATAGCCAGAGTCTATCAGTATCGGGATCATCTTGCGGTAGAGGAATGACCAGGAAGGCTGGCCGTGCAGGCAGAGAATGACCTCGCCGTCCGGCGCGCCCTCGTCGAGATAGTGCATCCGCAGCGTTGTGCCGTCTTCGGCCTTCACATCGCAATAGTGCGGGGCGAACGCATAACCGGGCAGGTTCCCGAATTGGGCCTCCGGTGTTCTCAATACCTCCATAAGCTGCATGTCTCCCTCATGATCATGAGGGGAAGCTAATAATATGGCATAATAAGTGTCAATATATAATCGCCGCCGGACCCTTGTCGCTCAGTAGCCCCCGCCGAGGGCGACATAGAGATTCAGAGCCGATGTAAGGCGGTTGAGCCGGCCCTGCACATAGCTGTCGGATGCGGTGAAATAGGCCTGCTGGGAAGTGAGAAGGCTGGTCAGATCATCGGTGCCGGCACGGTAGCGTAGTTCGGCGGCGTCCAGCGCCTCTTTCGAGGCATCCCGCGCGACAAGAAGCTGTTCTTCCCGGCTCGCATTGGCATCAATAGACGTCAGGCTGACATCGACATCGCGCAGGGCGCTGAGAATGGTGCCCCGATAGTCGGCAAGCTGGGCCTCCCGACGAGCTTTGGCACTTTCCAGTTGGCCTTCAAGCCGACCGCCAGAGAAAATGGACTGTGCCAGCGAGGCAGACAGCGATCCAGTGAGGTCACCGCCGCCGCTGAGAACGCTGGACAAGGCCACGCCCAGATCCAGGGCCGGCAGGAAGGCCGCGCGCGCCGCAGTGACATTGGCATTGGCCGCCCGGAGGCCGGCTTCAGACTGAAGTAGGTCGGGACGGCGCAGCAGCAGGTCAGCTGGCAGGCTCGGGTCTGCAGCCGGCAGGGCAAGATCAAGGATCGCTTCTTCCGGAGCTACGTAGCCCTGAGGCGCGCGGCCCAACAGGATTGCCAGCGATGTTTCAAGACTGGTGATCTGGGCGTTCAGTTCCGGTATCCGGGCGCGCGCATTGGCAAGCTGAGCCCGCTGGCTGGACACGTCAAAGCCGGATATGGCGCCGGCTTTGTAGCGCACTTCGACGATCTGGAAAATGCGCTCGGAGATTTCGAGGTTCTGCTGCGCGACAGCCAGCTGCTCCCGCGTGGCGAGCAGATTGAAATAGGTGGTTGCGACATCTGACTGCACCGTCAGTTCCAGCGCACGCTGTGCGAACTCGCTGGCCTCGAGGCTTGCGCGCGAGGCTTCGCGCCCGGCAGCATTTGCACCGAAGAGATCGAGTTGGTAGGAAGCCGAAAGGCGACCGGAGGAGCTGACATCATCCAGGCCCCGGTCCGTATCACTCGACGCTGAAAGGCTGCCACTTGCCTGAGGCAACAGCGAGGCATTCGACGCTTTCAGCGCAGCGCGAGCCGCTTCGATATTGGCAATGCCGCCAGCCAGCGTCTGGTTGGCGGAGAGGGCTTCTGCAACGAGTTCGTCCAGCCTGGCTGAGCCAAACGCGGCCCACCAGTCAGGTTCGATGGCCCGGGCTTCGGTCAGTTCCGCTGCCTTGTCATAATCTGCGGGTAAGTCGATCGCGTGCGAAATCACGTCCGTTTTCGGGGCGAGCGACGCGCAGGCCGTGAGGGCGAGCAGGGAGGTGGAAAGAGCGATCTGTCTGATCATGACTTACTCCGAAGCGAGGGCGGTGACCGGGTCGAGGTGCGCCGCCTTCCGGGCTGGAAGCAGACCGAAGACGAGGCCGGTCGCCATGGCAGATGTGAAGGCGAGCACTGCCGGAAGAAGCGTGATTTCGACCGACATACCGTTCGCTTCAAGCAGGAAGCAGACACCAAACCCGATCAGCACACCGGCTATTCCGCCGAGGCCTCCGACGACGAGGGATTCGATCAGGAACTGGCTCATGATGTCGGACCGGCGGGCGCCGGTCGCCATGCGTACGCCAATTTCACGCGTGCGTTCTGACACGCTGACCAGCATGATGTTCATCACGCCGATCCCGCCGACCAGGAGAGAGATGGAGGCGACCGAACCGAGCAGGATGGAAAAGGAATTCTGCGTCTGCTGAACCGATTCCAGGATGGAGGCCGTGTTGCGCAGCTGGAAGTCTTCCGTGCCATGACGCGCGAGCAGGAGGTTTCTGGCCTCCGTCTCAGTCTCACTGACGATGTCCGTGTCATCCACTGCGATGGTGATGGAGGAGAGATAGCTCTGCCCGAACAGTCGCATCATGCCAGTTGTGATTGGCACGAGGGCGACATCGTCCTGGTCCTGGCCCCAGGCATTCGCGCCCTTCTCTTCGAGAATTCCAGCAATCTCGAAGGGGGCGCCCCCCAGGAAGACATATTGTCCAACAGCGCCCTCAACATTGTCGAACAGATTGCCAGCCGATGTGGTGCCGAGAACAACCACGCCAACGCGCCGGTCCACATCGTTTTTGGTGAAGAAGGTGCCGTATTTCATTCCGCGGTTTTGCGCGATGGGCCAGCCTTCCGAAACGCCCTCCACAGAGGTGCTGTAATCTTTGTTTCCGACGCGCAAGGTGGCTGAGCCAGACCGTGACGGGACGGCGGCGAGCACATTGTCCAATTCGTTCAACGCGGTCGCATCGGCCAGTGTCAGGGTTGCGATGGCATCTCCCCGCATCCGTGTACCGGGCGCGCCGGGGCGGACGAACAGCAGGTTCGAACCCATGGATTCGAACCGGGCCATGACCTCGCGCTGGCTGCCCTGACCGATGGCCAGCATCGCCACAACGGCAGCCACGCCGATCACGACGCCGAGCAGAGTGAGGGCCGTCCGGAACAGGTTCGCCCGCAGCGAGCGGAACGCCATCTTGACGGACTCTATCACCTGCACGACGAGCGAAGGGCCTTTGCGGCGATAGCGATAGGTGTCTGGCTTGGTCGTTTGGGCATCGCCCGAGCCAGTGTCCGAGATGATCCGTCCATCCTTGAGTTCGATGATGCGTTTTGCGCGTGCGGCGACTTTCGGATCATGCGTGATCAGGATGATCGTCCGCCCGGCATCATGCAGCTCTTCGAGCAGGCCAAGCAGTTCGTCGCTGGATCCGGAGTCGAGAGCGCCTGTCGGTTCGTCGGCAAGAATAACGTCTGCATCATTCACCAGCGCACGCGCCACGGCGACACGCTGTTGCTGGCCGCCCGACAATTGGTTCGGCTTGTGGTGGGCCCGCTCGCCAAGGCCGAGTCGTGTGAGCAGCGCGCCGGCTTTCTCGCGGCGATCAGCCTGACTGAAACCCGCATAGACAGCCGGGATCTCGACATTCTCGGATGCCGATACGCTGGCCAGAAGATTATAGCGCTGGAAGATGAAGCCGAACGTTTCGCGGCGCATTGTGGCCAACTCGTCGACATTCAGTTCGGAAATGTCTTGTCCGCGCACTCTGTATGAGCCATCCGTCGGCCGGTCGAGGCAGCCGAGAATGTTCATCAGGGTTGACTTGCCGGATCCGGACTGTCCGACAATGGCGACGAACTCGCCCGTGTGGATGTCCAGCGAAACGCCATCCAGCGCGCGCACTTCGGTGTCGCCAGAACCGAAATAGCGCTTCACGCCGTCCAGGCTGATGAGCGGGGTGTCCATGATGCGTGTCCTCAGTGCCCCATAGGCGGCGGGCGTGGAGGGCCATTCGGTCTGCCGGGCATCCCAGACAGTTTCGGCGCTCCGGCATTCCCTGATACAACCGTTTCGCCGGCTTTCAGCCCATACAGGACTTCCGCCTGCGAACGTGTACGAAGACCGGTCAGAACCATGCGCGGTTGTAGCTGGCCATCTGCGGCGACCACAAGCACGGTTGCAACCTCAGCCTCCGGGTTGGCTTCGCGGGCTGCCTTGAAAGCGGCCGCCTGCGGCGGAGGTGTCGGACGCTTTGCATCAGAACCGGCAGCACCTTCAGCTGCGCGCGGCCGCCTGGTCGGAGCAGCCTGCAGGGCAGTGATCGGCACGAGGACGGCGTCCTTTGCCGATCCGACCACGAAGAAGACCTGCGCGGTCATCTCGGTACGGAGCCTGCCTTCCGGATTGTCGACATCCAGGAGCGCCTTGTAGAGGACCACATCATTCAGGACTTCAGGTGTTGGCAATACCTGACGGACTTTCGTCTGCCAGCGATACTCGGAATCTCCGAGCGTGGTGAACCAGGCGGACTGACCTTCGCTGATGCGCAGAACGTCGGCTTCCGAGACGTCTGTCTCTACGGTCATCGTGGTCAGGTCTGCGATGGTGAGAATGGTGGGAGCCGTCTGGTTGGCGTTTAGTGTCTGGCCTTCGACGGCGTCCAGAGACACGACGGTTCCGGAGATCGGCGCGTAGATTTTCGTGAATTCGAGTGAAGCGAGGTCGGCCTGAAGGGCCGAGCTCTGACGCTCGATCTGGGCGTCGATGGCTTCCAGCTTGCCCTGGGCGATCTCATATTGAGCCAGTGCGGATTCATAGTCAGCGCGCGCAAGGGCATCCGCTTTGTAGAGCATGGTGGCGCGGTCTGCTTCGGATTTCAGGAGTTCCAGCGAAGCCTGCTGCTGCTTGCGCGTCGCCCGCAACTCTTTCAGTTGGGCGCGGTTACCTTCCACACCTGTTGTGGCGATCGTCGCGTCAATCTGAGCCAGAAGCTCGCCAGCTTCGACCTTATCGCCAACATCAACGTAAAGCTTCTCCAGCTGACCTGACACCTGCGCACCAACCGCGACTTTTTCCTTCGGCGTGATTTTGCCGGCGGCGGAGATTGTCACGTCGATATCGCCACGCGTGGCATCAGCTGTCTGGAAGGTCTCCTGATCGCCTTTGGAGGACAGGGATACGAAGAAATAGGCGGTCACGGCAAGCGCGAGGGCGACAAGCGGGATGATGATCCATCGCCGGGTAGAACTTTTTCGCGCCATTTAAATCACACCATGAATGGTCAAATCTGAAAATCTAACGAACGGGGAGTCCGATTCCGTCGTGATCTGCTGCATTTAATGTGCCGGGAGGTTCCGGCCAGCTACGCGGTTGTCCCGGGTGCGCGCTAGTGGAAGTCCCGGCTTGCCGGGATTACTCGCACATTTCGGGGGTGACGCCCGCCGGATGCGCGGCCTTGCGAACCCTTGCGCGGGGCCACTGGCCGGGTGACTTCATCTGGCGGGGCCAGGATTCCGTTCAACGGATTACGCAGCACGTCCTCGGACAGGAGCGACAGGTCGCCGGTACAGTCGATCAGCCGCTCGGCCACAATATGGGTGACATGGTCGGCGGACTGTACCCGGCCGATCACGTGAATGATCCGCGCTCGCATGACGACCGGCCGGAAGCGTTCCAGAACGCTTGGCCAGACGACGAGGTTCGCGATGCCGGTCTCGTCCTCCAGCGTGATGAAGACGACGCCGCTGGCAGAGCCGGGCCGCTGGCGTACCAGAACAAGGCCGGAAGTTTCGATCCGCTGGCCGTTCGGGAGCCCGGTCGCCTTCGCTGTTGAAATGATGCTCCGCCGTGTGTGGACATCGCGCAGGTAAAGCATCGGATGTCCCTTCAGGGAGACGCGCAGGGTCTGATAGTCCTGCAGGACATGTTCCGAGGGTGGAACCTGAGGCAGCGCGACTTCGGCATCCGCGCCCTGTTCGGTCATGTCGGCTGCTGCAAACAGGGGTAACGCTTGCCCCGGCGCATCGCCGCGCACTTTCCACAAGGCGTCTCGCCGGGAGAGGCCCATGGAGCGGAAGCCATCCGCTGCAGCGAGCCGTTCCAGCACCGAGCGTGGCAGTTTTGCCCGCCGCATCAGTGCATCCGGGCTGGTATAGCCGCCGGCGCGGTTCTCCATCAGTTGTTCCATGTCCTTCTGGTTGAGGCCGTCAACTTGCCGGAAGCCGAGACGCACGGCGAACAGACCGTTCGGGTTTTCGGCGGGCTCCAGCGTGTTGTCCCAATCCGAAAGGTTCACATCCACCGGGCGCGCCTCGACGCCATGCTCCTGTGCGTCACGGATGATCTGAGCCGGGGCGTAGAAGCCCATCGGCTGGCTGTTCAGGAGGGCGGCGCAGAAAACGTCCGGGTGGTGACACTTGATCCATGAGGAGACGTAAACGAGCAGGGCGAAGGAGGCGGCGTGGCTTTCGGGAAAGCCATATTCGCCAAAGCCCTTGATCTGATCGTAACAGGAGTGGGCGAAAGCCGGGTCGTAGCCACGGGCAATCAGGCGCGAGATCAGCATTTCCTCATAATTGTGGATCGTGCCGAGGTGGCGGAAGGTCGCCATGGCGCGGCGCAGGCCATTGGCTTCGTCGGGCGTGAACTTTGCGGCGTCGATGGCGATCTGCATCGCCTGTTCCTGAAACAGGGGCACACCCTTGGTGCGGGCGAGGATTCGTTCCAACTCGTCCGGGGGGCCGTGTTCCGGTGCAGGGCTTGGAAACCTCACAGGCTCGGTGCCTTTCCGCCGGCGCAGGTAGGGGTGAACCATGTTGCCCTGGATCGGGCCGGGGCGGACAATCGCGACTTCGATCACAAGGTCATAGAATGTGCGCGGACGCAGGCGCGGCAGCATGGCCATCTGGGCCCGGCTCTCCACCTGGAACACACCGATACTGTCAGCTTCGCACAGCATATCATAGGTTGCCGTATCATCCGGCGGGATGCTGGCGAGCGTGTGGTGAAGGCCCTTGTGGCTTTCCAGCATGTCAAATGCCTTGCGGATACAGGTCAGCATGCCGAGCGCCAGCACATCCACTTTCATGATGCCGAGCGCGTTGATGTCGTCCTTGTCCCACTCGATGAAGGTGCGGTCCTTCATTGCCGCATTGCCGATCGGGACGGTCTCGGTGAGGGCGCCGCGCGTCAGGACAAAGCCGCCGACATGCTGGGACAGGTGACGGGGAAACCCCATCAACTGGCGGGTCAGGTGGATGGCGCGGCGGATCAGTGGATTGCCGGGATCCAGCCCGGCCTCTGTGATCCGCTTGTCCGGCATGTCGTCGTTCCAGCTACCCCAGACGCCATTGGCCAGCGCGCCTGAAATGTCTTCGCTGAGGCCAAGCGCCTTGCACACTTCCCGCACGGCAGAGCGTGAGCGGTAAGAGATCACTGTCGCCGTCAGCGCGGCCCGGTGGCGGCCATACCGCCTGTAGACATACTGGATGACTTCCTCTCGCCGCTCGTGTTCGAAATCGACATCGATGTCCGGTGGTTCCTTGCGCTCGCGGGAGAGAAAGCGCGCGAACAGGAGTTTGGTCAGCGTTGGGTCCACACTGGTAATGCCGAGGCAATAGCAGACGGCAGAATTGGCCGCTGAGCCCCGGCCCTGACAGAGGATGCCTTCGCCGCGTGCCCAGGAAACGATGTCGTGCACGGTGAGGAAATAGGGCGCGTAAGACAGCTCCTCGATCAGGGCAAGTTCCTCGACGACCTGCCGTGAGACCTGTTCCGGAATACCTTTCGGATAGCGGTTTTCCGCGCCCTCCCAGACGAGCCGTGTGAGATGTTCCTGCGGTGTGGAGCCTGCTGGAACGGGTTCGTCGGGATATTCATAAGCCAGTTCATCGAGGCTGAAATGACAGCGCGCGGCGATGTCCAGCGTGTTCGCGATGGCCGCCTCAAAGCCCCGGAACAGGCGTGTCATCTCTGCAGCGTCCTTCAGGTGACGCTCGGCGTTTGCCTCTAGCCGGTAGCCGGCTATGTCGATGGTGCAGTGTTCGCGGATACAGGTGAGCACGTCCTGCAGCGGGCGGCGTTCCGGCGTGTGATAGAGCACATCATTCGTGGCAACGAGCGGCACGCCGGCCCGGCCTGCGAGCTCTTCAAGCCGGGCGATCCGTTCCCGGTTTCGTCCGGCATAGGTGTAGCGCGCGGCAAGATATGTGCGGTCGGGCGCGGCATGAGAAATCTCTCGCAACGTGTCGTCAAATCCAGCGGGCTGCACCGGAGGTGGCATGACGATCAGGACCTGGTCTTCACTGGCAGCGAGGATCTCCGCCAGTTCCAGATGGCATTCGCCTTTCTCGGCTTTCATCTTGCCGGCCGACAGAAGGCGCGAGAGGCGGCCATAGGCGGCGCGGTCCATCGGGTAGGCGATGATCTCCGGTCCTTCCAGCGGGACCAGCCGGGCGCCGACGAGCAGCTTCAGGCCCACTTCCTTCGCGGCAATATGCGCCCGCACGACACCGGCCAGCGTATTGCGATCTGCGACGCCGATCGCTGTCAGGCCCAACTCCGCCGCACGCTTGACCAGTTCGGCCCCATGGCTGGCGCCCTGCAGGAAAGAGAAATTCGTCGTCACGGCGAGTTCGGCAAAACCGGTCATGCGAACAGCCCCTGTACAAACCAGCCCGGATGGTTTCCCCGCCCGTCATCGTAAAGGCCTTCGCGGAAAATCCAGTACCGTTGACCGGCTTCGTCCTCGACCCGGTAATAGTCCCGCGTCCGGGGCAGAGTGCGCGTTTCGCCCTTTGCCGGGGGTAGGTAGGTCCACCATTCCGGGGCGATCCGCTCCGGCCCGTCGGCGCGGACAACGCGGCGGATCACCCGGCGCCAGACGAAGCGCAAGGGCGGGCCGTCCGGCACTTCAGCCACCGCATCAATCCGTTCGGGATGGTTGAATATGCGCACCGGACGCAGGCCCGGCAGGGTTTCCGGCGGGGAGGTGGTTTCGGGGAGCTTGCCGGAAAAGGGCACAAGGCGTTCGGCCATGTCCGGCGGGTGACGTGCCTCCGGTTGGGTGATCATGACACAGCCATCGCCAAGGCGCGCGTTGATACGGTCAGCGAGTGATGAAAGCATCCCCAGGTCCGTTACCGTCATGGCCAGATCCGCCGACAAGGGCTGGTTGCTGGTCTCCATCGGACCCGTCCGGATGGCTTCGAGCAGGAGGAGATCGATGCCGAAACCGGGGTCGATCTTGTCCAGCTTCTCCCGGAACAGGCGTAACACGTGCGCAGGGGTGCGGACGGGGCGGGCCGTGTTGACCTGCAGGCAGCTCGTCTCTCCATCAGAACGGAAAGCATGAAAGAGGAAGCCCTGCGCGCCCAGCCCATTCGCTGACAGCGTCGCGCAAAGCTCCTCCGTCAGGCGGGTGAGCCCTTCACTGATACCGGCACTGTCGGCCAGCGGCTCCGGACAGGGCAGGCGCGCGGCATAGTCCGGCGGCTGGCGAAAGGGCGCGAAGGGCTCTGCGCGCAGGCCCAGCGCCTGATCGAGCCGGAGGGTCACGGTGTCCGCCGCCTCACGCGAATGGAACCGGCGGGCCAACGCCTTACGGTCGAGCGCGTAGAGCTGACCGATCCGCGTCAGGCCGAAGCGGCGAAGCAGGGTGAGCGTCGTCTCCGACAGGCGGAGGGCGCTGACCGGCAGGTCCGCAAGGCCCGCCCGTTCCGTGCCGGGCGACAGGATGACCGGTGCGCCTTCGGCGGCTGCAAACCGGGCCAGGGCATAGGCGGCGCCGGGTGTGCCGGCAAAGGCAAGCCGGTGGCCATAGCCCGCCAGCGCGACACGTTCCGAAAGGGCGGCGGCCATGCCGGCCTCACCGCCGAAGAGGTGGTCGCAGCCTGTCGTCTCCAGCATCAGGCCGTCGTCTCCATCCATCGCAACGAGTGGGGAGAAGCGCACCATCCAGGCGGCCAGTTCGGTCAGCGCTTTCGTATCGCTCTCCCGGTCGATTTCTTCGGCCAGCAGGTTCGGCAGGGTGGCGCGGGCATCGGTCAGGGTCAGTCCGGCATGGATACCCGCATCGAGGGCAGGCTGGTTGGCGGTGGCAACGACCAGCCCACGGGCGAGCTTTTCGTAGAGAACGAAAGCGTGTTGCTTAGCCGGCTTTTCGGTCGAGACCGCGCGCCCAGGTGCGATCCGCCGGGCGCGGCGCAGCCGGTCCAGCGGCCATTCCGGAAACCATATGGAGAGATAGCGTCTCATCGTTCCACTCAAGATCAAAGGCCTGCCCGGCGGCCGTCGGGGCCGTGCGGCAGCGCTCCAGCAGGGCGCGGTAACGGGCCTGTCCGGGCGCGCGCGGGTCGTAGCGGTTCGGGGCAGAGGGGCGTGTGCCGATCCGCCAGCGGGTCATCGCGGCAGTTGCCCCGGAACAGGTGTGCGGCAGCATCAGGGTGACCGGAACGCCATGCTTCTCGGAGGCCAGTGCCAGGCGCCGCGTGGCGGTGAAGTCCGCGCCTTCGACTTCGGCAATCACATGGCTGACGGCGCCGGAGACGATGGCTTCCTCGACGGCCCAAAGCGCCTCAGCCGCCTTGCGGGTGACGACGGACAGGCGCAGGCCGTTTCCGCCCGTCATCTGGTGTAGCGAGGCGGCGGGCACATGGCCCGTATCCAGCCTGATATTGGCTTGGCAGACCCACAGGCAGGCCCCCTTGCGGGTAGGGCGGACCATTGCGAGGATGAAGCCGGTCGCCGCCGCCCAATGGCCATAGGCTTCCCCGGCCACTTCATGCACGCCGCCGACACCCAGCCCATAAGGGAAGGCGGCGGGCTGCGCAGGCGCAGCCGTAACGGGCCGGATGAGGCCCCTGGCTTTGAGGGTTGCAATATCCATTTGTTCTTATTTTGTTCTTTCCCCGAAAAGGAGTCAATCATCTGTGGCTGGCTGCCTGCTTTATTGGTACGAATACCTTGAAATATAACGATATGGCGCTGGGTCAGCAGATCAGGCGCGAGTGGGAGACACCAGATGAGCCGTATTTTCGGTCCGGTCCGGCAGAATGGCTACATTGTTCGCGACATTGATGCCGCCATGAAGCATTGGGTCGAGGTGATGGGCGTCGGGCCCTGGTACTATATTGACCGCGTTCAGACAGACTGGTTCCAGCATCGCGGCGTCGACTCTGCCGTGGAGATGAGCATTGCACTGGCCAATTCGGGCGACCTGCAGATCGAGCTGATCCAGCCGCGCAATGATGCCCCTTCCATGTACAAGGAATTCCTCGATGCGGGCCATGAAGGCCTGCAGCACGTGGCCTACTGGTCGAAGGACTATCAGGCACTCTATGACGAGGCGCTGCGGCTCGGATACAAGATCGGCCATGAGGGACAGATCGGCGGGGAGCAGGGGCGGTTTGCTTATCTCGACACCGAGGCCCATCCCGGAACAGTGATCGAAATTTCCGACATCAGTGGCCACAAGGGTGCGTTCTTCGACCATATCCGCGATGTTTCGGCGAGCTGGGACGGCAGCAACCCGATCCGGCCGGTGAAACGCTAGGCGCCCAAACGAAAAGTGCCGGCGCAAAGGCCGGCACTCTTAACTAGGCTCAACTGGCAGGCACCTTAGTCTTTGGCGCGTTCCAGATAGGAGTTGTCCTCGGTGTTGACCACGATCCGCGTGCCGACGTCGACGAAGGTTGGCACCATGACGCGGACGCGGTTGTCCAGAATTGCGGGCTTGTAGCTGCCCGAAGCTGTCTGGCCCTTCACCACTGGCTCGGTCTCGGCGACCGTGGCGGTGATACGTTGCGGCAGCGTGGCGGAAACCGGCGCGTCGTTGAAGATCTGCAGCGTAACCAGCATGTTTTCCTGCAGGAAGGCCGCAGCGTCGCCCAGCATGGCGGCCGGAACGAAGACCTGCTCGAACGTTTCCGGGTGCATGAACACCGAATTCTCGCCGTCCTGATAGAGGAACGTATAATCGACTTCCTCGACGAACGCCTTTTCCAGCTTGTCGGTGGTCTTGTAGGTGTTGACGATCTTGATGCCGTCCGAGATGCGGCGCATTTCAATCGTGGTGGTCGGCGTGCCCTTGCCAGGGCGGAAGGATTCCGCTTTGAGGACGGAATAGAGCTGACCATCGGTGTATTCGATGATGTTGCCCCGGCGGACGTTCGCTGCGATTTCAACGGCCATGAGATGTTCCCGAGTTGCCCGGATTGGCTCCGGTGCTATAGAGCGCACCGCTTCGGAGCGCCTGATCGGGGTTCGCAATACCGGCACTTGCGTGTTTCGCCAAGCGCCAGTGCACATATTTCGGCTTTTTCCGGAGACAGGCCAGGACAGATGACAGACGGGAAATGGTGGCATTCTGAGCGGCATATGGACCGCCGGCCCTTCCTGCTGAAACGCGGGCAGGTTCGTCGCGCCTTGTCGGACTGGTTCGCTGATGAGGGCTT
This sequence comes from Hyphomonadaceae bacterium BRH_c29, assembly GCA_000961695.1. GTDB lineage: Bacteria > Pseudomonadota > Alphaproteobacteria > Caulobacterales > Hyphomonadaceae > Hyphomonas. The sequence continues at coordinate 140,269 of LADW01000032.1, forward strand.
CCTGGAGGTCGAATGTGCGGCGCTGCAGGTCTCGCCGGGCAACGAGACCCACCTGCACGCGTTCCAAACGGAATTCCGAACCGATGACGGGGCCTGCAGCCCCCTGTATCTCCACACATCGCCGGAATTTGCCTGCAAGAAGCTGCTCGCGGCGGGCGAGACCAAGATTGTTGATTTTGCACGTGTTTTTCGGAACCGTGAGCAGGGCCCGCTGCATTCACCTGAATTCACAATGGTCGAGTGGTATCGTACCGGGGCGAGCCTGCAGGATGTCATGCTGGATGCGGTGACGCTCTGCCGTGTCGCGCTGGCCGCGACGGGGCGGGACGTGCTGACCTGGAAAGGCCGGACCTGCGACCCCGCGAGCGAGCCGGAATATCTAACCCTGACAGACGCCTTTCAGCGCTATGCCGGCATCGATCTGGATGCACTATTGGGTGATCGTGAAGGCTTTATACAGGCGGCCAGACGCGCGGGAGTTGGCGTGATGGCGGACGCATCCTGGTCTGATGTGCATTCAGCGGTGATCGTAACGCTCATCGAACCGGCACTTGGCGATGGCCGTCTGACGCTTTTGCACCGGTATCCGGTTTGCGAGGCAGCGCTGGCCAGGGCCTGTCCGGATGATCCGCGCTTTGCGGAACGGTTCGAACTCTATGCCTGCGGCGTGGAACTGGCGAACGGGTTCCATGAGCTGACGGATGCGGCCGAGCAGCGGGAACGCTTTGTGGCCGACATGGACCTGAAGCAGGAATTGTATGGCGAGCGCTATCCGCTCGATGAGGACTTTCTGGATGCGCTGGGAAGCATGCCGGATGCCAGCGGCGTGGCGCTCGGCTTTGACCGGTTGGTGATCCTCGCGGCGGGCGCGCGGTCCATCCGGGATGTCCAGTGGACGCCGGTGGAAACATGAGCCGCCCCCTTACGACACCAAAAGCGCTGGAAGATGCTGGCTTGCTTTCAGCTGCCGAGGCTGACGCGCTGGCGCCTGTTGCGGAGCACTATGCGATTGCGATGACGCCATTCCTGGCGGACCGGATTGACCGGGGCGATCCGGCGGACCCGATTGCGCGCATGTTCGTGCCGCGGCCGGAGGAGATGATCCGCACGCCGGAGGAACTGGCCGACCCCATCGGGGACGCCCGGCACACGCCCGTGCCGGGGGTGGTGCACCGCTATCCGAACCGCGTTTTGTTGAAGCCCGTTGCGGTCTGCCCGGTCTATTGCCGGTTCTGCTTCCGGCGTGAAATGGTCGGGCCGGGGATCGGTGAGACCTTGTCGCCCGCAGCGCTCGATGCTGCGCTTGCCTATATCCGTGAGCAGACGGGCGTGCGGGAGGTGATCCTGACGGGCGGCGATCCATTCATGCTGTCGCCTGCGCGTGCGAAGGCCCTGACGGAAACCATCGCCTCTATCCCACACGTTGAGATCATCCGGTGGCACACACGCATGCCGGTGGCAGACCCTGCGCGCGTGACGCCAGACTTTGTGGAGGCGCTCAAAGCGCCCGGCAAAGCAGTCTACGTGTCCATCCATATCAACCACCTGAAGGAGCTCGCGCCGGAAACCCGGCAGGCGGCTGCCCTGATGGCGGATGCGGGAATTGCGCTGGTCTCTCAGACCGTGCTGCTACGCGGTGTGAACGATGATGTGGACGCCTTGTCGGAGTTGATGCAGGCGCTGGTCGCTGCGAGGATTCGTCCATACTATCTGCACCATCCGGACCTCGCCCCCGGCACGGGTCATTTCCGGGTCAGTGTCGAGGAAGGCCAGGCGCTCTACTCAGCGCTGCGGGATCGCGTATCGGGCCTCGCGCTACCGCACTATGTCATCGACATTCCGGGCGGTGTTTCAAAGGCCAATGCCGCGCCGTCAGACCTTGTCGAAACGCCTGAAGGCCTGGCCCTGCGCGGCCGGGACGGGAATCTTCATCCGTACAAGGGATGATGCCTAGTCGAGTGTCCGGCGGTAACGCAGCATGGCGACGCTCACCGCGACAGCGGTAAAGATACACAGCGCAATCAGCGGGTCCTGCAATTGGGCAAGGCTCGTATCCTTCAGCATCACCCCGCGCACGATGCGAAGGAAGTGCGTGAGGGGCAGGGCCTCTCCGATGACTTGCGCCCAATCCGGCATACCCCGGAAGGGGAACATGAAGCCGGACAAGAGGATGGACGGCAGAAAGAAGAAGAAAGTCAGCTGCATGGCTTGCATCTGCGTCCGGGCGACGGTCGAGAAGGTGAAGCCAAGCGCCAGGTTGGCCAGCACGAAGATGGTGACGCCCAGAAGCAGGATCCATGGCTGGCCGATGAATGGCACTTCGAACAATATCTGCGCCGCCAACAGGATCACCAGCGTCTGCGAGGCGCCGACAATGACATAGGGCAGGATTTTCCCCAGCATCATTTCGAATGGCTTGACCGGCATCGCGAGCAGGTTTTCGAGCGTGCCCTGTTCGGACTCCCGCGTCATTGCCATGGAGGTGATCATGACCAGCGTCATGGTGAGGATAACGCCGAGCAGGCCGGGTACGATATTGTAGCTGGTCTTGGCTTCCGGATTGTACATCTGGTGGACGACCAGTTCGAAGGGAGGCTGTCCACTCGCTGCGACGCTGCGGAGTGGTCCTTTCAGATCATGACGCAGTGCATCCGTCAGAATGGTCTGCGCAAAGCCGACTGCGCCAGACGCCGCAGCCGGATCGGACGCGTCGGCTTCGATCAGGATTTGCGGGTGTTCGCCCCGCACCAGCTGCCGGGTGAAGCCAGCAGGGATGGACACAACGAAGGCCACTTCGCCGCGCGCCAGCAGGTCGCCCGTCTCGCGCGGGTCGCTCGTCTGCATCACGAAATTATAGTATTCGGACGTTCGCAGTGACTGAACCAGTGTACGGACGATGGGGGTCTGTTCCTCTACCAGCAAGGCCGCCGGAAGGTGTTTCGGGTTCATGTTGATGGCGTAGCCAAACAGGATCAGCTGGATGATCGGAATACCGAACATCATGGCAAAGGTCAGCCTGTCGCGCCGCATCTGAACGGCTTCCTTGAGGAAGACGGCCCAGATGCGGGCAAAGGAAGAGACGACGGCGTTCATGCGTGCACGCGTGTGTCGACGCCAGCCTCGGCGCTGAGGGCGATGAAAGCGTCTTCCAGACTTGGCCGGACTTCATTCCAGACAACATCATCAGACGGGTGGCGGTTGAGCGCCGCCCGGATCGCTGCGGGGTCTTGGCCGCTGAGATGTAGCGCGGAGCCAAAATAGGCCACATGGTCAACGCCTGGCTCGGTTTTGAGGGCTTCGGCCAGGCGCCGAACACCCTTGCCTTCCCCTCGGAAGGTGGACAGGCCGGAGCGGTCAATGACGTCTGGCACTGTGCCTTCAACAATCTTGTGGCCATTGGCGAGGTAGACGATGCGATCGCAGCGTTCTGCTTCGTCCATGTAGTGGGTGGAAACCAGAACGGTCATGCCTTCGAGGGAGAGGTGGTGGATTTCGTCCCAGAAGTCCCGCCGGGCTTGAGGGTCGACGCCTGCCGTGGGCTCATCCAGCAGGAGCAGCTTTGGATTGTGCATCGTGACGGCTGCCAGTGCGAGGCGCTGCTTCCAGCCACCCGAAAGTGCGCCGGCCAGTTGGCGCTGGCGATTGGTCAGGCCGAGTTTTTCGAGCGTCTGGTCCACGGTTTCGCGCAAGTGCGGCAGGCGGTAGAGGCGCGCCACGAATTCCAAGTTTTCGCGGATGGTCATGTCGCTCCAGAACGAGAATTTCTGGGTCATGTAGCCCGTCTGTTGCCGGATCAGTGCGGCGTCGCGCTGGATGTCATAGCCGAGGCACTGGCCTGACCCCTCCGTCACTTTCAGAAGGCCACAAATCATGCGGATCGTTGTCGTCTTGCCGGACCCGTTGGGGCCGAGGAAGCCCCAGACTTCGCCGCGCGGCAGCTGAATGTCGACGCCAGCCACGGCAGTCTTCTTGCCGAACCGCTTGATCAGTCCGTGAACGTCAATGGCCAGCTCGCCGGACATTACCAGGTCACCTCCACTGGCAGGCCGGGGTGCAGGCCAATACCGGGCGGGACTTTCGCCTCCACCATGAAGACAAGCTTCTCGCGTGAATGGCGGGCGTAGATCACCGGGGGCGCAAACTCGGCCTCATGTGAAATGAAGCGAATGTCTGCCTTCACCGGCGCCGTCAGGCCATCGGCTGTGAGCGAGACAGTCTGACCGACTTTCAATTTGGCAAGATCCGTCTCCGGAACATAGAAGCGCGCCTTCAGGCCATTGTCGGGCAGGATCGCAATGACCGGGGTGCCGGGCGTAACGAATTCGCCTGTGCGGAAAAAGACCTCCTCCACCTTGCCGCTGACCGGGGCCATGCTGCGCCGCTCATTGAGACGGTACTCTGCAGAGGATTTGGCGGCCTCGGCAGACTGGGTCGCGGCATCTGCTGCGACTCGGGAAGCGTCCCGGCCGGGCAGGGCGGCGACTTTCAGGTCCTGTTCTGCGGCGTGCACGGACGCGACTGCCGCGCTATATTCTGCTTCCATGGTGTCGCGTTGGGATTTCGGTGCGTAGCCTTGCTCGACCAGTGGCAGGATGCGGTCGCGTTCGCTGGTGGCCTGTTCCAGCCGGGCCTTTGCTTCGGCGAGGCGAGCTTCCAGCCGCTTGATTTCCGGTGGGCGGGCACCTGTGCTGAGATCGACGGCCTGCGCAGTGGCCTGATCCAGCCGCGCGGTGGCTTCCGCGACTGCGGCTTCTTCTGCCGTACTGTCCAGCTGGAACAGGAAGTCACCTTCTGTCACCTGGCTGCCTTCGGTCACGGACTGTTCGACAATCCGGCCGGAGGCGGGCGCGGCAACATAGGTCCAGTCCGCCTCGATATAGCCGAGAATGACCGTGTCTTCCTGCTGGGTACAGGCGGCGAGCCCCAGCAGGGCGGCGCCGGACAAAAGGGCTCGCAGCGCGAATAAGCGGGTCATGACACACTTCCGGGTTGGAGGGCTTTGAGCATCATCTGCTCGTGAATCTGAAAAAGCTGGTCGAGGTCGACTTCGGCATCTGCTTGCTGATTGAAGACGGCCTGCCAAAGCGCGGACAGAACAATGGGGCCCATGACAATACGTGCTGTCAGCTCCGGATTGGTGACGTCGGCTTCTCCGGCGTCATGTGCGCGGCGCAATACGCCGGCGATCATCGTGATGACGCGTTCGACCAGTTCCTTGCGGTAGGCGGTCACCAGCTGAGGGAACATGTGGCTGTCGCCAATCAGTACCTTCATCAGGCGGGGCAGGTCGGTCTGGCGGATCAAGAGCGGCGCAAACCGGCGAATGCCTCCGAGGGCATCTTTCAGGCTGCCTGCGCTTTCAGTGATCTGCTCGATGATTTCGAGATTGGGAGAGGCCAGGGATTCAACCAGCGCCCGGAACATCGCTTCCTTGGAGTCGAAGTAGAGGTAGAGGGCGCCCTTGGACAGGTGCGCCCGCTTCGCGATGTCGGTCATGCGTGTGGCTGCGAAGCCTTTTTCAAAGAACTCATCCAGCGCGGCGCCGAGAAGCGCCTGCCTGCGTTCGTCTTTTGCTTCGTCGCTTCGCGCTCGTCGCATGGTGTCGTCCATAAATAACTGACCAGTCAGTTAGTAACAGGGAGAGTCGTGATCCGTCAATGGATGAAGATGCCAGTGTTTACAAAGGATCTGCGGCGACGGGTGAGAATTTTCGGCGCCGGGTTGCGGTCTTTGCCGGGCTGGTCGAATATATCGCCATTCCGGACAGCCAAGGCTCAACGACAACGGAAATTCCTGGAGGAACAGACGTGCTCAAAAAACAGAGCCAAAAATGTTACCGCAAACAATTCGGCCTTTGGCTATTTTTGCTTGTGGTGAACGTGTTTGCTCCGGTCGCTTTTGCGGAAGACGGATATGACCTCTGGTTGCGCTACGCGCCTTTGGACCATGCCCCAAAGGGCGCGCCCGGATATGTTCAGGTGGCGTGCGATGATCTTTCACCAACGATGCAAGTGGCTGTCGATGAGATCGAACGCGCCACGGCGTCCATGTTGTCGCGACCACTCAAGCAAACCGGCGAGCGACGCGCGCGAAGCCTGGTGCTTGCCAGCCCGGCATGTCAGGAGGGCGTGGCGTCCGGCAGCTTGCCGTCGGTCGAAGACGTCGGCGCTGAGGGCTATTCGATCCGCTCAACCCAATTGAACGGTCGATCCGTTACCCTCATTGCCGCGCAGAGTGACATTGGCGTGCTCTATGGCGTATTCACCTATCTCCAGAGAATGGCGGAGGGGAAGAGCCTCACCCAGCTCGACATCACGGACAAGCCGGCCACGCAGCTACGCCTGCTGAACCATTGGGACGGTCTCGACCGGCATGTGGAACGTGGCTATTCCGGCCAATCAATTTGGGACTGGCACAGGCTGCCGGGCTATGTGGACCCAAGGTATACGGACTATGCGCGCGCCAATGCATCCATTGGCATCAATGGGGTGTCACTGACAAATGTGAATGCGGATGCGACCGTGTTGACGCTGCCCTATCTGGAGAAAGTTGCCGCGCTGGCCGATGCGTTTCGTCCCTATGGCATTCGGGTCTATCTCACGGCCCGCTTTTCTGCGCCGATTGAGATTGGCGGACTGGATACGGCTGACCCGCTGGACCCCGATGTTGCCGCATGGTGGAAAGCGAAGGCCGACGAAATCTACGAATACGTGCCTGACTTTGGCGGCTTCCTCGTCAAGGCCAATTCGGAAGGCCAGCCCGGCCCGCAGGACTATGGGCGCAGCCATGCCGACGGTGCCAATATGCTGGCGGCGGCTGTCGCGCCGCATGGCGGTGTCGTGATGTGGCGAGCCTTCGTGTATTCGGCCGATGAGCCGGAAGACCGCGTCAAACAGGCCTATTCGGAATTTGTGCCGCTGGATGGTCAGTTTGCAGACAATGTTCTGATTCAGGCCAAGAATGGTCCGTTGGATTTTCAGCCGCGCGAGCCCTTCAGTCCGCTCTTCGGCGCGCTGCCGCAAACGCCGCTGATGCTCGAACTCCAGATCACAAAGGAATATCTCGGCTTCTCGACGCATCTGGCCTATCTGGGAACACTCTGGGAGGAGGTGCTCCAATCCGACACCTACGCAAAAGGAGCGGGGTCGACTGTCGCGTCGGTGATTGACGGTCAGCTTGAAGGTTATGACCGCACCGGCATGGCAGGGGTGGCGAACATAGGCTCAGACCGCAACTGGTCCGGCTCGCAGTTCGATCAGGCAAACTGGTACGCCTTTGGACGCTTCGCCTGGAACCCCGATGCCTCCGCCGAACAGATTGCCCGCGATTGGGTGGCCCTCACGTTCAGCCGGGACCCGGCTGTCATCGAGACAATCACCGGCATGATGATGGAGTCGCGGGAGGCCGTGGTCGACTATATGACGCCGCTCGGTCTCGCCCATCTGATGGGGACGGGGCACCATTATGGGCCTGCGCCCTGGGTCGATGATCTCGGCCGCGCAGACTGGACGCCGTATTATTACCATAAGGCGACAGCGGACAGGATCGGGTTCGACCGTACGGCAACCGGATCAGATGCCATTTCGCAATATGCGCCGGAGCTGCAGGCCCTCTGGTCTGATCCGGAAACGGTGCCCGAAAACCTGTTACTCTGGTTCCACCGGATGCGCTGGGACGACCGTCTGGAGGATGGTCTCACCGTCTGGGAGGCGATGGTCGGTCATTATGATCACGGTGTGGCGGTCGTGTCAGACTTTCAGCGGCGTTGGGAAACCCTCCGACTGCAAATCGATGCGGAGCGGTTCGGTCAGGTTTCTGATTTTCTCGCTATTCAGGCGCAGGAAGCCAAATGGTGGCGTGATGCGTCCATTTCCTATTGGCAGAGCGTGAATCATCTGCCGTTGCCGGATGGCCACGCGCCGCCCGAACACGATCTCGATTACTATAAAAGCCTCTCCTTCCCGAATGCACCCGGGCAGGGGCGCTGACGGACGGGCATCAGAACAAGACCAACAGAATGGCGAGGGGGACGCATGAACTGGCTTTTGGAAAACCAACCTTTATTGGCAACGGCAGGCGGTGTTCTGGCGCTTGTTGTCCTCATCGTCCGGACACGTATGAATGCCTTTGCCGCATTGATCCTGATAGCGATCTTCAGCGCGATTGCTGCCGGCATGGCGCCCGATGTTGCAATGGATACAATTGTCAAAGGCATGGGCGGGACGCTGGGCTTTATTGCTGTGGTGATCGGGCTTGGGGCTCTGTTTGGTGCAATCCTGGAATCGTCAGGCGGGGTAACGGCCCTGGCGAACCAGATGCTGCACAATCGTGGACCTGCGGCGGGACGGTGGAGCATGGGCGCCATTGGCTTGATGGTCGCAATTCCCGTTTTCCTCGATGTCGCGCTGATCATTCTGGCGCCGCTGGTTTTCGCAATGGCCGCGCGTGCGTCGAAGCCTGCGATGCTGTTTGCTCTGCCTTTGCTGGCGGGGCTGGCGGTGGGGCATGCCCTGATCCCGCCGACACCGGGGCCGATTGCGGTGGCGGAGATACTTGGTACGGATCTCGGCTGGATGATCGGGTTCGGTCTTCTGATTGGCGTGGTGACCATGCCGATTGCCGGACCGATCTATGCAGGCTGGCTGGATCGGAAGGGCTGGATGCCGGAAGGCGCGCCGCATCATGCCGCAGGAGAGGAAGAGCCTGCGCCGCCCGTCATGAAGGGAAGCGCCACGGCGATCCTGATCCTGCTGCCGCTGGTGCTGATCCTTGCTGGAACACTCGCCACCACGCTGATACCGCCAGATGCCACCGGAGGCCTGCTTCTGTTGCGGCATGTCCTCTATCTGATCGGGCACCCATTCGTGGCGCTGCTGGCCGCGTGCGGTCTGGCCATGCTCTTCTTTCGCGGGGCGAGTGACGCGCAGCGCCACAAGCTGAAAGCCGGGATTTCGCGTGCGTTGGAGCCGACCGGTGCGGTGATCCTGGTTACCGGAGCCGGTGGGGCTTTCAAGCAGGTGCTGGTGGATACAGGGGCAGGGACGCAACTCGCCAATGCCGCTCTGGCGATTGGCATGACGCCTCTGATCGCCGGTTATGCTCTGGCCTTGCTGATCCGGGTTGCGCAGGGGAGCGCCACGGTGGCCATGATTACGGCGGCGGGGCTTGTCGCACCGATTGCGTCCGCCGCGGGCCTGTCTGCACCGGAACTGGCTCTGGTGGCGATTGGGGTTGCGTGTGGGGCGACGGCTCTGTCGCACGTCAATGATTCCGGCTTTTGGTTGGTCAATCGCCTCTTTGGCCTGACCGAACGGGAGACTTTCCAGACCTGGAGCATGACTGCCACGCTGGTGAGCGTCGTCGGCTTTATTTGCGCCAGTCTGTTGATGGTATTGCTGAAAGTCGCCGGGGTTTGAGGCATTCGGTCGTAAGGATGGCAGGGCGGCACTGGCACCGTCAAAGAAGGTTTACATTTCTGACACTAAACTTTCGGGATGGTTGCCTATTGGTCCCGGCTTGAAGCTGGAAAGATGCCATGCCGAGTGACAACCATTTCGTATATTCGCTTGAGCTGAAGATCCTCGACCTGGAGAAATCCGTGCGGGAGCTTGAGCGTCGACTGTCGGACATGGAGGCGAAGCAGGCCGCTGCGGTGCAGCTCTCTCAACCCGATGTTCCGGAAGACGTGCTCCGGCAGATCGAACAGGGGGAAAACCCTGTCCGGGTCCTGCGCCAACACCGCCTGATGACTCAGAAAGACCTGAGCGCCCTGTGCGGTATCCGTGCGAACCATATCTCCGCCATGGAGCGCGGAATGCCATTCGGCCTGAAAACAGCAAAACGCCTGGCTGAAGCTCTGGATGTTCCAGTCGGCCTGCTCACGTGAGGAAATGATGAATATCAAGCTCCTGCCGCTCTTTGCGGCGACCGCACTCTTGTTTGCAGCCTGCACGAAAGCGGCCCCGGCTGGCCCGGTGCAGATTTTCCCTGATACCGAAGCGCCGGATCATCGTAACCACGCCTATTCAATGACTGAAAATCCGGATGGTACGATCCGTATCTACACGCAAGAGCGTGATGATGAAGCTCTTCTCTACGAGATGCATCGCACCGGAAAATCCTGGTCCGAGCCAACCCGTATGAATCTTCCAACCCGAAAGCTGTTGAAAGGCGCAAGCTTCAGCCGCGAGGACGGGTCGCTCTATTTCGCAACAGACGCCGAAATGCCACCACCTTTCAAAGGCAAGGATCTCAATATCTGGCGCGTGGAGTGGGATGGATCGGCCTGGGGCGAAGCAGCCCCCATTGAAGGCGACATCAATACCGGCGCCAACGAAACCATCGCATCCGTGGCGGCTGACGGTACGATGATATATGTCTCAAACCGCCCGGAAATGGATGGGTTTGGCTATGGCCTTGGCGAAGCGCATCGCGACGAAACGGGCGCCTGGAAGGTGACAAAGTTCCTAACAGATCTCAACGACATGCGGACCGATGACCATGTCGTCGTCACGGCTGACGGAAACCGGATGTTCTTCTACTCTCATCGCTCACCGAAAGTCGGAGCGACTGACATCTGGACAAGCACACGCCAGGAAGATGGCACCTGGAGCGCTCCTGTGAATCCCGGGCCGCCTTTGAATTCCGAGGACAGCGAGTTCGGTCCGGGTCTCTCCGGCGACGGCCAGACCCTGTTTTTCTCCCGCGATGGTGTCTTGATGCAGATTGGTCTGGATGAAGTCCTGAAGAGCCCACAGCTACAGTAAATGCGAACCGACAGAAAATCTGCAGTCCGGAAGGAGCAGAGAGCCTGCTCCGATCATTTCTGCTCGCTTCTCAACGGCTGTTGCAGGATGCGGATCGCAAGATTTTCTGAGTCCTGCAGCCATTTCTTCGAGGCTTCGTGGGCGTCACAAAAACTTAATCAAACCGTTTCGCAACCGTAAAGCTGCGCTGCCATAAGCCGCCACGGTAGCACGAGCACTCCAAGGGGATTCTGGGATTCGTGCAGGCCTCAAACGTTAGACACAGCGGCTCCATTGGGGGTCTTAGAGGGAAGTTTCATGAAAATCCGTAACACACTGAAGCTGGCGACGATGGCAAGCCTTGCCATCCTGACGCTTGCAGCATGCTCGGACACGACCATTGCGTCGCCCGGCGCGCCTTCGACGCCGGTCAGCCCTCCGCCGCCACCCCCACCGCCGCCGCCGGCTTCGGCCACGATCGACCTGGTTCCGACTGCTGGTTGCCCGACCGGCACGGCTGAAACCACGTTTGCAGCAGTTGCCGCTGACGGCTTTTCCGATGTCCTTGTTTGTGCGCTCGGTAGCGCCTCGGGCTCGACCATCGTCACCACGGACCTGACAATTCCAGCCAATACGACCGTCGCGATCCGCGGCCCGGTCTTTATCGGTTCGGACAACAAGAACGGTGCCGGCACACCGGTTACACTGACAGTTGGTGAAGGTGTTCGCTTCTTTGGCGCTTCCTCCGGCGGAACAGCCACCGCAACCGACGACTACATGGTCATCGCCCGCGGTTCCAAAATTGAGGCTGTCGGCACGGCTTCCAATCCGATCCGCTTCACGTCGCGCGCCAAACTCAACGACGAAGAAACCGGTTCGTCCATCACCGGTACTACCACCACAGCTCAGTGGGGCGGTCTGGTGCTCAACGGTTTTGCGCCAATCAACGCCTGCGCCGACGCAACGGCCACTGGTGGTACGGCTGCCTGTGAAAAGTCTGGCGAAGGTTCTTCCGGTCTTTTCGGGGGCGATCAGGCCGATGACAATTCCGGTACGCTTCGTTACGTGTCGGTCGAGTACGCGGGGTCGCGTCTGACCACGGAAGATGAACTGAACGGCATTGCGTTCCAGGGCGTCGGATCGGGCACCACTGTCGATCACATCCAGGTTCACAATAACCTCGATGACTCGGTCGAATGGTTTGGCGGCACGGTTAACGTGAAGTACTTTGTTTCCACCGGCGCCGGCGATGACAATATCGACTGGACTGATGGCTGGACGGGCAAGTTGCAGTTCGCTGTGATCCGTTCGACCAACCCGTCTTCTTCTGACCCGCGCGGTATCGAAGCCGACAACCTCAACAACGCCAACGGTGCCACGCCGTTCTCCGATCCGAGCATCTCGAACGTGACACTGGTCGGCACCACCGGTAACCAGCAGGCTGTCTTGCTGCGCCGCGGCACGAAGGGGCGCGTGGTAAACCTCATCGCCACTGGCTTTGAGTCGGGTCTCGACATTGACGACACCCAAACGGATACGAACCTCAATGATGGCTCTCTCGAGATCGAGAGCTGGTTTCTCGACAACCCTGAGAACTTCACTCAGGATGCCTCGTTCGTTCCTTCGTTCCCGGCCAGCGCAAATGTCCGCACCGGAAACAACTCGCTTGTGGATAATTTCTTCCCCGGCCAGCAAGAACTGAACGTGCCGGTTTCGACGGTTCTGTCCGGCGATGCCTTCTTCACCGCAACTGACTACATCGGCGCCTTCTCGGCCACGGAAACGGTTGCCAGCAACTGGGCAACCTTTGCGCAGTCAGGTACCCTGTTCCCTGAAGCAGAAGCCAACTGCCCGACCGGCACGACCCAGAACGGCACGTTGACCGGCAAGAAGCTGTGCGTGATCTCGGGAAGCGCGATCACAAGCAACCTTCGCCTGATCAATGGCGATCAGCTTATTTACGAGCTGAGCGGCCCGGTATTTGTCGGTGTGGACCGTGGTCCGGATCCGGCGGCTCCGCTCGCAGGGTCCGCCAGCGCAACGCTGACGGTCGATGCTGGTGTGACAGTGGTTGGTGCAGGCAATAGCGACTATCTCGTCATTACTCGCGGTTCGAAACTCCTTTCGAACGGCACGGCGGATCGCCCGGTCGTGTTCACCGCGAAGGGCAAGATCGATGGCACGGCGACCCTTGACCAGGATACCAAAGGTATCTGGGGTGGCGTGATCCTGAACGGCCGCGCTCCGATCAACGCCTGTGCTGATGCAACCGCGACAGGCGGCACTGTCGATTGCGAAAAGTCTGGCGAAGGTTCGTCGGGTCTGTTCGGTGGTGCATCTGCCGACGATGACTCCGGCCAGATCTTCTACACTCGCGTCGAATATGCAGGCGTCCGCCTGACGACCGAAGACGAACTGAACGGCATTGCGTTCCAAGGCGTCGGTTCGGGTACGGAAGTCGAGTACGTGCAGGTCTACAATAACCTGGATGACTGCTACGAGTGGTTCGGCGGTACGGTCAACGTGAAGCACATGATTGCGCTAGGCTGCGGCGATGACCAGTTTGACTGGACCGACGGCTGGCAGGGGTCGCTGCAGTATGGCATCGCCTACGGCCCGGTATCTTCTGCGACTGGTGGTATCTCGTCTGACCCGAACGGTCTGGAAGGTGACAACCTGAACAACGCGAACGACGCGCTCCCGCGCTCGACACCGAAGTTCTCGAACCTCACCATCATTTCCGGTGGTGATCCGAACGACCAGATCGGTGCGAAGCTCCGTCGCGGCATGGCGGGTACCGTTGCAAACATGATCGTGATCGGTTGGCATGAATGGGGTCTGGACGTCGATGATACCGTCACGATCAACAACGCAAACAGCGGTGTACTGAACCTGCAATCTATCTTCCTGTCCGGGAATGCAGCCGACTTTGCGGCGGATGCAACAGAGCCGACGATGTTTACCAGCCCGACTGAGCAGGCTGCACAGAACATCGTGTCGTCTGCCACGAACTCGATGAACGGTTTTGCCTTCCGCGCGGGCCGTCCAGGTGTTGTTCCTGGTGCCAGCGAGAATGCCGTTTCGGTGTTCGATGTGACCGGCATCGGCAATCTTGAGCCGACGACCTACATTGGCGCCGTCAAAGACGCCAATGACAAATGGTACCTTGGCTGGTCGGTCGACCAAGCCGGAAACCTCACCAGCGCAAACTAGTATTCGCGCCGGCAAAATGGTGGAGCAGCGCGTATCGGCTGCTCCACCTCTTTTGCATTCACAGCCCCATTTTTGTGCGACTGCCTCGGCCTCGCAATCAGGAAAACCAAGATGAAACGTTTCATGTCCGCCCGCTCCGTCCTGCTGACGAGCGCATGTCTGGCGTGGATATCACCCGCGCTTGCCCAGGATGCCACAGTCGCCGACCCGGCTAACACCATCGAAGAACAGTCCGCCCCGGTTACCGTCGATGAAACTGAAGCGCGCCAACAAACGGTGGTCGTACGCGGTCAGTTCATTCCGGATGAAAAGCGCAACTCATCGGAAGTTGCTGCTCTCATCGATGAGGGCGATTTTAATCTGCAGGGCGACGGTGATGCCGCTGCCGCGCTGGCCCGTGTGGCTGGTATCGCCACAGCAGAAGACGAATTTATCTACGTTCGCGGTCTCAATGAACGCTATTCAACGGCGTTGCTGAACGGCTCGCCACTGCCTAGCCCTGCGCCGTTGCGGCGCGTTGTCCCTCTCAATTTGTTTCCGACATCGACGCTGAAAAGCGTTCTTGTTCAGAAGACGTACTCACCGAATTTGCCGGGTGAGTTCGGCGGCGGTACGGTGGACCTGCGTACGAAAACGATTCCAGATGAGGCATTCCTGACCGTTGGCGCAAGCGCTGCGGTCGATGTTCAGACTACGTTCAAAAATGGTCTTCTCTATGACGGCGGCGATACTGACTGGCTTGGTATCGATGATGGTTCTCGAGATCGGCCGTCGATTGCCAATGGTTTGACCCGTGAATTCGGTCAGCAGTTGACGGACAATTCTTCCTTGGTTGTGATGCAACGTGGCGAAGTCGCCCCAAACCTCGGGGCTGATATTTCCGGCGGTACTCGCGTTGATGTGAACGAAAATCTTTCGGTCGGTTTCACCGCTTCAGCTGGCTATTCAAATAGCTGGCAGACCAAGCAGGGTGAGCGCAGCTTCGCATCCATCAACTCAGGCACCGGTCGGCTGGAGCCAAACCAGAAGTTCACGCGCGATTCGACGCAGAATACGGTCGGTCTCAACGGCCTTGCGACGCTTGGCTTCGATCTGTTCGACAATCACGAGATCAAGTTTACAGGTTTGATTACGCGTTCATCCGAAAAGGAAGCGCGCATTATCAGCACCGGCCTTGACGGCTACACGCAGGAAGGCACGCGCCTTCGTAATGACTATCTGGACTGGATCGAGCAGCAATTGTGGTCGACCCAGGTTCAGGGTGAGCACTTCTTTCCTGGCTTGCATGATTTGAAGGTCGAGTGGCGCGGTTCCTATTCCGAAGCGCTTCGCGATGCGCCCTATATGTTGTCCAATATCTATCGTATCGCCAATGATGGCAGCCTGTCACTGTCGAACAGCCCCGATGCCAACCGCCTTCAGTTCAGCCGTATCGATGACGACACGACCGATTTCGGCATCGACTTCTCTTTGCCGCTTGACCGTAGCGGGGATTGCTTCCTCTTCTGTGAGACGAAGCTGATAGCCGGCTATGCCTATACCGAAAACGACAGAAAAGCCACGTCCATCATCTATGACATCAATGGTGTGGGCGGCGTCCCGGGTCCGAACGGTGTCGGCACCAACCGGCTCGATTACATTTATGCTTACCTGTTCCAGCCGGGCGGAGTTGGATCTGTGTCGGAAATCAAGAGCGACGGCTTCCCGCAGCTCTACCTTGCAACGCTTGAGGTGGACGCCGGCTATGTCGGGATTGACACGCAGGTGACGCCATTCATCCGCGCTGCCATTGGCGCCCGTTTCGAGGATGCCATAGAAGCCATCGATACCCAGACGATCGGTATGGATCTCGCCGATAACTATACTGATGCCTGGATCGACGAGCAGAACTGGTTCCCTGCTGTGACGATTACCTGGAACCCGCTCGATGAAATCCAGGTGCGGGGCGGTTACTCAGAAACCATCACACGTCCACAGTTCCGGGAACTGGCTCCGGCCGTTTTCAACAATGCTGAGACCGATGTGACCTTCTTTGGTAACCCCTACCTGCAGAATGCATCGATCAAGAACTATGACCTGCGGGCGGAATACTATTTTGCGCGTGATCAGTTCGCGACGTTGGGTCTTTTCTACAAGGACATCACAAATCCGATCGAGGAAATCCTGGTCCCTGCGGAATCGGTGCAGACGAGCTTCCTCAACGCGCCATCGGCCGAACTTTACGGCTTCGAGGTTGAATACGAGCAGGTCCTGCCGATGATCGAGTGGACCGGCATGTCCTTCTTCCAGGACCGCGACCTGCAGATCAAGGCGAACTACACCTGGTCTGACTCTTCGGTGAGTGCGGATGGAGATGTGGTTATCAACGTCGGCACCAACCTGAATCCCGTTCGCGGCACCACACCAGCCGCTGGCCGGATCCAGGATGGCCGCCGTTTGCAAGGTCAGTCCGAGCACCTGTTTAACCTTCAGATCGGCCTTCTCAACGAGAGCGCCAAGTCGGAATACAACCTGCTCGTGAATTACGTTTCGGAAAGGATCCGCTCAGGCGAAATCCTCGCACGGAACATCCCAGCATTCCTCGAACAGCCGCCAATGACCGTAGACTTTGTGTGGAACAAAGGCTTGAATATCGGGGATGCAGACTACGAATTCTCGCTGAACATCCAGAACCTGTTCGGTGAAAGCTATGAAGCCTATCAGGAGTACGGCCCTGACAAGGTTTATGTGGACACCTACAAGCAGGATACTGTGTTCAGCATTGGTCTGAAACGGAGGTTCTGATCATTTGACTGGATCCAGATCCAGCACAGGAAATGGAGGGTCCGCGGCGGAGAATATGCGCCGCGGGCTCGTCCGTTTTGCCGGCCCTGCGATTGTGGTGGCGGAAGTCGCCCTCGTGGCTGGCCTGGCCGTGCTTGTGGCAAAAATCGGATGGCTCGTGATCGAGCCTGGTGGCGCAGTCTCGCGTCCGCTGCCGTTCGTGCAAAGCCCGCGCGTTGCGGCGGACCAGTCGCGCCGTGCATTGACCGGTGATCAGACGCTGCTGGTGACGACAAATCCGTTTGCCCCGGTCGCGGAAACTGTGGCCGATTTGCCGGAAGCTCCGGAAACAAAGCTCAATCTTGTGCTGAAAGGTGTCCGCGCGTCTGCGAATGGCACAGGTGTTGCGATGATTGTGATGCCGAACAACAGGCTGAGCACTTTTGCACCAGGCGAGACGATCCTTGATGGGGTGGTGCTCGACCGCATCTATGGAGATCGCGTGACGCTTCGCAAGGATGGTCGGGTAGAGGCTTTGCTGATGGCCAGTGGCGCAGACCGGCTATCCGTCCTGTCTTCGCCTGGAGACGTGGCCCCAAAGACATCGGCCGGGCCGGGCGCCAGCGATACGCTGATCAGTACCACGGCGACGGACTTTCTCACCAATCTGGTCATCAATCCGGTTCATCGTGGCCAGGATTTCATAGGATACGAGATCGGCAATCGCGGCGATGCGGACCTGCTTGAGCGGTCCGGCCTGCAATCCGGTGACATCATTGTCGCCGTAGATGGTATATCCGTTGGATCGAGCAGTCCTGGCGAACTCGCCATGAAGCTTTCTTCATTAAAAAAAGTTCGTTTGAGGATCGATCGCGACGGACGCCAGATCGACCAGACATTCACGCTGCCGGAGAATCCGTAGCTCATGAAATTCAAATCCATCATTTCCGCGGCCATTCTTGGCTCTACCGCGCCAAGCGCTTTCGCGCTTGCCGGCGAGAGTAGTCCCGAGCCATCGCGGCACATCATGAATTTCGACGATGTCGAACTGTCTGCCCTGATCGCGGATGTGTCTACGGTAACGGGGTACACGTTCATCGTGCACCCGGATGCCCGTACGAAGCGAGTGACCGTGTCCTCCTCGACACCGCTGACCAAGGAGCAGGTCTTTGACGTCTTCCTTTCGGCCTTGCGCGTCCATGGCTTTACGGCGGTACCGGCCGGTAAATCGACCTACCGGATCGTGCCGGAACGGCAGGCTGTCTCTGAGGCGGGTATGGCGTCAGGTGGCGCAAACGCCTTCACGACGGAAATCTTCGCGCTCAAGCACTCCTCGGCTCGGGATGTGGCGGCTGCGATCAAGCCGTTGATCGCGCAAGAAGGGCAAATCGTTCCAAACAATGCGTCGAACACGCTGGTGATCGTCGACTATGCCTCGAACCTGCCGCGCCTGCGCGCCATGCTCAAGCAACTCGACAGCGATCCGTCCATCACCCAGACAATCAGTCTGAAGAACATACCGGCTCGCGAAATGGCTGGCATATTGACCAGCTTGTCCGTTCCTCCGGGGGAGAATGCTTATGCGGTAAACTTCCAGGCGGTTTCTTCCGACACGGGCAACGCCGTCGTGCTGCAGGGTGACGAGGCGCTGGTGCGGCGTGCGATCGACGTCAGCCGGGAACTGGATTCGCATGACCGTACGGATGACACACTGCGTGTTATTCCGCTGAACAATGCAAATGCTGTCGATCTCGTTCCGGTATTGCAGCAGATGGCCATCGCGATGGATGTGCGCCGGGCAGCTGGTGGTGAGAACCTGACCACGACGACGATTGCTCATCACGAGCCAACCAATTCTCTGGTCATCAGTGCCCCACCAGAAACGCTGAGCGCTTTGGAGCGGATCATTACCGATCTTGATCGCAGGCGCGCCCAGGTTCTGGTTGAGGCCATTATTGTCGAAATGTCGGACGACACCGCACGCGAGCTCGGACTCCAGTTCCTTGTCTCTGGCAGCAATGACTCGACCGTACCGTTCGTTTCGACGAATTATTCCCGATCTGCGCCGAGCATGCTGGCGCTGGCTGGTGCGCTGAGTTCTGATACGCCGTTCAACAACGGCACGACCGATACAAACCCGTTTGCAGAAGCCGCGATCAATTCACTTCTTGGCCTGTCTGGCCTCAGTGTCGGTGTCGGTGGGCAGAACGGTGACACGTTGTTCGGTGCGATCCTGACTGCGGTCGAAAATGATACCCAGTCACGGATTCTCTCCAAGCCGTTCAACATGACGCTCGATAATGGCACCTCGTCTCTTCTTGTTGGGCAGGAAGTGCCGGTTGCGACCGGTGAGGTTCTTGGCAATTCCAACACCAATCCGTTCCGCACGGTGGAGCGCAAGAAAATTGGTGTTGGTCTCGACGTGACGCCGCGCATTTCCAATGACGGCACCATCCGTATGGATATCACGCAGGAAGTGTCGAATATTGCCCAGTCGATTGCGACTGGCACGTCGACAGACCTCATATTCAATACCCGGACGATCAGTACCAGCGTTATCGCTGACGATGGAGAGATTGTTGTGCTTGGCGGTCTCGTCCAGCAAACCGAAACCAAGACGAGCGAGAAAGTGCCGCTTTTGGGCGACATTCCGGTCGCAGGCCGGCTGTTCCGTTCGGAAGGCAAGGGGATGGGGCGAACCAACCTCATGGTCTTCATCCGTCCGACCATCGTGCGTGATCGCGATGATGCCCGTAAGGCGACAACGCGATCCTATCGCTATTTGCGTGCGCAGGAACTCTGGGATGGCGAAGAAGACAGTGGCAAATCGCTCGACAACTTTGTCAATCAAGTGCTTGGGAGTCCGCCGCCGCAATGACCGTCGCGCCCGCTGTCCTGCAATTCACCTACGCGTTCGCCAAGGACAAGGGCGTTGTCGTCCTGCCGGGGCGGGACACGCTGACGCTTGGTGTGCGGGCAGGGGCCGATCCGCTTTCTCTTGTCGAAGCGAGGCGGGCGCTTGGGACCGGGTTTGAGCTCGAAGCGCTTGATCGCGACAGCTATGAGCGAACTCTGGCGGATGTCTTCACGTCCGGTGCGCTGGCGGGCGACAGTGTAGATGCCGCCGTCGATGCGCGTGGTGGGCTTGAAAGTCTTATTGATGAACTGCCGAAGACGGCCGACTTGCTCGACGGTCAGGATGATGCCCCCGTTATCCGTCTGATAAACGGCCTTATTCATGAGGCCCTGAAGCGCCGAGCATCCGATATTCACATCGACCCGTTCGAAGACTCCCTCTCCATCCGCTACCGGATCGATGGTGATCTCGTTGAAGTGCTAAAGCCTCCGCGCAAGCTGGCCGCGCCGATCGTGTCACGTATCAAGGTTATGTCGCGGCTCGATATTGCCGAAAAACGTCTGCCACAGGATGGACGTATCTCGTTGTCTGCTGGCGGCAAGTCCGTCGACGTGCGCGTGGCGACCCTGCCGACACGCTATGGTGAGCGCGTCGTGCTGCGCCTGCTGGATACGAAAAATGCGCTGCTCGACCTTCGGGAACTTGGCATGGATGCCGAGACGTATGAGCGTTTCACCGAAGTGCTGAGCCAGCCAAACGGGGTGATCCTTGTCACCGGCCCGGTTGGATCGGGCAAGACCTCGACACTCTATTCGGCGCTCTCGCGGCTCAATACGGGCCGGGACAATATCATGACGCTGGAAGACCCGGTCGAATACGGTCTTCCGGGCATCAGCCAGACGCAAATGGACCACAAGGTCGGCCTCAACTTTGCTGCAACGCTGCGCTCCATTCTGAGGCAAGACCCGAACGTGGTCATGGTAGGTGAGATCCGCGACTCTGAAACGGCCGAAGTCACATTCGAGTTCGCGTCCACCGGGCGCCTGGCCCTCTCGACCCTGCATACCAACTCAGCTTCGGGCGCCATCACGCGCCTGCGGGATATGGGCGTCGAGGACTACCTTCTTTCGTCCACGCTCCGCGCCATCATGGCCCAGCGCCTCGTCCGGCGGCTTTGCCCATCCTGCAAGGAGGCGCGTCGGGCGACACATACGGAATGTGAATCCCTGGGCCTTCCGGCGGATACCGACCTCACGGTCTATGATCCTCAGGGTTGCCTCTCCTGTGGGCAAACCGGCTTCACGGGCCGCCTTGGTGTGTATGAATTGCTGATCGCAGACCGCGATATCCGCAATATGCTCAGCGACGGCGCGACCGAAGACGCCATCGACCAGGCCGCTTTCTCGCAGCACGACCGTCTGCTCGACAATGCGCGCCGTTACGTTCTCCTCGGTGACACCAGCGTGGCTGAAGTTCTGCGCGCTTGCCGGAAGGGAGGCCAGTAATGGCCGCCTTTGAGTATGTTGCGCTTGATGCCGACGGCAAACGCCGCTCGGGCGTCATCTCGGCCGACAGTGCCCGCTCGGCCCGCAAGGAATTGCGCCTGCGGGACCTTATGGTCGTCAATGTCGACCCGGTTTCCGAGAAGCAGTCCAAGGTTACCGTGATGCGCGGGCGCCTCAGTGAAAAGCAACGGGTGTTGCTCGTCCGGCAACTTTCGGTGCTCTTGAAATCCGGCCTCGCGGTCGAGCAGGCCCTTGGCGCCTGCGCCGGAAACGAGAATCCGGTAGGCGTGCAGAAGGCCGTGCACACAGTGCGCGCCGATGTCGTCGAGGGAGCCCGTCTGTCGGAAGCCATGCGCCTCGCTCCGGACGCTTTTCCGCCGCTCGTTCGCGCAGTCACGGCAGCCGGTGAAATGTCAGGCCAGCTTGGCGACATCATGGAACGCCTCGCCACTTACCTTGAGCGCACATACCAGCTGCGCCAGAAAGTGCGCGCGACTTTGATCTATCCGGCGCTCCTCTCCATCATGGCGCTCGGCATGGTCGCGGCACTGATGGTGATCGTCGTGCCGCGTCTGGTCGAACAGTTCGACCTGTTCGACGCAAAGTTGCCCATGCTGACACGTGTCGTTATCGCGCTGTCCAATGGTGTGCGGGAATACGGTCTGTTCATCCTGATAGCGCTGGCCGCGACGGTGTTCTTTGGCGCGCGCATGCTGCGCCAGCCTGCCGTACGGCGTAGTCTGGACGGCTTCATCCTGCGCCTTCCATTGGTTGGCTCGATGGCGCGCACGGTCGCTGCTGCGCGTTTCGCGCGCGTTTTTGCAACCTTGTCTGCTTCGGGTGCCACAGCACTCGAAGCTCTGGAAGGCGCCAAGGGCGCAGCCAACAACACCGTTATTGCCGACGCTGCCGACTTTATTGCAGAACGCGTCCGGGAGGGCGGGTCCTTTTCGGCGGCGCTCTCGGCCACCGGCGTGTTTCCGCCCATGATGGTGCACATGGTTTCCAGCGGGGAAGCCGGCCGTGACGTGCCAGGCATGATGAACCGCGCGGCAGAATTTCTCGATACTGAATTCGAAACAGGCTCGGCAGCGTTGCTGTCGATCGCCGAACCGCTCATCATTGTGTTGATGGGAGGTATAGTGGGCCTGATCGTGATGTCGATCATGCTGCCTATCCTCCAACTCAACACGCTCGCCATGTCATAGGAGACGCAACCATGATGGCTGACAGGAAAAACAGGACAGACCGCCAACAGCAGGAAGCTGGCTTCTCGTTGGTCGAGCTGATGGTCGTCATCTTCATCATGGGCCTTCTGGCCACGCTGGTGATCGTGAACGTCGCGCCGGTGGGGGAGCAGTCTCGCGTGAGCAAGGCCAGGTCAGACGTGGCTTCGTTCGAGAGCGCGCTCGAAATGTACAGCCTCGACATGTATTCCTACCCGAGTGCCGACGCAGGGCTCGCCGCCCTGAAGGCTGCGCCAGCAGGCGTTGACGCGGCGACCTATCGCCCGGGCGGGTACATCAAGCGTCTGCGCAATGATGCCTGGGGCAACGCTTACCATTATGACGTGCCGGGCCAACGCTCCGGCGGAGCATATGATGTCTACTCGGCGGGCCCCGACGGCAAGCCTGGCACTGAAGACGATATCGGCAACTGGGAATAGGCCATTTTAGTGCGTAGCGTTCAGCATCGGGATGACGGCTTCTCCCTCGTGGAGATCCTCGTTGCGCTGTTCATCATGGCGCTCGCCAGTGCCATGGTCGTGATGGCTATGCCATCCCGGCCGGATCAGCTGAACGCGGAAGCCGGGCAATTCGAGGCTGTGCTTGCGCGGACGATGGAGCAGGCAATCAGCAGAGGCCAGGCGCGGGGTATTCGCGTCCAGGACAACTCCTACAGCGTTTACACGCGTGTTGCCGGGCGTTGGGTGCCCGCGAGAGGCGAGGCCGAAGCGCTGGCGGGCGGCGTGACGATCAACCTGATTACGAAAGACCGTGAGTCAGACGATTCCCGGCCACAAATTGTGGCAGATGCTTCCGGCATCGTGTCGGGGCCAGACGTCCGCTTTTCGAAGGGGGGCCGCACGCTCGACGTGGAACTGACGGGACGGGCAGGTGATCGTGACTGATCGTGGCTTTACTCTTGCGGAAGTCCTGGTGGCGCTGATGGTCTTTTCCATGGCGGCCATCGGCCTTGCGCATCTGGTCACAGAGACGACAGCCGGGGCTGGGCATACGCGCAGTCTCGCGCTGGCGCGAATTGAAGCTGACAACCGGCTTGTCGAAGCCGTGGCGGATCCCACCGTGATTCAAGCCGGCGCGATGACTGGCAAGTCGGAACAGCGCGGCCAGAAGTTTGCCTGGGTGCGGCAGATCGAATTGCGTGAAGCCGAAGGGCTGGCCGGCGTACGAGTTACCGTGACCGACCCGGCAACAGGCCAACAACTCGCCCAGCGTGAGACGCTTGTGCAGGTGGCGCCATGAAGCAGGAAGCCGGCTTCACCCTGATTGAGATGTTGGTCGCTCTTGCGCTGACCTCGATGATTGCTGTGGCGGGTTCCACGCTTCTGGTCGGAACGGTTCGGGCGTCAGACCGGCTTGGCAAGACCACCAGTTCGGTGAATGAGATTGACCTTGCCCACACGCTGATGCGGGACGATTTCGCCAATGCCGTCATGCTGGCAGGAGAGGCCCGGCGGCCGTCCTCCGACACGTCGCAGGCCTTCATCGCGTTTGTGCGCGATGGATGGAACCATCCTGTGCCGGATGAGACGCGCTCGAACCTGCTCGCAGTTGAATATGCCTACAAGAACGGAACGCTGACCCGGCGCGCGTGGCTGCGGCCGGATCCTGTTGCGCAGACGCTCCATGTTGACCGCGTGCTGGCAACCGGCCTCTCGCGCCTTTCGGCGCGCTATTTCAATGGCCGCGAGTGGTTGCCTGAATGGCAAAGCGATGCGGCGTTGCCTGCTGCGATCGAGATCACCCTTGAATATTCCGACAAGGATGCATTGACCGAGCTCTTCGTCATGGGGGGCGGCGGATGACCCGGCGCGCAGACAGTGAGAAAGGCGCGAGCCTTCTTTCGGTGCTTGTCATCGTGATGTTGATGTCGGCAGCGGCTGTTGCTGCGACGGATGCGCTGGCGCGGTCGGTGAGTATTGCGAAATCCTCAGGTGCCCGGTCTGAGACCTTCTGGACGGCGCGGAGTGCATCGGATGTCGCGGCGGCCTATCTCACAAAAGCCATGGCGACGACGGAAGGTGTTCTGAACGCGGAGTCCGATCTCATTGCAAATCCGATCACTCTGCCGGCTGGGCATGGCCTGGTCGTATTTCAGCTGCGCGAAGCCACCAACTGCTTCAATCTGAACGCCCTCTTCGAAGACAAAAGCGGCGAAGCGGTCGGCGAGGGCAGCTTGTCAGCCTATCGTGACCTGCTGGTAGCGACCGGACTGAACAAGGCGGAGGCGGAATCGCTGGGTGAAAAACTCGCTGACTGGATCGACACGGACCATTCCACCCGCTCCTATGGCGCGGAGGACAGCTATTATGCGTCTCTGTCAGAACCTTACCGACCTGCCAATACGCGCTTGCGTAACATCAGTGAGCTGAAGTCCATCGCAGGCTATGATGCGGATGTGATGGAGCGGATCGACGGGCTGGTCTGCCTTAGGCCGGGAATTGATCAGTCTAAGCTGAACATCAACACATTGAGTGAAGCTGGTGCACCTTTGTTGGTCGCGTTGTTCTCATCCGAACTGTCGGATTCCGATGCTCTCTCGCTGATCCAGAGCCGTCCCGTTGGTGGCTGGTCGAGCCTGGATGCGTTCATGGAAGAGCCAGAGGTCAAGAAGATATCGCCGGACGCGCTTCGTGATACGGCTGTATCGATTGCGTCATCCTTTCTGGCCGCAGACATTGATATAGGCACCGGTGACCTTGTCACATCGTATCAGACGCTCTACGCGCGTGCCGAAAGCGGGACTGTGTCTCGCGTTTCCATGGTTCGGAGGGATTTCTGATGGCGCGTCGTTTCGCAGCCCTGCTTCCATCAGCGGGTGAGCCGTGGCGCTTTGCCGAGATCGGATCCGGCGGTGTGACGCTTATCCGTCCGGGTGAAGTTCCGTCTCGGTCAGACGACGTCACTATCATCGTACCGGGTACCGAAGTCTCGATTTCCCGCGTTCGCCTGATCGGGACGCGCCGCGCTGACTGGCTACGCGCTGCCCGTTTCGCCGTGGAGGACGATATCTCGGTTCCCGTTGAGTCATTGCACGTTGCGACGGGCCAGCGCGCAAGTGCCGGCGACCTGACCGACGTCTGCCTTGTCGCGAAGCCGGTTATGGACGGTTGGATACAAAGCCTGTCAGATGCCGGGCTCGAAGAAGCCCGCATCGTCCCGGACACGACTCTGCTGCCCCCCGGCGCGGCGCCGCTGGATATGGGGACGCATATTGCCGTCTCCTTGCCGGACCGGCGCTTTGCCATCGACAAGTCCCTGCCGGCGGAACTCATCTCAGCGCTCACAACGCATCCGGGCGAGACATCTGAGCGCTCGGGAGATCCACTTTTGACACTTGCCGGGCATATGCAGTCCGGCGAGATCGGGGTTGATTTACGGCAGGCTGATTATGCCCGCCGTGCTGAGCTACCGGTTGAGCTCTCCCGGCTTCGTCTTTTAGGAGGGCTGGCCGCAGCCTGCGTACTGGCATGGGGCATCTATAACTTCGTCAGCATTCAGATGATGAACCGGCTTGAAGCAGAACTGGTGCGTCAGACTCGCGCGACCTTTACAGCTCTGTATCCAGACGAACCTGTTCCTGCGAACATTCTTGCTTCTGTGCGTGATAGGGTGAGTGTGGCTGGACCAGGCGTGGCAAGCTTCCGGGAGATGAGCGGTGTTCTGTATGCCGCGCTGGCCCGGTCAGACGGCACAAATTTATCTAGCCTGCGCTATAGCGCCGAGAACGGCGAGCTGCAGGCGAAGCTGGTCTACAGCGCGTTCGGCGATGATGAGGCGCTTAAGGCCGCCATTGAAGCGGGCGGTCTCGCTGTTCGTCTTGGTGATGCGAGAGTGGAGGATGGCCGCGTGGTGGGTGATCTCGTGATGGAGTTGCCGTCATGATGGAATATTGGGCCTCCCGTTCGCTGCGCGAGCGCGTTCTCATCCTTCTGGCAGGGGTGCTCATTGCCGCGTTGCTTCTGAACTTGCTGATGATTCGTCCTTTGCGTGCAGCAAAGGCAGAGGCTGCCAGCTCGGTCGCAGTGGCGTCCAGAACGCTCGATGCCGTATCGGCTGCGCGACCGGATGCCCGTGTAGGTGCTGGACAGGTGACCTTGACCGTTGCGGGGGAAGATCTTCGCTCTCGTCTGGTCGATCTCGCGACCCAGCGCGGCTTGGCGGTGTCCCGGCTGCAGTCGAATGAACGGGGCGCGATCATCATCCAGTTTGATCAGGCATCAGCACAGGTCTTGTTCGCCTGGCTGGAAGCCGCGGAACGTCAATTGGGCGCGATGCCTGCTGAAGCTTCGGTTTTCGCTGAGGCATCGGGTACGGTGCGGGCCAGTTTCGAGTTTCGCGGAGGGGCCTCCTGATGCGCGGTCTTTTACTAACCTCGGTATTCGCCGGCTCGCTTGTCATCACGGCAGCGGCAAATGTGCCGCTGTCCTTTGTTCTCCGGCATTCAGGCCTCGCTCAGAATGGCGTTCAGTGGCAGCAGGCGCGTGGCACGATCTGGCACGGGCAGGTGACCGGTATGTATGTGCATGG
Source organism: Hyphomonadaceae bacterium BRH_c29 (assembly GCA_000961695.1). GTDB lineage: Bacteria > Pseudomonadota > Alphaproteobacteria > Caulobacterales > Hyphomonadaceae > Hyphomonas. Next base: position 167,126 of record LADW01000032.1, read on the forward strand.
CGATGCTGTCGGCGCCGTGGAGGGCGATTTCAGCTTCTTGCGCATCGTTAAGGGCCAACCAGGCCATCTGTTGCGTTGGTCAGGCCCTTACGGCCATGGGAGCGCTCTGGCAGGTGTTGGGGCGAACAGTCTCCGCATCCGGAATGGGCAGGCGGCCATCACCTTTGACGTGGCGCGGATTTCTGCAGTCTTTCCAGCGCAGGAGGTCTCCTCGCGCCTCTCCAATGTTGCGATGGATATGGATCGGGACGGGTGCCGGACAGCCAGCGGCAATGTTGCGACGGATGCGCTGGCAAGTATTTCAGCGGCATACGGAGCGAAATGGCCGGAGCTGACCGGGGGGCTGTCCTGCGAACAAGGCAAGCTTTTCATCTCGGTCGAGGGCAAGGCATCAGACGGCACACAGATTTCGGCGAAGACTTCTCTCGAAGGAGGTGGTCAACTCGAATTGCAGAATGTGCCGGACAATCAGACCAATGCTCTGCTTTTAGCAGGCTTCACAAATGAAGCTGGCCGGTATGTTTATACGCAGAAGTCCCCGAATGGAGAAACCAGCCAATGAAATCACGTATTTTATCGGCCTGTGCGCTGCTTCTGGCCGCATGCGCGTCCGCCCCCTCTGAAACGGAAGCGCTCGTCGAGGGAAGTTCAACTTCCGCATCGCTGCAATCTCTACCGACGCAGACCCTTGAACCTGGCGTTTGCGGTTTGTTTCTCTGGACACGCGATGAGCCGCGCCGTTTCACCCTGTTCTATCCTTCAGGCTCGGCAACAGCAGAGGCCATCGTGAATGGTCGGCAAGACACGCTGACGAAAGAATCGCAAGGTGGGGACGTACTGGAGCAATTCATGACCTTTATGCGTTTCCACGCTGAGGATGGCTCCCCCGTCGAACTCTCGCTTAAGGCTGGGGAATTGATTGAGGGGGGGCGGCGGGTTCCGTCCGCGCGTATGATTTCAAAGAATGCTGAAGGCTGGGAAATCATAACACCGCTTGCAGGATTGACGGCATGCCAGCCGGAGTGATGTCCTGATTTCTGTAATAGTCACTACAGTACACGAAAAATCCATAAATATGGATACGCTTGACACGGAACTGTCACACAACTTAGTGTGACAGTTATGTTACATGCGACCTCCAAATTTCTGTCGTTCTCGGCGCTGGCCTTTGCGGTTCTGAGCGGCCCCTCCTTCGCAGAAACTTCCTGCGACCTGTCTGACGGTTACGGCCTGACTCCAGCGGCCTTCCTTGAAGAGGCAGATTCCTGCCTCGAAGGAGTCGAAGGAATCAAGACCGACACTTTTACGTCGACCGAGCTGTCGCGCCTTGCAAGTGATCAGCGCAACGCCAACGGCCTCGACCAGGTGGAAGCCCTCGATTCATTGAGTGAAGCGGCCCGTTTGCATGCCTATGATCTGGCCTTTCGCGGCTATGCAGCTCATGAAGATCTTGAAGGTCGAACCCATCTCGACCGTGTCAGGATGATAGATCGCAGCCACCTGATCAGCAGCTTCGGGGCGAATGTGGTGGTCGTGAAGGCTGGTACATCGCCGGAAGCGATTCAGAAGGTGCTTCTGGCCGACAGGGCAAATGCTTCGAACTTCAAACGCGGCGAATTTAATCACATGGGGATCGCAGCCGTTGAGGCAGACGGTATGATCTATGTGGTCGAACTCTTTGCTCGCGTCGACGGACAATTGGATACGCCGATGCCCATGACCGCAGTGCCGCGGATGAACCTTGCAGCAAACTTTGGCGACAAGCTGGAACCGGTCGGTTGGTCAGTGGTTTCGGCAAGCGGTCAGACTCTTATGCGTGGCCTGGGCAACAAGCTGCCTTCCACTCTTCCGTATATCGAAGAAGGCTTTCTTCAGATGGACGTCGAAATCGGAAAAGATGTCTACACACTCAAAGGTCCTGCGATCTCGTCCTCACTCTGAGGGCATGTCACGGAACTTCCTAACTCGCCCGGGCCATGCGCCCGGGCGTTTTCGTTTGGGGTAGAAGCCTTTAAGATGCGCTTTGGGCATCACGCTGAAGCGGGGAAGTTGGTCATGACCATTGAGGTCTTGCTGTGGGGGGCTGTCCTTCTGCCTGCACTGGCAGCGCTCGCCTGGATCGATGCGCGCACTTTTCGCTTGCCAGATACACTTACTCTCCCGTTGATCGGTGTCGGGCTTATTCAGTCATGGTATCTGTCCGGGCGGGTGCTTGATGGATTGATCGGTGCCTGCGCGGGTTATCTGTTTTTCCTTGCCGTCGAAAAAGGCTTTCGCGCGCTTCGTGGAATCGACGGTCTCGGTCGGGGGGATGCCAAATTGCTCGCGGCCGGAGGGGCTTGGTGTGGATGGATGGGGCTGCCCTGGATCGTACTTGTCGCCAGCGGAACCGGGCTCGTCTTTGCCGGGCTTATGACACTCGCCGGGCGGCGGCCAGGCGGTATGATCGCCTTCGGGCCGTTTTTGGCGCTTGGCATCGCGGCTGTCTGGTTGAAGCCCTTTCTTACGGACTTCTTCTGAATTTTTCGTGCTTGTTTCCGCTCAAGCCGCCTTCGCCGCACGCTCAGCATCGCGGCGGTAATTCCGCGTCGCAATCAGCAGGCAGACGATGGAGCCGAGATTGAACAGCAGCATGATTTCCAGTGCCCGGGCCAGCGAGTTCGTCGCCCCGTTGCCGAGGAAATAGTCGCTCAGTTCGCCGGCAATCCATGGGCCACAGCCTATGCCAATCAGGGTCAGGCAGAACAGCATGAAAGCCGAAGCAAATGAGCGCATCTGAACTTGCACCAGTTCCTGTGACGCGGTGTAGGCGATGCTGGCATAGATGAGACCAATGAAACTCGGCACCAGGTTCCAGGCATAGGCTGACCACACAGTCTCTGCATGCAGGAACATCCAGGCAAAGGGGAGGGCCACTGCTGCGCAGAGGGCTATCATGAGCGGGCGCCAGCGCATGTCCTTGCGCGAGAGCCGGTCGCACACCGCGCCGAGCGTGACGGCGCCGATACTGCCTACGCCACCGATCAGCACGCCGAGCGGCAGCGAAACCTGGCTGGGAGTAAGGCCGTATGTGCGCTGAAGATGGCCTGAGGTGAAGACAAGGAAGGCGTTGGCGGAGATGCAGATCAGCAGGCATCCAGCCAGAAGCCAGAGATACGAGGTCTGTCCCAGAATGAAGGAAACCGTTTCTGAGAATGAGGGCGCTTTTGTCTTCACCAGCTGTTGGTCCGCAAGGCCGCGCACGGGTTCCTTGACCGTGAAGCGGACGAGCATTGCGAGCATAAGCCCTGGTACACCCGCGACAAAGAAGGCGGTCCGCCAACCGAAATGGGCGTAGATGTAGCCGCCAAGTGCAAAGCCAGCCATCACGCCAAGCCCAATACCCGTCGTGTAGATACCCATCGCTGTCGCGCGCTCACGTGGCGGGTAGAGATCTGCAATCATGGAGGTCGCTGGCGGCGTGCCTCCGGCTTCGCCGACGCCAACGCCCATACGCGCCAGCAGAAGCTGCCAATAGGTCTGGGCAAGTCCGGACATCGCCGTCATGGCAGACCAGAGGGTCAGTGCGAGCGTGATGATATTTCGGCGGTTTCCCCGGTCTGCCCACATCGCGACGGGAATGCCGAGTGTCGCGTAGAAGCCAGCAAAGACGATGCCTGTCAGCATGCCGAGATCACCATCTTTGAGGTGAAGCTCCGCCTTGATCGGCTCCAGTAGGATCACGAGGACCTGTCGGTCGATATGGTTGAATGTGTAGGTCAGGGTGAGGACAGCGAGCACCCAGGCGCGACCGGGAATGGCTGCGGCATGGGTGTTGGAGGTGACGGAGGTGGTCATGCGCGGGCTTCCACATTGGCGAGGAAATGACGGATGGCGTCTATGGCTTCCGGTTCATCGAGGATTGGGGCGTGGCCGACACGCGGTACAATCGTCAAGCGTGCGTCCGGGTGGCGTTTGATCATTTTGGCGGCGGTTTTCTCTGATAGGATATCCGAGGTCTCGCCCCGCACGATAAGGAGGGGTGACTTTGTCATCTCCTTGTACAGCCTCCACATGGCGATCCGCATCAACAGGCCAGGGCGGAGCTTGCCGATAGTACGGGTAATCTCTGGATCATAATCCAGCGCCACGCGGCCGTCGTCGAGTGCCCGGTACGTGCGGCGGGCCAGGGCCATCCATTGATCCGGACCAAAGTCAGGAAAGGTGCCTGCCTGCACCTTTCCCATTGCCGCTGCCGCGTCGTCCCACCCGGCCTTTGGTTCTGTATCACTTGTATAGGAGGCGATCCTCTCAAGGCCTGTTTTATCAACCGCTGGCCCGACATCATTGAGGACCACACCACGTATGCGCTGGGGCATCGTCTTCATCATAAGCATGGCCATGAGCCCGCCCATGGATGTGCCGATCAGCGCCACACGATTTAGCTGCAGGTGGTCCAGCAGAACCTCCATATCGCTGACATAGATGACGGGTGTATAGTGCTCCGTATCCGGATCCCGGTCGGATTGGCCTCGCCCGCGTACGTCCACAGAAATGAACTGATAGCGCTCCGGAAGGGCCGCAATCATAGGCTCGAAATCCTTGTGGTTCCGCGTCAGCCCATGCATGCAGAGGATTGTGAGCGGGGCGTCCTTGGGCCCATAGCGCTTCGCGTACAGGTTCAGTCCGTCAGGTGAGCGATAGTGGATATCCTCACTCATAGGGCGGACTCTTGAACAAGATGTGGCCCGCGCTGCAGAAGCGGCCATTGCCATTACAACAGACATGGCTCCAGCAACTGAAGTTGGAGAGGGTGATCGGACCAAACTGTTTCAAAAGCGCCTGAGGCGTTGAAAAGCGATCCACGTTTCTTCCCCCTGATGCGCGTTTCGCGCTTGTCATTATTCAACAGATGTTGAAAGTGACCTATTCAGAGGGAGAAGGCAAGCGTTTGAAGATCAAATGATCAGGCATTCTAAATCGGCGAAATCGTTGATCTGTGAGCGCTCGCGGTCTACTAGCGAAGAATGAGCGTTACCAAGACAGAACCGCGGCTGGATCGGCGCGCAGCCATCCTGAACGCGGCAGAAGAGCTGTTCGCAAAGCATGGCTACGATGGCGTGACTCTACGCTCCATTGCTAAGCGGGCTGGAGTCGATCTGGCATTGCCGAACTATTATTTCGGTCCCAAGCGAGATCTATTCGACGCGGTGTTGATGCGCCGGGCCGAAGTGCTGAATGCTTGGCGCCTGAAGGCTCTTGAGGATGCCCTGTCAGCGGCGCGCCCCAATCCGGCGAGCGTCGAGGCGATTGTCAGGGCCTATCTTGGGCCTCTGTTGACGGGCGCACACGTGGCTGAGCCAGGCTGGAAGCATTACTACGCGCTGATCGCCTACGTGAACAACTCGCCCGAATGGGGTGGTAGGCTGATGACCCAGTTCTTTGATCCATTGATCGACCAGTTCATTGACGCATTGCGGCTGAGCCTCGGCGATGTCGATGAAAAGGCCTTGTTCTGGTCCTATCACTGTTTCTCAGGCGCACTGACGTTGACCTTTGCCGAGACTGGCCGCATCGACCACTTGTCGAAGGGGCTTTGCCGTTCGGATGATCTTGACGGCGCATACGAACATGTCGTGCGATTCATCACGGCAGGATTTGAATCAATCCGTCCACCAGCATAGCGCGCAAAAAAATGGCGGCATGATTACATGCCGCCATTCATCAGGATGTTGGGGCGTAGAGACTAGAACTTATAGTCCACGCCGAGTGTGACCGTGCGCGGATCGCCATAGAATGCCGTCAGCGTGCCTTCGAGACCGAGTGTAGGTGTAAAGGTTCCGTTCGAGTTGATCGTGACGAAGTTGTAGCCTGCCACGATATAGCGCTCGTCGGTAAGGTTCTTGCCGTTCAGGCTGAAGCCCCAGCGGCCGCCTTCTGTTTCCCAGCGCAGGCCTGCATCGATCAGCGTAAAGGCGGGCTGGTCGAGATACGGGTTCGGCGCTTCGAACTGGCTGGAGTCGCCGCGATACGACACGAGCGTGTTCAGGAGCAGTCGTCCATTATTGTTCAGGATAGTGAACGGCGTATCATAGGCCAGTCGCCCACTCGCCGTCCAGTCAGGCGTGTTTTGGATGACGCGCTGATCAGCCACGTCGTTGCCGAAAGCATCGATGTATTCGTCATACTGCGCATCGACATAGCCTACCGACCAACCGAGGTTGAAGAGGTCAGATTCGTTGAAGATCTCTTCGGCAAGTGTCGCGTTGCCTTCAAACTCCACACCCCAGATCGTCGCGGCGCCGGCATTGGTCGTTACGCCGGTGAACGTGTCGTTGACGCCGTCATTGTTCGTATCAACACCAACGGAGCCAGGCACCTGGATGTCTTTGTAGTCGGAGTAGAAAGCTGCGACGCTGTAGTTCACCTTGCCGCCATACTGGCTGCCCTTGTAGCCAACTTCATAGCTGTCGACCTCTTCCGGATCGAACGCCATGAAGTCGTAGATTTCTTCCGCTGAAACGGTGCCATTCCGGTCAAGGTCCGGCGCAGCTGATGTCTGGCCGCGTGGATCGAACGAACCGCCTTTGAAGCCCTGAGAATAGGTCGCGTAGACATTGCTGTTGTCGGTCGGCTTGTAGCTGACGGAAACGCGCGGGCTGAAATCGTCAAACGTGGCCGAGCCGTTGAAATCAGACGTTGTCGCAATCAAGGTCGGGCTGCCGCCGAAATATTCCGAGAAGCCGCCGATATAGGTGCGGCGCAGAACTTTCGAGGTCCGTTCGTCTTCGGTGTAGCGTGCGCCGACCGCAACGCTGAAGCGATCCGTCACATCATATGTGAAGTCGCCGAAGATTGACCAGGTCTTGGTGCCGACTTCTCCGAAGGTCTGGGCATTCAGTCCCGGCAGCGAGATCAGATCTCCTGTGGTGCCAAGCAGAACGTCGAACACGGTCGAAGCGTTGGCGTCGAGATAGTAGACGCCGACAATCCCATTGAGGCGGTCGCTGGAATACAGGACCTGAAACTCTTCGGAGAGCTGATCGTTCGCGTAGTTCGCCGGAACGTCGAGATCGGCTTCCGGAAGGCTGTCGAAATCGATCGGCGATGTGCTGTCGTCCTGGCGATAAGCGAGGATGTTCTTGAGCGTGATCGTGTCGGAAACTTTGTATTCACCGACAATGGATCCGCCATACGCTTCCGATTCCTGCTTCACGACGTTCAGACCGGCGCGCGTGTCATACTCGTCATCAAGGACAGGGTAGGTGAATGGCGGGAACTGGTCCGGGATCAGACGGTGACCCTGACGGGCGTTCGATTCGTCACCTGTGTAGTCGGCTGCGAAGCGAAGCTGGAAGTCCGGATTAACGTCCCATTCCGCTGACAGGCGGGCAGAGGAGACGTCCTTGTTGTAATTGTCCTCGCCGGTGATGATGTTCTCGCCATAACCGTCGCGATAAAGCGCAGCGATTGCGCCACCAACGCGGAATGTATCGGAGAGCGGCGTGCTACCGGACACGACAACTTCTTTCTGACCATAAGTGCCTATTGCAGCGCGTGCGCGCAGCGTCGGCACATCGGAAAGGGCGCGGGTGACATATTTCACTGCACCGCCGATTGTGTTGCGACCATAAAGCGTGCCTTGCGGACCGCGCAGGACTTCGATGCGCTCGACGTCAAATACGTCGAGAACAGCGGACTGCGGCCGGTTCAGGTAGACATCATCGACATAGATGCCGACGCCTGCCTCGAAGCCAGCAACCGGATCTTGCTGACCGACACCGCGGATGAAGGCCGTCAGGGTCGAATTGGTGCCGCGAGACACTTCGAGGGTCACGTTCGGAGCGACTTTGGCAACTTCTGTGATGTCCGCGACGCCGAGTTCGGCGAGAAGGTCACCGTCGAAGGCGGAAACTGACAATGGAACGTCGATGAGGTTCTGTTCGCGGCGTTGGGCCGTAACAACCACGGGGCCGAAACGGCGCTCATCGTTTTGTGCCGCGTCGTCCGTTTCCTGGGCCCAGACGGGCAGCACGGGTGTCAAGGCTGTGGCGGCGAGCGCGCACAATGCGAATCTGGTCTTGAGGTGCATCTGAATTCCTCCCTGGTGGATCGCGATGCTTCAGCGATTGCTGAGCAATTTCAACGCTTGTTGAATTGGAATGAGCATGTCGAATAAAGGAAGTCAATTGCAGGCCGTTCAGACCGGTTGTCGATTGTTACGGAAGAAAGCCAGGTGTGGCTTTCCGGCATCAGCACCGCTTTGGGGCAGGATGTGCCCAGCATCGCGGGCGAGTTTGCAGATTTTTGCAGCTTTTCCAGTGGGGAAACACTTGAACCCTTTGATTGGAAAAGGTTCGGGGGCGGTGGTTCTTGTTGCGGTGAGGTTAAATCTGTTGTGAATTGAATTTTCAGGGGAAAGACGGGCGTACCCGGTCAAATTGAGCGGCCGGTCTTGAGTGAGGAAGGTCGTAGGGTGGGAAACAAGCGCAAAGTACTGGCGTTCACGGCACTGATTGGCGCGAGCACTGCGTTAACTGGCTGCCTGACGAGAAGTATCAACACGAGACCTCCGGTCGTCTCTGACGGCATGGGATCAGATCTCCGCATTATACTGGACGACAGCTGCGCGCCGGAAGAGACTCGCGGACCGGGAGACCGGACGCTCGGCTTTGGACAGGAGCTGGCACTTCAGGCCGGCATGTTGGCATTCGATTCGGTCGGTGCTTGGCTTCAGCAAATGGGCGCTCCGAAGATCGACCGCAGTACAGGCGTTGTCAGCGGGAAGCTTTTCACCAGTCCCGATATGGCAGAATTCAATCGAAACGTCGCTTGCGTTCACGTCATCCGGAGTGGGTTTGATCCGTCGGGTCCGGCTGTGGCAGGCGCACCGCCTGATTTTATGGCAGAATGGAACCGCCTTGGCTTGGTTTCTCGTCCGACCTTCTATGCTGAGATACGCTTGTCGCCTGACGAAGAACGTTCGGGTTATTTCACGGGCGAACTCATGAAAGTGGTGGCGAATGATTTCGAGCGGGAAGCCCGCTACGATTCCCGCGATTATCTTGTCGTCCTCGATTTCGAGCGCCCCGAGCCTCGCACTTATATTCAGTTCACGCCGGATGGTGCCGTGGAATTCCAGGACGCGTCCGGCTTTGCGCGCGGCGTCTTCAAGTTCCCGGCTCTGCGGCGTGGCGAGTACATTTCCGGCGCTGCGGCAGCGGCACTCGAAACCGGGTGGATGCCGCTGGACTATTCTGGCGTCGACCGGGATTCCGGTATCTTCAATTTGTTTGTTGATGTGCTTGAGCTGAAGCGCGGTGATCCACTTCTGTCAGATATCGGATCGCTCTTGCGGTCTGATGCTGTGCAAGGGGCTGCTGAAGAAGAGCTGCGCAAGAAAATCGATAAGGATGGTACACGCGAGGAAGAGGAAGGAGAGCGGACCGAAGCGTTGCTCAGCCAAAGGGGCCTTGAGCGTGCGCTGAGCCGATCCGTACTCGATCTGCGCCGCACGATGGCCCAGATGGATTTGACGTCTGACGACCTGATCCCTGCGCGTGACGATGTTGAAGATGCCCTGTTTGAAATCGAGCACACACTCAACTGGCGCGGACCAAAGCCCGCCGATGATATTGATGCGGCCACGTCGGCGCTGGATGAGGCGGATCAGCGTCTCGAAGAATTACTTGCTGAAGAGTTGAGCTCCGGTCAGTAAGTCGCGCTGGCCGCTGCCCAGTCGGCCAGTCCGCCATCGCTTGAGCGATTGGCGACTTCGCTCAGCATGCGGGTCGCAAAGTCCACAGGCTCGCGTTCGGGCTGTTCTTCCTCGGCAACCGTTCGCATGCGCGCAGGAGTCGGTAAAAGGTCGCCCGCAAAGGCAACGCTTTCCGGAATGACGAAAGCGTAGATGGTCGCGCCCTCTGAAGCGGGCGGGATCACCATCCACGGCACTTCGGGCAGGGTGACAGTCTGCCCGGCCTTCACGATGGCATCGCCTTCTGGTGTGCGGTCATTCGGGAAATACGTGTTGATCTGACCGCTATTCTCCAGTTCGAACACGATGAGGCGGCCGTCGATCTGTGGGGTCACGGCGATGTTGAGGGCCGCATTGGTGCCTTCGCCTTCTTTGGTGACGTCGAGTTTGAGGCGCCCACTGGAGGGGCTGAGCACCTGGGTCATCGCTTCCAGAGTCTCTGCGGTTGCCACGAAGACTTGTTCTGGCTGCGCGTTCACAAACATGGTCCCGCGGGCTGTTGTCTCGATCCAATCGCGATAGGGAGAGACGCGTGTGTAGACGCCTTCCGATTTTGCAGCGGCACACTCAAAGCCGAAACTGACAATGCCCACCTGATAAGCACGCTCCTGCGTATCCAGAGCGACCAGTGGGCCACCGCTGTCACCTTGGCAGCTGTCGACCTTGCCGAACTTCCTGCCTGCGCAGATCTGTGTACTGCCATCATAGGCCAGGTCGGCGTATTGGGCGCCGCACACTTCCGGCGGCTTCATCGGCAACATGGCATGGTAGAGGTAGCGCGAACCGGCCTGTCCGGAGCGCCCGGTCGCACCGATCGGGAATGTCTCCAGGCGTGCAGCTGCGCCTGAGTCTGCCTGCTTGCCGAAGCCTGCCACAAAGGCACGGGCGCCGTTCTTATCGCTATCAGACTCTCCGCCAGAAGAGAGGCGCGCCAGTTGGCCCGGCCAGGTCCGTCCGATGCGGACAAGGGCGATGTCGTTTTCGGAGCCTTTCCAGACGCCTGGTTGTACTTGTCGTGTCGGCAAATAGTCTGGATGGATCATCACGGCATCGACGGGAAACACCATGCCGTTGTCGGAGCCAAGGTCGTCTGTGCCGCCGACGATTTCCAGAGTGGATCGCGGGGTCCATTCCCAGCGCCCGTCCACCTGCCGGGATTCGCCTTCAAAACAGTGTGCTGCCGTCAATACCCAGCGCCGGGCAATGAACGTACCACCACAAAAATGCTGCAAGCGGCCGCCGCGTGTCTCGTGGCGCAGAACGGCGATGTAGGGCCATTGGGCAAGGGTGGAGCGGTCGCCGTTGACAATCCTGTCTGAAGAGCGCGCATCGGCCGCCAGCGTGGATGTCCAGGAAAGTTGTTCATCGCTTGGCGTATCGACAGGGTCTGTTTGGCAGGCGGTTGCGAGTGCCAGCAAGCCGGCGGCGAGAGCGATCGGGCGCAGAAGCTTGATCAAGAGAAACCTCACGGGCTTACACTATAGGTAACGATGCCCATGCCGGTATTGGCATAGGGATCCCCTCGTGGGGCATCGGACATCGCATCACGCGTTTCGAACACGAGGATGTCGGAATAGGACTGCCAGACCGTGCGGATCGGGCCTTTTGTCCGGCTGAGGTCCGGCAGTGTGTCGCCGATCAGGGCCATCCGCTCCGGCAGAACAAACGCGACCAGCTTGCTGTCGCCGGGGACGGAAGGCGGCGAGACCTCGATTGAGACGCCTGCCGACGGCAGGGTCACGGACTGGGCCGGTTCAACCAACGCCGTATCGACTTCACTTGCGTTACACGGAAACAGGCAGGAGACTGTGCCGGAGGGATCGAGGTCGAACACCCACAGGCGCCCCTTGATCTTCGGATCGACATGGATCTGCACCCGGTCGCCGGATTTATAGGTTGTTCGGCCATCATTGATGCGAACGCTGACCTTGCCGTCTGCGGGCTGCAAAGTGCGAACCAGGTTTTCGAGGCCGGCCTTGGTCATGAAGACTGTCTTTTCCGGCTTCGCATCAACAAAGCTGGCGTCGGGATCGACCGATGTAATAAAGCTCTTGAACCCAGACACGCGCGTATAGACAGCGGGCTTTCGGCGGACACCGCAGCTTTCTCCGAAGCTTACAATGCCGATCTGGTACACGCGTCCCGCAAAGTCCCGGGCGACCAGCGGGCCGCCGCTGTCACCCTGGCAGCTGTCGATGATGCCGCTATCGTATCCGGCGCAGATCATGCTGGCGCCATTGTAGGCCTCGACCGAATAAAGATCCTCGCAGGCTTCCGGACTGCGGGTGGGGATCATGGCGTTCCCGAGGACATTCGTGTACGCGTCAAACTTTCCTTCCGGAGCAGTATAGTGCTCGAGGCCCTGCTGGCGCATGTCGGTCTTGCCGAAACCAGCAAAATAGGCGGGGCCGAAGAAGCGATCTACATCTGAAGCCGTGTCTGCGGAAAGGCGTGCGGTCTGGCCAGTCCATGGGCGGCTCAGCTTGATGAGGGCCAGATCATTGACCGGAACCTTGTTTGTGCCGCCGCGCCTGTAGTTCGGCGCGATGCGGACATCCACCGCGTCATAGACGTTCGCTGTAGTGACAGACTTCAGGTCCTTCGGTCCGAGAACGATCTGTATGGCCCCTGAGCCGGGGCGTTCCCATTTGCCTGTCGCGGCGTTGCGCGTCACACCCTCCACGCAATGCGCGGCTGTCAGCACCCAATTGGCGGAAATGGCGGTGCCGCCGCAATCATATGTGGTGACACCACTTCGTGTGCCACGAATGGCCGCGAAGAAGGGCCAGTCCTGTTGCCTGGCGGGTTGGGTGTTGAATCCCTTTGTGGCTCCAGTGGCTTCAGATGGGACGGAAAATTCGGTCCGGGCCCAGGACGGATCATCGTCCGGAAAATCATCGACCTGAGCGTTTGCGGGCGCATTCGAGTACGCGGCAGCGAAAAGCGAAAACCCGGCCAGAAGCCGGCATACCAAACGTTTCTTCACGCTACTCTCCCACCACGAACGCAACATTCAGGAGAAGTCTAGCACCGCTCGCTCAGCATACCAGCCCGTGTTTTGGCTTAGCGGAATTCATCCTGAATCTTGCGCAAAACGTCTGCACCGGGATTGAGTTTCGAATATGGCAGCGAGTGCAGCGGTGTTTCGGGCAGTTTCTTGTGCTCAGCCATCGCGGGGCGCGACTCGTCGATATAAAGCAGGCCGGTCAGAATTTCCTGTGTCTGCTGGCTTTGCAACAGTTTGCTCATTGCGCCGGCCCGGTCGGTCGGATCGTAGTCTGCATCCAGCTTGCGCAGCAGGATCGATCCGCCATCGTGCAGTTCCACCGGCATCGCCTCGCCTTCGGCATAGGCGGCCGTGATTTCTTCGCTGGGTGGCACATAATCGGCGTGTACCGCCTTGTGGTAGTATTGATAGGTATGGGCGTAGGACTTGGTAGAGCCCTTGTGGTCATTGAAGCTAACGCACGGCGAGATCACATCAATCAGGGCAAAGCCGCGATGCGCAATGCCCGCCTTGATAAGTGAGACCAGCTGCGCCTTGTCGCCCGAAAAGCTGCGCGCCACAAATGTCGCCCCGATGGACAGCGCCATGATCGCCGGATCGATCGGCGGCAATGTGTTGGTCGCGCCCTTCTTGGCCGTCGAACCGATATCGCTGGAAGCCGAGAACTGGCCTTTGGTCAGTCCGTAAACACCATTGTTTTCCAGCATGTAGATCATGTCCACATTCCGTCGAATGGCGTGTGCCATCTGACCAAGACCGATGGAGAGGCTGTCACCGTCGCCGGACACGCCGACATAGGTGAGGTTCTTGTTCACAGCCGCCGCGCCAGTGGCGAAAGACGGCATGCGCCCATGCACCGTGTTGGCGCCGTGGGCATCCTTGAGGAAATAGGTCGTTGTCTTGGATGAGCACCCAATGCCTGAGACTTTCACGACATCTTTCGGCTCTTTCGAAAGCTCGAAGAAGGCCCGTGCCAGCGCTGCGGTCACACTGTCATGACCACACCCGGCGCAAAGTGTCGACATCGCGCCATCATAGTCCGCCCGGGTCTTGCCGAGCTCGTTCTTTGGCTCGTTCAGCCGGCGGATTTTTGGTTTTACGAAGGAGGTCATGCGGGCGTCCTCACTTTAAGGGCCGTTTCGATGGCTTCGATGACGAAGCGGAAGTCCAGCGGTTCGCCGGAATAGTGCAGCACCGGCACAAGCTTTTCCTTTGCTGCGCTGGTTTCGGTAATCAGCAGGTTCATCAGCTGCGCATCGCGGTTTTGCTCCACGACGAACACTTCATCATGGGCCTCAATGAAGGCATCAATGGCTTTGTTGAACGGGAAGCCCCGGATGCGAAGATAGTCCATGGGAATGCCAGCGGCTTCCAGCCTGTCGCGTGCTTCGGTGACCGCAGCATCCGAGCTTCCGACAGCAATCATGCCATAGCGGGCAGGGCGGTCGGCCTTCGTCAGTATGGGAGACGGCACGAAGGTCGCCGCCCGCTTCCACTTTTCGTAAAGCCGGTCGACAACTTCCTTGTATTCGTCTCCATTCTCTGTGTAGCGACCGAGTTTGGTATGGCCCGAGCCGCGCAGGAAGTAAGCGCCCTTGGCGTGGGTTCCGGGCAGGGTGCGGTAGGGGATCGTATCCCCGTCGACATCCAGATAGCGATAGAACGTGTTGATCTCTTCCAGATCTTCAGCGGACATGACTTTGCCGCGGTCGGGTACGTAATCCTCAGGCCAGGTCAGCTCGTCGACCATCCAGTCATTCATGCCAATGTCGATATCCGACAAGAAGAAGACCGGTGTCTGAAAGTGCTCTGCGAGGTCCAGCGCTTTGGCGGCAAACTCAAAACATTCACCCGGATCCGCAGGGAAGAGGATCAGGTGGCGCGTGTCGCCGTGAGAGGCATAAGCGCAGAGCTGGATGTCGCATTGCTGCGTCCGCGTCGGCATGCCTGTGGACGGGCCAACCCGCTGAATGTCGCAGATCACAAGCGGTACTTCGGTATAATAAGCAAAGCCAATGAACTCACTCATCAGCGACACGCCCGGCCCCGAGGTGGGCGTAAAGCTGCGAGCGCCCGCCCAAGCGGCGCCAATTGTGAGCCCCGCAGCGGCGAGTTCGTCTTCTGCCTGAACGATGCAGAAATTGTTCTGTCCGGTGTCCGGATCGACGCGATATTCCTCGCAGTATTTCTGGAAGGCATCCATCAGCGACGTGGATGGCGTGATGGGGTACCAGGCGCCGAACGTTGCGCCGCCAAACACGGCGCCGAGCCCGGCAGCCGTGTTGCCGTCGATCATCACTTTGCCCCTGGTTTTATCCAGCGGGCTGACGTGGAAGTTCAAAGGGCATTTGAAGTTCGCTTTGGCATAGTCATGTCCAAGTGCGACGGCCTGCATGTTCAGCGGAATGAGCTTTTCCTTGCCGGAAAACATCTCCCGCACCAGTTGTTCGATCACACTGAGATCAAGGTTCAGCAGGGCAGCCGCAGCGCCGACATAGGCCATGTTCTTCATCAGGATGCGCGATCGTGCGACCTTGAAGGCGTCATTGCACATGGCCGACAGTGGCACACCCAGAACAGTCACATCCTGCCGCGCCAACAGCTGCGGACGCGGCCACGTGGAGTCATAGAGCAGCACACCACCAGGGGCGAGTTCGGCCAGATCGGAGGCATACGTCTCCGGGTTCATCGCGATAACGAAATGGGTTTGGCTGTCTCGTCCGGCATAGCCGTCGCCGGTCACCCGCATCTCGTACCAGGTCGGCAGGCCCTGAATGTTGGAGGGGAAAACGTTCTTGCCAACAACGGGCACGCCCATCCGGAAGATTGCTTTCATTAACAGGCCATTGGCGCTGGCCGAGCCTGTCCCATTCACCGTTGCGACGCGCAGGGTGAAATCATTAATACCGGGTCCGTTCATGCCACGGTCTCCATTTGATCATCCGCATGCGGAATCCGGATCACGCCTTCTTTCATGTCCCAGGCGGCGGTGGGGCATCGTTCGGCGCAGAGACCGCAGTGCAGGCAGACATTCTCGTCCTTGATCATGACGCGGCCCGTCAGCGGCAGCGGAGCGGAGACATAGAGGGATTGCCCCTCAGGTGCTTCCGGTTGGCTAAGTGCCTGGCGCAAGTCGGCCTCGCTGTCGGCGCCGGGCGTAATGCTGAGGCATTCGACAGGGCAGACATCAATGCAGGCATCGCACTCTTCGCAAAGTGGCGCTTCAAAAACGGTCTGTATGTCACAGTTCAGACAACGCTGGACTTCCACGGCGATCTGTTCGGCGCTGAACCCAAGTTCTACTTCGATATTGAGGCGCTTGAACCGGTCGACCAGTTCGACGTGCTCCATCTCGCGCCGTTCAGACGCGTCGAAAGAGTTGGAATAGCGCCATTCGAACATGCCCATTTTGGCAGATTGAAGTTCTACTTCGCGCGGGGCGCGGTCGTGCAGATCCAGACCCTGACAGTGGCGATGGATCGAGATGGCCGCCTGGTGTCCATGTTCCACGGCCCAGATGATATTCTTCGGGCCGAAAGCTGCGTCGCCGCCGAAGAACACGCCTTTGCGGGAAGACTCGAAGGTCTCTTCATCAACGACGGGGATGTCCCATTTGCCGAATTCGATTCCGGCATCCTGTTCGATCCAGGGGAAGGCATTCTCCTGACCAATCGCGAGAATGACGTCATCGCAGGGAATGGTTTCTTCGCCGATTACGCGCTGACCCGTGATCTCGCCTTTGTCATCGATGTCGTACTCAAACAGTTCGAACGTCATACCCACCAGCTTGCCGTTTTCGGTCACGAATGCCTTTGGTGAGTGGTTCACCACGATCTCGACATTCTCTTCCTCAGCATCTTCGAGTTCCCACTCGGACGCCTTGAAGAAGTTGCGCGGCTTGCGCGCCATGACCTTCACGCTGTCCGCGCCAAGACGAAGCGAGGTGCGACAGCAATCCATGGCTGTGTTGCCGACGCCGATGATCAGAACTTTCTTGCCGATCGCTTCAATGTGATCGAAAGCAACGGATTCCAGCCAGTCAATGCCGATGTGGATGTTGGCAGCACCTTCCTCCCGGCCGGGGAGGTAGAGGTCCTTGCCCTTCGGGGCGCCGGTGCCGACGAACACGGCGTCCCAGCCATCGTCCAGCATCGCCTTCATGCTGCTGACCGGCGTGCCGAGCTTCAGGTCTACGCCCATGTCGAGGATGTACTGAAGCTCCTCGTTCAGTACCTTTTCCGGCAGCCGGAAGGCGGGGATGTTTGCGCGCATCAGGCCGCCGGGCTCTGACAGCTTCTCGAAGATGGTGCATTCATATCCCAGCGGGGCGAGGTCATTCGCGACCGTAAAGCTCGCCGGCCCGGCTCCGATCAGCGCAATGCGCTTGCCGTTTGAATGTTCAGGTTTCTTGGGAAGGCGGTCAGAGATGTCGTCGCGATGATCTGCCGCAACACGCTTCAGACGGCAGATTGCGACAGGTTCCTCATCGACCCGCGTCCGGCGACAGGCCGGCTCGCATGGGCGGTCGCACACACGGCCTAGGATGCCGGGGAAAACGTTCGAGTCCCTATTCAGCAAGTAGGCGTCGCTATAGCGCCCCTGTGCGATCAAGCGGATATAAGCTGGCACCGGCGTATGTGCCGGGCAAGCCCATTGGCAATCGACCACTTTATGAAAGTAGTCCGGATTGCTCGTATCTGTTGCTTTCATGTTTGCCCGCTTCCTCCGAAGAAAAGACTAGCGACACAATCCGGAGGCGACAATCACCTCAATTCGGCTGCGACAATGGGGTATCTCAGGTGTTTTCAGGATAAGGTTCTGCACGCCTAGCGACCCTTGAAGTTTCCAGGCCGGCGCTCGGCGACAGACCGGATTCCTTCTTCATGGTCTTCTGTTGGCCTGAGCTTCCATTGCTCTGCATGCTCATGCGCAAGCGTCTCCTTGACGGCTTCGTACAGGCCTTGCCGTAGTGTCTTGCGGGTTGCGGCCACGCCGAGTGGCCCGCCCTCGGCAATTTCGGCGGCCAGTCTGTGGGCAGCCTGCCGGACTTCAGCCAGAGGCACGAGTTCGTCCGCCAGGCCCATCGCGAGCGCTTCCTCACCCTTGATGCGGCGCGACGTCAGCAGCATCAGTGCGGCCTTCTGAGGGCCAAGAAGCCGGGGTAGGGTGGTGCTAAGCGCGAAACCCGGATGGAAAGCAAGCCGGGTGAAGTTTGCCACGAAGCGGGCCTCTGGCGCGACAACCCGGAAATCGGCCGATACAGCCAGCCCCAGTCCGGCGCCGACTGCCGCACCCTGGATCGCCGCGACGACCGGCTTTTTCGCCTCGTATATGCGCAAAGCCTGATCATAGAATTCACGCACCGGATCATCGCCCGACCCGCCGACACCGCCGCCCTCCGACTGGACCAGATCTGCGCCGGCACAAAAGGATTTGCCATCCGAAGCCAGCACGATCGCGCGGCAGTCCGGCTTCTCGTCCAGCGCCAGCAATGCCTCGCCGATTTCACGCAGCAGGGCGACATTGGCGTGATTATTGGGCGGATTGGAGAACACGATCTCGGTCACATGGCCGAAATCGCGGACGGTAAGACTGTGTGTCATGGGCGGGTGTCCATCAGGTTGCGGGCGACGACCATGCGGTGCACTTCCGATGGTCCGTCATAAATACGCATGTTGCGGATGCGACCGGCAAAGAGGTGCAGCGGCATCTCCTTTGTCATGCCCATCGCGCCGAAACATTGCATGGCATTGTCGATGATTTCCTGCGCCATTTCCGTGGCGAAGAACTTGATCATGGAGATTTCTGTGCGCACGTCACGGCCCTGATCGATCTTCCAGGCGCAGTCATAGGCCATCAGGCGCGCGGCGTGGATTTTCGCGGCGCCATCCGCGACCCACCACTGGATAGACTGGCGCTCAGAAAGCTTGTGACCGAAGGTTTTTCGCTGAGGGGCGTATGCGCGCATCATGTCGAGCGCGCGCTGGGCCGCTCCGATGCACCAGGCCGCCATTTCCATGCGCCTGGTGCCCAAGCGCACCTGCATCGGCCCAAAGCCCTGTCCTTCCTCGCCCAGCAATTTCCAGCCGGGAATACGGCAGTCCTCAAGCGTCACTTCATAAGTGAACTCACCGCCCAGCATCGGAATGCGCCGCAACACGTTGAAGCCCGGCGTGTCCCGGTCGACCAGGAAGGCCGACATGCCACCCCGGGCCTTCTTTTCCTTGTCTGTGATGGCCATCAGGATCGTGAAGTCAGCCTCGGCGGCCCGTGTGATCCAGATCTTTCGGCCATTGATGATCCAGTCATCGCCGTCACGCACAGCCCGCGTGATCATGCCGGATGGATCGGCCCCGGCGCCTGGTTCTGATATGCCAATAGCGGAGATGGTTTCACCGCGCGCATAGGGTTCAAGATAGGCCTTGCGCTGCTGCTCATTCACGGCGGTCATGAGCATGCGCAAATTGGGGGAGTCTGGCGGCAGGGTGTAGGTCGCGACAGTGGACCCCAGCGCCTCATTCACAGCCACAAGCGCGACATGCGGCATGCCCATGCCGCCGGCATCTTCCGGTGCATCGAGGCTCCACAAGCCCATATCATTTGAAACCTTGTCGAGCCGCTTTCGCTCGTCGGCGGTGAGATAGGCGCCCTGTCCGTTGGCTTCGCGCTCCAGCACTGCGCCTTCCAGGGGCATCAGTTCGTCCCGGACGAAACGCTGGACCAGGTCCGCCAGCATCCTGTGCTCTTCGGCCAGTTCGAAATCCATCTGATGCTCCTCCGGGGCGTCTCTTCGGGCGGCCTCTGACGCCAGAACGCCACAAGGGACAGAGTCGGGCAAGTCGGTGGAAGCCGTGACCTAACGGAAGGCCGATCAGAAGGTAATCGTTCCAAGGGTCTGGAACCCGCCAGGTTTCTGCCTTATCGAGGATTCGAGGTGGGGCCGACAGCTGCAAAGCTGGAGGGAAGGGAAACTTTGGACATGAACAAGACTGACGGCCAGCCATGTATTTCGTCAGGCCCGGAGGGATTTCCTTCAGAGGCTGACCCATTCGGGCGCCCGCTTGGAAAGCGGCGAATGGAAGCCCGCCTTTTCTCTGCTTGGTCCACCGCTCTCATAAATATTTACGCACATCCTGGAGTTCTGAATGCCCGCTCTCGATAGTCGAGCCATCATGAAAACGCATTATGATGTGATTTCCCAACCCTGTGGAGCGCGCGACTGGGATGCCTTGCGCGAACTGTATCATCCCAGGGCGACCATGACCCGCACGGGCGTGGCAATTGAATCGCTCCCTACAGACCAATGCATGACGTTCGACGAATATGTCGAGAACGCGGAAGCCTGTCTTGCGGGCGCGATCTTCAAGGAATTTGAGATCGGTCATGACTGCGCTCAGTTCGGAGCGGTGGCCCAGATCCGCAGCACGTATGAAACCGTTTACCTTGTTGGCGATCGCGAGATCCGGGCGCGCGGCGTCAATTTCCTGACGCTCGCCCGTCTCGACGGACGCTGGCAAATTATCACGATTGCCTGGGACAATGAGCGCGCTGGATTGACGATACCCGACGAATGGCTGGACGAGGCCTGAACTCATTTTCAGACGCCGATAACATTGCCACTCTATCGTAGAGGTTGCGCGACGCGAAATCCGCAGCTTGCAATAACACCGGATGTGCTGAATGCTTTGGGCAAGGCCCCGCAGACGGGTCACCGTGGTTTCAGGCGAGGGGCCTGAGGGAAGGCGGCGGCCACCGGCGCTTTCCTGTTTGGAGGAGCGCTGCCCGGCATGAGCCTGCACCCGGTCGATAGCCTCATCATTGTTGCCTATATCGGCCTCACCTTGTTCCTCGGGTTGTGGATATCGAACCGGGCGACAAAAGGCCTTCGCAGCTATTTTCTCGGCGGCAACAAGCTGCCCTGGTATGCCCTCGGCCTGTCCAATGCTTCCGGGATGTTCGACGTTGCCGGGACGATGTGGATCGTGTCGCTGCTGTTCGTATATGGCTTGAAAAGCATCTGGATCCCCTGGCTCTGGCCGGTGTTCAACCAGATTTTCCTGATGGTCTTCCTGTCAATCTGGATGCGTCGCTCAGGCGTGATGACCGGGGCGGAATGGATCACCTTCCGCTTTGGCGATGGACCGTCTGCCCGACTGAGTCACCTGATCGTGGTTATCTTCGCCCTGATTATGGTTCTGGCCTACATGGCCTACGGTTTCCTCGGCATTGGAAAGCTGGCTGCCCAGTTCCTGCCGCTCGATCTGGCCTCGATCCTCCATCTCGGCGTGTTCATTCCGGCGGAGGTCGCCGCCGACCCAGCCGGCGTTGACTACGCTGCGGCCATGGGCGGACTCAACGAGAAGGCCTGGGGCGCGTTTATCGTCATGTTAACGGCCGCCTATGTCATCAAGGGTGGCATGTATTCGGTCGTGTTCACGGAAGTCATGCAGTTCGCGGTCATGACCGTCGCCTCCGTAGGAATCGCCATCGTGGCCATGGCGCATGTCTCGCCAGAAGCGTTGCGCGCAGCCATCCCGGAGGGCTGGACCAATCCCTTTTTCGGCTGGAAACTCGGGCTCGACTGGTCAGACCTCTTGCCATCCGCGAACGACAAGATCGCCAATGAAGGCTACTCCTTGTTTGGCATATTCTTCATGCTGGTTCTGCTGAAGGGGGTTTTCACGTCTCTGGCAGGGCCAGCACCCAACTATGACATGCAGCGGATACTCTCGGCGCGCTCGCCTGTGGAGGCGGCGAAGATGAGCGGCCTTGTCAGCCTGGTGCTGAATTTTCCACGCTACATGATGATCACGGGCCTGACCGTTCTGGCGCTGGTCTATTTCAGCTCGGATCTGCGGGCCATGGGCTCAGAAGCCGACTATGAAGCCATCCTGCCCTTCGCGTTGAGGGAGTTCATTCCCGTCGGGTTGCTTGGCCTCTCGCTGGCGGGCCTGCTGGCAGCCTTCATGTCCAGCTTTGCGGCGCCTCTGAACGCCGCGCCAGCTTATGTCGTCAATGATATTTATCGCAAATACATGCGGCCGAACGCACCGGAAAAGGTCTACCTTCGCCTGTCTTACCTGGTGTCGATCATCTTTGTGCTGACCGGAACCTGTGTGGGCCTTTTCCTCAGCAGTATCGACAATTTCGTGAACTGGATCACAGCGGGTCTTTATGGAGGCTACACGGCGGCAAATGTCGTGAAATGGTATTGGTGGAGGATGAACGGCTATGGCTATTTCTACGGGATGCTGGCCGGCATCGCGTTCGCACTGATCCTTGGTCTGCCACATGCCCAACTCGCCGCCATCGGTGTGCCGCTCTGGCTGTTGAACCCGCTGAATGCGTTCCCGTTCTTCTTTCTCGCCTGCATAGCCGCAGTTGTGATCGGATCGCTCACAACCCGGCCAACTGACATGAGCACACTCGGAAAGTTCTACCTGCGCACCCGTCCATGGGGCTTCTGGAAACCGGTGCGCGAGGCGCTGGCTGCTGAGGGAAGGACTGTGTCGAAGAACCGTGATTTCGGTCGTGACATGGTCAACGTGGCAGTGGGCATTGTCTGGCAGACCGCCCTTATCGCTCTGCCGGTTTTCCTCGTGTTGCGGCACTGGACAGGAACCGTCTTGTCCCTGCTGATTGTGGTGGTGACGGCCGTCTTCCTGAAGCGCAACTGGTATGATCGGCTTCAGGATTATCCTGAAGACTTTGTTCCAGACACCGAGTCCGGCGTCGAAGGCGCTGCGCTGTCATGAACAAGATCAAGCGCGAACTGAAAAGCAAAGCCCGGTTGCACCTGGACGACTGGCCAATTGTGCATCCGCCAACGCGGATCGATTTGCAAACCGAGTTGTGGATCGACGCCGTCCTCAACACCATGACGCTGGCTCAGAAAGTCGGGCAGGTGGTGCAAGCTGATATTCCGTCCGTGACGCCGGAAGAAGTGGCTGAATATCATCTCGGCTCTGTCCTGAACGGCGGTAACTCATCCCCCGGTGGTCGCATCCGGGCAGCTCCTGAGGAGTGGTTGGCTCTGGCGGATGCCTACTGGCTCGCCTCATTCAAGGAAAACGGAACGGGCATTCCGGTTATCTGGGGTACGGATGCCGTGCACGGACACAACAATGTGGTCGGCGCCACAATTTTTCCGCACAATATCGGCCTTGGAGCCGCGAATGACGAAAATCTCGTGGAGCGTATTGGCCGGGTCACTGCCATCGAGATGCGCGCAACGGGAATAGAATGGACCTTCGCGCCAACGCTCGCCGTCACCCGGGATGATCGATGGGGGCGGACCTACGAATCCTATTCGGAAGTTCCCGAAATCGTTGCGAACCTCGGCGCGGCGCTAGTTCGCGGATTGCAAGGTGATCCGGCATCCGGGGAATTTCTCGGCCCTGACCATGTGATTGCAACCGCTAAACACTTCCTGGGTGACGGTGGAACAACCGGTGGCCGGGATCAGGGCGAAACAGAGGGGACGGAAAGCGACCTGCGCAATATTCACGCGCCCGGATATGTGAGCGCTATCCAGTCCGGCGTGCAGACCGTTATGGCCTCCTATTCCAGCTGGCAGGGACAAAAGATGCATGGCTTCACCGACGCCATGACGGGCTTACTGAAAGGCCGATGGAACTTTGATGGCTTTATCGTCGGTGACTGGAACGCGCACGGCCAGCTTGAAGGATGTACCGAGACCGACTGCCCGGATGCTCTGCTCGCCGGCCTCGACATGTACATGGCTCCTGACAGCTGGAAGGGGCTAATCGAGACGCTCACACGGCAGGTCGGGGACGGCACAATACCGATAGCTCGGCTGGACGACGCCGTGCGCCGTATCCTGCGCGTCAAAAAGCGGCTTGGTCTGTTCGACCAGCCAAGGCCCAGTCACCGGAAATGGGCAGGTGAGTTTAATATGCTTGGTTGCGAAGCGCATTCTGCTCTGGCGGATGAAGCGGTGCGAAAGTCGTCCGTCCTTCTGAAGAACGCCAACGGGCTTTTGCCGCTTTATCCGGAACAGCATGTTCTTGTCGTCGGTGAGGCAGCGGATGACATTGGCGCCGCGTGCGGAGGATGGTCGCTCAGCTGGCAGGGGGGCGGTCTGCAGAAGGCCGAATACCCACACGCAGAAACTTTGCTCGACGGCGTGAAGCGGATCGTGGGTCAGGCGAGCGGCACGGTCGAATACTCCGCCGATGGACGTTTCAATTCACTGCCCGATGTGGCCATCGTCGTATTCGGGGAAGAGCCCTATGCCGAGTTCCGGGGTGACCTCGAGACGCTGGATTTCTGCCCGGGTGAAACGCGCGAAGCTGAACGGATGCGCCGGTTCCGCGACGCGGGAATCCCGGTTGTCGCAGTGTTCTATTCCGGACGCCCGCTTTGGGTGAACCCGGAGCTGAACGCCAGCGACGCTTTCATCGCAGCTTTCCTGCCCGGCACGCGCGCGGGCGCGCTGGCAGACCAGATCTTTGCGGATCGCAGCGGCTTGGCACTGCATGACTTTACCGGACGGCTGTCCTTTTCCTGGCCATGTGATGCTGACCAATATCGTCTCAATTCGGGAGATGCCGACTACGATCCATTGTTTCCGCTCGGGTTCGGATTATCCCTCGGTGATCCATGTGCGTTCGAACAACTTCACGAAGAGGGACTGAAAGCGAGTGCAGACCGTTTAAGGATATTTGATCAGGGGCGTCTGGTCGGGAGCTGGGCGCTGATGCTCGAAGGCGATGCCGGTCTATTCGCATGGGCCCCGGGAGGGCCCCTAGCCCCCGGCTCGCCAATCCTTGCTCGTCTTGTCGATCATGGAAGGCAAGAGAACGCGTTGTCATTGGAATGGAGCGAGGCTGGCGCTGCCGTTTTCCGGCACGACCCCATGGACATGACTCGTGAGAGCGTTGGAGACTTTCACCTGAGCGTGAATTTTATTGCTGACGCCGCCATCACAAATCGTCTCAAGGTCTCGCTCCTGTCAGAGCAGGGCGAAACGCCGATCACTGGAGCGGGATTGACGCTTTCATCTGACGGAAACGAGCACCACATGTATATCTCCCTCAAGAACGCACCGGGCCTCGGAGCGGATTTGACGGATTTCACGGGCTTGCGGCTCGAGTTGGATCAGCCGGGCATTCTGATCCTGACGCGGGTCGTGTTTGAGATGATCACCACTTGAATGAGATGAGGGCATGAACGCTCACGCGCCATGCCCTCAATCACATCAAGCTGTTTATTCTGGCAGAGCCAGACAGATATTCCTCAGACGTTGAAGCGGAACAGCATCACGTCGCCATCCTGGACAATGTATTCCTTGCCTTCGGATCGCATCTTGCCAGCTTCCTTCGCGCCGGTTTCTCCATCGAAGGCGACATAGTCGGCAAAGGGGATGGTTTCGGCGCGGATAAAACCCTTTTCGAAATCACCGTGGATCACACCGGCAGCTTTCGGCGCGGTCCAGCCCTTGCGGATGGTCCAGGCGCGCGACTCTTTCGGTCCCACGGTGAAGTAGGTCTGGAGGTCCAGCAGGTCGTAACCGGCATGGATGAGGCGCGTCAGGCCTGGTTCTTCGAGACCCAATGTTTCGAGGAACTCGGTCCGGTCAGGCTCGTCCAGCATGGCGAGTTCGGATTCGATCTGGGCGGAAATCACCACGCTGATGGCGCCTTCTTCCTTGGCGCGTTCTTCCACACGTTGGGAATAGGCATTGCCGGTCGCGGCGCTCGCTTCGTCCACGTTGGCGACGAACAGGATCGGTTTCGAGGTCAGCAGCTGCAGCATGTTCCAGGCTTTGAGGTCATCTTTCGGAACATCGGCGCGGCGGGCCGGGCGGCCTTCTTTCAGTTCGGCCAAGGCAAGGTCAATCAGGGCAACCTGCGCCTTGGCTTCCTTGTCGCCGGAATTGGCCTTTTTGATCACGTTCTGCTTGCGCTTCTCGAGGCTTTCGAGGTCCGCCAGCATCAGCTCGGTTTCGACGATCTCATAGTCGGCAACAGGATCGATCATGCCGCGCACGTGCGTGATGTCGTCATTGTCGAAGCAGCGCAGAACATAGATGATCGCGTCGGTTTCGCGGATATTGGCCAGGAACTTGTTGCCGAGGCCTTCGCCCTGGCTGGCGCCCTCGACGAGGCCGGCAATGTCCACGAAGTTCATACGCGCCGGAATGATTTCTTTCGAGCCAGCAGCCTTGGCCAAAGCGGCCAGGCGCGGTTCTGGCACAGCCACCTCGCCCACGTTCGGCTCGATGGTACAGAACGGGTAATTGGCTGCTTGCGCAGCGGCCGTTTGCGTGAGGGCATTGAACAGCGTGGATTTACCAACATTTGGCAGGCCCACGATTCCGCATTTGAAGCCCATTCCGGCCTCCCTAAACTTAGATTTCGAGGGGGCCATAGCTCTATTCCCGCAGGAAAAACAGGCGGTTTTCTCTCCTGACAGCGGAATTGGGTGTTCAACAGGGGGGCTTTGAGTAAGGTTGGCCCGCTAAATGCAAGGCAACACGCATGGCTTATGACGTTTTTCTTGTAACTGTACCGGATGATTTCGACTTGGCGAAGCTTGTCGCCCGTCGTCTCCGCTCGCTCAAATTCACCGTTCGGTTCAATCAGAAACAAGCGTCAGGCGACACATTTGACGCCAAGGACGCACGAGACGCCGGAAATTCCGGCAATATGCTGGTCCTCTGGTCCGAAAACTCGGTCAAGGATGACTGGGTTCGCGCGGCGGCCGCCGTCGGCAATTCGCGTGATGGCGTGCTGGTTCATGCTGGCGCAGACAAGACCATCCCGTACGAGCCCTATCGCAAGATGAAGCGCTTCTCTCTGGAGGGGATGACATCGCGCAAGATGCCGGAAGGCTTCTACAAACTGGTCGAGGAACTCGCCGTACGCACCGGCCGGGCCGATCTGCGCGAGTGGATGAAATTCAGCGCGAAGGATGATGAAGGCCGTGAGGCCTGGCTGGAGGCGCATCCGACTGATCCTTTGGCCCTGGACGCCCGTGCCAAGCGCGAGAAGGCCCTCGGCATCAAGCCTGAGCCAGCAAAACAGGCGTCGGAAGCCGCTACGCTGGCCGCAAACACGATCAGGAATGGCAACGGAAACGGCAAACCGCCAGCCAAGAGCGGCGTGTCCGCGGCTGTCGCCCGTGCGTCAGCCTCAGCTCGCGCCGCGCCAACAGTGATTGTCGAGCCGGACGAAGATCCGGTCTATGGAACCTGGACCGTTGCTGCCATTGGCGCAGCCATTCTGGCCATATTCCTGTTCAGCCTTGTGGTTCGATCGCAGCCGCTGGAACAGGTTCAGGCCAGCCGACCAGCCATTGGCAACGCCCAACCGGTGCTTGCTGCCTGTCCTGCTGGCACCGTGCCGCGCAACGTAGTGGAATTTCTTGACCCTGCTCCCGCCGACATCGGCATGGGACATGGGCCAATCATCGACGACACGACGCCGCCCGACGATCAGTGAGATCAGCCGAAAACGGCGATCGTCTGGCGCCCGACCATCATCGGCTCGCCTTTGGAATTCCACATCCGCATGGCCTGGCTGGAATAGCCCTGCCGCGCCGTCTGTGCGACGTGCTGGGCGAGGAACCAGCCATCTTCGGTCGAGATGTCGTCCGTCAGGAATTCCGCCATCCAGGTCATGGAGCTGATGCGCCCGGGCTGGGTCAGCATGGACAGGGCAGCGGGAGGCGGCGAATCTGCCAGCGCCAGCAGGGTGACCGCATCCATCGGCGCCGCTTCATCCCGGTGACGCATCCACAGCACGATTTCCCCGTCCGGCGCGCCGGAGATGGGCCTGCCACCTTTGACCAGGCGCACATTGAAGTGCCGTGAAAAGGCCGGGCGGCGATTTTCGTCCGGAAAAAAAGCCTGTGTCGCGTCCGGCATCGTGGCGGGAGGGGCGATCATGTCTGAAAAGTCGAGGCTCGATTCCCGGGCCGAGCCGAACGCAAAGATACACTCGGCGACAATGCCATCCGGACCCATCATGCGGACCGAAATGAAGGCCGTGTTCTTTCCCTCACGCAGCATGGTGGGGACCGATACGAGTTCGCCGGAAGCAGGACCAACGAACGCGATCTGAGCCGACCGGAGCGGTCGCCCGCCGGCCAGCGGCAGGGCAGCTTTCAGGCAGAGCGCAGACGTCAGGCCGCCATACGTGGTCCGGCCCTGCATCCAGTCCTCAGGAACCGTGACACGTGAGGCGCCAGCCTTGTCGAAGGCGATGGAAGAAATGAGGTCGGTATAGTCCATGGTTCAGTCCGCGAGTTGGTAAGTCACATTCCGACTAAACGCATTCCTTTTCGGAACCAACCCGTTCCCCGAGGAAAGCAAGGCAGAATCAAAACGCCCCGGCTTATGGGGCCGGGGCGCTGAAACCTGACGTCTTGAAACTTTAGTGCTGGCTTTCCGGCGTGGTCACACGCAGGCCATCCAGAGCGTCGGAAACGGTGATCTGGCAGGACAGGCGGGAATTGTCCTGAACGTTCTCGGCGAAGTCGAGCATCGACTTCTCCATCTCCTGCTGCTCACCCACTTTGTCCATGAACGCCTTGTCCACATAGACGTGGCAGGTTGCGCAGGCACAGGCACCACCGCAATCGGCATCGATACCGGGAATGGAATTCTTGATGGCGGCTTCCATCACGGACTCGCCAGACTTTGCCTCGACGGTGCGTTCGTTGCCCTCGTGGTCGATATAGGTAATTTTCGGCATCGGCTCTCTGGTCTCCTTAGGCTGTGGCGGCGGCCGCAGCGATGTCTTTCATGTTGATGGAAGTATCCTTGAGCATGTCTGGTGCAATTTTGGCACCGGTCATGATCAATTTTTTTGACGCCAGGAATTCCGGCGGACTGTTGACTGCATCGACCGCGATCAGCGTACCGTTGCGAAGATAGAATACGGCGAACTTGCGCTCGTCCGGATTGCCGCGAACGACAATCTCGTCGTGTCCCTGGTTAAGTCCCGCGATTTGCAGTTTCAGATCATACTGATCCGACCAGAACCACGGGCAGTCTTCCGGCGGGCGGGGTTTTCCCAGAATGGCAGCGGCGGCAAGTTTGCCTTGCTCAAGGGCATTGTGGACGCTTTCGAGCCGGCCCGTGCGGCCAAAATGAACCAGAGGCCGGCTGGCGCAATCACCCGCGGCAAAAATGCGCGGATCCGACGTATGGGCGTCCCGGTCGGTTGCGATGCCATTGTCGATAGTCAGGCCCGCATCCTTGGCGAGTTCGATATTTGGCAGAATGCCAATGCCAGCCAGCACGATATCTGCCGGGATCGACGTGCCATCTGCCAGCACGGCTGCACTGACCTTGCCGTCTTTGCCTTCCAGATGGTCCAATTGCGCGCCTGTCAGAATCGTCACGCCCTGGGCGCGGTGTTCCTTTTCATAGAATGCGCTCATGGTCGGGCTGGTCACGCGGGCAAGCACGCGGTCCGCCATTTCCAGAACGGTGACTTCAAGTCCCATCTGGCGGGCCACGGCGGCGGCTTCGAGGCCGATATAGCCGGCGCCCACGATCACCAGCTTGCGGCCCGTCACCATATTTGGCTGGATCCGCTCGACATCAGCGAGGCCGCGAAGGTCAAACACGTTTTCGAGGTCTGCGCCTTTTACCGGCAGCGCGCGGGGGCGGGAGCCTGTGCAGAGAATCAGCGCGTCGTAATTGAGTGTGCCGCCATGTTCGAGCTCGACCACTTGTGCCGCGCGATCAATCTTCACTGCGCGGGTCGAAAGAATCAGCTCGACACCATTGTCTTCGTACCAGGCGCCAGGCTTGAAGAAGAGGCGCTCTTCCGCGAATTCGCCCTTCATATAGGCTTTGGACAAAGGCGGGCGCTGGTAAGGCAGAACCGGCTCGTCGCCGACAAGGATCAATCTGCCCGCATAGCCGCCCATGCGCAGCGATTGAACAGCCTGCGCGGCTGCCTGTCCGCCGCCGATCAGGACGATCTGCGCTGCTTCTGAAAGATCCAAGTTGATACCTCCCTCAAGGCACGAATTTATTTATGACGCTAGCGTCACGTTTTTTGTCTTTTATATGCTGGCCCATTACAGTGCAAGACGCCGCAAATCCATGGCACGAATTGGCGCAGCGCCTTTATATGCATGAGATGACAATGATTCTCGAATGTCCAGACGAGACAACCCTGCGTGACGTTGGAGCACGGCTGGCTGCGCTGCTGCAGGCGGGTGACGTGATTGCCCTTCACGGTGATCTTGGCGCGGGGAAAACCACCTTTTCCAGAGGGCTGATCGGGGCCTATTCGGGTGCTGAAGATGTGCCAAGCCCGACTTATACGCTTGTCCAGATGTACGAAAATGGACCGCTCCCGGTCTGGCATTTCGATCTCTATCGCCTCAAATCGCCTGAAGAAGTGGTCGAACTCGGCTGGGACGAAACCCAGGATGGCATCGCCCTGATCGAATGGCCGGAAAGGGCGGGCAGCTACCTGCCGGACTGGCGCCTCGACGTGACGATCGATTTCCATGGGGACGGGCGGCGCGTGACACTGGAACCGCGCGGCGAAGGCTGGCAGACACGTCTTCATGGGTTTTGATACTGTTGGTCGCGAAGCTGAGATTGATGCGTTCCTCGTCCGCTCGGGCTGGGAGGCGGCTGCGCGTTTCCCGCTCGGCCAGGATGCGTCCACACGGCGGTACATCCGCCTCGTAAAGCCGGATGGGCACCACGCCTTGTTGATGGATGCGCCCCGCATAGAGCCGGACCCGTGCCCGCCCGATGCCGATGACGCGACCCGCATCGCCATGGGCTGGAATGCCTCCACGCGGCTCGCGGCCTCGCGCGTCGATGCCTTCGTCTTGATTTCGGACTATCTGCGCCAACGTGGCTTTCGTTCGCCGGAGATCCTCGCGCATGACAGCGCGCACGGTTTCGCCCTGATCGAGGATTTCGGTGAAAACCTCGAAATTGCCCGGCAGATCGAAGCGGGCCTGATCGACGAACGCGCAGCCTATGTCACGGCCGCCGGTGTCCTCGCCAATCTTCACCAGCACGACGCGCCCGCTATTTTGTCAAATGGCGCAGATGTCTGGCCGATCCTCGATTTCGACCGGCTGGCGCTGGCCTCCAATGCAGACCTTTATGCCGACTGGCTGAGGGCTGAACAGGGCGGCGGACCTCTGACAGGCGCGGAGCGGGCAGAATGGGACACGGCCCGCGATCACCTGATCGCGCAGGCGATGGAATTCCCCCGCACCTTCACCCTTCGTGACTTCCATGCCGAGAACCTGCTCTGGCTCGGCAATGGCGAACTTGGCCTGCTGGACTTTCAGGACGCTGTGCGCGGCTGGGATGCCTGGGACATGGCGATGCTGACCCAGGATGCCCGCCGGGCCGTCTCGCCTGACGTGGCAGAGGCCGCGATCCGCCATTACCTGGACCTGACCGGCAAGTCGCGCGAAGCCTTCGATGAACGCCTTGCTGTGATCGGCGCGCTGAATGCGCTGCGGATTGCCGGCGTCTTCTCCCGGCTCCAGTACCGTGACGGCAAGCCTCGTTATGGCCAGTTCCAGCCACGCCAGTTCGCAATTCTCGCCCGGAACCTGTCGCATCCTGCGTTGAAGGACATGAACGCCTTCGTGCGGCGCACCACACCGTTTGTCTTCGAGGGCCTCTGAATGAGCGTGCCTGTTCCGCACACCGCCATGGTGCTCGCTGCTGGTCTGGGCACGCGTATGCGCCCGCTGACGGACAATTGCCCGAAGCCACTGATCGAAGTGCGCGAAAAGCCACTGATCGACCGGATGCTGGATCCGCTGGTCGCCGCTGGCGTGAAGCGCGCGATCGTCAATGTGCATTACCTTGCCGACCAGGTGGAAGCACATTTGAACGCGCGCACGGATATAGAGATCATCATTTCCGACGAACGCGGTGAGGTGCTGGAAACCGGCGGCGCACTGGCCAAGGCGCGTTCGCTGCTGGGCGATGATCCGATCATCGTCGCCAATACGGATGCCTTCTGGGAACCCACCGGGCCGGAACCCGTGCTCGCGCTGGCAGACACGTTTGATCCGGCGGCTATGGACGCCCTATTGCTGGTGGCGGACACCGGGCGCGCGCTCGGCTTTAACGGGGCTGGAGATTTCTTCCTGCACGAAGACGGCGCCATGACCCGCCGGGGCGACGCCGCAACCGCGCCTTACGCCTATTGCGGTCTGCGCATCATCCGGCCTCAGCTGTACGATAATGCGCCGATTGAGCGTTTCTCCGCCCTGAAAGTGTGGGACAGGCTGATCCCACAACGCCGCCTGCATGGCGTTGTGCTGGAGCGGTTCTGGCTGCATGTCGGCGATCCGCAAGCGCTGAAAGATGCTGAAATGTGGCTGACTTGCCATGGCGGATAGCGGGAGCCTGTATTCCGGCGCGTCCAGGGTCTGGACGATCCCTCCGGGAACGGATTTCCTGCGTGCGCTCGCCACAACCCTGGCCAAAGAGGCGGGCCTGAAGGACGCGCCTGACGCGTTAGCGGACGCGATCATCTATATGCCGAACCGTCGCTCCGCCCGTGTTCTGGCGCGCGAACTCTATGATGCAGGCGGCGGTAAAGCGATCCTGCCGCCAGACATCCGCACGCTGGGTGACATGGAGGCCGACGAAGCGCCATCCGCCGACGCAGCCCGCGCAGGCCTGCCGCCCGCCATGTCTCCCGCCCGGCGTCTTGGCGCGCTGACGCACCTTGTTCAGGCCTTCTACGAAAGCGCTTACGCGATTACGCCGCCCGCCACCTCTGCGCTTGCTGCTGCACAGGAGCTCAGCCGTCTGATGGAGCAGGCCGCGTTGAGCGAGCGGGTCGACTGGGCCGCCTTGCCGGACCTTGCCGAGACAGCAGAGCTGGCCCTCCATTGGGAAAAGTCCGTAAAATTCCTCAGCATCATTTCGGAAAGCTGGCCAGCGTGGCTGGCTGAGCATGGCGAGAGCGATCCCTTTCTGCGCGATATCGCGGCGGCGCGCATCGTGGCCGCGAGTTGGGCTGAAAACCCGCCTCAGGCACCCGTCATCATCGCAGGCTCCACCGGTGCAACTCCTGCAGGCCGTATCCTGATGAAAGCCGCCATGGCCCTGCCGAAAGGGCTGGTTGTTCTGCCGGGGCTCGACATGCATGCCGACGAGAGCGCGCGTGCCGGTATCGCACTTTCTGTCAGCCATCCCCAGCACATCCTGTTCGACACGTTGAGCGGCCTCGGCGTTGCCCCCGCAGATGTCTGCACCTGGCCGGGTACGGACGGAACGCAAAATGCCGAAGCCCGTCGTCGCATCATCCACGAAGCGCTCGCACCGGCTGAGGCCACGGCGGACTGGCGCAATACGCTGGACGAACTGGCTGCCTCCCTTGGCACAGTGAAAGAAGAGTTCGCAACATCTGCGCTGGATGGCCTCGCCGTGATCGAGGCGCCGGATGAGGCGATTGAAGCAGAGATCGCAGCATTGCTGCTGCGTCAGGTCATCCAAGATCCGAAAGAGACCGCTGCGCTGGTAACGCCGGATGCGACGCTCGCCCGGCGTGTCAGCGGCGTGCTGAAGCGCTGGGACCTCGACGTGCCGCCGTCCTCGGGAAGCCCACTCGGGCAGACCACGGCAGGCAGCCTGATTGGCCTGTGTGCCCGTTGGGTGCTGGACCCCGCCGAACCTGTTATTCTGAGCGCCGTGTTGAAGCATCCTTTCGTCAAAGGCTTTGACGGCGCCGATACGCTCGACCGCTATTTCCTTCGCGGCGCGCGCAATTGGCGCTCGCTGGACGATCTGGTTAACTCCATCCGGACACGGGCGGAACTGGACCCCTATGCTGGCTTCTCGAAAGAGCAGCAGGCGGTTGCTGAAGGCTCGGTTGAACAGCTTGCGGCAGTTTTTGCTGACACGCAGGCAGACCTGTCACAGGCGCCGCCTCTGCCGGGCCGCCAGATCGCCGAGCGCATCGCGGACCTCGCCGCCAAGGTCAGCCAGACACCGTTCCCCTGGGCCGGGGAAGATGGCCGCTCTGCCACAGGGATGATGGAGCATGTTGCAGAACTGGCCGACTATCTCGCCCCGATGGCGCCGCACGCTTTCGTTGAACTGATCGAAGCAGACGCCGCCCGCCGCACGGTCAGCGCAGGCATCGCCGAACATCCGCGCCTCGCTATCTGGGGCCCGTTGGAAGCACGGCTTCAGTCTGCCAGCCATATCATTCTGGCGGGCCTCAGCGAGGATGTCTGGCCGCAGCGCCCGCCAGCGGATGCCTTCCTGCCACGCCGGTTTCGCAAGGAGTTGGGATTTGGCGATCCGGAAGACCGGGTCGGCTTGCAGGCGCACGACTTTGCCCAGCTTGCCTGCGCGCCGCGCGTGACATTGCTGCACGCCGCCCGTCGCAATGATGCACCTGCCGTGGCCTCCCGCTGGGTCTGGCGACTGAAGACGCTGGCCGAAGGCGCGCTCGGCGACAAGGCGAAGGCGGCGCTTGGGCCGGACGGAGAAAGCCCGCTCGCCTGGGCGCTCGCGCTGCGAGATCGCGGCGCAAACACGCTGGAAGACTTCTCCGCCGAGCCGGTGCCCCGCCGCCGCCCGCACGGCTGGCCGCAACGCATGTCGGTCACCCGGATCGATACGCTGCAGCGCGATCCTTATGCCATCTGGGCAGAGAACGTGCTGAAGCTCGACCGGATCGATCCGATGAATGCGGAACTGGGGCCGGCGCCGCGCGGCACAGCAATCCACAAGGCGCTGGAAGTATTCGAAGATGAAGGCGCGCCGAAGACGGCGGCACACCTCGTGTCGCTGTTGACTGAGAACCTCTCAGCTGCAGGCGAACCCGAGCCGGTGTTGGCCGCTCGCCGCGCTGTGTTGGAGCAGATGGCCAATTGGTATCTTGGCTGGCGCTCGGAGCGCCGCGTGGATGGCAAGCCGAAACTGGAAGTGAAGGGCAAACTCGACTTCGAGATCAGCGGCATGCCGTTCACCCTGTCCGCCATGGCAGACCGGATTGAACGCCAGCCCGATGGCAGCCTCATCGTGATCGACTTCAAGACCGGCAGTCCGCCCTCGGACAAGGAAATCGCTGCCGAACTCAGCCAGCAGATGCCGCTGCAGGCGCTGATCGCCGGCAAGGGGGGGTATGAGGGCATTCCCGCCGCGAGCGTGTCGGGCCTCGAATATGTGGCCTTCAAGGCGAAGCCTGATGCGCGTGTCGTCGGACAGAGCCGGGCGCTGCAGGCCACGCCGGACGAACTGGCGAAGACGGCGGAAGAGGGGCTGATCCGGCTGATCTCCGCCTATCGCGAGGACGATGCCGCGTTCCTGTCAGCGCCGCGTGTTCAGTTCGTGAAATACGACAATGGCTACAACCGGCTCGCCCGCCGCGCCGAATGGGCCGGCGATACGGAGGACGGCGCCGATGAGTGACGTGCAAAGCCCCGTCCGCCCGCCGGATTCCGAGCATTTTCAGAAGGCGGTCCGTGTCCAGATCCGGTCGGCCAATCCGGTTCATTCGGCCTTCGTCATGGCCAATGCAGGCTCCGGCAAGACCAAGGTTCTGATCGACCGTGTGGCGCGTCTCCTGCTGCGCCGGGAAGACGGACGGCCAGGTGCGAAACCGGATTCTATCCTCTGCATCACCTACACGAAGGCAGCGGCCAGCGAGATGCTGTCGCGCCTGTTCAAGACGCTCGGCCAGTGGTCGGTGATGGAAGATGATCCGTTGAGACAGCAGCTTGCCCGGCTGCAGGATCGCAAGCCTGATGCCTACAAACCTGAAGACCTTCAGGTCGCACGTGCCCTGTTCGCGAGTGCGCTTGAAACGCCGGGCGGCCTGCGGATTGAGACGATCCACGCTTTCTGCGCCCGCGTGTTGCGGCGTTTCCCGCTGGAAGCAGATGTCTTTCCCGGCTTCACAGAGATCGAGGAAGACGAGGCCTTCGCGCTTTGGGACGAAGCGCGCAGCGAAGCTGTCCTGTCTGCGGTGGAGAGGGATCCGGAGCGCCTTGATTTGTTGGCACTGGAAGGCGGCCACGAAGGCGCCATGCTGGCGCTCGACACACTCCGCAGCATCGGTACGACCGTGCTGCGCTTCGCCGAACACTTCGACGGCGACCTGGCCGCCATGGACGAAGACCTGCGCGAGCGGTTGCAGGCGCCCGAGGCATCGGTCGGCGAGCTGTTGCAAGTGGCCATGGTGGACGCGCTGCCTGTCGCAGACATCCGCACGGTCGCCGAACTCCTTCTGACTGGCGGCAAGACGGACGCTGCCACCGGTGAGAAGCTGATGGCCGTGATTGCAACGGAAGATGCTGGCGAGCGCTGGGCGCTTTACCGGTCCGTCTTCCGCACTAGCACTGGCGATCTGCGCGCTTCCAATCCGTACACGAAAGGCATGGGCGAGGCCTTGCCGCTCGTGTCGGCCTTGTTCCAGATGAAAGACGGTTTCGGCGAAGAAGCCTACCGGATGATCGAGCTGGAAGACCGGCTCAACCGCGCGGCTGCCTTCGCGCGCACATCGGCCATGCTCCGAGTCGGTCTACCGGCGCTGGAACGCTACCAGCAACTGAAGCGCGCCCGGGCTGCCCTCGACTTCGACGACCTGATTGAGCACACCCGCCTCCTGCTGACCGAGACCGGCATGTCCGATTGGGTGCTCTACAAGCTCGATGGCGGCCTCTCGCACCTCCTGCTGGACGAGGCGCAGGACACCAGTCCCACGCAGTGGGAACTGGTCGATGCCCTGACCGGTGAGTTCGACGCCGGGCAGGGCATCGAGCGGGCTCAGGATCCGCGCACCCTGTTCGTGGTGGGCGACGAGAAACAGTCCATCTATTCCTTCCAGGGCGCCGACCCGTCGCAATTGCTGAAACAGTATCACCAGTTCCAGTCGCGCAATGCGGACCTGCTCAAAGAGTCGATGGAAATGTCTTTCCGGTCCGGACCGGAAATCCTCGAATATGTCGACACGGTCTGGAACCAGGCCCCGCCCATTGCCAACGCGCCGGCAGACGCACCCTCTGAGGCTGGCAATCTCGTGCAGCATGTCTCGTGGCGCTCAGACCAGCACGGCTCTGTCGAACTCTGGCCGATTGCGCCGAAGAAGGAAGAAGAGGACGAGGACGCCTGGGCGCGCCCCGTCAACGCGATGCGCTCGTCCTCGCCCAAGGCACAGCTTGCCGCCTCGATTGCCAAATCCGTGCGGAGCATGATCGATGCGGGCGAAAGTATCTGGGTGGACGAAGGCGACGGCTGGGTCCGGCGCGCTGTGCGGCCCGAAGATATTCTCATCCTGGTGCGCGGACGGACCGGCGGCTTGTTCGACGCGATCATCGGAGAGCTGAAAGCCAAAGGCCTGCCGGTGGCGGGCGCGGACCGGCTGAAGCTGGGCGACCATATCGGCGTGCAGGATTGCCTGAACCTGATGCGCTTCGCGGCGCTGCCGGAGCGTGACCTGACTCTCGCCGAAATCCTGCGCGGGCCTTTTGTGGGTCTCGTCGATGATGACCGTTACCTGTTCGAACTGGCCAGCGGGCGCAAGCGCGGCGAAACCCTTTGGCAGCGCGTACAGGCAAGTGCAGATCCAAATGTGCAGGTCGCTGCCGCCTTCCTGCAGGGCCTGATCGACCGCAAGGGCGAGCCGCCGTTCGACTTCCTCTCCGCCGTTCTCGATGTTCCGATGCCGGATGAACAGACCGGTTGGGAAAAGCTCAATGCCCGCCTCGGCCATCCGGCGCGCGATCCTGTTGAAGCCCTCGTGGCCGAAGCCATCGCTTTCGACTCCACCGAGCCCGCTTCTCTACAGTGCTTCATCGCCCGCATGGAAGCCGGAGACGTCGAGATCAAACGCGACCTCGCCGCGCCCGAGAGCGAAATACGCGTCATGACCGTGCACGGCGCCAAGGGCCTGCAGGCGCCCATCGTCATCCTGCCGGACACAACCAGTGCGCCGAAGCCCTCTGGCGGACGTATCCACGAAATCAACGGCGCGCCCGTCTGGTCACCGCGCCGCGATGGAGAACTGGAAGAGGTCAAAGCCGCAAAGGCGCTGGCCGATGCGCGGGCGGAAGAGGAACACCGCCGCCTCCTCTACGTGGCGCTGACCCGCGCGCAGGACCGGCTGATCATTGCCGGGCACTGGTATGGTGGCCTGAAAGGCGGCGGCTATCACGACCGGTCCTGGTATTCGCTCTGCCTGAACGCGATGGACAGGCTCGCCCCCGCCGAAGGTGAGGCCAGCGAACAGATACGCCGCTACGGCGAGTTGCCGGTCACTGTGCCGAAGCAGACGAGCACAAGCAGCCCCGCAGCGGGTTTCCCGTCTTGGGCCCTCGAGGCGGTCGAGGAGGCGCCCGCCGCCCGGCGCCGGTTCAGCGCACCGACCAGCCTGCTGG
>LADW01000093.1 GCA_000961695.1 Hyphomonadaceae bacterium BRH_c29
CCTTGTATCCCGTCTGCCGGTGGAGGAGCTCCTGGCCCGCGTCGAGGCCATCGGCGCGCGCCGGGCGGCGCCGGACCCGGTAGAGGCGTCTGCCCTGCTTGGCACAGTGCCGGCGCCCTCGCTGACGCTTGAAAAGGCCTTGGAGCTCTACTGGGGCCTTGCCCGGGAGAAGACGCTCGGCAAGAGCGAGGACCAGGTCCGGCGCTGGAAGAACCCGCGCCTCAAGGCCGTGCGCAACTTCGTGGAGATCGTCGGCAACAAGCTGATCGAGGCGATCACGCGGGACGACATGCTGGACTTCCGCCAGCACTGGCTGGAGCGCATCGAGGCGGGCGAGGTCACGCCCAACTCGGCCAACAAGGACCTGATCCATCTCGGCGACGTGCTGAAGACCGTCAACACGATGAAGCGGCTGGGTCTCACGCTGCCGCTCGGCGAGCTCTCGTTCCGGGAGGGCGAGACGCGCACCCGCCCGCCTTTCAGCCCGGAGTGGATCCGGAACAAGTTGCTCGCGCGTGGCGCGCTCTCCGGGCTCAACGATGAGGCGCGCGGCCTCCTGCTCGGCATGGTCAATACCGGGTACCGGCCATCGGAAGGCGCAGGCCTCACCGCGAAGACGATCCGGCTCGACGCCGCTGTGCCGCATATCGCTATCGAGCCCGACGGCCGCCAGCTAAAGAGCCCCTACGCCCGGCGGGTGATCCCGCTGACCGGCGTCTCGCTGGAAGCGTTCAAGGCGTTCCCGGACGGGTTCCCGCGCTACCGGGAGAGCAGCGCAGGGCTCAGTGCGACGGTCAACAAGTATCTCAAGACCAACGGCCTGATGGAGACACCGGCGCACTCGTTCTACTCGCTGCGCCATGCGTTCGAGGACCGGATGCTGGCAGCCGGTATAGATGACCGGATCCGGCGCGACCTGTTCGGCCACCGGCTTGACCGCGAGCGCTATGGCAAGGGCGCCTCGCTCGATCATGTCGCGCGGCTCGTGCGCGAGATCGCGCTCTGAACACAGGGAGTCGTCATGCCCTTTGCGCGGGGAACTCGCGGGGCGTTGAA
The DNA here is from genome assembly GCA_000961695.1 of Hyphomonadaceae bacterium BRH_c29. GTDB lineage: Bacteria > Pseudomonadota > Alphaproteobacteria > Caulobacterales > Hyphomonadaceae > Hyphomonas. The sequence continues at coordinate 1,057 of LADW01000093.1, forward strand.
CGCGCAGGCGGAGACAGCAACCGCCGGGCGGCTTGAGGCTGCTGTCCGGCAAGATACCGGGCAAGGCGTTCTTCCCGGCTGGCGAGGGCGGCGTGCTCCGCTTCCAGCCGTTCGAGGATGGGCCAGTAGGCATCGCCCGACATGTCGATCAGCCGGGCGACGATCCGGATCGCGTTCTCGATACGCTGGGCACTGGCGGGTTGCATGGCGTCCAGCATCGCGCAAACGGCCGCCCGCTGACTATCGGAGCGCACGCCATTTGCGACAGGCGCTTACAACACCGTCCAAAGCCTGTTTGCGGGTGACGCCGGCGCGGGTCCTCGTCAAGGGCAGGGCCGCTACGCGGCGCGCATCCCGCGCGCCCTTGACGAGGGCCCGCGCCGGCATGGAGGCTCGTCATGGCCGAATGGCAGGGCCTGCCATTCGGCCTGGAAGCAGATCTGCAGCCGGATTGGGGTGGGGTCTGAAGCGATCGACCGAAGGCGGCTCGCAGGGGCCTTGCTTACTCCGGTTCTGACGGTTCCCAGCGAAGCGACTCCGCGACGAGAGACCTGCGCCGGCGGAGCTTCTTTGCGATCTGGTTGATGAAGTGATCAAACCGGCGCTGACCAAGGGCATGCGCGATGTCGCGCTCGCTTTCTGGAATCGGGTCTGTCCGGGTCAGCCAGTAGAGCACAAAATGCCCGGTCGTCTCGACGCCGAGATCTACCGCCCAGAAGAGCTGCCCCAGGCGCTTCTCGAACGCGTCCATGCGCTCCATTAGCCGGTCCTCCAAAGCGCAATTGCGGTCCGGGTCAAGATAGCAGCGTAGCGCCTCTTCCAGGATGTCGGTCTTTGTTGTCTTCCGTTCGAGCGCTGCGGCCTCGAGCTGTGCAAGCAGCGCCGCATTGAGGCGGAGGTTGACGCGGGGTTTCATCGGGCTGCGCGGGAGCATGTTGGAAAGACCCTCATCGGATGGTCTTTGTCAGGGGTATTTCTGGGTGTCATGAGGCAGGCTCCCGCAGTGTCTCCCAGTGTGCCGCCGCGGACGAGGCCTGCCTAGTTGGAGCGTCGGCGAGGCGGTGCAACCCTGTGCAAGCGGCCGCATCGCTATACAAATGATGGTGTACGGACGTTCGCGCAGCTGCAGCAGTTCCAGCAAAATCCGTACACCCCAACGGCGTACAACGGACGCCGGAAAATCGTTGTGCAGACAGGGCGCTACCCAGGGGGTGGCGCCAACCCTTTTAACTTGCCCTACCGGGTTTGCTGTTTTCCGCTGTCTTGCGTTACCAAAAAAAGACGAGACTTCTCTCAGCTATCTGAGGCCTAAAGAGTTTTCCCTGCCCCAAAGTATTCGCCGACGTCACTGCATTCTCCCGCAGCCTACCGGCGTCGGCAAGCCGCCGCATGCCGTTCGCCAGAGACTGTGTTGAAAAGGGCAAATGCCACGAACGAAATGGAATTTCGTTCCGCGAGGCTTGATAAAGAGACGTGCTTCATGAGCTGGCCAACAAGCTTTGCAACTGCCCGTTTCTCACTACGAATTGCCGGTCTGGCTGATCGATTTTTGACCCCAAATACCTCGACGAACTGAGGCAAATGCATCGCTCAAATACGTGCTCGCACGGGGCCGGGGCTGTAGCTTTCGGCAACGACAAATTGACCTGAGCCCCAATTGGTCCCGCATTTGAATGGACAGTCTGTCGTAATGCTTTTGGGCCGATTTCCAAAGTCGACAAATAGTGCTGTACAAACCAAAGGTTAGGCTCAGGGGCTCATATCCTACGCGACGCTTCCCGGAACGCTCCGTCTTTCTCCTGGGCTTTCCGGGGGCTCCATCTCTTTCGGCTGCAGCCGGGGTAAAGTTTGGCCGACGGACACCTCGAAAAAATCTTGTTGATGCGGCTTCAAAAATCTACCAAATAGAGAAAGAAACCAATCTGAGCGGGTGTGCCATGCGAAAAGCTTTAGGGTGTGCGCTTCTAGTTTCAATGGCTCTGTTGCCTAGCATTGCGTTCGCCCAGTTCGAAGAAGGCGGTGCCCTGATTGATCCCGTGCCGGCGGTTGAATGGCTCAAACGATCAACACCGACGGTTCTCGGCAGCGATCTGATGGGCGATCAGATTGATGCCCATACGGGAGCCCTCTCCTTTGAACAGACCGATGTCAGCCTGCCTGGAAACTCAAGTCTGCGTGTAGAGCTTACGCGCCGGAGGACCCAAGGCGACTTCTATCATTTCTCGCAGACTGCCTACGAGTTTGGAGACTGGCAAATCGTTGCGCCGCATATCCGCGTCATGACGCCTCAAAACACAGCCTGGGGTCCATCGCGCTGCACGTCGACGTTTTCGCAAAGCTTGCCGACCTTGGTCGAGTCAAGAATTAAGTTAGGAAATCCACAGTACAAAGAAGTCCGCAACGATGAATATGCTTCTGGCGTGTTTCTTGACGTTCCGGGTAGCGGTGCCCAACAATTGCTGGAGGCAACCGCGCCGCTCGGACAAGCAGCGTTTCCTCAGACCAAATATGTTACGACGAACAACTGGCGGGTCACCTGTATCGCTTCTATCGGGACGGCCAATGGAGGCGGTGAAGGTTTCTATGCTTACTCGCCCACGGGTGACCGGTACCGGTTTGACCGTGTGGTTGTGCGCACGGCGCCCGCACTGGGAAGTGTTGATAATATCGAATCGGTTCCAGATCCCTTCTACAGCACGCCCCGCCGCCAGACGATGGTTTTTGCGACCGAGGTCATGGACGTCAATGGTAATACCGTTCAGTATACGTACGATACGTCCGGGCGTCTGACGCGCATACTGGCCAATGACGGACGGGAGATAACGCTTGTCTACAACGGCACGTCGGGATTGGTGTCCAAGGTGCGAGCAAGCCCTGGGACGTCCGCGCAGCGCGAATGGACCTACACATACGGGTCCAGTCAGGTCCTGCAGTGGGAAAGTAGTTATCTGACCTACGCCAACATCCTGAAGACCGTAACGCTTCCGGATGGCCGAGCGTGGACTTTGGATGTCGCAAACATGAGCGTGGCGCCGCTCAAAGGCAGCACATGTACGCAACCCGATTTGCCTGTTGTCATCACTCACCCGGACGGAACGCGAGGTGAGTTCACCCTGACCGAACGTTATGTGCGCATTTCGCTGAACGCAGACATGGTCAAGCCGCTTTGTTACAATGATACGCCCTACAGGACCGATATGCCGCTGCCCTATGTGGCGCACACGGAAAGCCTTTCGGTGTCCCGCAAACGTCTATCCGGTGCTGGGATTCCGCAGAGTGATTGGGTCTATTCCTACGAACAGGATCTCGGCAACGCCAATAGCGCAGGCAATGGCGACCAAACAAACTGGACCAAGGTCGTCGACCCCAGTGGCGCCGAGACGACCTATTTCCACAAATGGACACGGGTCGCGTCTGGGGGGCGTCTGGTCGCTTCGGAGTTGCGCAGCAGCGCGGGCGGAGCTCTGGTGCAAAGTCAGACCAATGGGTACGTCGAAGAGTCTGGTTTCGGGAGCACATTCCTGCCGCCAACGCAGGAGCCCGGTATCCGGATCCGTTATCTGCCGGGGACAACCGTGACCACTCGGGGGACGGACACTTACACGACCGTCAATTCCTACAATACCGACAAAGCCTCGACCGGCTATTCGTTCGGGTTTCCAATACAGATAAATCAGAGCAGCTCGGTGGCCTCGGGCACGCGCACGGAAGTCAGGACATATACGCACAACACGACCAAGTGGGTGGTAGGCTTGACCGCGTCGATCACCCGGAACGGTAAGCTGTTTGAGTCTGCCACGTATGACACAAATGGCCGGCTCGCCACCCTCAGCAAGTTTGGAAGTCTGTTCCGGACACTGACCTATCACCCGGCCGGTACGCAAGGCGGAATGATTGCAAGCCAGACCGATGCGCTAAACAGGACGTATACTCTCACAAACTACAAGCGAGGTGTGCCCCAGACGGTCACGCGGCCTGACAACTCGAGTTTCTCGCGCGTGATCGACAATAATGGCTGGATTACCAGTCAGACCGACCCGAGGGGCAATGTTACGGGATTGAGTTACGACGCCGGCGGCCGCCTCACACTCATTGATCCACCCGGAACCTGGTCGAATACCGTGATCGCCTATAGCGGGCTTGGCGCAGGTATGACCCAGACGCTGACGCACGGCCCATCCCGGACGACGATTACATATGACCGATATCTGCGTCCGGTGCTTGTCCGGCAAGAGGACACGAACGGCGTGGCGGGGAGCGTATATACGCGCAAGACCTATGACGGCCTCGGGCGAACGGTGTTCGAATCCTGGCCGTCCGCATCAAGCAACCCGCTCAACGGCATGCAGACGTCTTATGATGCATTGAGCCGGGTGACGCAGGTGGCGGAAAATGTTTCTCCCAACGCCACAACGACCTATGCTTATCTCACAGGCAACTGTGTTCGCGTCACCGATGCTGTGGGCGCACAAACGACCACGTGCCGGTCAGGCTATGGCAGCCCCGAAGATGGAAATCCGGTCTCGATCGCCCAGCCCGAAGGCATAGCGACGGCGATGGCGTATGACATTTACGGCAACCTGACCGCAGCGACCCAGTCCGGCGGCGGCAAAAGCTTCACCCAGAACTGGACCTACGATACCAAACTGCGGTTGTGCGCTTTCGCAGCGCCCGAAACGGGCAAGACGCTTTATGCGTATGACGCCGCCGATCAGCTCACGGCATATGCCGAAGGTCTGACCGGGACAGCTTGCGCGACCCTGCCATCGGACAAGGTGACCCTGGCCTACGACACATTGGGCCGTCCGACGACGACGAACTTTCCAGGCACGACGCCGGATATCGCGCGGACGTACGATGCCAATGGCAATCCGCTTACGGTCAATCGCAATGGTGTGAACTGGACCTACGCCTACCACCCGTCAGCCGATCTCCCGGTTTCCGCGTCGTTGACCCTCGATGGACGCACCTACTCGCAAACCTATGCCTACAATCCCGAGCAGGTGCTGTCAGGCTATACCCTTCCGTCCGGCAAGGCCGTCGCGCATGGGTTGGATGGGCTTGGGCGGGTGACGGGCGTGACGCTCGATGGCGCGACGATTGCCAGCAGCATGAGCTATCACCCCAACGGCGCGCTCGCGGGAATGACCTATGGCAATGGCCAGGTATTCAGCCAGACCCAGACGGTGCGGCAGATGCCGCTGCGGCTGCGTAGCGTCAAGGCGTCGGAAGTGCCGTTGGACCTGACCTATGCTTACACGGCGCGGGGGCAGGTTGGCTCGATCGATGACCAGTCCCCGGCCAATATCGACCAGACGTTCACCTATGACGGGACCGGGCGGCTGACGGCGAGCACGGGGCCTTGGGGTGCGGGCACGTTCAGCTATGACGCGCTCGGCAATCTGGTGCAGCGCCAGGTGGGATCGCGCATCGTCGGGCTGAGCTACAATGCCACCAGCAATCGGCTCACCTCGCACACGGACACGGCCGGCCTGCCGCGGAGCCTCAGCTATGACGCGCGAGGCAATGTGACGGCGCTGGGCGGTCTCGGGTTCACGTATGATGCCTCGAACCAGCCGGTGGCTGCGTACGGGGCGGTGACCGGCACCTATGTCTATGACGGGCACAAGCGACGTGTGAAGCAGGTCGTGAGCGGGGAGACGCGTTACTCGGTCTACGACGTCTCCGGCGGGCTGGTCGGGGTCGACCAGGTCGGCGCGGGCCCCACGGAGTACATCCGGGCGTCCGGCATGACGCTGGCGCGGGTGGCGGGGGCGGCGGTGACCTGGTTGCACCCGGATCATCTCGGCAGCGCAGTGGCAGGCACCGGTACGACAGGCTCCGTCGTGTGGCGCGAGAGCGAGCAGCCGTTCGGCGAGGACTGGGTGAGCGCCGCCGCCAACGACAACCAGGCGGGCTATACCGGCCACATCGAAGACGCCGCCACCGGCCTCGTCTACATGCAGGCGCGGTACTACGATCCCATTATCGGGCGGTTCCTCGCCAACGATCCCGTCGGGTTCTCGCCGCAGCGGCCGGACATGTTCAACCGGTATGCCTATGCCGGGAATGATCCGGTGAATGCGGTCGATCTGGATGGCGAGTTAGCTATTCTGGCGGTTCCGCTGGTATGCGCCGGAGGTGCCTGCGAAGCCGCCGCTGCAGGAGTGGCGACCGGTGTTGCTATTGGAGGAACTTACCTCGCTTCTCAAAATCCTGAATTTGCGCTTTCCGCAATACTGAGTCTTCCAGGTGTGGTGCCGCTGATTGGGATGTTGAATTCGGACAATCAGAATGAGGGACTGAATAGCGGCCTACCAAAAGGGAAAGATTTAGACTTTGATAAAGTCAAAGAGCAGCTTGAACCTCGCGGCTGGTCTCAAGACGAGGTGAAGGACCTCGTCGACAAAACGGATCCTACGGGCGTTTCAGTCGACAATAGGAAGGGTAAGAGTGATCCCGCAACTGTGTACGGTCCGAAGGAGGCTCACGTTGTGGTCAACGACAAAACGGGCGAGGTGATTCAGGCTAGCGACAAGACTGACTCTGAATGGATCCCAGACGATCGGATTAAATGGAATGATGACTAGGCATAGACGACGCACCAACTCAAAAGACTATGTTTCTGAGAACGGCTCAGCGTGGATGAAACTTAGCCGCCGCGCGGCAGAGGAACTGGCGGAAAACCTTGAGCGCGAGGGCGAAATCATTGTCAGGATAGAGGGTGGTGTTTGGCACGACCCTGGTTTTGAAGCGCGCCTTGATGAAATTTGGGATGCCGTCGTTCGGCCAAATACATCGCAGACGCTTTATGATTTCACGAATCTGGACGCGCTTAACTTTATCAAGACTCGATCGAGCTTGATTGACACCTTTATTTTAACGTCGGTGAAGTTAAGGCAACTCAACGATCAGGAAGGTGCGTTACCTCCAATGGGCTCAACTTGACATATAAACGACGACTAACACCTCTAGGAAGACCTGCAGGTTTCGGCCACGCCAGTGATCGACGCATTCTCCTTTGTCGCTACCAACCGGTTTTCGTCGCATACGGATAGTGTGAAAGGCCCCCGCAGCCTCAGCTATGACGCGCGAGGCAATGTGACGGCGCTGGGCGGTCTCGGGTTCACGTATGATGCCTCGAACCAGCCGGTGGCTGCGTACGGGGCGGTGACCGGCACCTATGTCTATGACGGGCACAAGCGACGTGTGAAGCAGGTCGTGAGCGGGGAGACGCGTTACTCGGTCTACGACGTCTCCGGCGGGCTGGTCGGGGTCGACCAGGTCGGCGCGGGCCCCACGGAGTACATCCGGGCGTCCGGCATGACGCTGGCGCGGGTGGCGGGGGCATCGGTGACCTGGTTGCACCCGGACCATCTCGGCAGCGCGGTGGCGGGCACCGGTACGACAGGCGCGGTCGTGTGGCGCGAGAGCGAGCAGCCGTTCGGCGAGGACTGGGTGAGCGCCGCCGCCAACGACAACCAGGCGGGCTATACCGGCCACATCGAAGACGCCGCCACCGGCCTCGTCTACATGCAGGCGCGGTA
>LADW01000060.1 GCA_000961695.1 Hyphomonadaceae bacterium BRH_c29
GAGCGGGCGGCCTTTCTCATCGCAGACAGCGTGGAGCTTTGTGTTGCGGCCGCCTTTGGTGACGCCGATACCATGCGCCACAGCCCCCCTTTTCCGCCGCCCGCGCAGCGGTGGACCTTGATGCAGGTACTATCGATGAACACCTTGTCGGGCACATCCTCAGCGCCCGCCAGGGCAGCAAAGATGTCCTCCCACACCCCGCGCTCGGCCCAGCGGACGAAGCGATTGTAGAGCGTTTTCTTCGGACCGTAGACCTCGCGCGGACAATCGGCCCAGCGCCCACCGTTCTTCAGGGCGTGGATGATCCCCGACAGCACGCGGCGATCATCAACCCGTGCCATCCCGCGCGTATCCGTCGGCAGCAGAGGTTCGATCCGCGCCCACTGCTCATCAGAAAACCAAAAGAAATCAGACATAACAATTACCTCCTGAAACAGAGGCAGTGAATCATGATCCGAGCTGGCCGGGAATCCTGTTAATGGGTCCGGACCCTAGTTCCACACGAACGCCCTTGTCCTGTGCGCCCGGTAGGCTAGGATTCTCCTCGCGCGGAAAAGGGGTTTGGCCAGATGAAATATTCGATGACAGCAGCCGTGGCAGTTTTGGCGCTGGTGGGATGTGGCGGACCAAAATCGCCGCCTGTGCCAGCCGAACCGCAGGCCCCGCCCAGCTATGAAGCCGACGCCATGCTGTCGCAGACCTTGCCCGAGATTGTCGATGCTCTGGCCGCCGGCACGATGACGTCAGAGGGCCTGACGCAGGCCTATCTCAGCCGCATTGACGCCATCGACCGGGACGGGCCACGCCTGCAGAGCATCATCTCGCTGAACCCGAACGCGCTGCCATTGGCCCGCGCAAGTGACCAGCGCCGGGCCAAAGGCGAAGCGCTCGGACCGCTCGACGGTGTTCCGATCCTGCTGAAGGACAATATCGAAAGCCTCGACCCAATGCCGACCACGGCCGGCTCGCTGGCCCTGAAAGACAACATCACGGGGCGGGACAGCCCGCTCGTGGCAGGCTTGCGCGCCGAAGGCGCGATCATTCTCGGCAAGACCAATCTCAGCCAGTGGGCCAACTTCCGGGATGAGAATTCCATCAGCGGCTGGTCGTCCGTCGGTGGGCAGGTGCACAATCCGCACATGCTGGACCGCAATCCGTGTGGGTCCAGCTCCGGGTCTGGTGTCGCTGTCGCTGCCTCGCTCGCAGCGGGCGCAGTCGGGACGGAAACCAACGGCTCGATTATCTGCCCGTCCAACGTCAATGGCATTGTCGGCTTCAAGCCGACGGTCGGTCTGATATCGCAGGAAGGCATCGTGCCGATTTCGCCCTCGCAGGATACAGCTGGACCAATGGCCCGCACGGTGCGCGGCGCGGCCCTCATGCTGAACGCGATGGACCCCGGCGCCGAGGACTACACGATCAGCCTGTCTCCAGACGCCCTGAAGGGTATGCGGGTCGGCGTGATGCGGTTTGCAGAAGGGTCAAACAGCGCCATCAAGGCCCATTTCGCGGAAGCGTTGGTGACGCTGGAGGCACGAGGGGCGACGCTGGTTGACATAAATGAGTTCGAACCAGCCGCCGAAAACTATAGCGACAGCACGCTGCCGCTGCTGGAGTTCGAGTTCAAGGACAGCCTCAACGTCTATCTGGCCGCCACGCCCGACACCGTCGCCACCAAGTCGCTTCGCGAACTGATCGCCTTCAACACGGCCAATGCCGATCAGGAACTTGCCTTGTTCGGACAGAGTATTTTCGAGGAGTCCGAAGCGCGTGGTCCCCTGACGGACCCCGCTTATCTGCGGGCCAAAGCTGCGGTGCGTTTCTCGACCCGTGATCAGGGCATCGACAGGTTACTGGCAGATTATGACGTCAATTTCCTGGTCGCGCCATCAGGCCCGGTTGCGCCTCGCATCGATCCGGTAAACGGGGACGTCTGGCCGGAATGGGCCGGCGCTGGCTGGCTGGCCGCGCAAGCGGGCTATCCGCATCTCACAGTGCCGATGGGCGAGGTACACGGCATTCCGATCGGGATCTCCTTCATGGGATCGGCCGGAGATGACGCGGCCATCATCGCTTATGGTTATGCCTATGAGCAAGCGAGCCAGAAGCGCGTGTCACCGCATTATCTCAAGACGGCGGAAGACCGTCCGGAGATTGCAGCAGCGACAGTGAAATAGACAGGCTTCAGAAGCGGTTCTTGAGCGACATCACTTTGGTGATGAGCTTTGCTTCTTCCTGGCTAATCGTCAGAAGATTGATCAGCTTTTCCAGAAATTCCGCTTCGGCCGAGACCAGCACGCCATCCGCCAGACTGATGTCCAGGCAATGCGCAAACACGGCCAGGTGCATGTCTTTCGGCAGGGCTTCGCAGGCTTCTTCCAGCCAGTCCGGCCGGTCTTCGCGGCGTTTCAGCACCACACGGTTCACCTGGGCCAATTCGTTCTGGTCGAGGTTTTTCAGCGTCCGGGACCGGCGGGACAGCGCACGGATCTCATCCTGCTCCTGTTCGGCGATCCGTCCGTCGGCAAAGGCGGCCGAGAGGATCAGGCACAGGAAGGCTTCAGGAATTGTCCAGTCGCTCGGATGATTGGGGAACTCCGAGACGAGCTCCTGCATGCTGAATCCGGGTTTCTTTTCAGCCGTGATCGGGCCGAAGAGGGCCTGCGGGTTGTCTGGTTGGTCGCCCATGGGCGGTTACTCCTGGTTCGGTGGCTGAGTGAAAACGCGAAAACGGTGGATCAGTCGGGTCTTATGGCAGCGGGGATAGGTGGCCAGGCTTCGACATCGGACTTCAGCGCCTGCAACGTATCGCGCCGGTCGCTTAGGCGGGTGATGACATCGTCGAGCCATTCGACGTCGTCCGGCAATTCCTTCAGGCGACGCGGGGCATTCGACCGGCTCGGTTGCTCAAGCAGGGCGGCAATGTCTTTTTCGAGCGCATCATTTTGCTGCTGCAAGCGAACGATGCTTTGGAAGCCGGCATAGCTCTCGATGGTTGCCTGCTGCTTGGCGATCACCTGGTCACGTCCCGCCAGCTGCGTCTCCATCCGCTTAACGTCCGCAGCCTGCGCGGCCAGTTGCTTGTCGGCGTTCGCCAGTTGGGTCGTCGTGTTCGTGTACATCATGAAGAGCGCCACGGCGCCAGCAGCGAGAACGCCCGCCAGGAAGATCACCATGATCAGAAGCTGGGCCTGCCCCCGCTTGGCGTCTTTGACCTTGTGCGACAGGGCCATCATGTCGTCGTGCGTGGGGACGGACTGAAAGACCTGCATGTCCCCGTTATTCTGTGAGTGGACTGTTGGCACCGTCATTCCGGGTTTCCTTCGTTTCCAGGGTTCGTGGCGGCTATGAGCATTTCAGGACTCCATAGCGGCCGTAGAATGCGTCGATATCCTTCCAGGCCGAATCGTCCGGACCCAGGGTGATTTCGCGATTGCAGCGCTGGACGACCTTCAGTCCCTGCTGTAGCCGGCTTGAAATGTCGACATTGGCCTGCAAGTCGTCGAACCGAACCGTGCGCTCGCTGTCCTTTGCGGCGACCAGGGTTTCCTGTCCCCTCGTGAAGGCTGTCTCGGCCGCACGCAGGACGCTGCGCCAGCGCGTCTGAGAGGCGAGGTCATAGGCGCTGACATCCATCGACTGGGCTTGCTTCAGAAAATACATGCCGCGCAGCAGACTGGCCTCCGGCGTGCCGGCGTCCGGGCAGCGGCCGATGCTGGAGCCTTCCTTGACGGTTTTGTCGCCGTTCAGAATGGTCGCAAGACAGGCTTGGCGATTGTAGGTCCAGTTGCGCGTGTTGAGCGACACGGCCCGTTCCGCATGATCCAGTGCGCTCTTCTGCCAACCGGTGGGCCGGGTGACGATTTCAGCGACGCTGATCATGTAGTTGGCTTCTGCGGCATCGGCGCTGTTTAGTCCGCTTTCTGCAGAACGAAGCGCTGTGAGCGCCGCGCGGAAATTGCCTTTTCCGTATTCACTGCTGCCGATCTTGAACTGCACGTCAGCAGACACAGCGCCCTGCGCCAAGGCCTGTTTAAGGGTCTGCAGCGCCAGTTCCGGCTGTTCGCATTGCTCGTACATGCCTGACAGGGCGAGATAGGTGGACACCTTTTCCGTTCCCGCCTGGCCGGGGATGGCTGACTGGTAGGCCGAGATCGACGCCTGGCACTGACCCAACTCGCCATAGGCCTCACCGAGGTTCGCGTAGCGTGCAGAGGTCGGTGCAAGGTTGACGGCGTCCTGTAGTGATTGCGCGGCGCGTTCAAACAGGGCGCGTCGTTCGGGCGATCCGGGCTGGCCGGTGACTCGCGCCAGGCCGATCAGGCTGTTGCCGAGCTGGCCCATGTCTATGGCACGTGCGTCAGCTGTTTCTGTTGCGGCACCGAGTGTGACGGCCTGGTTAAATGCATCCGCCGCGCTCTCAAGATAAGTTGAAGCGCCCGCCGGATCACGCCGGGCAAGCGACTGATAAATGTTCCCCATGCCGCGATAGGCGGGCAGCTTGAAGCGGCTTGCACTGAGAGCGTCCCGGTAGTCCGTGATGGCGCCCTGCGCCGCCGCCAGGGACGTTGTAGAATTGGTTCGCGCCAGGGACTGGCGAACCGTTTCGGCGCGTTCGAATGAGATTTCGGCAAGACGGTCTGACGCGGACGCTGCGAAGGTCGGGCAGGCACTGACGACCCGGCGAAGGTCCTCGACGTATTTGTATTCCCGCTGGCGTCCGAGATCATTGTTGGCCCGCCAGCGTGCATCGAGCAGCTCGCAGCCAAGGTGTGCCGTTGCTTCGTCGGTTGAGGAGAGCCACGGTTCGACGTTGATTGGGGCGAGCAGGTCTGCGGCTGTCGTCAGGCAGGCTGTTTTCGTCCCGCAGCTGGCATTGGAGGCGCCGCCGTTCGCGACACCGCGCAGGGCACGGCTTTGTTCCAGTTTCCGGCGAAGGATGAAGCGCTCATTGACCGCATTCTTTGCCGGGCTTCCGGCGAGGCTGATCTGGTTATCCTGTTGCGAAGCAGTGGATCTTTCCAGAAGCGTCAAAGCTGTCTGACTACAGGCAGAAGACGTCTCGCACACCGCACTGGGCGCCCGCGCGGCTGCAGCATTGTAAGCGGCTGCAGCATTGAAATAGGCATTGGCGCGATCGATACCGCTGCGGGCCGGATCTCCCGCTGCGAAATTGCCGGCGCAAGTCTGCGCCATGGCTTCAACGCCAGCGGTCGGAACACCGACAGTGCGTTGAAAACAGTCACTGATTCCGGACCAGCCTTGCGTTGCAGCAGGATGCAGCGTCGTCGATGACGCGCAACTTGCGGCTCCCAAAAGGCCAAGTGCTCCAATTGGTCCGGTCCAGAATTTTCTGAACGACCGTTTCTGTGCTGTCATTGTTTCACCCACCAATTCCGGTCAGCTTTCCGCTTTCGCGCGTGAATGTAAAGCGGATGCGCACCAATCTGCCGATACGTATTATCCATATCATTTTGTGATGCCTCGGTCATCGGGCACCTTTGTGTGTGCGTGTAGGAGGCCTCGGGAAATTGCGCGGGGACCAAGTGATCCATGCGCGTTTGACCGGACATCTCTAGGGAACAGGTGCGCCCTGTACAGGACGCAGGAATCAAAAAGGGCCGCCTGTTGAATGCTGGCGGCCCTTTATCTTTGTCAGATTCGGTCAGATCAGGATGGGCGCGAGCCTGTCCGCTTTTCGTCCAACTGGTTCTGCGTCATGTCTTCGATTTTTTCGATCAACTTCTCGGCAGAACCATTGGTGCGGTCGAGCAGGGCGAGAAACTGCGCCCTTTGTTCGATGGCGAGCCAGATCAGATTGCCGTCGAGGTTCAGCGCAACGTCCACAACCTGATATTTGCCGTTTCGGTTCAGCACCCGCCAACGCACATCCATGTCCTTGCCGTCCTGCCGACGGATCACGGTGTTGACGACCGAGTCGGTTGGCGACTTGTCGAATGAGTCTTTTACGACCACGGCCTCACCGCGATAATCGTCGAGCTGGTTCTCGTAAACCGCCAGGGCGTATTCGCGAAATGCTTTATGGTAAGCTTTCAACTCGTCCGGTGTGAAGCGGCGCGTGTAGATGCCGATCGCGAAGTTTGCCACCGATTCCATATCGGTGAACTTATCCATATAGGCATTGAATTTTGCGGTCCGTTCGTCGGCATTCAGGGACGGATCGTTGAGCGAGGCGAGCACCTCACTGGCATTCTTTTGAACATAGGCTTCCGTTTTGGCATCCGCGGCAGCAGGCAGCGCCAGTGCTGTGAGCACGGCCAGGGCGATGGCGGGCATCGTTAGACGTTTCAATGGTGAACTCCTGCTACAATCATGTTCTTTCGGCTATTCTTCAAATTCGTCAAAATCTGGGAGATCTTCGTACATCTCCGCCTCATCTTCAGGTCTACCATTACGGATGGCTGCCTGACGCTGAGATGAATAAATACGGCGCAGGGCTACATAAGGTTCCGGTTGCGCGTTAAGTTGCTGGATCTGATCGTCCAGCGCGACCCGAGCGTTCAGGGCAGAAAGGACGCCGCGACCGACCGCAATCTTGTCATCAAGATCTGGGTCTCCGTCGAATTCGGTCCAGGTTAGCGGGTCGATCACGCGGTCAACGCCAGCGCCGAAAAGATCGCGCGGTGTCGTCGGTCCGATGATGGGCATGACAAGGTACGGGCCGCTATCAACCCCCCAGACAGCCAGAGTCTGGCCGAAATCTTCTGAATGGGGCTCCACGCCGAAATGGTCGGCTGCGTCCCACAGGCCGGCAAGGCCGATCGTTGTGTTTATGGTAAAGCGTACAAACGTGTCAGCTGCGCGCGAGGGTTCTGCCTGCAGCACATCGTTCACAAACACGACCGGTGATTTCAGGTTCCGCAGGAAGTCACCCACGCGGTCCCGCGCGAATTCTGGAGTTACCGTCTTGTAGGCGCCAGCAGCCGGAGCGAGGGCATATTTGTCCACACCGTTATTGAAGGCGAACATCTGTCTGTTGAAGCCCTCATAGGGGTCGTTCACGGTGCCGGGGGCTACCGAATCAGAAGGTGTTGACGCACAGGCGCCAAGCGCCAGGGTCATAGCTGTGGCCGCAAATTTTACGTTCATATTGGCGGATTCCCGTTTCTTGCCCGGCTAGATGGTCCTTCCATCCGAGCGGCGCAACTCACGCTTCTGTAATTTGAATTACATGCGACTATGCTGCAACAGCGATTTGGTTCCTTGCAAAACGTATAAATGTTTGTTTATACGATCCGGATGAGCGCCCGATTTGATCTTACACTCGAACGCCTGCGTGCAGCTGGAGAGCAGACCCGCCTTCGCATTCTGGCGTTGTTGCGTGAACGAGACCTTTCCGTTGGCGAGATCGTGCAGGTTTTGGCGCTTAGCCAGCCCCGCTTGTCGCACCACCTGAAAGCCCTTACAGGTGCAGGTCTCGTAGAGCGCCTGCCAGAGGGCTCATTTGTCTTCTATCGGGCTGCCAGCCGTGGTGACGGACGCACTTTCCTCGACACGCTGTTCGGTCAGCTGGGCGAGGAAATTCCGGAGTTCCACCGGGACGCACAGCGCCTTGAAGAAGTCGGCGCTGCTCGCGCGTCATCGGCGCAGGCCTATTTCTCGTCCGTCGCAGACAATTGGGATGCGATTCGCTCTCTCCATTTTCCGAATGAGGCGATTGAGCAGGAATTGCTGGCGATCGCCGGGCCGGGGCCATTCCGGCACGTCGTCGACTTCGGAACCGGCACAGGCCGGATGCTGAGCCTGTTCGCGCCACGTGCCCAGGAAGCCGAAGGCATCGACATGAGCCATCACATGCTCACGGTTGCTCGCGCAAACCTGGAACTCGATGGCTCACCCGTCGCGCGGGTCCGTCAAGGCGACGTGACGGCGACGCCTTATGAGGACGCCTCGGCGGACCTCGTCATCATCCATCAGGTCCTTCATTATGTGGACGCGCCAAACCGCGTGATCGCGGAGGCTGCACGTATTCTGGAGCCGGGCGGACGTCTGCTGATCGTGGATTTCGCCCCGCACGCGCTGGAATTCCTGCGGACCGAGCATGGCCATCACCGCCTTGGCCTTTCGCCTGATGCGATGCTGGCATGGACCAACGCCGCTGGCCTCAAGCTGTCCGAGCCGCGCGCCTTCGCGCCGCCGTCCGGAAACGAGCCTGGCCTGACCGTCAACATATGGACCGCAGAAAAGCCCGCAGCGGCGCAGGAGTCTGCAGCATGAGCGTCAACACGCCGAGAGTGTCATTCGAGTTCTTCCCGCCCAAGAGCGATGCCATGGCAAAACGCCTGTGGGAAACTGTTGAACGGCTCGAGCCCATGGCGCCAGCCTTTGTGTCTGTGACCTATGGCGCTGGCGGTTCGACCCGTGAACGCACACACGAAACGGTGAAGCGGATCGCGCAGGAGACGAGCCTCAAGCCAGCGGGGCACCTCACCTGCGTGTCGGCGACGAAGGAAGAAGTGCTCGCTGTCGCCGATCAGTATTGGGATGCAGGCGTGAAGCACATCGTGGCGCTGCGCGGTGATCCGCCGGCTGGGATGGGGCAAGCATTCGAAGTCCACCCCGGCGGCTTCAGTGACTCCGTGGATCTGATCAGGGGCCTTCGGGCACACCGGCCGGAACTGGGCAAGTGTTTCGAGATTTCGGTGTCCTGCTATCCGGAACTACATCCGGAGAGCCGAGGGTGGGACTCTGAAATCGCCTTTCTGAAAGCCAAGCAGGATGCGGGCGCTGATCGGGCCATTACGCAGTTTTTCTTCGAGCCAGAGACCTATCTGAACTTCCTGGAAAATGCGCGCGCAGGCGGCGTGACGATGCCGATCGTGCCCGGTATCATGCTTCAGGCGAACTTCCGCGGGCTACAGCGGATCTCAGGACTCTGCGGCGCAACCATTCCGGACTGGCTGGCGGATCTTTATGAGGGGCTCGACGACGACGAGGAGACCCGCGAACTGGTCACCGCGAATGTCGCGGCCGATCTATGCCGCAAGCTGGCGGATCAGGGCGTCGAGGACTTTCATTTCTACACGCTGAATCGGGCGGGACTGGCACTGTCCACCTGCCGCCTGCTCGGCCTGAAACCTCACCCAGCGAAGGCTGCCTGAAGTCATGACATCCCATCCCATCCACATCACACTGGTCACGCTTGGCGTGTCTGATGTGCAGGCATCGGCGGTCTTCTATGAAAAGCTCGGCCTGAAGCGCGCGCCAGCCTCGCAAGAAGCCGTGGTCTTCTTCGATATGGGGGGTGTTGCCCTCGGTCTATTCGGGCGCGAACCGCTGGCGAAGGATGCTGGCGTTCCGCCGCAAGGCGACGGCTTCCGGGCGGTCACCTTGGCATGGAACCAGTCGGACGAAGACTCTGTCGACAATGCAATCCTGCGAGCGGTTGAGGCCGGTGGTCGGTTGGTGAAGGCAGCGGAGAAAGTCTTCTGGGGCGGTTATTCCGGATATTTTTCTGATCCCGACGGACACCTTTGGGAAGTCGCCCACAACCCACACGCGGCCTTGCGTGAAGATGGAAGCATGGAGCTCTAGATGAACCGGCAAGAACGAATTGCCGCCCTGAAGGCGGCCGCGAAAGAGCGCATTCTCATTCTCGATGGTTCATGGGGCGTGATGATCCAGCGCCGGGGCCTCAATGAGGCTGACTATCGCGGAGACCGATTCACAGAGGCGAAGTATCCGGGCCAGATGAAGGGGAACAATGACATCCTCTGCATTACGCGGCCAGACATCGTCACCGACCTGCACAATTCCTATTTTGCGGCGGGTGCGGACATCTCAGAAACGAACACGTTCAGCGCCACCGTGATCGCGCAGGATGACTACAAGCTGGACACGCAGTCCGTGCGCGACATCAACCTGGAAGGCGCGAAGCTGGGCCGGGCGGCGGCGGACGCATGGACGGCGAAAGAGCCGCATAAGCCCCGCTTCCTGGCTGGCTCCATCGGGCCGCTGAACAAGATGCTGTCCATGTCGTCCGACGTGAATGATCCGGGCGCGCGCTCTGTCACTTTTGATGATGTGTACGTAGCCTACCGACAGCAAATTCAGGCGCTCAATGAAGGCGGTGTGGACCTCTATCTGATCGAAACGATCACAGACACGCTGAACTGCAAGGCCTGCATCAAGGCGATCATGGACCTTGAAGCCGAAGGCATGGACAAACTGCCGATCTGGATTTCCGGCACGATCACCGACCGCTCCGGTCGCACGCTGTCCGGCCAGACGGTCGAAGCGTTCTGGAATTCGGTGCGCCATGCGAAACCTTTTGCTATTGGGTTCAATTGCGCCCTCGGGGCAGACCTGATGCGCCCGCACATCGCGTCCCTGTCGCGCGTGGCGGATACGCTGGTCGCAGCCTATCCGAATGCAGGCTTGCCGAACGAGATGGGCCAGTATGACGAGCAGCCGGGACAGACCTCCGGCGCTGTCGGCGGCTGGGCAAAGGACGGTATCGTAAACATCCTCGGTGGCTGCTGCGGCACCACGCCGGAGCATATCGCTGCCATCGCGAAAGCTGTGGAAGGCGTGAAACCGCGTGACCCGGCGCCGACGAAACACTCGATGCGTCTCGCCGGGCTTGAACCCTTCGAGGTGACCTCGTGAGTGATCGGCAAGCCAAGGCAGGTGATCTCTTTGTCTTCTACGGCCTCTTGAAACTCGGCGCCGCCGGACAGCCGGCGGACTTGCCGCTGTCGACGGCTGGCGCGTTCGGGGCGCCTTGTCGCTTCCGTGGTCGAATGGTCGACCTTGGCGGCTTCCCTGGCATCGTGGAAGGCGACGAGCTCTGCCAGGGCATTCGGTGGCAGCTGACAGACGTCTCCATCGTCGGCCCAATGGATGAATTTGAAGACGTGACCGACGACCCGGCCACGAGCCTTTATCTCCGCAAACGCATTCCGCTCTGCGACGACGCAGGAAACGAGACGGGTGAGACCGCCTGGATCTACTGGTACAATCAATCCGTCGATGACTTTCCGCCCGTCGCAAATGGTGACTGGCCTCTCGACGCGGGAATTACAAGAAAATGACAAATTCAGCTTCCCAATCCTTCGTAAACGTTGGTGAACGGACCAATGTTACCGGTTCCGCTGTCTTCCGCCGCATGATCACCGATGGCCGCTATGCCGACGCGGTCGAGGTCGCGCGCCAACAAGTCGAGAACGGCGCGCAGGTGATCGACGTCAACATGGACGAGGGCATGCTGGACGGCGCCGAAGCCATGCGCACCTTCCTCAACCTGATCGCTGCTGAGCCAGACATCGCCCGCGTTCCGGTGATGATCGACAGTTCCAAATGGGAGGTTATCGAAGCCGGCTTGAAATGCGTGCAGGGCAAGTCCATCGTCAACTCGATCTCCATGAAGGAAGGCGAAGACAAGTTCCGCGAGCAGGCCGCAGCGTGCCTGTCATACGGCGCCGCTGTCGTTGTTATGGCGTTTGACGAAGTCGGGCAGGCGGACACGAAAGCCCGCAAGGTCGAGATCTGCCAGCGTGCTTTCCGCATCCTGACCGAAGAGGTTGGCTTCCCACCGGAAGACATCATCTTCGACCCGAACATTTTTGCGGTCGCGACGGGCATCGACGAGCACAACAATTATGCCGTCGACTTTATCGAGGCGACACGAGAAATTCGCAAGACATGCCCTGGTTGCCATATCTCCGGCGGCCTTTCGAACGTCTCGTTCAGCTTCCGGGGCAACGAGCCTGTGCGCCGCGCGATGCATTCAGTGTTCCTCTATTATGCCATCCCCGCAGGCATGGACATGGGCATCGTTAATGCCGGTCAGCTGGATATCTATGACGATATCGAAGCGGGCCTGCGTGAGCGCGTCGAAGACGTGATCCTCAATCGCCGCCCCGATGCGACCGAGCGTCTGGTCGATATTGCCGAAGGTCTCAAAGGCCAAAAGGGCAAGACGGCAGTCAAGGACCTTTCCTGGCGCGAAGCTCCGGTCGCCAAACGCCTGGAATACGCATTGGTCCATGGCATTACGGAATTCATCGATCAGGATACGGAAGAGGCGCGCCTTTCGGTCGAACGCCCGCTGCACGTGATCGAAGGTCCGCTCATGGCTGGCATGAACGTCGTTGGCGACTTGTTCGGCTCTGGCAAGATGTTCCTTCCGCAGGTGGTGAAATCTGCCCGTGTGATGAAGCAGGCTGTCGCCTGGCTTGAGCCCTATATGGAAGAAGAGAAGCAGCGTCTCGGCACGGTGGATGTCTCCAACGGAAAAGTGTTGATGGCGACTGTGAAGGGCGACGTGCATGATATTGGCAAGAATATTGTCGGCGTCGTTCTGGCCTGTAACGGCTATGACATCATCGATCTTGGCGTCATGGTGCCGGCGGAGACGATCCTCGACACGGCCATCCGCGAGAACGTGGATGTCATCGGCCTGTCGGGCCTGATCACGCCTAGCCTGGACGAGATGGTCTATGTCGCGTCCGAGATGCAGCGGCGTGGCATGGTCCAGCCGCTGCTGATCGGCGGCGCGACGACCAGCCCGGCCCACACGGCGGTGAAGATTGATCCGGTTATCAATTGTGCACCGGTGATCCACGTCACCGATGCCAGCCGCGCGGTCGGTGTGGTCAGCGCGCTGCTCAGCGAGAATGACAAGCCGGCATTGGTTGAACAGACGCGGGCCCGTTACGAGCGCATGCGCGAATCCCGCCAGAGTGGTCCGCCGAAACCGCGCCTGCCGATAGATTTGGCGCGTGAGCATGCGATGAAGCCGGATTGGAAGGCTTACGAGCGCCCGGCGCCGAGCTTCACTGGTGCACGTACATTTGACGACATCGACCTTGCCACACTGGCGCGTTACATCGACTGGACACCTTACTTCTCCGCCTGGGACCTGGCAGGGAAATATCCAGCGATCCTGGACGATGCGATCATTGGTGAGGCGGCGACATCCTTGTGGCACGATACCCAGGCCATGATGCAGCAGCTTGTTGGCGAAGCCTGGCTGAAGCCGAGGGCCGTTCTTGGCTTCTGGAAAGCCAATCGCGATGGCGATGATATCAAGCTTGAAACAGGTGATGTCTTCCATACGCTCCGTCAGCAGATGGAAAAGGACAATACGCGACCCAACTATGCGCTGTCCGATTTTGTCGCGCCGGAAGGGGATGACTGGATCGGCGGCTTCTGTGTCACAGCAGGGCCGGAAGTCGACGCGATCGCGGCTGGCTTCGCGAAAAAGGGCGACGACTATTCCTCTATCATGGTCAAGGCGCTGGCAGACAGGTTCGCCGAGGCGATGGCCGAATACATGCACGAGCGTGTGCGCAAGGAGCTCTGGGCCTATGCGCCGGATGAGACCTTCACGCCGCAAGAGCTGATCGGCGAGAAATACCGCGGTGTCCGGCCCGCGCCGGGCTATCCGAGCCAGCCGGACCATACCGAAAAGGAAACCCTGTTCCGCTTGCTGGACCCGGAGAACGCAATCGGCGTTTCCCTCACCTCCAGTTTCGCCATGTCCCCGGCGTCCAGCGTGTCGGGCCTCTATTTTGCGCATCCAGAGGCGGCTTATTTCGCTGTTGGCCGGATCGAAAAAGATCAGGTCGCCGACTATGCCCAGCGCAAGGGCTGGGACATGAGAACGGCGGAGCGTTGGCTCGCCCCGATCCTGAACTACGACCCGTTTGCGCTTTAATCCGTCAGGTAAGGCAACGCCTCTTCCAGTTCGAAGCCGGGTGTCTCTTCAATGAAGTGACGCAGCCAATAGGCATGCCCAGCGCCATACAGGACGACAATGCGGTCCCCGGGTTTGGCGACTCTGACAAGGTTTGAAAAGATCAGGGCGTTACGGGCGTACCAGCCATAGTTCAGCGCCGCGCCAGCAGGGTCTTCGCTGTCTGAGACGGGGAACAGGCCGTAGTAAAAGGCATTGTGTTCCGTGCGGATGGTCTCCGGGTCATTGTGCCGTGCCAGTAGCTGGGAAATGGTTTCGGTTGCCTGCGCGGCCTCGAATTCCGTCGCGCTCCGCTGGGTTTCCGAAATGAGGGAGTCGATCAGGTCCATCTGGTCTGTCCGTTCGGCAACGGCCTGGACGCGGTCGAATGGGAAGAAGGCCACGTCGCCTTCAAATTCATCGATCGCGTAGACCCGGTCGATGCCGGTCTGGTTCGCAAGCCGGTAAGCGATCTGGATGACTTCGTTCGGTGTTGTGCCAAGGTCTGCGGGCTTGAAAGCCTTGAAGCCTTCGGAGAGCAGGTTTTCATCGCGCCAGGTAGATTCCACTGCCACCGCGGTCGGCTGGAATGTCGCCAGTTGATCGGCCAAAGCCGCGAGTTCGGTTTGCCGTTCCGGTGCAAGCACATCATCGGCCTTCATATTGACGACATCGAGCCCCGGATTGCCGAAATGGTAGGCGCCGAGCACCATGACTCTGATGGTATCACTCTGAGGCTCAGGATCTGGCGCAACGGAAGCGCACGCGGAAAGGATGGCGGCGGAGAGAAGGACAAAAATATATCGAAACATGCGAATCTCCCAAATAGATCTAGATGCACAAGATTGGGCCTTTGGATGCAAGGGCGGGAAAATATTTCCGTTTAATTGCGGAAAATTACATCCGCAGAACTTAGCGATCCGGACCAGCGCGACTGGCGAGCCGTGGCCGAGTCGCATACACTTAAGCAAGGTCCAGAAGGGCGGGGCGGAGACGAGCATGACGGAAAACAGGCTTCACGGCGAAAACGCGAAGATCGTTGCAACGCTTGGTCCGGGCAGCCGATCGCCGCGCGAGGTGCGTGCCCTGGCCGATGCGGGGGTGGACGTGTTTCGCCTGAACTTCAGTCATGGCGAGCATTCTGCACATCTCGAGGCTCTCAATGCGGTGCGTGCAGCAGAAGCGGCTTCCGGTCGCCCGCTCGCCATACTTGCGGACTTGCAGGGCCCTAAGGTGCGGGTCGGCAAGTTTCCGGATGGCGGTATCCGGCTCGAATTCCGGAAGGAATACTTCCTCATCGCGGCGGAAGAGACCGACAGTGACGACACGATCCCAGTCCCGCACAGGGAGATCGTCGATATCCTTGAGGAAGGTGACACGATCCTCGTTGATGACGGAAAGCTGATCCTGACGGTGACAAAGGCGGGCAAGAAGCCGGTTGTCCGGGCGGAGGTCCCTGGAAAACTTTCGGACAAGAAAGGCTTTACCGTTCGTGGCAAAGCGCTTCCCGTCCGTGCCCTGACGGAGAAGGATCGCGCAGACCTCCACTTTGCGCTGGAGATCGGCGTCGATATCGTCGCGCTGTCTTTCGTGCAGAGCGTTTCCGACGTTGAGGAAGTGAAGGCGATTATCGCCGGCCGCGCGCCGTTGGTCTCGAAGCTTGAAAAGCCTGCGGCCATCGCAAATCTCGACGCCATTGTCGAAGCGTCCGATGCGGTCATGGTCGCGCGGGGCGATCTCGGGGTGGAGTTCGCGCCAGAAGATGTACCTGTCATCCAGCGCCGCATCGTACGGTCAGCCCGTTCCAGAGGCCGCCCGGTGATCGTTGCGACCCAGATGCTGGAATCCATGATCGAGAACTCTGCGCCGACACGGGCGGAAGCCTCGGATGTCGCGACCGCGATTTATCAGGGCGCTGATGCCGTGATGCTGTCGGCTGAAACGGCTGTCGGACGGCATCCGGCGACAGCGGTGGCGATCATGTCACGCATCATCCGCGCGACAGAGAAGGCGGAAGATTACCGCCAGTCGATTGCGCAGTTCGCTGGCGAGGCGGCAGCGCCGTCGGCTGTGGACGTTGTGGCCGTCACAGCGCAGGCGATGGCGGCGGCGGAAGGTGCTGCGGCGCTTGCGCTGCGCACAGGCGCTTTCGATCGGTTGGCCCGGTTCTCCCGTGTGCGCGGACCCGCTCCGATCCTTTACGGTTCCCTCGACGACCAGCGCTTGCGTCAGGCCTGTCTACTCTGGGGGGTGCATCCCAAGCGGCTCAATGCCGGAGCAATTTACTGGTATCGTGACCTGATGGAGGCAGCTGGTCTAAGGGGCCGTGTGGCCTATGCGCGCTGGGCCGGGGAAGAGTCACGCTTTGCCTGGGAAGTCGGTGTCGGCAAAGGCGAGGACGGGAAACCCATCACTGGCGTATGATCAGCGTGTCGCCTTTGAACTCATAGGAATAGAGTTCGCCGAGGAAGCTCATACCGAGCAGAGACTGCTCGAGGCCTTCTTTCAAAACCATGGCACTGACGTTTTCCATTTCGACCCGGCCGATGCGGACGTCTTCAAGAATGACATAGGCGCCCTGGGTCACGCCGCCGGCGGTGCGAATCTCATTGTCGAATTCCAGTTCGGATGGCTTGAGGCCGATGCGCTGTGCATCGCGCAGGGTCAGCGCCACAATGCTCGCGCCAGTGTCCACCATGAAACGGATATCCGTTCCCTGCACATCGGCGCTTGTCCAATAGTGGCCATCGGCCTCGCGACTGATAACGGCGGCATTGTTGAAATTGGCGCGGGGTCTGGTGTCGGTTTCGGGCAGACCTGCTTTGGTCAGAGAGGCCGCTGCCGGCGTGCTGCCGTCGAAGCCGGTGGCTCGGGGGACAATGAAAAATACGACAGCTGCGGCGATCAGGAGCGCCGCGGCAAGCATGGGAAGGATATGTCTGGCGTACATGGCGTCAGCGTTTTCCCAGAGCCTCCAGCCGGGTGATGCGCTCTGGCAGCTCCGCAAGGACGCTGTCCCGACCAGCCTCCCCCAAGGCGACCCATTGGCCAATTTCTTTCAATGTGCGTGCGCAGCCTAGGCACCAGCCTGTCGACGCGTCAACTGCACATACCTTGATACAAGGGGTCTTTATCGGCTCGCGTGTCATCAATATACCCTGTATCCAATGCGGGTTGCGGGGCGGAGTGTATAAGCGGCAAGGTAACAAATCCTTGTCGTGCGGCCACCCTGTAACCTGTTATCATAGTGCTTGAAACGCACCGGCGGAACGCAGGAGAATAAAGTCGTGCCCGAACCCCTTCGCGAAGGCTCGCCTTTGGCAGACGTGCGTGCGCTCATCCTGAGCGCGCCAGTCGCATCAACGGAACCTGGTCAGCAGGTGCGTGAAGCCCTGCTCGGCATGGGCCGGGAAGGTGACTTTGGCCGCCTCGGCGAGGCAGCGGAATGGTTGGCCAACTGGCAGCATCGTTATCCCCCTCGGATCGAGAAGCCCGTGCTGGCTATTTTTGCCGGTTCCCACGGCCTGGTGGAGGAGGGGGTCTCCCTGTCCTCGAACCAGGATACGCGGGCACACGTCGATGCCCTGCGCGAAGGCAAGGCCCCCTTGTCTGCCATCGCGACCCAGGCCGAGGCCGCTATCCGCATTTTTGAACTTGCGCTGGATACACCAACGCCCAGCATCGCTGAGTCCGCGGCCATGTCCGAAAAAGAGTGTGCGGCTACCATCGCTTACGGATTTGAAGCGACGGAAGATCAGCCAGACCTGTTGGCGCTTGCAGTAACTGGCGCAGGTGTCGGTACGGCTGCAGCAGCCGTCGCGTGCGCACTCTATGGCGGCTCACCTGACTATTGGGTGCGGCCCAGCAGTCAGACGCCGGTCAGCCTGGCCCGAAAGCGGATCGAACTTGTCAGCCGGGCGCTGACCCTGCATCGCGGGCATTTGTCTGACCCGCTGGAAGCGTTGCGCTGTCTTGGCGGGCGGGAACTTGCTGCCTGTGTCGGCGCCATCGTCGCGGCCCGCCACCAGGGCGTGCCGGTCGTGCTGGACGGCTTTGCTACGACCATTGCTGCAGGCGTGGTTCATGCCATCGATCCGAAGGCGATCAGCCATTGTCTCGCGTCCCACATCACGCGCCGGCCAGCGCATGAGGCCGCGCTCGAGCGTCTCGGCCTGAAGCCCTTGATGCAAATGGAGTTCCAGACGGGGGGCGGGTTGGGCTCGGCGACTGCAATTGGCCTTCTGAAAACGGCCTGTGCCCCCTTCATCGCGGAGCCGGCGTCTACCTGACGCGAGGTCATCTGCGACGAAGTTTACGTTGACGTTCGCGTCACCTTGCCAGCCGAGGTAAATGACTGACATAGAAGGGCGAGTGCCTGACCAAAGGGCCGGCCCGTTCGGAGGACCCCCGCCATGAATTTGGAATTTACACCAGAAGAGATCGCCTTCCGTGAGGAAGTCCGCGCCTTCATCGAAGAAAACTATCCCAAGGAACTGGCTGGTTCCGGAACCCGTGAAGACCTGAGTCGCGAGCAATTCCTCGCCTGGCACAAGGTTCTCGGCAAAAAAGGCTGGTCCGTTCCGGCATGGCCTGTGAAATACGGCGGCACTGGCTGGACCTCGACCCAGAAATATATCTGGGGTGAAGAGAACGCCCGCGTCGATGCAATCATGCCGCTGCCGTTTGGTGTCTCTATGGTCGCACCGGTGATCTACACGTTCGGCAATGAGGAGCAAAAGGCAAAACACCTTCCCGGAATTCGTTCCGGTGAAGTCTGGTGGTGTCAGGGCTATTCCGAGCCAGGCGCCGGTTCCGACCTTGCCAGCGTCAAGACGACGGCCGTTCGCGACGGCGATCACTATGTCATCAACGGCCAGAAGACCTGGACGACGCTGGCGCAGCACGCTGACTGGGGCTTCTTCCTTTGCCGGACAGACCCGACGGCCAAGGCGCAGGAAGGCATCTCCTTCATCCTCGTCGACATGAAAACGCCGGGTATCGAAGTGCGCCCGATCAAGCTGATCGACGGCACGCACGAAGTGAACGAAACCTGGCTGACTGACGTCCGCGTCCCGGTCGAGAATCTGGTTGGCGAAGAGAACAAGGGCTGGACCTATGCCAAGTTCCTGCTCGCGCACGAGCGGTCCGGCATTGCCGGCGTCGCCCGGTCGAAGCGTGGGATCGAGCGCTTGCGCGACATCGCCGCCAAGGAAACGGTCGACGGTGTTCCGCTGATCGAAACGCCTGATTTCGCCCGCAAGATCAGCCAGCTGGAAATTGACCTGACGACGCTTGAGTTCACGGAACTGCGTACGCTCGCGTCCGAGGCGGCCGGCAAGGGCCCAGGCCCGGAAAGTTCGATCCTCAAGGTGAAGGGCACTGAAGTGCAGCAACGCCTGACGGAGCTGACGCTGGAAGCGGTCAACCATTACGGCGCACCCTATGCCTACGGCATGGAAGCTACCGGCAATGGCGCTGGCATTGGTCCGGACTATGCGGACTATGCGGCTGAGACGTATTTCAACATGCGCAAGACCTCGATCTATGGCGGATCGAACGAAATTCAGCGCAACATCATCACGAAAATGATCCTGGGACTTTAAGCCCGAGGCCAAAGAGGAAACGACCGACATGGATTTCAATTTCACTGAAGAACAGGGAATGCTTCGCGACAGTCTCGCGAAAATGATCCGCGACCAGTACGACTTCGATACCCGCCGCAAGGTGGTGGCTTCGGCGGAAGGCTGGCGCAAGCACATGTGGATGCAGTTCGCCGAACTGGGCCTGATGATGGCACCGTTCAGCGAGGAAGACGGCGGCCTTGGTGGCGGTCCGATCGATGCCATGGTTGTCATGGAAGAGTTCGGCAAAGGCCTCGTGGTCGAGCCATATGTGCCCAGCGTTGTCTGCGGCGGCGGCTTCCTGAAGCGCGGAACGGATGCCCAGAAGGAAGAATACCTATCGGGCGTCATGTCCGGCGAGAATATTTTCGCGTTCGCCTATGCTGAGCCACGTGGCCGCTACAATCTGGCTGATCTCGAAACCACCGCCAAAAAAGACGGTTCGGGCTTCGTGATCAACGGCCACAAGGCGGTTGTCATCGGCGCGCCTTGGGCGACCCACCTGATCGTCACCGCGCGTACGTCCGGCGGTCGCCGTGATGTGAACGGCGTGACTGTGTTCGTGGTCGAGAAATCGGCACCGGGCATCACCACCCGCGATTATCCGACGGTCGATGGCCGCCGGGCTTCGGAAGTCTATTTCGAAAACGTCTCGGTTGGCGGTGAAGCCGTCATCGGCGATGTCGACAATGGCCTGCCGCTTATCGAACTCGTCTCCGACGAAGCCATTGCTGCCCTCTGCGCCGAGGCCTGCGGTGCGATGAAAGTCGCCCAGAATATGACCGTGGAATATTCGCGTCAGCGCAAGCAGTTCGGCACGCCGATCGGCAAATTTCAGGTGCTGCAGCACCGCATGGTCGACATGTTCATGGAAGCCGAGCAGTCGGTCTCGATGACCTATATGGCCACGCTGAAGCTCGACGAAGATACTGTGACCCGCAAGAAGGCGGCTTCAGCTGCCAAGGTCCGCATTGGTCAAGGCGGCCGCTTTGTCGGCCAGCAAGCCATTCAGATCCACGGTGGCATGGGCATGACGGATGAACTCGCTGTTGGTCACTACTTCAAACGCCTGACGATGATCGACTCCGAATTCGGCAATGTCGACCACCACCTGAAGCGCTACACGGACCTCTCAGCAGGCGCCGTGCCGGTCGCCGCAGAATAATCTGAGCGTCAAAGCTATCAAACGCCCCGGACATCGCGTCCGGGGCGTTTTTTTATATTATAAACCTGTGTGGGGCAGACTGTTTCCTGGCGGCAAGGTTCTTGCTTGTAAGCGCGAACTGGAAGAACGGCAGGAGTGGTTATGCCTTCATCGAACGGTCCTGCCCGCAGGAAAGTGCTGGTCTCAGCGCCGACCTACAAGCGCAATGAACTGCTGGACGGCCTCCTCAGGAGTCTGAATGCGCTGCGCATTCCTGAAGGCGTAGAGGTGGAATTTGCCATCATCGACAATGACGCCACTGGCGGGGCGCGGTCTGTGGTCGAGCGCTGGCAAGCCGAATTCAGTCTACCGCTTTGCTATGTGATTGAGCCGGCACCAGGCGTCACGCATGTGCGTAACCGTGCGCTGGAACTCGCCGCAGACTTCGACTCTCTCGCCTTCATTGATGATGATGAGTTCGCCGCGCCGGATTGGCTGGCCGCGCTCCTCGCACGGTATAGCGCAAGCCGGGCGGCGGCTGTGTTCGGGCCCGTTGAGCCCGTTTACCCCGACTCTGCCCCGGACTGGATGCGAACCTGGGCGGTGCACGGCGTTCAGGTCCTGTCCGATGAGGACCAGACCAGCCCTGGTGCAATCGGCAATTGCCTGATCGACATGAAGGTCGTCCGGGAGATGAATCTCTCGTTTGAGACACGCATGTCGCTGCTCGGTGGTGAAGACACCCTGTTCTTCACGCGGATGCTCGATGCGGGCTACAAGCTGACGCGCGCCAAAGATGCGAAAGTTTTCGAACACGTACCGGAAGCCCGTGCCAATCCCGGCTGGTTACGGCGCCGCTGGTACCGGACGGGCATGACCGATGCGCTGATCGCCGGGCGCGACATGTCGCCAGTAAAGACACGCCTGCGCGCGCTGATCCATGGCCTCGTCCGTGTCTTGGCCGGGTCTGTGCTGGTGGCGTTCACGTGGCTCATGACGCTTGGACAGAACCCGCGCCGTATCCTGGCGCGTAGCTATACAGTTTGCCGCGGGGCGGGAATGATCGCCTTTGCGACGGGCAATATGTATGAAGAATACGGACGGGTAGGATAGGTTTCGGCTACGTCTGTTCTGAACTCAGTGATCCCGGCGCGCGCCGAGGAATTTCAGGCCCAGTTTGCCATCTTCGCGCCAAACGATATCGCAGGCGAGGCGGATATCGCTCTCATCGCTGATGCTTTCGATTTCGACCAGGGCGGGACCGGGTTGAACCTGATCCAGCGGGCCTGACAGGCCTGCGCCAGCTGCAGACCAGTCGACCATATGGAGTGAGATCCAGGCGCTTTGCCCTTTTTGTTTCAGCCGGATCGCACGTTTCGTGTCGTGGCGGCGGAATTGGCGTCGGGTCTGTTGTTCGATCATGCAGGCATCCTTTCCAGTTTCCACTATGCGCGGGAGCCCGGTTTGGTTCGCTAAATAAACATTGCAGATTCAGCTTGAGCTGTTTGGCGGATCAGACCCGGCCCGAGAGCCTGCGGACGACTTCATCGGCGATCGCCAGCGAACTCGTCAGCCCCGGTGATTCAATTCCGAACAGGTGGACGAGGCCGGCCATGGCGTGCAGCTCCGGTCCGTCGATCCGGAAATCTGCGGCCGGTTCGCCTGGTGCCGAGAGTTTGGGCCTGCACCCGGAATAGTCTGCGGCGATCGCGCCATCCGGCAAGCCTGGCCAGTATTCTCGAACGGCGTCGTAGAAGCTGTCGGCCCTGCGCACGTCGACAGTATAGTCGATCTGGTCAGGGTCATCGTGCCCGAGCCATTCAACGTCCGGTCCGAACCGCATGCGGCCGCCGAGGTCGAGTGTGATGTGCACGCCGAGACCACCTTCGACCGGAGCGGGGTAGATCAATCTGCCAAAGGCGGGTTTCGTCAGACAGCTGAAGTAATTTCCCTTGGCCAGAGTGAAATACGGAATGAGGGCAGGGGGATAGTCCTCCATGCCTCGCGCGATCCGTACAGCGTTGAGGCCGGCGCTGTTGACGAGGATCTTCGTGACAATGCTCACAGGCTCAGCGCCGCCGACTTCGAGGCGATAGCGCCCATCGGGCAGGGCCTCCACAGCCTCGACCGGTGCGCCGATGACGACAGATCCGCCATGGTCTTCGAGGTCACCCTGCAGTGACAGCATATAGGCATGGCTGTCGAGAATCCCGGTTTCTTCCGAAAGCACTGCGGCGGTGCAGCGAAGGTTTGGCTCCATCGCCATGGCTTCGGCACCGGTCAGAAAGTGCAGGCCTTCCACGTCATTACGTGTGCCCTGGTCGAACAAAGCCTGCATTCGGGGGATTTGCGCATCGGACGTTCCGACGATCAGCTTGCCGGTCTTGCGATGGGGGACGCCGCGCTCTGCATTCCACGCGTACATTTTCCGTCGACCGGCAATGCACATCTGGTGGCGAAGCGAGCCAGTAGGGTAGTAGAGCCCGGCATGGATGACCTCGCTATTGCGGGCGGACGTGCCGGTGCCTATGCCGAGCGCACTTTCCAGAACGAGGGTCTCATGTCCCGCGCGCGCGAGCGCTGCGGCGCAGGCTAACCCGACCGCTCCGGCTCCAATCACTATGGCGTCGGTTTCCAGCAAACCGGTTTGGATCCTTGTTCGCAGCTTGGCAGGGCCAGGCGCTATTTCGCTCTATTGTGTTGTACATTATGCACATTGAGGGCCAGTTGCAGGCGGAAAAATTCTCTGTTTCGGTGCGCAATTGAAACAATAGGCTGGGCCTGCCGCTCGAATAGCCCAATTATTGCATGCTCCATCCTGAAGATAGTCGCCAATCAGAACAACCGGATCAGATGACTGCAAAGCCTGTCCCTATGCCGTATGACGAGACCAAGGTCGCGATCATTATTCCGCTCTTCAATGATGAGACAAATATCGCGCGCGCGCTGGAAAGCGCCATCGCACAGCATGAGCCGGACGGCGTTCAGTTCGAGATTGTGGTCGTCGATGATTGCTCCCGCGATTCCGGTCCGGAGATCGTGGAAGACTATGCGCGGCGGTTTGCGAAGGTGAAATTCGTCCGGATGACCCGGAACAGAGGGCCTGCTGCTGCGCGTAACCGGGCCCTTCTGGAGACGAATGCCGGCTGGTTCACACCCTTTGACAGTGACGACATCATGCTGCCTGAGCGGGTTGGGCGCCTTCTCGAAAATGCGCGTCAGGGGGATTTTGACCTGGTTGCAGACAATTTGCTGATAAGTTCGACAAACGCGCCTGAGACCGTGGTTCGTCATCTCTGGCCGGAAAAGCCACCTGGCGACATCGCCTTGTCGACCGAATTCTTCGTAAATCGCTCTTATGCGGCGGAAATTGAGCGGTCCGAACTGGGCTATCTCAAGCCACTCATCCGCCGAAGCGCTGTTCTGAAAGGGGCAGAACCCTATCAGGCCGATTTGAGGTTCGGAGAAGATTTCGAGCTTTACGCCCGCTTGCTGGCCGATGGCGCGAGAGCCGTGCTGACCGACCCTGAAGGCTACTTGTTCATTGTCCGGGAAGGCTCTGCTTCGCATCGGCAAGGCGCTGCCGATCACCGGAAACTGGCGCTGATGGGGCGGAATTTCCTGAAACGGCCGGGGCTGGCACCTGCGGAACGGCAGGCTTTCACCGGTTTTACCCGCTATTGTGAGCGGGAATGGGCCGCATGGACGGCCATTGAGGCCGTCCGGGCCCGGCAACCGCTAAAATTGCTCAGCGCTTTCACCATTTCCTTACCCGCCGGCCTTCATGTTGCCGGAAACCTGCTGAAAGCTGTCAGTGGAAAGGTTAAGGGGATAGGAAAGACAGCTGGGCAGACCGCCTGAGCAAATCCTATCATCGGAAGCCGTGCTAAAACGACTTCAGCGTGTATTTTTGGCGGCTTGCTCGCCAAGCGGTCTTTCCGGATTGGCCAAAACCTGCCAGAGCCCCCAAAACTAAGGTTAAATTCGCCTGTTTGGGGTGCTGGAGCTTGAAAAGATATACGCGACAAGGGAGGTTGGAACAAGAATTCGCCAAAGCGGTCAATTCTCGTGTATCTGAGGGGAGCAGCCTCCTGAAACCTTGCGGGGCCATGGTATGACACTTGCAAAATGACTGAGGTAAATAGCGGCTTGCACTGAAAACGGGCGCGCATTTGAGGGAACACTGGAAAAATGAACTACTTGAAAAGTTTTTGCCTTCTGACCGTCGCTGGCGGCAGCCTGATTGCTGGCACCGCAACGGCACAGGGACAGGGCAGCGAGAATTACTACAGCCGCGACAAATACGAAGCCGTAAACGATCGCCGCCAGCCAGCTTTTGATCCGGAACCCATCCGCTTAGGCACGTTCATTGTGAACGCGAAAGGCGTTGTTGGCGTGACGTCGAACTCCAACGTTTATGCGCAGAACAACAACGAAAAATCTGACGTCATCGTTCGCGTTGGTGGTGAAGCTGTTGGCCGCACAGACTGGACCGTTCATGAAGTGGGCTTTGACGTGTCCGCCTATCACAATGAATACCTGGATCTGTCTGACGAGTCCGCGGAGACGTTGCACGGCGGACTTCGCGGTCGCGTGGACGTGACGCGCGACTTTTCCCTTGGCGCACGCGTCTTCGCCGACAAAGGCGTTGAGCAGCGCTACGACCCGGCAGATCTTGGCGGCCTCGAAAAACCGATCGAATTCACGGTTGTCGGCACAGAGCTGAACGCGGACTACACCAATGACCGGGTTCGCTGGAACAATGCCGTCGGTGTTAACGACTATAATTACAAGGATGGCCGGATCATCGGGACCGGCGCTGTTGCCGACCAGGACTTCCGCGACCGCAAGACAACGTTCGGCCGCACACGTCTGTCCTATGCCATTTCGCCAGATCTCGCCGTCTTTACCCAGGCGACTGTGCACGATGAGTCGTATAGCTCGACCCAGCTTGTTGGTGGTCTGCCGCGCTCGCGTGACTCCCTGGGCTATACGGTTTCTGCGGGGGTCGACTTCGAACTCACGTCTCTGGTCCGCGGTGATATTGCCGTCGGCTATCTGAACGAAGACAAGGACGACGACTATTTCTCCGATGTCGATGGCCTGTCCGTTGATGGCCGCCTGCAATGGTTCCCGACACGCCTGACGACCGTCACCTTAACCGGCAGCCGCAGCGTTGCGGATACCGGTGTCTTCGACTCACCGAGCGCCCTGTCGACCAACTTCCGGGCCCAGATTGATCATGAGTTGCGCCGGAATATCATCTTGTCTGCCTATGCCGGTATGACGGGCTATGAGTACCAGGAAATTGACCGGACAGACGACATGACCAATTATGGCGTGTCGGCCCGCTACAAGATGAACAAACGGCTGCACTTCGATGCCTTCGTGCGTCATCTTGGTTGGGATTCCAGCGGCAGTTCTGTTGCGTCCGTGTCTTCCTACGGGATCAATCTGATTGGCTTGGAACTCAGTTACCATCCTTAAGTAAAAGCGGGCCTGCCCGTCTTCTCCTGCTTCCTCTAATGTTCGGTGTCGTGTTTTGACCAAGAGTTTCAGTTTCGAATTGCCATCCCAGGGCCCCGGTCAGGAAGGGCCGTCTGGAGATGAAACCAGTTTTGATCTGAAGACCCTGATCGGCATGGTCTATCGCCGGTTCTGGCTGATCGTGACGGGCTTCCTGGTCATCTTTCTGGCCGTGGCCTACATCACGTTTACCGCCACGCCGGTCTATAAAGCATCGACGACCATTCAGCTGGGGACCAGCCAGGAGAACGTCATCGACCTCGGCAGCGTGTTGAGCGGCATCGTCGCCAACACAGCCGTGATCGATACTGAAGTCATGGTGATCAGCTCCAAATCGGTGCTGACGAAAGTGGCTGAGCGCCAGAAGCTGATCGAGGACCCTGAGTTCAACTGGACACTCGTCGAGCACAAACCGGGTCTGATTGAGCGGCTGACCAAGCCGATCAAGAAAAGTCTCGGCATGCGAACTGAACAGGTCGATCCCTATGCTGGCATGAGTGCGGAAGAGCGCGAAGCCGCGATCATGGAATCCGTGGTCCAGACCCTGGCGTACAAGGTCAATGTTTCGCGCGTTGGAACTACCTACCTCCTGACGGTGACGGTCATGTCGACCTCGCCGGAAACCGCAGCGCGGCTCGCCAATGCCGTCGCTGACCAATATCGTGTGCAGCAATATGAAACAAAGCTGGATGCCACGCGCCGCGCCGCCGAATGGCTGGGCGAACGCGTCGCTGCCCTTCGGGACGAAGTGGCCGAGAAGGAAAAGCGTGTTGAAGTGTTCCGTGCTGAGAATAACCTCGACACGGCCATGGGCAACACGCTGACTGAGCAGAACATTGCTTACCTCACGACACAGAAGACCCAGCTCGAAACTGACTTGAGCGAAGCCCGGGCGCGGTATGAAAACATGCGCCGCCAATTGTCGTCCGGCACTGGCGTTGAAGGGATCAGTGAAGTCCTGGATTCGCCGCTGATCTCCCGGTTGAAGGAACAGCTTTCGACCGTTCGCGGTCGTGTGGCGGAACTGGAAACAAAGCTTGGTCCGCAACACCCGGAACTTATTGGCGCGCGCAACGAAGTGAGCGATGTCGAGCGTCAAATGACCGCCGAGGTCAATCGCATTGCCAGCAACCTTGAGAGCGAAGTGAAGGCGAAGCAGGACCAGGTCAACTCGATCCAGTCCCGCATTAATCAGGCCAACGCCCAGCTGCGCGGCAACTCGATTTCCAATGTCCGTCTTCGCGAACTTGAGCGCGATTCCGAAACCAGCCGCGTCATCTATGAAGAGTTCATCTCACGCTCCAAACAGACCCGCGAACAGGACGACCTTGTTCAGGCTGATGCTGTCATTCTTTCCTCCGCGTCTGTGCCGGGGTCGCCGGCTGCGCCGAAGAAGCAGCTGAACCTGCTGATCGGCGCTGTGCTCGGCGGCGCGATCGGGGCGGCGATGGCCATCATCGCGGAAATGTTTGATTCCAAGATCAGCTCCACGGAAGACATCGAGCGCAAGCTTGGCGTTGCAGCCATTGGCTCTGTGCCGCTGATCCGGGCCTCCAATCTGTTTGGCCTGGGGCAGGCAAACCCTGCGGATTATCTCGTAGAGAACCCGTTATCAGCCTATGCTGAAAGTGTCCGATATTTACGTGCGGCGATCGCCTTCTCGGATCTCGACAGCGAGACCAAGACTGTCGCCATCACCTCGTCGCTGCCGGACGAAGGCAAGACAAGTCTCACGCTCAGCCTTGGCCGCATGTCGGCCATGTCAGGTTCGCGCACGATCGTCCTTGACGGTGACTTCCGGCGCCGCCAGCTGACAGAAGCGGCCGGCATGTCACCGGAGATCGGCTTCATCGAGCACCTGTTCGGTGCCGGTCAGCTGAACGATGCGATTCAAAAAGACAGCAAGACGATGCTGGACATCCTACCGCTGTCGCAGTCCGGCCATACACCACATGACGTGTTTGGCACGCGCGCCTTCGATGACCTCCTGTCGCGTCTGCGCTCGATGTACGACCTGATCCTGATCGACACAGGGCCGCTGCTGCTGATGGCCGAAGCGCGCGTCGTTGCCGGCAAGGTGGACAAGACCATCCTTATGGTCCGCTGGCGCCATTCGACCCGTGCCGCCGTGAAGCAGTCGCTCAGCCTGTTGCGCTCATTCAATGCCGACATTCTCGGCGCGACGCTGAACATGGTTGACCTGAATCGCCGTCGTCATCACCGCGACCCGGGCGCCAGCTACAAAGCTTACCGCAAGTACTATCAGATGGAGACCAAGAAGTCGGTCTTCGGCTTCGATATCGCCAGTTCTGGCAAACGGAAGAAGGGCGACAAGCGGCCGGTAGCCGTTCAGACGCCACCTGAACACGCCAAGGGATCAAGTATGCCGGTCGACCCGGTGGGGTTTGAATAGCCGGCGGGAAGCGGAACGGACCCATGTCTGGAGATGCGCGGATCGCGAAACCGGCACTGGAGCGCGAAACCGCAGAGGTTTCGACGCCCCGACATGTCGCCTATTTCGGTCATGATGCCGGCGATGCCGCGATCCGTCGCCGGGTCCGGGCTTTTGAAGATGATGGGGTCCGAGTCACTGGTTTCATGATGCGCCGGGGCGATGAGAATCCAACTGAGTGGACCAACATCGATCTTGGCCACACTGCTGACGGGGCGTTCCTGCAGCGTATCCGGCAAGTCTTCGCGGGCGCTTCTTTGGCAGCCGGGCAGCGTGAAGCGCTCGCTGGCGCCGATGTGATTGTCGCCCGCAACCTCGATATGCTGGCCTGCGCCTTTCTCGCGAAGCGGAAGGCGAAACTCGATACGCCGGTAATCTATGAGTCGCTGGATGTTCACCGCCTGCTGAGCCGGCATGATGTTATCGGTAAGGCGATGCGCTGGCTGGAGGGCTCTCTGTTGCGCCGGACGAAGGGGCTGATCGTCAGCTCTCCGGCTTTCCTGCGCAATCATTTCGAACGCTACTATCCAGGCCAGTATCAGGCCTTTCTGGTGGAGAACCGCCTGGCTGACGGCGCGGAATATGGGTCTCGCCCGAACCCTGAAGTTCCCATGCTAGACCGCCCGCTTCGTCTCGGCTGGGTCGGTAATCTGCGCTGTCAGCGTTCGTTTGGCTTGCTGTGCGGGCTGGCCGAACAGTTTCCCGAAGCGCTGGAAATCCATCTGCATGGCGTGCCAGCACGGACGGAAATCCCGGTGTTCGAGCCAGAGATCGCGAAACATCCGAATATGACCTATCATGGTCGCTATAAATCACCGGAAGATCTGGCGAGCCTCTATGGCGGCCTGGACCTGGTCTGGGCTGGCGACTTTATGGAGGCGGGGTTTAATTCGGTCTGGCTGTTGCCGAACCGGGTGTATGAGGGGGGCTATTACTGTGTGCCCTCCATCGCGTCAGCTGGAACGCAGACGGCAAACTGGGTCAGCGACCGGAAAGGGGGCTTCATTGTGGAAGAGCCTCTGGATCAGACCCTGCCTGCGCTCGTTACCGGACTGCTCGGAGACCGGGCCTCCATCGGAACTTGCGTGGAAGCGCTCGCCGCGTGTCCTGAAAGTGATTTCATCCAGCCACAAGGCTTGCTTAAGACGATTGTGTGCAAGGTTCTGGACGGGGGCGAGACAGAATGAACGTCATCTCCAGAAACCTGAAAGTCAACGAAGACACCACGCTGGTGTGGGCAAAGGTCTTCTCCGAGGACAAGAGCGCCCCGATCTGGTTCCAGGGCATCGTCACGGCCTGGTTCTTCGCGACCTATATCGATTTTCCTGGGGTGACCGCTGCGCGTTACCTTCTCGTGCTGGCCTTGCTGGGGGTTATCGTGCTGAAGAGTGCGATGATCTTGCCGAACGTGGTGCGATCCTGGCCACTGTTTGTATTGCCGGCATTTGCCCTGTCATCCATCCTCTGGTCGCCGCACCCTTCCCAGGCCTTGAAACTGGGCATTTATTTCATTCTCACGCCCTTGTTCATCATCGCGATTGTGTCCGTGCTGGATGCGCGCCGGGCGATGCGCTGCCTGATGTTTGCGGGCTGGATCACGTCTTTCATGGTTCTGGCCAAGTTCTCAACGATCCACTCCGGCGGGCCATATCCATCCAAGAATTATGTCGCCCTCCAGATGAACTTCATGCTGCTGCTGTCGCTTGCTGGGGCACTCAACAAGAACGAGCTACCCTGGATTCGTCTGGCGGCACTTCCATTCATTCCCATGGGCGCGCTGTTCGTTCTGATGGCTGACTCGGCGACCAACCTTGTCCTTGGCGGGGTGGGGATCGTGGGCCTTATCGCGCTCCGCATTCTCTGGGTGGATGTGGGACGTTTGCATAATGCCCGGGGGCTTCTGCTCGCGGCGGGTATCATCGTCATTTTCACCATTCTCACCGTCATTCTTGCGATGCCAGGTGCAAACCTGATGGAGCATGTTCTCAACGCCCTAGGCAAAGACTCTACGTTCAGCGGACGTAAGGTGATCTGGGCGGCCGGCCGGGTCGTGCAGGATCAGCATCCCCTGTTTGGCACAGGCCTCGCCGGGTTCTGGCAGCCGGACAATGGGGCCGCGCAGTCGATCAATTTCTATGACTTCAAGCCGTTCGGAACGACGCTGACTTTCCATAATGCTTACATGGAGGTGCGGGTTCACCTCGGCTTGATCGGTTGGGCGATGTTTATCGGAACATGGGTCTGGCAGGGGCAGCGCGCCATTCGCTACTGGTTGACTTCGCGCCACCTCGAAGCTTCCGCTTTGCTGATGCTGCTATTGCTGGTGTTCATCTCCACCTTCACTGAGGCGACGTCGTGGGGCGTGTTCAACACGCCGGTCAATGTCATGATGCTGGCATCGACGGCTGCGTTTGGTGCGAGCCGACGGAAATTCGAAGGCTATTTGCCGATCCAGGTGACGGAAACAAAAGCTCGAAAAGTGCGGAAAGCCCGCCAATTGGCGCGACAAACTACCGTCGATCCTAACTCGCAATTGTAGCCCAGATCCGGGCACTTGCACTCGCGTCTGAGGCGAAAAATCACCGGGCTCGCCACCTGCTTTCGCTTTTTAGTCCCTTTCGGAATAGTCTGGAATTGCCTCCAAGTTGCTTCATGGGTGAGAAAATATTGTTTTTTTATATAGGTATAGGGGTGATTTGTGGGGGTGGGCGGTCTCTGGCGAGGGCCCGTTCCCGGCAGTGATGACAAATCTGTCAGCCGCATCCTTGTCAGTCTCAGGACACAATGCTGACACGCGTTGGAGCCCATACTGTGGTTATCGCGTAGAGTCCCCAGCGGGCCTTTAACATGCCCTTAAGAGTTAGATGGGTTGATGTGCTTCCATGAGCAACGCAACGCCATCCGTGTCAGGGAGCATACCTGTGGTAGACATTGCAAATGTAGCCATTTCGCACCGTGGATGGGATGCGAGCGTGCGGTCAGATCAGGACGCTTATGACAAGTGGCCGGTCTGGGCGCGGCTCTCTGTGATCGTGGGCCTCAGTGCTTTGCTCTGGTGGGGCATCATCAGCGCAGCCATCGCGCTGTTCGCTTAACGCGCCTCACACCACACGTGCGGAAACAAAAAGCCCCAGCCATCTGGCTGGGGCTTTTTGTTTGGTCACTTCTGCCATTTCAGGCAGGTGGAGCTAGCGGGCGCCACGCGAGAGAAGCACTGCCGGCACGGTGCGCAGCATGATCATGATGTCGCCCGTGAAGTTGCGGGTTGTGGCGTATTTCACGTCTAACTGCACGCGCTGTTCATAGGTCGTGTCGCTGCGGCCTTCGACCTGCCAGAGCCCTGTGAGGCCCGGACGGACGGAGCAATAGTCGCGATAGAACTCACCATATTTGGTGATCTCGTTCTCGACGATCGGACGCGGTCCGACGATCGACATTTCACCCTTCAGGATGTTGAAAAGCTGAGGAAGCTCGTCGATCGAGGTCTTGCGGATGAAGCGGCCGAGCGGCGTGATGCGCGGGTCGTGCGTCAGCTTCTGTGTCTGGTCCCACTCAATGCGGGCGTCAGGATCCTGCGCCAGAATTTCGATCAGGCGCTGGTCAGCGTTCGCCACCATCGAGCGCAGCTTGTAGCACTTGAAGGTGCGGCCATTCCGACCGTAGCGCTTCTGAGAATAAACAGCCTGCCCGCCGTCCTGCAGGCGGATCAGGACACCGACCACGACCAGAAGAGGCAAGACGAAGATCAGCGCAATGCTCGCGACGACAACGTCCAGGATGCGTTTGGCACTCGTGTTCGCCCCAATCTCATTGCGATCAAGTCGCGCTGAGGAGAAGGCGGCGGTTTCCGCATGCCGTGATTGATGTGTAAGCCTTAGACCCATAACCGTCCCCGGAACTCTACCGAAAGGTGCAAGAAATCTTCCCGGAATTCCCTGCGCCTCAGTCAACAATCGTTAACTTTGAGAACAAGGAACCCTTATTTCATTTAGGGACGTTTGCAATCTGTATACCGGGATTTGCCCCAATATTTGGACGGATTTTGCGAGATTCGCCTCTCAGGAGAAGTATTTTCGAAGTATTCGGGGCGTTATGAACACATGTTAATCAAAATATATCAATCTGATCTCTATGTGACGAATCTTGTGTCCCAAGATTGAGCAGTGGCGTGCCATCTCGAAACAAACAAAAGCGGCGAAGACCGAGGTCTTCGCCGCTTTGATCTGCTGAATTTGCCAGAGTGCGTCAGAAGATGCGCTCTCCGATCCGGAGCGTATCGCCAGGACGAACCACTGTCGCCGTATTCAGTTCAAGAGCTTGCTCCTCATTCGAGTCGACACTCTTGATGTAAACCACTTTCTTGTTGGCGCGGTACGTCCAGCCACCGGCCGCAGCGACGGCGTTCATCACCGTCAGCCCCGATGTAAACGGATACTCTCCCGGGCGGTTCACTTCGCCCAGAATATAATAGGGGCGGTAGTTGATCACTTCGGCACTGACACGCGGGTTCAGGACATAATCGCCTTCCAGCACGCTCACGATGTGGTCTTCAAGTTCCGGCGTGGTCAGGCCGAGTGCCTGGACCTGGCCAATCAGCGGCATGGAGATGGCGCCCGTGCCGTCGACTTCGAATTGGCCGGAGAGGTCGGGTTGCCCGAAGACGGTAATACGGAGCTGGTCGCCATTGCCTAAAGTGTAAGCGCCAATGCTTTGCTGTTGTGCTGCGGGGCTTGTTTCGGCGCGCGAACCGGCGGGCACAGCCGACTGACATGCGGCGATGCTGAAGAGCAGGCTGCCGAGCAGGGCTGAGACGAGGAGGCGCAGGAATTTCATCGTATCTTTTCTCCCAGATTTGGCGGTCCTGCCGCGTAGCAAGACCTATTCCAGAGTTTCAGGTCGAGAGGAAGGAAACTTCGTCCCGGAAAAGGCGCACAGCTGACAGTTTGCCGCTGATAAAGGCGCCGGTGTCTAGGCCGATGCGCCGGTCGTCCCGGAAAACGCCATCGGCTGGCGTATGCCCGTGTACCACGACCTGCGGAAATTGTTCTTCGGCTTCCAGGAATTCTTCCCGGATCCACAACATGTCACGGACGGTCTGATTTTCAAGCGATGCACCGGGGCGCAACCCGGCATGCACGAAGAGATAATCCCCGGCGACAAAGTAGTGTTGCAGGTTCTGGTAAAACTTGAGATGGGCGTCTGGCAGGCGGTTCCGGAAATCGGTCCACACCTTGTCCCAGGCGCGCTGGACCGCTTCCATGGCTTCGTGGGAATTCAGCGCCATCCGCGAGTTCGGCGGTTGCAGACCATAGGAATAGAGCGTTTCGGCGCCGCCATAACGGACCCATTGCTTGCCGAAGCTGACCTCGTTGCGGAACCGCAGCAGCGCTTCCTCGTGGTTTCCCATCAGGAAAACCCGTTCGAACGACAACATGTGATCGCTCATGAGGAAGTCGATCACGTCTTTCGATTGCAAACCGCGGTCGATGTAATCTCCTAGAAAAACAAGGACCTTCTTGGTGCCTTCCGGAAGAGAGGCGGTATCGGTCTCAATCTGTTCGATCAGCTTTTCGAGCAAGTCGCGGCGACCGTGGATGTCCCCGATCGCATAGATGCACTGGCCATCTGGTGCGCGCGTTGCGCGTGTCACAACCGCAGGAGTTTCCGGACGGACCTGTTCTTCCACTTGCGGCGTTGAGTTTCCCACGCCCCGGCGGATGCGTGCGCGCAGAGACGTCGCCGATCGGGTCAGATTTCTGATCCGCTGGAGGAAGCTTTGCCGGGTCTGGTCGAACATATTGGTCATCGGGGTGTGAGTATTAACAATTTCTTATAGCGGTTTTTATTCGGAAACCAATCGATACGGGAAAATCAGGGCTTTCGTCCGAACAGAACTTCCTTCAGGAAACCGGTCGCCCAGCTCATATGCATGGTGCCGGAGATAAGGCCTGCGAGCAGGCCACAAGGGGATCGTTTCCAGATCGCGATTCCAACGGACGCGGTTGCGAGTACAGCGAGATAGCCGACTGGAAGAAGCAGAGCAGGCCAGAAGAACGGTGCCGCAGCGACGCCGACTGTACTGGCCAGCAGAGCGAAGACTGGGACGGCTTGGCGGACTTTGAGCGCCTGGCCATGCTTGCGAACATTGCGAGCGCGGCCTTTACCATAGTTGAAATACTGCTTGGCGAGGCGGCCAACCGACCCGCGTGGGATGTAGCGGATGCGGATATCGGCATCGAGGAAGATCTTCCCGCCTGCCTGGGCAAGGCGCGCGTCATATTCGGCGTCTTCATTGTGCGAGAAGGTTTCGTCATACCCGCCGATCTGACGATAGAGGTCGATGTTGAAGCCCGCGTGATGGCCATGATCGACAAAGCCGGATGTCTTTCCGCCCCGGTGGACGGAGCCGCCGGAGCCGAGCGGCGTGTCCACCGTCCAGGCATTGGCGCGTTCGAAACAGGTGTCTCCCACGGCATCCATAGGGATCACGACGGAAGCTGCCCCTGTCTGACGGAGCGCCTCGGCGACTGAAAGGATGAAGCCTTCAGGGTAAATCGAATGTGCGTCACAGCGCACCAGATAGCGTGTGCCGGACTTTGCCGTCATTGAAACGGCGAGGTTCATCGCCGCCGCCTGAAGCCGTTTCGGGTTGCGGATTACCTGCAGGTTCGGGAACTCAGCTTTCAAGCTTTCAACGATTGCGACCGTGTGATCGGTGCTGCCGCCATCAGCCACAACGAGGGGAACTTCGCGGAGCCGCGCATCTCCCACCATTAACGAGCGGATGCATGTCTCAATATGGCGCTCTTCGTTCAGAGCCGGAATGACGGCCAGAATCGCTTCAGGCGCCAGTACCGGCGCGGGATCCCTGTTGATTTCAGTCATAACGTCGGCACGCATAGTGGCCTCTGGTAAAGGTTTTCTCCTGTGAGGGGAGCAAAAACCGTTCCAGACTCGCCTTCCGAACGTGTTTTCGGGCAGACCTTACGTCAGTCTTGCCGCGAAGTGCGAACCCCATATGGTGTAATAAAACATGAGGAGACGAGAGACATGATTGGCGTCGTTGCAAAACTGACCATCCAGCCCGGCAAAGAGGCGGATTTCGAAAAGACTGGCAAAGATCTGATGGCCAAAGTGAAGGCGAATGAGCCTGGCTGTCTGACCTACCAGCTCTACAAGTCCAAGAAAGAGCCGAACGTTTATATCTTCATGGAGCAGTATGCTTCCGAAGATGCGCTGAAATCTCATGGCCAGACCGAGTATTTCAAGGCCGCGGGCCCTGCGCTGGGTGCCTGCCTCGCCGGTGCACCTGAAATCCAGTATTTCGACATCGTAGAATAGGGGGCCGAAATGGACCTCGCGTTCACGCCGGAAGACCGCGCGTTCCAGCAGGAAGTCCGCGACTGGATCGCCAGAAATTACACGCCGGAACTGCGCGCGAAGAGCGCCGCTTCCAAGAACGGCTATCTCGACAAGGAAGGCCAGGTCGCCTGGCAGAAAGCCTTGTACGAGAAAGGCTGGGTTGCACCGAACTGGCCGGTCGAGTTTGGCGGCCCCGGTCTGTCGGCGTCTGAACGCTACATTCTGAACATGGAACTGTCGGCCGCCGGCACGCCACCCGTGAGCCCAATGGGCATCTCTATGGTCGCACCGGTGATCATGGCGTTCGGTTCAGAGGCGCAAAAGGCCAAGTATCTGCCACCGATCCTGCGGTCTGACGTCTGGTGGTGCCAGGGCTATTCCGAGCCGGGGGCCGGTTCTGACCTTGCCTCACTGCAGATGAGCGCCGTGCGCGATGGCGATGACTATGTTCTGAATGGTTCAAAGATCTGGACGACGCATGCCCAGTGGGCCGACATGATTTTCTGCCTGGTGCGCACCTCGCGCGAAGGCATTCATCAGGAGGGCATCAGCTTCATCATTTTCCCGATGACTCTGCCGGGGATCAAGATCTCGGCGCTGCCGACGCTCGACGGTCCGGCTGAAGGCGCGCAGGAGATCAATCAGGTCTTCTTCGAGGATGTTCGCGTGCCGATCGCGGAATCGCTCGTCGGTGAGGAGAACAAGGGCTGGACCTATGCCAAGTACCTGCTCCAATTCGAGCGCGGCAACGCCTACGCCCCTGGCCTGCGGAGCATGCTCAACAAGGCGCGCAAGATTGCCAGCGTCGAAGAGACAGGCGGCGAGGCCCTGATCCGCGATCCGGATTTTTCCCGTAAACTGGCTCAGCTGGAAATGAAGATCGATAGCCTGGATGCCACAGAGCAGCGCATCTTCTCGGCCCTGTCCGCCGGACAGGCCGTGGGGCCGGAAAGTTCGATGCTGAAATGTGCGGGCTCGGAAACCCAGCAGGCGATCACGGAACTCGTCGTCGAAGCGGCCGGCACGTACGGCGCGCCCTTCGTGCGGGACAATTTCGCAGTCGCCCGCGAAGGCGCCAATGCAGACCTGCCATTCCCGTCTTATTCCGTGACGGCTGCGCCCAGCTACTTCAATTACCGCAAGACCTCCATCTATGCTGGTTCCAACGAGATTCAGAGGAACATCATGGCGAAGATGGTGCTTGGTCTATGAGGCAAACATCGGGACTGGCGCGGCTTGCCGCGCTTGCGATGCTGTGTGTGCCCCTGCTTTCGGCGGGGGCACAGGCCGCGCCTGTTGCAGAGGCGGCTCCGGATTGGGAGCAGGAGCTCTACACGGTCCACGATTATGATGCGGCGCGTGACCCGGCCGTAGATCTGGCCCTGACGCTCGAGCGGGCGACTGCTGAG
The DNA here is from genome assembly GCA_000961695.1 of Hyphomonadaceae bacterium BRH_c29. Classification (GTDB taxonomy): domain Bacteria; phylum Pseudomonadota; class Alphaproteobacteria; order Caulobacterales; family Hyphomonadaceae; genus Hyphomonas. The sequence continues at coordinate 37,214 of LADW01000060.1, forward strand.
AAGAAGACGGTTCTACTCGTCATTGGCGGGGAATGGTGCGTCTGGTGCAAGATTTTCACGAACTATGTCGCCTCGAACGAGGTCGTTCGCGGAGAGCTGCTCGACGACTATCTGATCCAGAAGGTCAATTTCAGCCGGGAAAGTCCGAACGAGGCTTTCCTCTCTGCCTATCCAGAGGCGGATGGCTATCCCTACTTCATTCTACTCGCGCCGGATGGCTCGCTTTTGACGGGTCAGGAACCCGGTAGCCTTGAAGACGGCCGTTCTTATGATCAGGACAAGATGCTGACCTTCCTGAAAAAATGGGCGCCGGCACCGTGAGTGAAGCAGTTTCCAGAGGCGGCTCGCCGAACAAGCCCGGCTGGGTGACGCGGATTGCGTTCGGCCTCGGCGGTGTCGCGGAAGGCGTGAAGAATAACGGCTTCGAGTATTTCCTGCTGCTCTATTACAGTCAGGTGCTCGGCGTATCGGCGGGCCTTGTCGCCATGGCGCTGATGATCGCGCTGGTCGTGGACGCGATTTCTGATCCTGTCGTCGGCTATTGGTCCGACAACTTGCGTACGCCCATCGGACGGCGCCACCCGTTTCTCTACGCGTCCATCGTGCCTGTCGCGATTTGCTATTATTTTGTCTGGAATCCACCAGCCGGCCTGACGGGCGATGCGCTCTTCCCGTGGCTGCTAACGCTGACGATTCTCGTGCGCATCGGCTTCACGTTTTACGAAGTTCCGGCAAACTCGCTCGCGGCAGAAATTACCGATGACTATGACGGGCGTACTCAGCTCATGTCATTCCGGTATTTCTTCGCCTGGATTGGCGGCCTGTCGATCCAGATCGCGCTGCTCTTCCTGTTCCTGAAGTCGACCGAAAGTACGATGGGCTTCTTCAATATGGATGGTTGGCACCATTATGGTGTCTGGGCGGCCATCGTCATCTTCTTTGCCATGTTGACCATGTCACTTGGGACGCACGGACACATCCCGCATCTTCGGGCGCCACCTGCTGCCCGGAAACTTACGCTCGGCACGATCTTCCGCGAGATATTTGAGACGATCTCCAACCCGTCCTTCCGGGCGCTCTTTGCCGCGACCCTGTTCGGTCTTGTCGCCAGCGGCATTTCGGCTGCGCTGAACCAGTATGTGAATGGCTTCTTCTGGCAGTTCTCAACCGACCAGATCGGTGTCCTCACGGTCTCCGTTTATATATCGGCGGTCATTGCCGTTTTCGTTGCGCCGATGACCGGCAAGATCTGGGGCAAGAAGCGCGGGGCCATCGTGATTGGTCTGCTGGCGTTCACCATTGCACCGCTTATGGTCATGCTGCGTCTGTTCGGCTTGTTGCCGCCGAATGGTGATCCGCTCCTGTTCAAGCTGATCCTGGTTGTAACCGTATTCGATGTTGGCCTGATCATCGCGACGCAGATGCTGATGGGCTCCATGGTGGCTGACATTGTGGAGGATTCCGAACTTCAGACCGGGCGCCGCAACGAGGGCATCTTCTTTGCGGGTATCAGCTTCATCAGGAAGCTGTCGCAAGCCGGTGGCGTGTTCGTGGCGGCGGCTGTTCTGTCGATGTCGAAGATCACACCCGGCATGCGTCCGGGGGATGTCAGTGATGAAGCTCTACGCACGCTCGGCTGGGGTTATGCGGGTTCGTTGTTCGTGATCTGGATGCTCATGATCCTGGCTGTCTCCTTCTACAAGATCAGCCGTGACAGCCATGAGGAAAACCTCCGGCAGCTGCGCGAACGGCGTGAGACTTCGTCAAACCCCTGAATTCCTGACAGAAATGTCATGCATTGCCGAATTGCCACACCTTTGACGCCGCAATAGAGCCATAGACATGATGCATGCTCTGCGAATGACAAAACACGTTTCGAAGTTCCTGGCTGTGGCGGGGCTTTTGGTGGTGGCGCTTCTGGCTTTGGCCCTGATGCCGGTTATGGCGCAGGCGCAACGCTTGCCGGAGACGCGCACAGAGATCGAGCTGACCTTTGCCCCTCTGGTGAAGGAAGTCTCTCCGGCGGTGGTGAACGTCTACACGCAGAAAACGGTGAAGACCGGCGCCACTCCGATGGAGATGCTGCTTTATGGCCGCGCTGCCCCGCAGAGCCGGGTGCAGAACTCCCTCGGCTCTGGCGTGATCGTGCGTGAAGACGGCGTCATCGTGACCAACAACCATGTCGTGGAAGGCGCAGACTCCTTCCGCGTCGTGCTGAGTGACCGGCGCGAATATCCGGCTGAACTCGTGCTCAATGATGAGCGGACCGATCTCGCCGTGCTCAAGATCGACACCGATGGCGACAAGCTGCCGGTGCTGACCTATGCCGATACCCGAGAGGCCCAGGTGGGCGACCTCGTCATGGCCATCGGAAACCCGTTCGGCGTTGGCCAGACCGTGACGAGCGGCATCATCTCCGCGACGTCCCGCACCGATGTCGGCATTTCCGACTATTCCTTCTTCATCCAGACAGACGCAGCGGTGAACCCCGGTAATTCCGGCGGCGCACTTGTGAACATGCGCGGCCAGCTGGTCGGTGTGAACACGGCCATCTTCTCGCGCGGTGGAGGGTCTAACGGCATCGGCTTTGCCATTCCGTCCGAAATGGTGAAACGCGTCGTCGACGCCGCCATGAACGAAGGCACGTTCGTGCGCCCATGGCTTGGCCTCGCCGCGCAATCGGTCAGTTTTGACATGGCCAAGGCGCAGGGCCTGTCTCGTCCCATCGGGGTTATGGTGACTGAGGTTTATGACAGTGGCCCGGCCGACAAGGCAGGACTGCGCCGTGGCGATCTGGTCACGGCTATCGACGGGCGTGAAGTGTTCGACGAGAAAGGCCTCAAATTCCTCGCCGCAATCCGCAATCCCGGCGACAAGGCGCAGCTCAACGTGCTGCGCGGTGGCAAGACCCAGGTGATCGGCGTGAAGGTCGAACCGCCGCCCGGCGCGACCGAGGCCGACATTGTTCTGCTGGAAGGCCAGGACGTCTTCAATGGTGCCCGCGTCGTGGAACTCTCCCCGCGCCTCGCCGAGGAGAATGGGCTCGACCCGTTCCAGAAAGGCTCAGGCATCTACGTTTATTCTGTCTCGCGCCGCTCTGTGGCAGGGAACTATTTCCGTCCGGGTGACATCATTCGTTCGATCAATGGCAGGCCGACCAAGACAGTCAAAGAACTTAAGTCCGTGCTGGGCAGTTCCGGCAAGAGCTGGGACATCGAACTGGACCGCAATGGGCGGACCATCCGGGGAACGGTCCGCCTCTGAATTTCCGGTTCTAGGTTTTTGGGTGAAGGACGACCTGAAGATCGGTATAACCAAGGACGAAGTTCGACAGCACCCGTTCCGGCTCGGCCATCACTTCGACTTGCTCGAACCGCTTCAGGATCTCTTCCCAAAGTATACGCAATTGCATCTCGGCAACGCGGTTGCCCATGCAGCGGTGAATGCCGAACCCGAATGAGACGTGCCGTCGGGCATTGTCGCGGTCGATCAGGAATTCGTCGGCCCGGTCAATGACATCTTCATCGCGATTGCCTGAGACATACCACATCACGACCTTGTCGCCCTTTTTGATGGACTGCCCGCCGAGTTCTGTATCTTCGGTTGCGATGCGGCGCATGTGAGGGAGCGGTGTCTGGTACCGGATAATCTCGGACACCATGTTTGGAATCAGAGACGGATTGGCTTTCAGTTTTTTGTACTGGTCCGGGAACTTGTTGAGGAAATAGACGCCGCCGGAGATCGAGTTCCGCGTCGTATCGTTCCCGCCGACGATCAGCAGCATGAGATTGCCAAGCAATTCCATCGGATTGTTGACCATGTCCTTCGTCTCAGGACTGTGTGCGAGCAAAGAGATGAAATCCATCTTCTGGGGCTCAGCGGCGCGTTCGTGCCACAGGCGGGTGAAATAGGTGACACACTCTGTGAGGTGCTTCATCCGCCATTCCATGTCGGCCCCGACAATGCCTGCGGCATCAGTCGTTGTTGCGACGTCCGACCAGAAAGGAAGTTTGTGGCGGTCTTCGAAGGGGAAGTCGAACAGGGTCGCAAGCATCTGCGTCGTCAGTTCGATGGAAACCTTGTCGACCCAGTTGAACTGTTCGTTGACAGGCAGGCTGTCCAGGATCGTACCAACGCGTTGGCGGATCAGAGCTTCGAGCTCCGACAACTGTGTCGGCGCGACAGCCGGCTGGGCTGCCTTTCGCTGAACATCGTGAATGGGCGGGTCCATGGCGATGAACATTGGCGGCGTGAAACCGTCGCTTGGATCTCCAATGGCGATGCTTGGCTCGGACGAGAAAACCTTGTGGTTTGAATCTACGGCAATGATGTCATTGTACTTGGTGACCGACCAATACGCGCCAACCGCACTGTCTGGGCAATAGTGGACAGGCGCTTCTTGTCTCAGACGCCGGAAATATTCCCAGTGCTTGTTTTGCTGAAAGAGTTCAGCTTTTGAGACGTCCAGTGTTTCCAGTGGCAGGTCCCAGGGATCTGGAATCTCCACGTCAATCGACTGAGCTGTGTCGGCCATATTTTCCTCCCGTGCAGGCTTATTCGCCTGTCTGGGGATCAGCGTACGTCCGAAAGCGGCTGGTGCAAAGTTTTTACGCGGCGCCAATTGTTGTGCGGTGCAGCAAACGGTCATGCCCGGCATAGCCGCCGGTCGCCATGTGCAGCAGGCAGCGATTGTCCCACATCAGCAGCATGTCCGGTTCCCATTTGTGCCGGTATTGAAATTCCGGACGGGTCTGCCAGCGGTAAAGTTCCGTGATCAGTGCCCAGCCCTCGTCATGGTCCATCCCGGCAATTCCGACGATATAGCCTGCGCAGCCGAACAGGGATTTGCGCCCGGTTTCGGGATGCGTCCGGATGATGTCGTGACGTTCGGTCGCTTCGGCGTCCGCAGAGGGGCGGATGTCCATGCTGCGCCCCTTCGACTTGTCGTCGTCGCCATACATGCCAGCAGGTGCGTAGGCATTGCGGGCCGAATGGATTGCGTGGCGGCCTTCCAGGCGCTGGCGTAAACCCTCGGGCATTTGTTCCAGCGCCAGGTACTGGTTGGCGAACAGCGTGTCGCCGCCGCTCGGCGGGATGGTGATGCCGAACAGGCATGTGCCTGCCGGTGGGCGTTTCTGGAAACTCCAGTCCGTGTGCCAGCTCTCGGCGAAGATCGGCGCGGTCTCATCGGCCGCACGCTGCACAGCAATAATATGCGGGTGATCCGGAATCGGCGCGATGAACGGATCCTCGCCGAAGGGGCCGAAATACTGGGTGACGCGCTCCAGGTCTTCGTCCGTCATCTTTTGGCCCGGAAAGGCCAGAACCTGATGGTCCAGCCACGCCTTCCGGATTTCGGCGATGGCTTCAGGGGCGAGCGGTTGGGTCAGGTCAACGCCGCGCACCGTGGCGCCGCAGGCCTGCCCGGATGGTGTGATCTCCAGGCTCATATGTTGTTTCCTCCGAGGGACACCTTACCACAGGGCGCGCGCTCGCCTAGAACACCGGCCATGAGCGATTTGTTTGAAGCGTCCGGCATGTCGGAAGGGGCCCCGCGTCCCCTTGCTGACCGTCTGCGCCCTCAGAAACTGTCTGACGTGGTTGGACAGGACCATCTGGTGGGGCCGGACGGCTCGCTGACGCGCATGCTGAGTGCGAAGCGCCTGTCCTCGATCATCTTCTGGGGGCCGCCCGGCGTCGGCAAGACGACCATCGCGCGCTTGCTGGCGCAGCAGACCGATCTGGAATTCGAGGCGATCAGCGCGATCTTCTCCGGCGTGAAAGACCTGCGCGCGGCCTTTGACCGGGCTGAGGGGCGCCGCAAGATCGGCAAGGGTACGCTCCTGTTTGTGGATGAGATCCACCGCTTCAACAAGGCGCAGCAGGACGGCTTCCTGCCCTTTGTCGAAAGCGGCGTGGTGACGCTGGTCGGCGCGACGACCGAGAATCCGAGTTTCGAGATCAATGGCGCGCTTCTCTCTCGCTGCCAGGTTCTGGTGCTGAAGCGATTGGAAGAGCCGGCTTTGCGCGAACTCATCCAGCGGGCCGAAGTGCTGGAAGGCCGGCCTTTGCCTGTCGCGAAAGAGGCCGTCGCGCCCATCCTCGCCATGGCGGATGGAGACGGGCGCTATCTCCTCAACATCGTGGAGCAGGTCTACGCGCTGGCCGGTCCGAAAGGCGTTCTGAGCCTGCCGCAAGTCACGACCGGCCTGCAGAAGCGGGCGCCAGCCTATGACAAGTCCGGCGAAGGGCACTACAATCTCATCTCCGCGCTGCACAAATCCGTGCGCGGATCGGATCCGGACGCGGCGCTCTATTGGTTTGCCCGGATGATCGATGGGGGGGAAGACCCGCTCTATCTGGCCCGGCGTCTGATCCGCATGGCGAGTGAGGATATTGGTCTGGCTGACCCGACAGCCCTGATGGTGACCAGCGAAGCCGCCCGCGCCTATGAGCGCATGGGCTCTCCGGAAGGGGAGCTCGCTCTGGCGCATGCCGTGGTCCACCTCGCGACTGCACCGAAATCGAATGCCGTCTATGTTGCCTGGAAAGCGGCGCTTCAGTCTGCGCGCGAAACCGGAAGCCTGATGCCGCCCAAACATATCCTCAATGCGCCGACCAAGATGATGAAGGATCAGGGCTATGGCGACGGCTATGCCTATGATCATGACGTTGAGGGTGGTGTCTCCGGCCAGAACTATTTTCCCGACGGGATGGCGCGGGAGACCTTCTACCAGCCGAAAGGCGAGGGGCGCGAGAAGCCGATTGCTGAACGTCTCGCGTGGATCGCGAAGATCCGGGCCGGGAAGGACAAGGCGTGACACGCAACCGTCCGGTTCCTCAGGTCAGCGCGGAAGATGCGGCGTTCATCCGTAGTCTCATTATTTATGAGGACGGTCAGGTGATCGTCTTTGACAAGCCTTCCGGCCTCGCGGTGCAGGGCGGCGGCGGGGTCGGCCGGTCACTCGACGGAATGCTGGCCGCGTTCGCAAAGTCGAACGGCAAGCGCCCACGCCTTGTGCACCGGCTCGATCAGGGTACGTCCGGTATTGTCATTACCGCCCGCACCCAGCCGGCGGCGGCGTTCCTGTCAGAAGAGTTCGCTTCCCGACGGACGGAGAAGACCTATCTCGCCCTTGTTCGCGGTGTACTCCCTGAATCAGAGGCCGGCACGCTCGACACGGCACTGGTGAAAGTGGAAGAAGCCGGGCGCCCGCGCATGATTGCGGCGAAGCCCGGCCGCAAGGGCGCACAAGGTGCGGTGACGCATTGGAAAGTGTTGTCCCGGCACGGCGATGCCGCGTTGATCGAGGCGCGCCCGGAAACGGGGCGCATGCACCAGATCCGCGTCCATCTCTCAATTGCGGGCATGCCAATCCTTGGAGATCACCTCTACGGAACCGGAGCGGACGGTGCAGCGCGCCTGATGCTGCATGCGGCAAAGCTGTCGATCAATCATCCTGATGGCCAGGCGCACACCTATGCGGCGCCGGTGCCAGAGGATTTCGCTGCGCTTGCAGAAAAGCTCGGGCTTCAGTCCGGCTTATAGTAGTCGCGATACCACTCGACGAAGGCCTGGATGCCATCTTTCACGTCCGTTGTCGGAACATATCCGGTCAGCGCTTCCAGCAGGCTGACATCGGCATAGGTCTGCTTCACATCGCCCGGCTGCATATCCAGCATGTTCTTGACGGCTGTTTTGCCGATAGCTGTTTCAATGGCTTCGATATAGTCCATCAGGCGCACGGGTGTGGCGTGGCCGATGTTCACGAGGCGATAGGGGGCCACAGGGCTCAGCGAGTCGTTCCGCGTCACAGACATGCCAGCCACGGGCGGCGTATCCATGAGGCGGCGGATCGATTCGACGAGGTCGTCGATATAGGTGAAGTCCCGCATCAGGTCGCCGTGATTATAGACGTCGATGGGCTGGCCTTTGAAGATACGGTCCGTGAACAGGAAGAAGGCCATGTCTGGTCGGCCCCACGGGCCATAAACGCTGAAGAAGCGGAGCAGGGTGGTTGGCGTGCCGTAGAGGTGGGAATGGCTGTGCGCGATCAGTTCGCTCGACAGTTTGGTCGCCGCGTAGATGGTCAGCGGATGCGGGGCCGCATCAGTTTCCTCGAACGGGAATTTCTGGTTGGCGCCATAGGCAGATGAGGTCGATGCAACGACGAGGTGCTTGATGCCATGCAGGCGCGCCAGCTCGATCACATTGAAGGAGCCGACAATGTTCGAGGAAATATACTCGCGCGGATGGTCCAGGCTGTAGCGCACGCCGGCCTGGGCGGCGAGGTGGACGACGATCTCCGGCTTGCTGTCATTGAACGCGGCGGTCATCGCGTCTTCGTCTTCCACATGCACTTCGTGCATCCGGAAATTCTTGTATTCGAGAAGACGTTTCACGCGGTTGCGTTTCAGGTTCACGTCATAATAGGCCGTGAAGCAATCGACGCCGGTCACGTCGTGACCTTCTTTCAAAAGCCGCAAGGCCAGTTCGCTACCAATGAAGCCGGCCGCGCCGGTGACGAGGATTTTCATGCCTGTGCCCTGTCTTGGCATCTGGGGCTATATGATCGCTTGGCCATGCACAAGCGATCGACGCGGTAACAAGAAAAAGGCCCTCTGGTAAACCTGAGGGCCTTTTCGATTGTGGATTGCGGGATCAACGTTCGCGGATGCGTGGACCCATGGCCTGGGCTTCGCCGGAATTTACGGCGCGGGCGGTGGCCAGTTCTTCCAGCAGGACCTGCATGTGCTTGTCGCTGGTGACGGCATTGATCGCAGACATGGCTTCGACCGTTTCGGAGGAGACGCCGAAAAAGCTCTCCAGGGCTTCGAAGCCGGTCTTGCGGTGCGGATAGTAGACAAGGCGCGGCGTGGTGCCGACGTCGATGCCGCCCAGTTCCTTTGCCTTTTCGATGGCGTCGGTGAAGCTGCCAAGCTCGTCGACGAGGCCACGTGCCAGCGCGTCTTCGCCGCTCCAGACATGGCCGCGTGCAACGTCGTGCACCTGGTCATAGGTCATGCCGCGACCGTCGGCGACGATGCCGACGAACCGATCATAGCCACGCTTAAGGGAAGCTTTGACTTCGGCTTCCTGGTCGGGCGTGAACTTGCCCATGCCATAGGCGTCGGCGAACTCACCGCCCACTGAGACGGTGTCGAACGTGACGCCCAGTTTGTTGAAGCCGCCTTCGAGCGCGAACTTGCCGCCGAAGATGCCGATCGAACCCGTGATGGTCGAGCGGTTGGCGACAATATAGTCGGCGCCTGCAGAGACATAGTATCCGCCCGAGGCAGCCAGTGAGCCCATCGAGACGACGACCGGCTTGCCTTTGGCCTGAACACGTTCAATGGCGTTCCAGATCTGGTCCGATGCCGTCGGCGAGCCTCCGGGGCTGTCGACGCGGAACACGATGGCTTTGACCTTGTCATTATCGCCAGCGTCGAGAATCGCGCGGGCAATGGTGTCTGACGCGAAGGCCGGAGCTGATTCGAAGGGTGAGCCGCCTTCTGAGCTGCCGGTTACGACTGCGCCTTCACCCCCGACGACGGCGATGAGCGGCGCCTTCGCCGGCGGCGGTGGCGGTGCATAGGCGGTCAGGTCCATGAACTCGGCGCCTTTGCCGGCTTTTTCTTTCGCGGCTTCTTCGGCCTGTTCCGGATAGCCTTCCTTGTCCATGAGCTTCAGCGCGATGACCTGTTCTGCCGTTTTCGGGCCGCTTTCGAGCGCAGCCTTCACGTCGGCAACGGAGAGGCCACGGTCTGCAGCGATGTCGTCGAGCGACGCGGTCCAGAGCGAATCGGCCAGCTCTGTCATCGCCTGACGGTGCGGCTCGGTATAGCTGGTCTCATTATAAGAGTTCGGCGCGTTCTTGAATTCGTAGAAGGGGTAGATCTCCGGGGTCACGCCGATCTTGTCGAAGAGGCCCTTGAGGAATTCCGTTTCGAACGTGACGCCAGCGGCGAACACTTCGGTGCCGGGCTGGATCCAGATTTCGTCAGCCGGCGTGATCGAGCGAAGCGCGGATGGGCCGCCGACGCCAAACGTGCCCTGCGTGTGGGCGATCACGAATTTTCCTGAGTCGCGGAAGCTGAGGATTGCTTCGCGAAGTTCTTCTGCGCGGGAGCTTCCGATTCCGACCGAGGCGCCCCGAATGTAGAGGCCTTTGACTGAGTCGTCGGACTCAGCTGCCTGAAGTTTGGTCAAAAGGTCCACAAAACCGGGCGTCCCTGAAAAAGCTGCCAATCCGCTTGTCGGGGCCTGATCGGAGAATTCCGTGTTGAGGTCCAGCGAGAGGACAATGCTGTCCGGCTGGTCCGGCGCGGACGAGGCGGTGGCTGCGATAGAGCCAACGATGCCGATGAAAAATATCACCATGAGGAACAGGAAGATGATCATGGCGGCGAACGCGCCGGCCATGGACAAGAGGAAGGTTCTCATTGAATTGCGGTCTCCGGTTCTGACCATGGGGGAGTTTGAAGTCTGATATTGTCGATTATCGATAAAATGTAAAGGTGTCGCTCTGCGCATCATGGAAATTTGCAGGAAAAGACGCGTGCTGCGTGCGAACTGCTGATTTGCGGTGCGAAGGGGTGTTGCCACCGAAAGAAAGAGTGGCTATCTCGGCGCCTTCGTTGGGGTGTCGCCAAGTGGTAAGGCACCGGTTTTTGGTACCGGCATTCCCAGGTTCGAATCCTGGCACCCCAGCCACTTCCCCCTGCGCGCCCCGGCATGTGACGTCTCTGCGACAGGATTCCCCACCAAGACTATAGAATACGCTCGTTTGCACTGCACGCGATGTGTTGCGTTCGTGCAAGCGCCCGGTATTTTCTAAATCAATCGTAAAGCCTTGTTGATCGTGTCACGGAGGGTTGTTAGCGTCTGGTCTCTCAGCTAAGGGCTGAGCCTCGGACTTGCCAAAAGGCGAGCCAACCAGGGATCAACAAGTAGAGGGCGGCTAGCGCCCCGTCAAAACTCAGGGGAGGTGTTGGGCGGTCTCCGTCTCTCTGCTTCCAAGGGAACTCGCCTCTTTTGTGTGTGAGGCATTGTACAGGACCGGGACGCTCTCATTAGCGGGGCGCCCGGATGTCGGATTTCCCGCGCAACACCAGCGCGACCGTTTGGAGAGTGAGAGGCAAACCTCATGAAGAAACTTCTGTCACCAGCTCGCGGCGTGATTGCCGCGGCGCTTATCGCAGGGCTGGCCATCCCGGCCCAGGCCCAATTGCGCCAGGCGCTCGATGTCGGCGAACAGGCCACCCGTAAAGCTGAGCAGGTCCAGAACCAGATCAACCAGCTGGATGACGAGCGTACCGACATGGTCCGCGAGTATCGTACCCTTCTGCAGCGCCGCGACGCCGCAGACCTGTACGCAAAACAGCAGGAACTGGTTGTTGCCTCGCAGCGTGAAGAGATCACCTCTCTCACCGAGCAACTCGGATCGATCGACGACATCACCGCACAGACCATCCCGATGCTTCTTGGCATGGTCGAAGACCTCAAAGCTTTCGTCGCCGCCGACCTGCCGTTCAAGCAGACCGAGCGTTCGGCACGTCTTGAAGGCCTGGACGGCATCATGGCCCAGCCCGACGTTACCCCGGCCGAACAGTACCGCCTGATCATGGACGCCTACCAGGCTGAAATGGAATATGGTCGTACGATCAGCACCTGGCAGGAAGAAGTCGACATCGACGGCAACCCGACGACCGTCGACATGTTCCTCTATGGTCGTGTCTCGCTCGTCTATCTGACGCCAACCGGCAAAGCCGCCAGCTACAACCGCGCCACCGGTGCGTGGGAAGCGCTTCCGGGCAAGTATGCGGCTGACATTCAGAAAGCCATCCGCGTCGCTCAGGCCAAGGCACAACAGACTGTTCTGTTCGCCCCGGTCCAGAAGTTCCAGGTCCAGTAGGCCCGGCTCAGAGAACAAGAGGAAAACCGATATGTTGAATTTCAAATCCTCGCTGAAGGCTCTGGGTGCAGCTTCGCTGCTCGGCCTCAGCGCTTTCACGATGGCCGCACCGGCATCCGCACAATCCCTCGCGGACGTGCTGAAAAAGGTGCAGGCGGACTCCAACGAGATGACCGCTGAGAACCAGCAGCGTCTCAAAGAGTTCCAGACCGACAAGAATGCACAAGCTTCGAAAATGGCGGCAGCTCAGGCTGCACTGAACACGGCTGAAGGCCGTGGTCGCACGCTCGGTGCTGAGTTCGATGCCAACGAAGCCACGCTGGCTGATCTGGAAGCCCAGGTCACCGCGCAGGCTGGCGACTTCCAGGAACTGCTCGGTCAGTTCCGCTCGGCCGCTGGTGAAACGATGCCGGAAATCGCGAACTCGTTCGCGAACTTCGACTATCAGGGCCGCGTTGAAGGCATTGCCGAAATCGCTGAAGCCCGCACCCTTCCGAACCGCGCCCAGCTGGAACGCCTTCCGAAGGCCATCCTGCAGGAAATGATCGCCCAGTCGGAAGTGAAGACCTTCACCGCCACCGTTGATGGTGTTGGTCCGAACGCTTCGAACGCTGATGTCGAACTGATGCGCGTCGGTGTGTTCACTGCTGCCACCACCGACGGCGCAAAGTTTGTTGAAGTGAGGAAGAAGGACAACGGCGACACCTTCCTCCAGGCCTTCGCAACTCAGCCGACTGGCCCTTATGCTGGTGCGATGAAGGCTCTCATCAATGCTGGTCCCGACCAGACGGTTCGCGCTCCGGTCGACCCTTCCAAGGGTAACCTGTTCGGCATTCTCGGTGACCTGCCGGTCCTCAGCGACCGTATCAAGCAAGGTGGCCTGGTTGGTGCTGTGATCATGGTTCTTCTGGCCATCGGTCTTCTGATCAGCTTCTACAAGATCTTCACCCTGTTCACGATGGGTGGCGCCATGCGCAAGACGGCGAAAACCCGTCAGGCTGGCGACGGCAACCCGCTGGCACGCCTGTTCGAGACCTACGAACAGAACCGCGGTTCGGACATCGAAACGCTGGAACTCAAGCTCGACGAGCAAATCCTGCGTGAATCGCCGCGCATCGAACGTCTCAACGACATCGTGAAGGTTCTGTCTGCGGTCTCCCCGCTGCTCGGCCTGCTCGGTACCGTTGTCGGTATGATCATCACCTTCACCGCCATCACCATCTACGGTGCCGGCGATCCGAAGCTGATGGCTGGCGGTATCTCGGTCGCTCTTATGACCACCGTGTTCGGTCTCGTTTCTGCCATTCCGCTCCTGCTGCTCCACGCCATCATTTCTTCGATGACCCGTGGCAATCAGCAGATCCTCGACGAGCAGGCCGCTGGTCTGATCGCTGAGAAAGCGGAGTCCCTGCGTGGAGCGGCATAAGCCGCTCCCCGTAGCCTCACTGAAGAGGAGCCCGATATGGGTTTGATAGACTTACAAGCTTTCCTCGACCGAGGCGGCCCGGTGTTGCTGCTGATCATGTTTGCAACATTTGTGATGTGGGCACTTATCCTGGAACGGGTTTTCTATTTCAGGTTTGCTCACAAGCAAGTGGCCGCCGAGGCGATTGCGGAGTGGCGTTCGCGCTCCGACAGGAAGTCGACTTTCGCTCACTGGGTCCGCGACAAGCTGGTCTCAGAAGTCCGCATGAAGGCCGAGCAGAATGTGAGCCTCACCAAGGCAATGGTGTCTCTTGCACCGCTGCTGGGTCTGCTCGGAACCGTGACCGGGATGGTTGCTGTGTTTGACATCATGGCGATCACCAATGGTGCAGACGCAAAGGCCATGTCGGCCGGTGTGTCCCGCGCCACGATCCCGACCATGGCAGGCATGGTGGCCTCGCTGTCCGGTATTCTGTTCACCTCCGGCATGGACCGTCGCGTTGCGCGCTCGGTTCAGCAGGTCGAAGACGCGATGGAGATTAGCTGATGCGAGGCCGTTCACATAACGCGCCTGAAGAGGCAAACGTCGATCTCACGCCGATGCTGGATGTGGTTTTCATCCTGCTCATCTTCTTTATCGTGACCTCGACCTTCACTCAGGAAGAAGCGCTGGGCCTTGAGCCCCCGCCGCCGCCTGCACCGCCGCAGGCAGAGCAGCTGCAATCTGTGCCGGCCATCCTGATCTACGTGGATGAGTCCAACATGATTACGGTCAACGGGCGTAACACTGATATCGGCTCAGTCCGGGCCAATATCGAACGGGTGCGTGCCGAGACGCCGGAAAGCCAGGTCATAATTCAGGCGCATCCGCGTGCGAAAAGTGGTGTGGTCGTCCTTATCCGGGACGCTGCTTACAACGCCGGCTACAAATCAGGTGTGAACCTGGTTCTGTCGCAGGATCAATAGAGGAGCACCCTATGTCACGCAGAAAACGCCAGTCTTTTGCCGGAGGGAGTGCCGAGGATGATGTGAACCTCACGCCGATGCTCGACGTGGTTTTCATCCTCCTGATCTTCTTCATTGTGACCGCACAGTTCATCAAGGTGCCCGGTATTCCTATCGTGCGTCCGGAAGTGGACAACAAGGCCAGCGTCAAGCCGCTCGCCATCCTGATCGCGATCAACAAAGAGAGCGAGATTTACATCGACAAGAAGCTGGTCTCGCCGGAAGAGGTTGGTTTCACCATCAAGCAGATGCGTGAAGACAACCCGCGCGGCGAGGTCGTGGTTCAGGCCGATGTGGATTCATCTGCCGAAACGCTTGTGGATGTGATGGAAACCATCAACCGTATCGATGGTGCAACCGCCATCAATATCTCGGCCAAGATTGAGTAGGAGCACACCATGTTCAGCAATCCCCTGACGAGACTTTTGGTTGGTGTCGCGATCGCTATTCCGATCGTTTATCTCCTCTTCATCCTGATGAATCAGCTCATCTCGGTGAAGGAAGTGAACCTGGAAAGTGGCCCACAGCGCGTTTTGACGGCCATCACGCCTCAGAAGCAGGACTCGGAAGTTCGTACACGTCAGCGTTCGAAACCGAAGCGGATCGACTCGGCTCAGAAGCCACCGCCGCCGCCCAAGGTTTCGGCAACCAAGTCGAACATCAACCTGCCGACGCCGAAAATCGAAGGCGCTGCCCCGACTGATCTAAACCTCGGCCGCATGCAGTCGCTGGCGATCGACCCGGTTGCCATTTCAGACCGTGACGCCCAGCCGATCCGTCCGCCGATGCCGACGTATCCGCAGCGGGCACAGGAGCGCGGCACTGAAGGCAGCTGTGAAGTGCGCTTCAACGTGGATACCCGCGGTCGTCCCTACGACATCGTGGCGACCTGCACGGATTCGGTTTTCGTTCGCGAAGCCGAGCGGGCAGTGAGCAAGGTGGAATTCGCGCCGAAGATCATTCGCGGCAAGGCTGCCGAGCGTAAGAACGTGGTCTATCCGCTGGAATTCAAAATGCAGTAGGCCACAGCGTTCATTGCTGATTTTTGGAAGGGCGCCCTTGCAGGGCGCCCTTCTGCTTTTGGGGCGCCGATAATTGATCCTGGCCAGGCTGGATCCCATAGGGCCGCCCGGAGCGCCGGTTCGGGCTACGTCCTGAGGCCTGCACTTTCCTTCCCGGTTCAACTTTCCCTTGCGTAATGATGTACGTTATGTAATATAGTCACAAATATTAGGCGGAGGAAGAATACCATGATTGCAACAGAGACATTCGGAGCAGGTCGCCATGGCGCTGCGCAGTCAGGCGGATTTGCCGGGGCTTTTGCGGCCGGCGCCACACAAGGGCAGGACCGCAGGTTCCTGACATCGATGATCCCTGCTGCAGCCGTGACGTTGGGTTTGTTCATTTTGATGACCCAGCTGATCCGGGCGGACGAGATCGAGCTGATCGAAAAGGAGGCGCGACCGTTGTTCGTCATTACGCCGCAACACATCGACGCCGAACCTGAGACTGTGATCCGGGATCGGTTCCCACCGGTCGACGTCGAGCTCCCGCCGTTACCACCTGTTACCAGGACTTCTGGCAAAGTTGATGGTTTCCCGATGCCGGTTCTGACGACAGGCGACTGGCCGCTGCCGCGGGAAGTCATCAGCTTTTCGCCGCCGAACGCCCAGCCAATAGGGGAGCGCGTCGCTACACCGATCCGCCCGCCGGTCGCGGCGTATCCGCCCCGCATGGCCGCGAGCGGTCTGGAGGGGGCGTGTGAGGTGCATTTCAGCCTCAGTTCGCGTGGGTTACCCTATGATGTGGTTGCAGCCTGCACACAATCGGGCTTTGAAAAAGAGGCCGCCAAGGCGGTGAGCCGCGCCGAGTTCCTGCCAGAAATCAGGCAGGGAATGCCTGTAGAGTCGCACAATTATGTCTATCCGATGGAATTCAAGCTGCAGTGATGTGGAATCAGCGCTGATGCATGTGTATCGGCATTGACGAGACGGTCGCGTCCGAACCATATCAGGGGAGAGTCACGACCAAGCTGGAAACAGGTCATTTGGCGCAGATAAAAAGCCTCGAAAGCCGCGCTGAAGTCCTTGATCCTGCCGGGCAATTCCGGTTGATTGGGTATTACTCCGCTACGACAGCGGTCAGGAGAGGAATTATGGGTATCAGATCTGTTCTCAAGGGCGCCGTCATTGCCGGCTTCATGGTGTCGGTTGGTGCTGGTTCGGCACTTGCTCAGGCAGCATGCGAAGAAACAGAGTTTTCGTCAAAGACCGGTGCGGTCTATCTCGAAGCCGAACAGGCCGCGATGACGAACAATGATTACAATGCGGCAGCCAACAAGCTGGCTCAGCTCAAGCAGATGACGCTGAACTGCTACGAAGAAGGCGCTGTCCTCAAGCTGTCGGCCTACATCAATATCCAGAAGGGTGACCGTACGGGCGCCATCAACGATCTGATGGCTGCGCTGAACAAGGGCTACGTGGCTGAGGCCGACAAGGCTCAGACCTATTACAACATCGCCCAGATCTATCTTCAGGCCGAGGACGTCAACAAAGCCCTCGAATACATGAAGATCTGGCAGCAGGCTGGCGGCAAGCCGGACCGGACCCAGAAATGGCAGCTCGCTGTGCTCTATCAGCGCGTCGACAATTTCAAGGAAGCCATCAAGTGGGGGGAGTTGGTCAAGGCCGAAGACGGCAAGAAATATGACCAGCAGCTCTATGACCTTCTGATTTTCCTCTACAATCAGGCTGACGACAAGGCGAAGCTCGCCAGCATTCTGGAAGAAGTGGTCGCGCAAAAGCCGACCGAGCGGAAATACTGGGACGCAATTGCTGGCAACTACTTCGCCAGCAATGAAGAGCGCCGCGCGTTCGAAGTCCAGAAGGCCATGTATCTCAACGGTATGCTGACGACCGAAGACGAGATCATGCGCATCGTGAACTTCTACAACAGGTTCAACGTGCCCTATCAGGGCGCGAAGATCCTTGAGAAGGAAATGAATGCCGGCCGCATTTCGAAAAGCCTCGACCACCTTGAGCTTCTGGCCAACCTCTACCAGGTTGCCCGCGAGCACGAGAAAGCCATCCCGGTCATCCGCGCAGCGGCTGACGCTGGCGGCGGCGGTGCGATGTATGAGCGCCTTGGTCGCTCTTATGCCGACCTTCAGAAATGGAAAGAGGCCGAAGATGCGCTGCAGAAAGCTCTCAGCCTGGGCGGCGTGAAAGATCCGGGCACGGCCTGGGTCCAGATCGGCCAATCCCGTTATGAGCGTGAAGACCGCGCGGGCGCTCGCGAAGCCTTCCGGAAAGGCAACAATCGCGCAGGCGCCAGCTGGCTCGCCTTCATGGACTCCGAAGAATCAACCGCCATGGCGCTTGAATGCTTCAAGTTCCAGTCGGCGCTTCTGAACGTGACCAACGAATCCAAGGTCTGTAAGCGCCTTGAAGTCTTCGGTGCGGAAAACATGCCGGACAACTGCAAGACCGTGAACGAGCGTTTCGACGCTGCCGAGAAGGCCTTCAACGAAGCGCCGGTCTGTAAGGGTCAACGCGCCTGATCCGGCATCACAGCCAAATTGAAAAGCCCCGGCCATGTGCCGGGGTTTTTTGTTTGGGGCCTAGTTATAGGCGCTGAGAATTTCGTCGACGGCGCGTTCCATGTCTTTCAGCGTCGAGACGTGTGTGACCTGGGCGCAGAAGGGCCGGTAGCGCGGGATGACGCTGTCGCCGGTGCCCCACAGGGCGGGACCTTCCGGGTTCAGCCAGATCACGCGCTTGGCTCGCGCGGCAAACTCCCGGAACAGATCGATTCGTGGATCACCGTAATTCGACCGCGCATCGCCCAGCACGAGCATGGTCGTGCGCCGGTCGATGATCTGCTCGTGATGGATTTTCAGGTCAGACCAGGCTTGGCCATAGCTGGTCGATCCCATTCCGTATTCGCGCAGGATCTTCGCCATCGCGGTCTCGAAATCATTCTGTTCCAGCACGTCATCGACAGAGCCGAGCCGGAACGAGAAGGCGAAGGCGTGCAGGTCCGGCACGACATCCTTCATCGACCAGAGCAGGAGGAGCAGGAAGCGCACATATTGTGCGACCGAGCCTGAGACGTCGCAGATCACGACGATCTTCGGCTTGTCCTTGCGCTTCTGGCGCCAGATCACGTTGAACGGCACCCCATCGACGCCGGCATTGGCGCGCATCGTGCGGCGCACGTCGAGCTGGCCTCGATTACGGCGGCGTCGGCGCCTTGAGTGTTTTACCGCGAGCCGTTTGGCGATCTTGGCGATGAGGCGCTTCATCCGCTCCATGTCGCTGCGATCGAGGGCGGAGAGTTTCTTGTCGGCGGCAAAGTCGTCGCGGAATTGTTGTGTCTCGCCAGCGCCGAAAACGTCGAACGCTTTCTCGGCGCGCTCCCGGGCGCGCATTGTCAGTTCACGGCGCACGTCTATCAGGCGTTGCGCCTCGGCGTCACCCTCCTGTCCGCCTTGTTGCAGCGCTTCCAGCAGACGGGCCTGCAGTTTCTCCCCGCCCATCTGTTTCACCATCTGCTGGGCGAAATAGGCGACCTGGGTGGAGAAGCGGATATTGTCGACGCCGGAGGCTTCTGCCGCTTTCTCGATGGCCATGGCGAGGCCGGTCTCGTCACCGGATTCCACGAGGTCGACCGGGTCTGGCGCTTCGCCTGACTCGGAGGAGGCATCTGACGGGGTGTCTTCCCGATCTGTTTGCTGGTTCTGACGGTCGCTGTGGGAGAAGTAGAGTTCGAACAGTTCGTCGAACGTCACTTTCTCGTCCGGCGATTTGGCCAGGACGCAGCCGAGGGAATCCTTCAGCAGGTCCCGGTCGGCATAACCGATCAGTTTGAGCGTGCGTGCCGCGTCCAGGGCTTCACCGGTTGAGACCCGCACGTCGGAGGAGCGCAGGGCACGGATGAAGTTGGTCAGCGGGCGTTCCATGGCCCCGTCAGCCGAGATCCGGATAGCCGGAGGAGGTGCGCCCGCCGGGCTTCTGGACGAGAGATTCGCGCAGCATTTTTGGCACAGCCGGGCCGATCACGGCGATGTCGCTTTCATGTTTGAGCAGCACGTTCAGCGTGTCGCGCACGAAGGTTTCGTCCAGCGCCGTTGCGTGCAGCAGCAGCAGTGTTTTGGCCCAGTCCACCGTTTCCGCGATGGAGGGGCGTTTCTTGATGTCCACTTCGCGCACGGACTGAACGAAGGCGACCATCTGGTTCAGCAGGTCTGCGTCGAGCCCCTCGACCCGGGCGCGGACGATGCGGCGTTCGCGGGCATGATCAGGGAAGCCGATATGGAGGTGAAGGCAGCGGCGTTTCAGCGCGTCGCCAAGTTCCCGCACATTGTTCGAGGTCAGAATGACCAGTGGTGGCACATTCGCGCTGATCGTGCCGATTTCCGGTACGGTAACCTGATAGTCCGACAGGACTTCCAGCAGGAAGGCCTCGAATTCCTCGTCCGACTTGTCGATTTCGTCGATCAGGAGGACAGAGCCGGCCTCCTGTTTCATTGCGGTCAGAAGCGGCCGGGATTCGAGGAATTGTTCGGAGAAGAACAGGTCTTCGAAAGTCGACAATTTGCCCAGCGAATCCTGAAGCGTTTCAGCGTCGCCGATGACATCGTTCAGCTTCTCCTTCAGGATCTGCGTGTAGAGCAACTGCTTGCCATATTTCCACTCATACAGCGCCTTGCCTTCATCAAGGCCTTCATAGCATTGCAGGCGCAGCAGCGGCAGGTCGAGCCAGCGCGACAGCGAGGCGGCAAGGTCTGTCTTGCCGACGCCCGCCGGGCCTTCGATCAGGATCGGTTTGCGCAGGCCAAGAGCCAGGAAAACCGCCGTCGAGATCTGCCGCGTGGAGATATAGCCCACGCCTTCGAGGCCCGCCGTAATGGCGTCTATGGAAGTCATCGGCTCGTAGCCGGTGGAGAGGTCTTTTGCCATGCCTTCAGGGGTAGGGCGGGGGACCGGCACTGGCAAGCCTTGTCGCAAGGGCAGCGGGGCAAGGCATGGTTTCCAGTCTCTCCGTCTCCTGCCGCGCCTCCGTTTCCCTCTCCGACCGCTTCGCGGCCACCTCCCCCGCACCCCCTGCCGCCCGTTCCGTCCCTTATCCTCCACCGCTTGCGGGGGAGGTGTCACCGAAGGTGACGGAGGGGGAAACACGTGCGGCCGGAAACGGGACCACGTTCCGGCAATATCCCAAGTTTCAAGCAGGCCTCAACTCGTGTCCGCCCAGCTTTTCAGCGCATCGTTCAGGAGCTGCGGCAGGAGGCTGGCGACGAGGCCGAGTTCCGGGTCCAGGCGGTGACGCCCGGCCATCGGCACCACGTGGGGCCTGGCTTCGCCCTTCGCCTGCCAGCGCTGGATGGTGTGCGCGAGGCGCTTCGCATGCGGTTCCGGATTCTTCAGAATTCTGATCAGCGCCACGAGGCGCGCGATGACCGGCGCAGCGTCGACGGACCGTATAGGGACCACATAAACACCGTTTAAACACCGTATAGGCGGGCCGGCCTTGGGCGGGGCCAGA
>LADW01000080.1 GCA_000961695.1 Hyphomonadaceae bacterium BRH_c29
GGCGCCGGTTCAGCGCACCGACCAGCCTGCTGGGCCGCGACATGCCCGTGATGGCGCCGTTCGGGGAGGGCCGCGAAGCCCGCCTGAAGCGCGGCCGCCTGATCCACGCCCTGCTGCAATACCTGCCGGATGTCACGGAACCGGATCGCGAAGCGGCTGGCCGGAATTTCCTCGCGCGTGACGCCTCGCTCGAAGAAGCAGAGCGCGAGGAAATGCTTTCTGCCGCGCTGGGCGTGCTGCACGATCCGGCCATGGCCGGCGTGTTTGCGCCGGGCGGGCGGGCCGAAGCCGCGATCATTGGATCTTCCAAAGAACATCTTCCGGCAGATGTCGTCATCAATGGCCGGGTCGACCGGCTGGTCATTTCCGACAGGCAAGTCCTGATCGTGGATTTCAAGACAGACCAGCCCGCCCCGAAGGAAGTGTCCGGCGTTGGCGACAGTTATATGCTGCAGATGGCGGCCTATTGGGCCGTGCTGAAAGAGGCCTATTCGGAGCACGCCGTGCGGGCCGCACTCTGCTGGACAGACGGACCGAAACTGATGCCGCTGCCTGAAGAGATGCTGTTAGCCTCACTAAAGCGTGCGCGCAGTGAGGTTTGACTTGCCCGAAGAGTCCCTATCTAGAAGCCTGTTGAACGAAAGACAGTGGAGCTTAGCCATGGCCGCAATCAATGTAACCGACGACGAATTCGACGGCGTCATCGCCAATTCTGATGTCCCCGTCGTGGTGGATTTCTGGGCCGAATGGTGCGGCCCGTGCAAACAGATGTCGCCGCACCTTGAGGCTGTTGCCGAAGAAATGGCCGGTCAGGTGAAGATCGCCAAGATCAATGTCGATGAAAACCCGATGACCGGCTCGAAATATGGCGTGCGCGGCATGCCAACCCTGATGCTGTTCAAGGACGGCAAGGTCGCTGCCACGCATCTCGGCGCGATGAGCAAGCAGGCCATCGCGGACTGGATCAAGCAGTCGGCCTAAATCAGGCTGTTTCGCTGGTCAGCGACAGGAACACATCTTCCAGGTCGGGGGCTTCGGTGACGAGGTCCCCGATTCCGATTCCGGCCTGACGTACCTGTTCCAGAAGGCGACCGATTCCCGTCTCGCTGGTGCGGAACGTGATCGCCAGTTCGCCGGATTCCCGGATGGTCGCGTCGAGACCGGATAGGGCATCTGGTACGGCGGACAGCGGTTCTTTGGGCGTAATCGCCAGCGTCTTGTAGTCCAGACGTGCCAACAGCTGAGAGGTCGGCTCGCACGCAACGATCTCGCCATGGTTCACGATGGCAATCGTGTCGCACAGCTCTTCAGCCTCTTCGAGATAGTGAGTCGTCAGGATGATCGTGGTGCCGCGATCATGCAGTTCGCGCACATAGGTCCACATCGACCGGCGCAACTCCACGTCCACGCCTGCGGTTGGTTCGTCGAGAATCAGGACAGGCGGATTGTGGACCAGCGCCTTGGCCACCATCAGGCGCCGTTTCATGCCGCCGGACAGCTGACGCACATAGGCGTCTTTTTTGTCGTGGAGGCCCACAGCGGCGAGGATTTCGTCGGTCTGGCGCTCTTTCTTCGGCACACCGTAGAAGCCTGCCATCAGTTCCAGCATTTCATGCGGCGTGAAGAAGGGGTCGGCGACGATCTCCTGGTTCACAACGCCAATGGCGGCGCGGCTCTGGCGCGGATGCGCATCGATATCGAGGCCCCAGATCCGGGCCGTGCCGGAGGTCTTGTTGACGAGACCCGCCAGAATGTTGATGAAAGTCGACTTGCCCGCCCCGTTTGGCCCCAGAAGGCCGAAGATGGAGCCGCGCGGAATCTTGAGGTTGATGTTCTTCAGAGCATGCTTTTCAGGCATCTTGCCCGAGGCGGCGTACACTTTCTGAAGGTTTTCGACTTCGATCGCATTGTCCGGGGCGGCGTTTTGTTCAGTCATCCGGTCCTTCTTTCGCTGCGGCATGGCGGTGCTTGCGCGGTTCTCTGGTGCGCTTTAGGTAGGGCGGTGATGCGGGGCGAACAAGCCACGCAAAGCTCACAGGAGTGGATAGGCTAGGCCATGGCGACGAAGCGCGATGTATTTTCCCCGCCCGAAATGGTGATGGTCACCAATCACAAGGTCTCCTGCAATGGCGGCGGCGGGGCGCTTGGGCACCCCAAAGTCTGGTATGAGATGGGCGACGAGGACTTCGTCGAGTGCAAATACTGCGACCGTCGCTTCGTCCTGATCGGTGGCAAGGAAGATCCCGGGCGCGCCCGCTGATCTGATCTGAAAAAGGAGCCGACTGATCATGCATGTTCTTGTCGTCGGTGGAGGGATTGGCGGTCTGACGGCTGCGCTGGCGCTGGAAAAGCGCGGCCACACGGTAACTGTCGCCGAGCAATCCGGTGTGATCAGCGAAGTTGGGGCCGGCCTCCAGCTCAGCCCGAATGCCACCAAAGTCCTGAGCGCACTGGGCGTCGGCGCCCGCGTCATGACCGATGCATTCCGCCCGCAAGCGGCCGAGATGCGCTGGGGCAGGGGCGGCGCAAAGATTTTCGACATTCCGCTGCGCAAGTTCGCCGTGAACCGCTGGGGCGCCGAATATATCCACGTTCACCGGGCGGACCTGATCGAAGCCCTGCGTGCCGAACTGGAAGCCCGCGCGCCGGACGCGCTTCGTCTGGGCCGCCGGCTGGAGCGCTACGAGAATCGCGGCGACAAGATCGTCGCGCACTTTGTTGGTGGCGAATCGATTGAGGCAGACCTGCTGGTCGGCGCCGATGGCATCCACTCCGCTGTTCGTGCGCAGATGCTGGGGCCGGACAAGCCGGAATTCACCGGCTGTGTGGCCTGGCGGGCAACCGCGCCTGTTTCAGCTCTGGGCGATAACGCGCCGCCGCCGACCGCGTGTGTCTGGGCCGGTCCACGCCGTCACGCGGTGACCTATCTGCTGCGTAGGGGCAGCCTCGCCAATTTCGTCGGCGTGGTGGAGCACAAGGAGCCCGGCGAGGAATCCTGGACCGCGGTCGGCGCCAAGGATCAGGCCCTGAAAGACTTCAAAGGCTGGCATCCGAGTGTCACCGCGATCATCGAAGCCGCCGGCACCGTCAATCGCTGGGCGCTCTTTGGCCGCAAACCGCTGCCGAAATGGAGCGACGGCCGCGCCACGTTGCTCGGCGATTCCTGCCATCCGATGCTACCATTCCTGGCGCAGGGCGCCGCCATGGCCATCGAGGATGCCTGGGCGCTCGCCGCCTGTCTCGAAGCGGATGCGGACGTGTCCGCAGCGCTCGCCGCCTATGAAGCCCGCCGCAAACCGCGCGTGACCAAGGTGCAGGCCGGGGCCCGCGCCAATGCGAAACTCTTCCATCGTGGCAATCCGATCACCCGTTTCGGCACCTATGTGCCCATGTGGATGGCGGCGCAGGCCGCGCCGGGCTTCATCAATTCCCGCAACGACTGGATTTATTCGCACGACGAAACGTCCATCTGACGGGCGCTGGCAACGCTTGCCTCTGATCTGCCGTTAGGGCAGGTAGGGCGTCCCCTCAAACAGGTTCGGACGGGCAATGCTTTCCATTCTAGATCTCTTTCGCGTCGGAATTGGCCCGTCGAGTTCCCACACTGTGGGGCCGATCCGGATTGCGAACCGCTTCCTCGCCAGCCTCGGCGACGGGGTAGCTGAGGTGGCGCGGATCGAAGTCGAACTGCAGGGCTCGCTGGCCCTCACGGGCGCCGGGCACGCGACCCCCAAGGCGGTGATGCTCGGCTTGCTTGGGTTCGAGCCCGAGACGCTGGACCCCGAAGCCGCCGACCGGGATGTCGCCACGCTCGAAGGCTCCCGCACGCTGCCCCTCCCGGATGGCCGAAGCATCGCCTTCAATCCGGCCACGGACATTGTGTTCGCCTATCACATCCTGCCCAGCCTCCACCCGAACGGCATGCGCCTGCGCGCCTTTGATGCGGCGGGCGACGTGCTGGACGACCAGACCTGGTATTCCACCGGCGGCGGCTTCATCGCCACAGAGCGACAGTTGCAGCGTCCGGTCGAGGATGACATCCTGCCCGTCGGGCCTGACGTGCCGCACCCCTTCGGCTCGGCAGCAGACCTGCTCGGCATCTGCGCCGCGACAGGCAACAGCATCGCAGGCGTGATCCTTTCCAACGAAGACGCCATGCGCCCGCGCGCCGAGACCGAAGCCGCCCTCGACAGGATCGCGGATGTCATGCTCGCCTGTATCGAGCGGGGCCTCGTGCGCGAAGGCACGCTGCCGGGCGGGCTGAAAGTGCGCCGCCGCGCGCCGGACCTCTGGAAGAAGCTGCAAGCCAATCCACAGTCCAACGAGCGCGAGCAATTGTTCGACTGGCTCAATGTCTACGCTATGGCCGTCAACGAAGAGAACGCCAATGGCGGCCAGGTCGTGACCGCGCCGACCAATGGCGCCGCCGGGATCATTCCTTCCGTCATCCGTTACTATTGCGCCGACGCGGAGGACAAGACCGATCGTCTGCGCCGCTTCCTGTTGACCGCCGGCGGTATTGGCCTGCTGTACAAACAGCGCGCCTCGATCTCCGGGGCGGAGATGGGCTGTCAGGGGGAGGTGGGCGTTGCCTGCTCCATGGCAGCAGCCGGCCTCGCTTCTGTTTGGGGCGGTAGCCCGCAGCAAGTCTGCAATGCCGCCGAGATCGGCATGGAACACAATCTGGGCCTCACCTGCGACCCTGTTGGCGGCCTCGTCCAGATCCCCTGCATCGAGCGCAACGCCATTGGCGCGGTGAAAGCCGCCAATGCCGCGCGCCTTGCGCTTCACTCGGTCGAACAGGCCCGTGTGTCGCTTGATCAGGTGATCGAGACCATGCGCCAGACGGGCATGGACATGTCCTCCAAATACAAGGAAACCTCTCAGGGCGGCCTTGCTGTGAACGTAATCGAGTGTTGAGCGTTCTGTTCTTGCGTTGAGTGACACGCGACAACCTGGAGCCCTGCATGGCGAACGTCCACAATCTGTCTTCTTTGCTGCATAGTCTCGAGTCTGAGACCGAAGGTGAGGCGGTGACCGTGCGGGCCATGCTGAACGCGGTCGGGCGGCGCTCCTACGGCCCGATCCTGCTCTTGCTGGGCTTTCTGGCGCTGAGCCCCCTGACCATCATTCCGGGCGCCACCTGGCTGGTCGCCATCATGACCCTGCTGATCGCGGGGCAGATCCTGATCGGGCGGCCTTTCCCGTGGATTCCTTCCCGCTTCCAGAAGATCGAATTTCCCCGCTCGGCGCTGCTTCAGGGCATCAAACTTGCTGACCCCTATGTCTGCCAGATCGACCGGTTCCTGAAGCCGCGCCTGGCCTTTCTGACAGCGCCACTATTTGCGCCCGGTGTGGCGCTGATCTGCATTGCGGCGGCCATCTTGACCATTCCACTGGGTCTTGTGCCGTTCGGCCCGGTCCTGCCGGGATTGACCGTGTTCCTGTTCGGCCTCGCCCTGACGGCCCGCGACGGCATTGTCCTGATCTTTGCGGTGCTTGGGCTCGCCGCGGCGTGCTGGCTGCTCTTTCGGCTGTGGGGGCGGATCAGCGGCGCCTTTGCTTGACGCCGGGGACGGCCTTTGTGGCCGGCAAAGGCTGGGTTACGCTCACGCAAACGTCAAGCGGAGTGCCCGGTGCAGGAGTTCAAATCCTATCTTGGCTGGAAGGTAGACTTCCTGAACCCGCCCGGTGAACCGGCTTTCGCCGCACCGGACTCCCTCTCATGGCAAGTGTTCAAGAACCCGGTCGTGCTGGCCATTGGCGGCATCGCGGCTGTCCTGCTGGAATTTGCCGACGCGCGCATCCGCTCTGGCGTGTGGGACCATTCCCTGTTCAAGACAGACCCAATTGGCCGCTCAAAGCGCACAGGCGTGGCTGCCATGGTCGGCGTCTTCGGCCCGCAATCGGTCGCCCGGCGCGTCATTCAGGGCGTCACCAACATGCATGCCCGCGTCGAAGGTACGACCCCGAAAGGGGAGGCCTACAAGGCCCTCGATGTCGACTTGCTCGACTGGGTCAGCGCCACAGCCAGTTTCGGCTTTCTGACGGCCTATGATCGTTTCGTGAGGCCGGTGTCGGATGCCGAACAGAAGCGCTATTTCGAGGCTGGGGAGACCGTCGCGCGGCTCTACGGCGCGCAGAACCCGATCCGCTCCTTCGCCGATTTCGATGTCATGCTGGCAAAACTGCTACCCCGTTTTGAGCCGCACCCCATCAATAAGGAATTCTTGGACATCATGTGTTCGGGGAGGGCTGCGCCGGGCGTGCCAAAGGGCCTGCAAAGCGCTTTGGTGCACGCAGCCGTCTCGATCTTGCCGCCGGTCGTTCGGGAACGGTTGGAACTTGGCCCGGAATACGACCTGCACTGGAAAGGTGCGGCCACCGTGAAGCTGATGGCGAAATCTGCTGACCGCATCCCTGATCCGAACTCACCCGCCGCGCACGCTGCCGAACGCCTCGGCCTGCCGCGCTCCTTTGCCTGGAAAAGCTCTGAAGATCGCGCGCGCCTTCTGGCTGCGGCTGAGGTTCAGGGGCTCCAGAAAGCCTGATCACAAGAATACGAAACAACGCATCCGGGAGGAATGGAATGCAAATCAAGACCCGCTTCACTGAGGCATTCGGCATTGAGCACCCTATCGTGCAGGGCGGCATGCAATGGGTTGGCTACGCCGAAATGGTCGCCCCGGTCGCCAATGCCGGCGGCCTCGGCTTCCTGACAGCGCTGACCCAGCCGACACCGGAAGACCTCGCCAAAGAGATCGCCCGCACGCGGGAAATGACCGACAAGCCGTTCGGGGTGAACCTCACCATCCTGCCCGCGATCAAGCCGCCGCCCTATGCCGAATACCGTCAGGCCATCATCGAAGGCGGCGTGAAGATCGTAGAGACCGCTGGCTACAAGCCGCAGGAACATATCGATCATTTCAAAGAGCACGGCATCAAGGTGATCCACAAATGTACCGCTGTTCGCCACGCGCTGTCTGCCGAACGGATGGGCGCAGACGCGATTTCCATCGATGGCTTCGAATGCGCCGGTCATCCGGGCGAAGATGACATTCCGGGCCTGATCCTGATCCCGGCTGCGGCCAACAAGGTGAAAGTGCCGATGCTGGCATCCGGCGGCTTTGCGGATGGCCGGGGCCTCGTGGCGGCGCTCGCCCTCGGCGCGGATGGCATCAACATGGGCACGCGCTTCTGTGTCACGAAAGAGGCGCCGATCAATGAAGCGTTCAAGCGCCAGATGGTCGAGAATGATGAGCGCATGACCAACCTCATCTTCCGTACCCTGCACAACACGGCGCGCGTGATGAAGAACGCGGTCAGCGATGAAGTCGTCGAGATCGAACGCAAGGGCGGCGCCAAGTTCGAGGATGTCGTCCATCTGGTTGCGGGCGCGCGGGGCCGTCAGGCCATGGCCGAGGGGAACACCGATGGCGGCATCTGGTCGGCTGGCATGGTGCAGGGCCTGATCGATGACATTCCGACGGTGAAAGAACTGATCGACGGAATCATCGCCGAAGCCAATGAGATCATCAACGCGCGTCTGGCGTCGATGACCAGATAAGATCGGGGGGAATGGCGATGGCGTACGAGCAGATCCTTTTGGAAAAGGATGGCCCGGCCGCCATCATCATCTTCAACCGGCCGGACAAGCTGAATGCCTACACCGCGCAGATGGGGCAGGAACTGACCCATGCGGTGAATGCCTGCGACATGGATGATGACGTGCGCGGCGTGATCCTGACCGGTGCGGGCCGGCATTTCTGCGCCGGGGCGGACATATCGGACGGGGCAGGCGCCTTCGATACGAAGAGCGGCTCTGGCGCGAAGAATTTCGGCAAAGTGGAAGAGGGCAAGCCCAGCAATGGGGCGGGCTTCATCGGCGCGCTCTATGGCTGCCGGAAGCCCCTCATTGCGGCGTTCAACGGCGCCGCCGTTGGGGTTGGCCTGACGATGGCTCTGCCGACAGACATCAAGATCGCATCGGAGAAGGCGAAGTTCGGCTTTGTCTTCTCCCAGCGGGGCTTGCCGCCAGAGGCGGGCTCTGCCTGGTTTCTGCCTCAGCTCGTCGGTCTGCCACAGGCGCTTCGCTGGTGTATGACCGGCAAGGTGTTCGAAGCTCAGGAGGCTCTGGACGGTGGGCTCATCAGCGAAATCCATGCGCCGGATGATCTGCTGCCGGCAGCCAAGCGAATCGTCGCCGAGATCGCGGCCAACACGGCGCCAGTCTCGGTCGCGCTCGTGCGCCAGCTTCTCTG
This sequence comes from Hyphomonadaceae bacterium BRH_c29, assembly GCA_000961695.1. Taxonomy (GTDB): domain Bacteria; phylum Pseudomonadota; class Alphaproteobacteria; order Caulobacterales; family Hyphomonadaceae; genus Hyphomonas. Next base: position 8,262 of record LADW01000080.1, read on the forward strand.
GCGATTCGGCCCGGCGGCAGATCCGTTCGAGCTTCTCAAGGTCGATGGACGATTCGCGATGGGGCTTGGCGCGTCGCCGGACGTGAAAGAGGGGGTGACCGCGTTTCTGGAAAAGCGCGCGCCGGATTTCCCGGGCAAGGTTTCGACCGACATGCCGGAAGGCTATCCATGGTGGGAATAGACGAACGTGCCTGACACTCCGCAAAGGGCCGCGCTTTATACGGTCCTTACATGGTGTTTATATCGTGTTTTATACGGTCCTTGCCCGGCGAAAACGTGTTGGATTGACGGGGAATGAGCGGCTCGAGACATGGGTGACAGATTGTACCGGACACATGGGTAACACTTTCCGCTTTGACGGGAGGTTGCGATGCCATGGAAGGAACAATCGAAAATGGACGAGAGACTGCGCTTTGTCGCCCGCCGGCTGGAGGGTGAATTGATGACGGATCTTTGCCGGGAGTTCGGAATTTCGCGCAAGACCGGCTACAAGATCTTCAATCGCTACAAGGAAGAGGGGCTGATCGCCCTGGAGGATCGCTCCCGACGGCCGGTGCGGTATGCCAATCAGCTGCCGGTGCCGATCGAGCAGGCGATCATCGATGCCAAAAAGGACAAGCCCCACTGGGGCGCCCGCAAGATCAGGGAGCTCCTGGTGCGCCGCCTTGCAGGTGACGTGCGCATTCCCGCCCGCTCGACCATCCATGCTGTTCTCGACCGCTACGGCCTTGTGAAGCGGGCAGGCAAGAGGCGCCAGAGGGCATTGGGAACCTCCCTTTCATCCGGATCGGTTCCCAATGCCCTCTGGTGTGTCGACTTCAAGGGAGAGTTCCGTCTCGGCAATCAGGCATATTGTTACCCGTTGACCGTAACCGACCATGCCTCTCGTTTCATCCTGGCCTGCGAGGCATTGGAGGGCACAAAGGAAGTGCCGGTCATTGAGGCCTTTCATACCCTGTTCCGGGCGCGTGGCCTGCCCGATGCCATACGTTCGGACAATGGCGTCCCGTTTGCCAGTCCCAACGGGCTCTACAATCTCTCGAAACTCTCTGTCTGGTGGCTCAGACTCGGCGTCGCCATCGAACGCATCAAGCCAGGCCATCCGCAGCAGAATGGCCGGCATGAGCGCATGCACCTGACCCTGAAGCAGGAAACCACCCGGCCGGCCTGCGAAAATCACCTGCAACAGCAGGTGCGGTTCGATGATTTCGTCAGGGAATACAACACCGAACGCCCGCATGAAGGCCTCGCCATGGCGACCCCTGCTGAGATCTACACGCCGTCATCCCGCATCTATGACGGCCTGCCAGACATCGATTATCCCTTCCATGATCGCGAGGTCCTGATAACCGCCTGCGGCCGGATCTGCATGCACCGGAAGAAAATCAATATCTCCACCGTGCTCGCCGGTCAGCGTGTCGGCATAAGGGAAGTCGACGACGGCATATGGCTCGTCTCCTTCATGCACTATGACCTCGGATACATTGACCTCGAGCAGAGAACCCTGCAGACAATCGACAACCCGTTCGGAGCAAAAGTGTAACCCATCTCTCCGGTACATACTGTTACCTATGTCTCCGGGTCGGACAGAAGGGAAAGTGGCTCCGCGAGTAGGACTCGAACCTACGACCGGGCGATTAACAGTCGCCTGCTCTACCAACTGAGCTATCGCGGAACAGCTGAAGCGGGGGTATTACCAGACCGATCCACCGGTTCAAGCCCTCTGTTGCTGCCATCGGCACAATTCTTTCAGAACCCACCAGAAAAAAGCACAAAAAAAGGGCGGGAGATTGTGTCTCCCGCCGAGGCGTTGGGTGATGGTGGGTGTCTCCAAGAGAAGACACGTTAACGATCGGCGGAATTGGTTAACATAGTCTGAATGAAGTGCTGGAAATCCGTAGATTCCCGTAAATCAATCGCAAGTGCGCGTTGCGCAGGCCCAGCGCCGTCCGAAAACCGCGTGGTGACTGGGTATTTTGCGTTTTCGGAAGGTTTGGAGGCCCCGGCCGGAATCGAACCGGCGTGCACGGATTTGCAATCCGCTGCGTCACCACTCCGCCACAGGGCCATGCCGGAAGCAGGCCTCCTAGCAACCTTCCGCGCAGCGTGCAATCTGCCGAATTCAGGCCCGTGCGCGTTTATCGCCGATTGCATGTCCGAAGCTGCATGATAAAGGGCTCCCCAGAGGAACATACGCACCCCGAAAGGCGAGAGCCCATGAACTTCGAAGCCGCACGTGAAATCATGGTCGACAGCCAGATTCGTCCCAATGATGTGTCTGAGCCTGAAATCGTCCACGCCTTCCTGCGCACACCGCGTGAAGCCTTTGTGCCGGCCACCCGCAAGCCGGTCGCCTATTCGGAACTCGAGATCGAGACCTCCGAAGGCCGCGCCCTGTGGACGCCGCGCGACACGGCCAAACTGGTCAAGCTGGCAGACATCAAGCCGACCGACATCGTCCTCGTGATCGGGGCAGGGGCTGGCTATGAAACGGCGCTGATCAGCCACCTGTCTGAAACGGTCATTGCTCTTGAGGAAACGGCTGAGGCCGTCGACGCCATGTCCGAACGGTTCGCCGCACTTGGCTTCGACCGGGCCGTCGCGGTTGAAGGAAAGCTCGCAGATGGCCTGCAAGAGCAAGGTCCATTCGATGTGATCTTCGTTTGCGGCATGGTCGAAACCATTCCTGATGCCTGGACGGCTCAGCTTGCGGAAGGCGGCCGGCTCGCGCTGGTCCAGCTGGATACGGATGGTGTTGGCCGCGGCCGCGCTTGTACCCGGGCTGGCGATACGGTTTCCGCGCGCTACGGATTTGATGCGTTTCCGCCGAAATTTGCACAGTTCGACCGCAAAAAGGCATTTGTGTTCTAGTTTTTGGGGTGTGGTGCGTCCGCGTTAACTCCCCAGAAAAGTGAACGCTGTTCTCTGGCGCCGCTACGCCTATATAAAGGTGTGTAATCTGCATTACGGCATCTGAGGAGCCTCCCATGACCTTGAAGTTTCGTATCCTGGCAGGCACTGCCCTGGCCGCTATGGTGGCAACCGGAGGCGCGTCGGGCGAAACTCTCGGTGATGCTGTGTCTGCAGCGATCCTGTCGAATCCACAGCTGGATGCGCAGCGGGTCGAATCGGACATTGCCCGCGAGAATCTGGAACAGGCGCGCTCCGGGCGGCGCACCACAGTTGCCGTCGGCGGATCGGCTGGGTATCAGTACACCGATACCAATTCCCCTTTCAACATTAGCGGAAGCGACCAGACCTCGCTTGCAGCAAACGTTCAGGCGACCAAGCCGATTTATACCGGGGGCCGGGTTGCGGCCAGTGTACGTCAGGCAAAAGCGGGGATCAGTGCAGCGGACGCCCAATTCGAAGCGGCGCAGCAGGATCTCATCCTGCAGGTTGTCACCGCCTACATGGATGTGCGCCGCGACCGCCAGTCGGTAAGTATTCGTCAGAACAATGTGGACGTTTCTGCCGAGCAGCTGAGAGCCGCTGAAGACCGTTTCGAAGTCGGCGTTGTCACCCGAACAGACGTCTCGCTGGCCAAAGCGAACCTGGAAGGGGCCCGAGCTTCGCTGGCGGGTGCTGAAGCAGCGCTTGAGAGCAGCCTGGCAAACTACACCTTTCTGACCGGACTGGTTCCGGGCGACTTCGCCCCGCCGCCGCCCGTGCCGACACTGCCGGACACGCTGGAAAGTGCCGTCCAGCTGGGTCTTGAGGTCAACCCCGACATGATCGCCGCTCGCCACTCCGAGCGCGCAGCAATGGAGGCGATCGAGGCTGCCAAGGCACAAGGGCGCCCGTCCGTGAATCTGGTCGGCACGGCGCAGGTTCAGGACTCTTATGGCAGTCGGGACACCAGAACGTCGTCTGTTTCTGGCGTTGTGCAGGGCTCCATCCCGATCATGACCGGCGGACTGGTGAAGAGCCAGACCAAGTCGGCCCGCCTGCGCCGCGATCAGGCACGTCGTCAGATTGATGCGCTCGACCGGTCTATCCGGGCCCAGGTTGCTTCGGCCTGGTTCGGCTATGACGCGACGCTCCGGGCAATCGACGCCTCCCAGAAGCAGGTGGAAGCCTCCGAAATCGCCTATGACGGCGCCAAGGAAGAACTGGCCGTCGGCGTTCGCACGACTCTGGATGTTCTGAACCAAGAACAGCAGTTGTTCGAAGCCCGCCTGGCGCTCGTTCAGGCCGAGCGGGACGCCTATGTCGCGGCCCATCAGCTGCTGCGCGCGACCGGTCAGCTCACTCAGCCATAGCTGTCCGCCCCGAAAGGGGTTAACATTGTCAGGTCTTTGTTAACCCAATCGCCTTAGCGATCGTTCATAGATTCGACGACGCGTAAGCATATTCAGGGGGCTCTGATGGCCAACGAAGCACATAAGGAACCGACGATGGAGGAAATCCTCGCGTCGATTCGTAAAATCATCTCCGACGACGCCTCGGCGCCGACCAGGACTCCGAAGCCGGAGCCTGAGATATCCCATGACGAAGACGATGACGCCGCCAGCTTCGAAGACGTGATGTTCGACGATGTTCTGGCTGAGGAGTCTTTCGAGGACGTAGGCGAGTCGGAATTGACTGAGTTTGAAGTTGAGGATTTCTCGCCGGAAGAGGAATACGTCCCGGAAGAGACGGCAACGCCCGCACCGGAGCCCGTCGAAAGCTTCGAATCTTTGCTCAGCGCATCGCGTTCTGCCGAATATGCCCCAGAGCCAGAGCCGCAACCCGTTCCGCAGCCGGTCGCTGTTGCACCGGCCCCCGCACCCAAGGAGAAAGCCGTGTCCGCTTCGCCTGCCTACGAACAAACCGTGCTGACCGATGATTCTACTGCGAATGCTGCTGCCGGATCGCTCGGCAAGCTGATCGCGAAAATGGATCTTGGCGGCGACACCACGCTGGAAGGTCTCGTGCGTGAATTGCTGCGTCCGATGATCAAGGAATGGCTGGATGCGAATCTGGCATCGCTGGTCGAAGAGAAGGTTGAGGCTGAGGTACAGCGGATCTCCCGCATGGCGCGCTAGCCTCTCCCGCCAAATTGTTTATAGGGAAGGGCGCGCCAGCACTGGCGCGCCTTTTCATTTTTACTGGAATACGTCTGAACCGATGCTCGACCAAAGATTTGACCCCGCTGAAGCCGAACCGCGCCTGTATGGCGCGTGGGAAAAGGAGGGCTGTTTCAAGCCGTCCGGTGATACCTCGGCGCAGGCCTATTCCATCGTTATTCCGCCGCCGAACGTCACCGGCGTGCTGCACATGGGCCATGCCCTCAACAACACGCTGCAGGATGTTCTGGTCCGGTTCGAGCGGATGCGCGGCAAGAACGTGCTCTGGCAGGCCGGGACGGACCATGCCGGGATCGCGACGCAGATGGTGGTCGAGCGCCAGCTGGCCGCCGCAGGCAATGAAAGCCGTCGCGAAATGGGCCGCGAGGCTTTCGTCGAACGCGTCTGGGCGTGGAAAGAGGAATCCGGTGGGGCGATTGTCGGCCAGCTGAAGCGCCTCGGTGCCTCGTGCGACTGGTCGCGCGAAGCCTTCACGATGGGCGACCGGAACGACCCCGACAACAACATGATGCGGGCCGTCACCAAAGTGTTCGTCGAACTCTACAACAAGAGCCTGATCTACCGCGACAAGCGCCTCGTGAACTGGGACCCGCATTTCCAGACGGCGATCTCTGACCTGGAGGTCGATCAGCGCGAAGTTGCAGGCCACTACTGGCACCTGCGCTATCCGCTGGCCGATGGCGTGACCTATGAACACCCGGTCAAAGACGAGGACGGCAACGTCACGGGCACGGAGACGCGCGACTATATCGTCGTTGCCACCTCGCGCCCCGAGACGATGCTTGGAGACACGGGTGTTGCGGTGCATCCGGATGATGAGCGTTATGCGGGTCTTGTCGGCAAGTTCGTGACGCTTCCCATCGTTGGCCGCCGCATCCCGATCATCGCGGACGAATACGCGAACCCTGAAAAGGGATCCGGCGCGGTGAAAATCACCCCGGCGCACGATTTCAACGACTTCGAAGTCGGCAAGCGGGCGGGCCACACACCGCTGAATATCCTCAGTGCCACGGCGCACATCACGGATGGCGCAGACGCGGATGCAGCTGGTATTCCGGCAGACTATCGCGGCCTCGACCGGTTCGATGCGCGCAAGAAAGTGGTTGAGGCGTTCGAAGCGCTCGAACTGCTGCAGGAAATCGAGAACCTCAAGATCGAACAGCCCTTCGGCGATCGCTCCAACGTGGTCATCGAGCCGTGGATGACCGACCAGTGGTATGTCGACGCCAAGACGCTCGCCCAGCCGGCCATCGCCGCGGTGCGCGACGGCAAGACCAGGTTCGTGCCCGAGAACTGGGAAAAGACCTATTACAACTGGATGGAAAACATCCAGCCCTGGTGCGTCTCCCGCCAACTCTGGTGGGGCCACCGGATTCCGGCGTGGTATGGTCCGAAGATTGAGGTGACCGACGCGTCTGACGGTCACGTCGTGACATATCCCGGGCCGGAGCGTCCCGAGCGTGAAATCTTTGTCGGCCACTCGCTTGAGGAAATCGCCGAACAACTGGCAGCGACCTATGGCAAGGCCCTCGGGGCGACAGGTGCAGAGTTTATCGAGGTCGATACGTCCGAACAGTATCGCGAAAAGCTGCGCGGATTGGGCAATGAGCACCACCTCATCCCGCTGCTTCGGGACGAAGACGTCCTCGACACATGGTTCTCGTCCGCGCTCTGGCCGTTCTCGACCATGGGCTGGCCGGACAAGACGCCGGAGCTGGACACGTTCTACCCGACCGCCACGCTGATTACGGCATTCGACATCATCTTCTTCTGGGTCGCCCGGATGATGATGATGAGCCTCGAATTCATGGGCGAAGTTCCGTTCAAGGATGTCTACATCCACGCGCTCGTCCTCGACGAGAAGGGCCAGAAGATGTCCAAGTCCAAGGGCAACGCCATGGACCCGCTGGAACTGGTCAACGAATACGGCGCCGATGCGCTGCGCTTCACCATGGGCCGCATGGCAGGGCAGGGTCGCAATATCCGCCTCTCCAAGCAAGCGGTTGAAGGCAACCGGAACTTCGCCACGAAGCTCTGGAACGCCGCGCGCTTTGCAGAGATGAACGAATGCGGCGCGCCTGGCGAGATCGACTTCGCCAACGTGCACAGCCCGGTGAACCGCTGGATCATCGGCGAGCTTTCGGCTTGCGTGGCAGACGTCACCAAGGGTCTTGAGGACTATCGTTTCAACGATGCCGCTGGCGCGCTCTACAAGTTCATCTGGAATACGTTCTGCGACTGGTATCTCGAGCTCATCAAGCCGCTGCTGAATGGCATGGATGATGGTGAGAAGTCCGAGACGCGCATGGTTTGCGGCTATGTGCTGGATGAGACGCTGAAGCTGCTGCACCCGTTCATGCCGTTTGTGACGGAAGAGCTGTGGGAACGCCGGGCACCGGGCCGCGCCTTCGATCAGGGCTTCCTGATGGGGCAGGACTGGCCGGACTTCACTGGCTTCCACGATGACGCCGCCGCGAAGGAAGTGAACTGGGTCATTGACCTGATCACCGAGCTCCGCTCACTGCGCAACGATCTGGGCGTGCCTGCCGGTGCGCGCATTCCGCTGGCGCTGATCGGCGCCGGGCCGGAGATCGAAACCCGCGCCATGCGCCACGAAGACGTGCTGAAGCGGATTGCCAGGCTGGAAGACATCGCTTTCGCCGAAGCCGCCCCAGAGGGCGCCGTGACCGCCGTGTTCGGTGATACGGCTGCGGCGCTTTCGATTGCTGATTTCGTGGACATTGCCGAGGCTCGCAAGCGCCTCGACAAGGAACTTGGCCAGATCGAGAAAGACATCACCTCGACGGAAAAGAAGCTCGGCAATGCCGACTTTGTCGCCCGTGCACCTGAGGAGATTGTCGAGGAGAACCGCCAGCGCCTTGTCGACTGGGCAGCCCGCCGCGAAAAGCTGCAAATGGCCCGGAAAGGGCTTGAAGGCCTCTAAGGATCGGGTCCAACCTGTCCCGAGATGGACAGGAGGCTTCCCCATGATTTTCCGGCCGCTCTTCGCGGCAGCCACGCTATGGCTCGCGGGCTGCCAGGCTATGCCTGTGAACACTGACCCCACAGACGCCCCTGAATGGCGGCTCGCCATTCATGGCGGGGCGGGTGTGATCACGCGCGGCTCGATGACGCCGGAGCAGGAAGCGATGTTTCAGGCCGGACTACAGGAAGCGCTCGAGGCAGGCGCCGAAGTGCTTCGCAATGGGGGCAGCGCTCTGGACGCCGTACAGGCTGCTGTGATCCCGATGGAAAACAACTCAATCTTCAATGCCGGCAAGGGCGCCGTGTTCACCGCAGCCGGCACGCACGAACTCGACGCTTCTATCATGGACGGACGCGACCGGAATGCCGGGGCGGTGGCTGGTGTCACCATCGTCAAGAATCCGATCCTCGCCGCCCGCGCGGTGATGGACCAGTCTGAGCACGTCATGTTCGCTGGCCCGGGCGCCGATGCCTTCGCCGAAGCGCATGGCCTCGAAATCGTGCCGAACACCTATTTTGACACCGACCGTCGACGCGAGGCGCTGGAGCGCGTGTTGGAAACCATGTCCCGCACGGCGGCTGACAAGCACGGCACGGTCGGCGCCGTCGCCATCGACGCAGAAGGAAATGTCGCCGCAGCGACCACGACAGGCGGCATGACGGCCAAGACGGCAGGCCGCGTCGGCGACTCACCCCTGATCGGCGCGGCAACTTATGCCGAGAATGGCGTGTGCGCCGTCTCGGCGACTGGCCACGGCGAGTACTTCATCCGTATTGGCGTCGCCAAGTCGATCTGTGACCGTGTGAAGCTGGCCGGTGAGACGATCGGTGAGGCAGCAACGGTGACGCTGGATGAAGTTGCAGAGCTGGGCGGTGACGGGGGTGTCGTCCTGATTGACGGTGAGGGCAATGTCGATTTCGTCTTCAACAGCGAAGGCATGTATCGCGGCTGGATCGATGCCAACGGCTCATGGACCGCGATCTATGGCGATGAGACAGAATGAACTCCATGAAGCCTGATGCCAATTCTCAGATAACATCGCGCGATGCCGTGCCCGATGACGTCCCAGCCCTTGCGGCGCTCGGACGGAAGACGTTTTCCGACAAGTTCGCGCATCTCTACAGGCCGGAAGACCTCGCAGACTATCTGGAGGACTGCCATAGCCACGCCGTCTATCGCGACTACCTTGCTGATGCAGCGAACCTTGTCCGAGTCGCTGAAGCGGCGGATGGATCGCTTGCGGCTTATCTTCTCTGCAGCCCGCTGACATTGCCCGCAGGTGACCCAAAGCCCGGCGCGGTCGAATTGAAGCGCGTCTATGTGGACCAACCACTGCAGGGGCGTGGGCTCGGTTCGCGCTTCATTGATGAGGCGCTGGTCTGGGCACGCGCAAAGGGCGCGCCTGAAATGTATCTCAGCGTCTACTCAGGCAATGTCGAAGCGCAGCGCCTCTATGCCCGGCTCGGCTGGGAGAAGGTTGGCGAGTTCCTGTTCCCGGTCGGGGCGCACCGCGATCTTGAATATTTGCTACGCATGTCGCTGTGATCGGGTTGGCGTGCCTGCCGAACCGGTCTTAATCTCAGCCATAATGCAAAGGGGACGCGTGCATGACAGAGCAGGCTGAAATCGATCCGGCCATCCTGAAAGCCATGGAAGGCCTGCAGGATGAATTCGCAGGCTTTGGCAGGATCTATCAGGATGAAATCCAGCCCGCGTTGCAGGCTCGCGAAGATGAACGCGAACGGGCGGTCAAGAAAACCCGGACATATCGCTATGTTGGCATTGGGCTTGGCGTCGCGGTCGCGCTGATCGGTTTTCTTGGGTTCAATTCCGTTTTCGGGCCGTTTATCGGCGTGATTCTTGGCTTCGGGCTCGCAACCTGGGGCGCGCAGGATATCAACCGTCTCGGCAAGGAAGCGAAAATGCTGATCGTCGAGCCGGTTACGCGCAAGCTTGGGCTGACGTTCAATCCTGAGCCTGGCGAAGTTGGGTCCATATACAAGCACAAAGAGGTCGGCATCGTGCCCGCCTGGGACCGGGCGAACTATGAAGACCTGCTGACAGGGGAACGCGACGGTGTGGAATTCGAATTGTTCGAAGCCCACCTGGAAGAAAAACGGCGTTCGACAGATTCCAAAGGGCGGACCACCACGACCTGGGTCACCGTCTTCAAGGGCCAGTGCCTGCGCTTTCAATTCGATAAGAAGTTCTACGGACGAACGCTTGTGACCCGCGATGCCGGCTTCTTCAATCGCTTCGGTGGCGGCAATGGGATGCAACGCGCCGCGCTGGAAGATCCGGTATTTGAGAAGATCTTCGAAGTCTACACAACCGACCAGGTCGAATCGCGATTTCTGCTGACGCCAGACCTGATGCAGGAGCTGGTCGATCTGGAGAAGGCCTTTCATGGCGGGAAGATCAAATGCTGTTTTGACGGTGGTGAGATGTTCATCACGCTTCAGGGCGGCAACCTGTTTGAGCCAGGCAGCATGTTTACGCCGCTCGATAGTCCGGCCCGTCTGCGGGAGCTGCTGGGCGACTTCTCGGCCATGTTCCAGATCATCGACGTGACCAATGTGAACCGGCGCCGCAGAAATGGGCAGGCCGGGCAATCGCGTTAAAAAACGTCAACAATCTGGGCAATTTCAGGGCGGTAACGTTCAGTAAGGCTTCAGGTGACAGACACGATAGTGCAGCCAATAGGTGAGAAAGGACTCCCCATGACCCGACTGCTGATCGCTGCCATCTTTGCTCTTGCTGCCCCTGTTGCCGTGGCAGACGCGGCCTCCTCAGCAAAGGATATGGCCCGTTGTCATGCGATGTCGGCAACGTTCAAGCCGAAGCAGGAGGAAGTCGCGAAGCTGAAAGAGGCGCGCGACACTCAGGCTGAAATCGTCGAGAGCAAAGGGAGCGCCTGGGACGATGTCGAGATTCTGCGGAACGCCTCCCCCGGTCATGCAAAGACTGCAGACGCTGCCAAGACAGACTATGAAGTGGCGAAAGCTGATCTGATGAGGATGGAGCAGGGGCTTCAGGCGGCTGTCACAGCCCTCAATTCGGATTTCGAGGCCTACAACCAGTCCTGCGCCACGAAGAAATAGAAAGTACAATTTCCCAGACGGCACGCCGTGCTGATGGTCAGAGTCAGCGCGGCGTGTGCCGATGGCATGGTTTCCTTCTTGCGTTCCCTCAAAAACCGTAGTTGTTTGCGCTAACAAAATTATAAGACGGGTGTCAGCCCGCGCGACAACTAAGAGGGAGGACTGCGCGCGATGAGCGACGCTGCCACACAATTCAATCCGGCGAACGCCGACACGCGGATGACCCAGGTCATTCTGATTACTGCCGTTGCCACGATCGGCGGCTTCCTTTTCGGATTTGATTCCGGCGTCATCAATGGAACTGTGGACGGGCTGCGTGCGGCCTTCAATTCCGAAAGTATCGGGACGGGCTTCAACGTGGCGTCCATGCTGTTGGGCTGCGCCGTGGGCGCTGCGCTTGCGGGTACGCTGTCTGACAAGTTCGGCCGGCGCACCATGATGCTGGTGGCTGCAGTGTGCTTCATCATCTCGGCCTTCGGGTCGGGAATCGCGCATTCGTCGCCGGAATTTGTGGTATACCGCGTGATCGGCGGTCTGGCGGTGGGCGCTGCCAGTGTGATGTCTCCGGCCTACATTTCAGAGGTCGCGCCGTCGAAGCACCGGGGGCGCCTGTCCACGATCCAGCAGGTTGCGATCATCACGGGTCTCTTCGTTGCGTTCCTGTCGAACTATTTCATCGCCAAAGCGACGGGGTCGTCTCTCAAACCCTGGGCGTTTGGCTTTGAAGCCTGGCGCTGGATGTTCTGGATTGAACTCGTCCCGGCGTTCATCTTCCTGCTCGCTCTGCTGTTTATCCCGGAAAGCCCGCGCTTTCTGGTCGCCAAAGGCGAGTCGGAGCGTGCCGTCGGTGTGCTGACACGGCTGTCGAGTACCACCGCCGCGAAGGCCAAAGTCCTTGAGATCGAGGCGTCGCTGGCGAATGACCACAAGCCCTCGATCAATGACGCGTTTGGCGGTACGGCGGTCTTCAAGCCGATCGTTTGGGTCGGGATCGGCCTTGCCACATTCCAGCAGCTGGTCGGTATCAACATCATCTTCTACTACGGCGCTGTGCTGTGGCAGGCGGTTGGCTTTTCTGAAAGCGACGCCTTGCTGACCAACGTGATTTCCGGCGCCGTATCGATCCTGGCCGTGTTCGTGGCGCTTGCGCTGATCGACAAGGTCGGCCGCAAGCCGCTGCTCTGGGTCGGCTCCATTGGCATGACGGTGACTTTGGCCATTGTCGCGCTCTGCTTCTCGCAAGCCGTCACGGTCGACGGACACGTGGGTCTGCCAGGAAGCTATGGCATCATCGCGCTTCTGGCTGCGAATGGGTATGTCGTGTTCTTCAACGCCTCCTGGGGCCCGGTCATGTGGGTTGCCCTCGGCGAGATGTTCCCGAACCAGGTGCGGGGCGCAGGTCTCGCCGTATCGGGCTTCTTTCAGTGGATTGCCAATTTCGGCATCACGATGACCTTCCCGATCATGCTGAGTGTGGCCTGGATCGGGCTGACAGGTGCGTACCTGTTCTATGCCGTCTGTGCCCTGATCTCCATTTTCTTCGTCATGAAGTATGTGAGGGAGACCAAGGGGCTCGAACTGGAAGAAATGACTGAGTGATCAAGCTCCCCGCCGGTGCTTTGTCGGCGGGGTTTTTCTTGCTGGGTTTTGTTAGCGCTCACGGGGCGAGAGGCCCTGTTCCGTAAGTTCAAGATCCCGGCCCTTGCGACTCGTGGAGGGACACATGATCCGCCTGAATACCCGACTTCAATCAGCTTCAACATTGGGGCTCTTCGCAGCGCTTGCCAGCCTGGCGGCCTGCGTCGCTGACGCGCCCGGCGCTTCTGTTGAGGAGATCGTCACAGTCTCTGAAACGGCGCCACTTCCGGCGCCAGGCGACGTGACGATCCATCCCGAACTCTGGCCCGCGTTGGTAACACCTGCGCTCGATCCGTCCGTTGAGGCACGGATCGATGGAATCATGGCGAAGATGACGCTGGAGCAGAAAGTGGGTCAAGTGATCCAGGCCGACAGCGACTCCGTCACACCGGAAGAGGTGAAACAGTATCGCCTTGGCTCTGTTCTGAGCGGAGGAAATTCAGCGCCCGGAGACAAGCCCTTCGCCGACGCACAGGCTTGGCTCGATGCAGCCGACGCCTACTACAACGCATCCATCGATCCGGAAGGCGTCGAGATTGCGATCCCTGTGATCTGGGGCATCGACGCCGTGCACGGGCATGCCAACTTGCTGGGTGCCACAGTCTTTCCCCACAATATCGGCCTCGGCGCAGCGCATGACCCGGATCTGATCGAAGAGATCACCAGGGTCACAGCTGCGGAATTGATTGTGTCCGGACATGACTGGACATTTGCGCCGACACTCGCGACACCCCAGGATGATCGGTGGGGGCGGACCTATGAAGGCTTTTCGGAATCTCCGGACATCGTCGCGTCCTATTCAGACCGGATCGTTTATGGCCTGCAGGGGCGTCCGGGCGATGCAGACTATCTTGGGGACGGCCGCGTAATTTCCAGTGCCAAGCACTTCCTGGCGGATGGTGGCACCAAGGATGGCCATGATCAGGGGAATGCCCAGATCAGCGAAGAAGAACTGCGGGACATTCACGCGCAGGGATATCTCACGGCGCTGCCAGCGGGTGTGCAGACGGTCATGACGTCATTCTCCAGTTGGAATGGCACCAAGATCCACGGCAGCAAAGCGCTCATGACGGACCTGCTGAAGGATCGCATGGGGTTCCATGGCTTCATCGTGGGTGACTGGAACGCCCATGGGCAGGTTCCGGGATGTACGAACACGGATTGCCCGCAGGCCCTGAATGCGGGGCTGGACATGTATATGGCGCCCGATAGCTGGAAGGGGCTCTATGAGTCCACGCTAGCGCACGTGAAAGCGGGTGACATCTCGATGGAGCGTCTGGATGATGCAGTGCGCCGCATCCTGCGCGTGAAGATCGCCTACGGTCTGTTCGACAAGGGGGCTCCGAGTACGCGACCGGGTGCGGGCGATACAAGTCTGCTTGGTTCGCCAGAGCATCGTGAAGTCGCCCGCCGGGCGGTCAGAGAGTCGCTTGTTTTGCTGAAGAATGACGGTGATGTTCTTCCGCTGGCCCCTGCGCAGACCGTTCTCGTCGTCGGCGATGGCGCTGACTATATCGGGAAGCAGGCCGGTGGCTGGACCCTGTCCTGGCAGGGCGGCGACTACGGCAACGAATATTTCCCCAATGGTGAAACCATCCTGAACGGCATTCGCGAAGCTGTTGAAGGCGCTGGTGGAAAGGTGATTTTTGACCCGAAGGGAACATCCACCGAAGCAGCGGACGTTGTGATCGCCGTGTATGGCGAGAATCCCTATGCGGAAGGCCTGGGAGATCTGAAGACCCTCAACTTCAGGCCAAATGGCTTTGATACGGAGAAGCTGGAAAGCTATCGGGCAAACGGGATTCCCGTTGTGTCGGTCTTCCTTTCAGGTAGGCCGCTCTGGGTGAACCCCGAACTGAACGACTCCGACGCCTTTGTCGCGGCCTGGCAACCCGGGACGGAAGGGGGTGGCGTGGCGGATCTGCTGTTCCAGACTGATCCCGCGTTCGACTTTACAGGACGGCTATCGTATTCGTGGCCCAGAACAGCAAACTCCCTGCCCATCAATGTGGGCGATGCGGATTACGATCCACTATTCGCATTCGGATACGGGCTCTCCTACGCGAGCGACGCGCCAGACATTGGTGAATTGTCAGAAGACCCGGGCGACGAACCGCTTGCCGATGAGGATATGCTGACGATCTTCACGGAAGGTGAAGGCGGCGCGAGTTGGACGCCAGCTCTGTTCGCCGATGGTCAATTGTCTCAGCTGACCGCAGGTTCGACACATCTCGCCGGGCTGACCGTTTCGCGGACGGACTTTGAGATTCAGGAAGACGCCTTGATGCTGACATGGGAAACGGGCGGCTCCACGCTCGGCTTCGGTTCTCCAATGGGGCCTGTTGATCTGTCGGATGCCGGAGAGGCTTTTGATCTCGTGCTACAGGTCCGCGCACCTGATGGTTCGGCTCAGTCTCTGAAGGTTGAGAGCAACTGCACGACAGCAGGCGGGTGTGCCGGGTCTCAGGTGCTGCCCGTCTCCAATGCCGACTGGAGCGAAGCCCGCATTCCACTGGCCTGTATCGGGATTGCGGATGTGACTTCGGTCCCCCTCGTGGCCGCCTTCTCCATGGATGGTCCCGGTCAGGTAGCCATTGCTGATCTGAAACTGGAGCCTCGTGATGAGGCCGCGCCGGATTGCGCCAGAGAATAGGAGTTCTATTGGCCAGTCAGCTCTTTGACTGGCCGGTCACTCTCGTGATTCTGCGTACATGCCGAATACAGCGCCGACGAAGCCGCCTGCGGCGCGCGTGCTGAGGATCGTGCCATCCTGATCAAGCGCGACAGGATGCCAGTCTCCGGTGATATCGGAATAGTAGAAATCATAGAGCGGGCCTCGGGCGACAATCTTCAGGCTGACGGGAGTGCTGTCTTCCGTCCGGACGGGCACTTCCGCGATGGTTTCGCCTTCCGGATCCGCGTCTGGTCCAGCGCGTTTGCGAAGTCTTACCACTGGCTGGTTGTCCGCATTCACAGACAGCCCCAGAGCATAGTAGAATTCGTCATTCTGAAAGGCCGCGATACCGGCTTCATCTTCCGGCGAGGCGGGATCGAAGACCACGGACGTATCGGCCTCTGCGTTCAGGTGCTGTTGTCGCCGGGCGACGAACGAAGGTTGCCCGAAATCGCCCAGTCCGACCGGCTTCGCCTGGAGTGTCAGGGCGTTGTCATCAATCGTGTACCAGCTGCCGGATGGAATACGGGCGGTGATCCAGTAAGGCGGCAGGTCTGGATCGTCGAAGGTCTCGGTCAGCGTGAAGTTGCCTGTTGTCGGCACAACTGGTTCCGGCTGCCGGGGGAGGACCGGGCGAGGCATTTGGTAAGGCACGGTCTCACCGTCTGGCAGGAGTTCGGGCCAGCCATCCTTCCACTTCACAGGCAGTAGAAACGTCTCACGTCCGGTATTGTAATCGTCGCCCTGATAGGGGCGTACACCGAGGAACGATGCCCACCAGTTCTCGTCTGAATCGGTCACAAAGTCGGCGTGGCCGACCGACGTGATCGGGTGCTTGCGGTCTTCTGGAAGGTCTCTTTGAGTCAGGACCGGGTTATCTTCATAGGGCGTATACGGACCGAGCACATTGTCGCCTTTAAATACGACTTGCGAGTGCTGGACCGCTGTGCCGCCCTCGGCTGCGCTGAAAATATAGCTTTCACCGACCTTGTAGATGTGTGGGCCTTCGATCCAGATCGGCTTGTCCTCAGGCCGGGCTCCGCCATTGATGATCATGACCGGCTCAGACACAGACTCAAACGTTTCCGGATCGACTTCCCGGATCCAGATCGCCCTGTGGCCATCATATGCCGACCCGCCTTCCGGCGCGTCATTGTTCATGACGTAGAGCTTTCCATCCGTATCCCAGAACAGGGATGGGTCGATACCGCCGATGTCAGGCATCCAGACCGGATCGCTCCACGGTCCGGCAGGGTCTTTTGCGGTCACGACAAAGTTTCCGCCGCAATCGACACATGTGTTGGCGACGTAGAACAGGTCGTCATGATGGCTGATTGTGGGGGCAAAAACGCCACGGGAAAGTCTGAGCCCATCGAAATTCAACATGCCTTGCCGGTCGATCACGTTGCCGATCTGCGTCCAGCTGACGAGGTCCCTGCTGTGCCAGACCGGGATGCCCGGATAATAGCAGAAGGTCGAATTCACGATGTAATAGTCTTCGCCCACCTGGGCGATACCGGGGTCCGGATAGAAGCCGGCGAGGATCGGGTTGCGCATTTCGCCATCTGTCAGTGGCGTGTCGAAGGCGGGATCGCTGCCCGAATAGGTGAAGTGGTCGAACCTTGCGGTTGGCGCGCCGGGTGGTCCCGCTGGTTGAGCCGCCGGGGCGCACATGGTGAGCATTATCACGAGTGCTGTGCTGATCGCAGGGGCTAATCCATTGCGGTTCATCCGATTTCTCCCATCCATACTGATGATCTGGACCATTCCGGTCAAAATGTGGTAGCGCTATCAATAATGCTGCTGGCTCGGCCGACAAGCCAGAACGATACAAACAATAAACAGCGTTTAGGGAGGGCCGATCGAAATCCGAAGACGTTCCGGAGCCTTCCGGGGCGCTCCACCGGTTTGCTGCGATTGCCGCAGTGCATCAGGCGCGCATTTTGCACATTCTGAAAACTGTTATGGTAAAGTATGCTTTTTGTCGGGCTGCGTGCACTGTAAGCGTTTGTTTTCTTGGGATTGTAAGGACCATTAGTGCGTGTTGTATCACCCCGTCGATGCATTGACTTTAGGCGGTCAGCGCTGACTAATATTCTGAATAATCGAGGATTATCGGGGAATACAGAGCGGATAGGATCGGCTGAAACAGAATGAAAAATACGTCGCCCCGTAACGGGAAAAAACAGCACGCAACCATTCGCGAAGTCGCCGAGATGGCGGGCGTTTCCCAAATGACCGTATCGCGGGTCCTGAACCGTCGCGAGTCAGTCAAGAAAGCTACGCGTGACCGGGTTGATGAGGCCATTCGGACTCTGAACTATCGCCCCAATCTGATGGCGCGTAGCCTTGCGGGTGGCAAGTCGCTTTTCATTGGCCTGATCTTCAACAATCCGAGCAACAACTATCTGGGCGAACTGCTGGTCGGTACGCTGCACCGGTGCCGCGAAGCGGGTCACCACCTGGTCATCGAAGACTTCTCAGTGACTTCCCGTGACAAGGAAGTCGACGCGCTGGTTGAACGTATCAGCGGTGCCGGTTTGGACGGTGTCATCGTTGCGCCGCCTGTGAGCGAAGACGAGGTTATTCTGGGTAAACTGCGTGCTGCCGGCCTTCGCACTGTGTTGATCGCCCCGCGTGAGACGCCGCAGGACAGTGTCAGCGTCTCCATTGATGATGTCGCGGCCGCAGATCAGATTACGCAATATCTCATCGAACGAGGGCACAAGCGTATCGCATTCGTGATTGGTGCCACAGACCAGTCGTCCTCCCGTCGGCGCTATCGGGGCTTTGATCTCGCGATGGCCCGGAACGGGCTGGCGGTTGACGACACGCTGGTCATGCAAGGTGACTATACATACCGGAGTGGCATGGTCGCGGGCGAACAGTTCTTCAGCATGGATGATCCGCCGACGGCTGTATTCGCCAGCAATGACGACATGGCCGCTGGGGTCATCGCAGCTGCGCAGCGTCGCGGTAAACGTATTCCGGATGATGTGTCGATCGTGGGTTTCGACGATACGGCCATCGCCAGCGCCATGTGGCCGCAGCTGACAACAGTGCGCCAGCCAATCGCGGAAATGGGCTATCAGGCTGTGAACCTGTTGGCAAAAGTCATTGGTGGAAATGACGTCTCCAGGCCCGAGAAAAGCATTGTGCTCGATGTGTCGATTGTGGAACGCGATACCGTTCGTCAGCGCTAGATCGATGCGGGTCTAGCCGCCCACTTTCAGGTAGATGCAGGCCTCAAGAATTTCACCGGGTGCGAGCCTTTGCAGGCCGGTGACTTTCTGTTCGTACCGGGAGTTTATCGCGTCTGGCGCGTGCGAGACGGGCTCTACGCAGAAGAAGTCCATTCCCTCCGGCACGTACACAACCAGGTGTCCGAATTCGGGTGTGGATCTGATCGACACGCAGAGACCACTGGATGGCCAGACGATATCTGCATTTGCCGGTTGGGCCACGAAAGCATTGTCGAGGTGAAGGGCATTCACCGGCCGAGCCGTGCGGATGTCGGTGTCTTTGCACAACTGGACCTGCCGGTCCGGAATTTTGCCATGCTCGGCAACCCAGACACTGGAAACGTTCGCAGACAATTCTGCGTCACCGCGTGGAAAGTAGGGGTGCCAGCCAAGACCGGCCGGCATCTCCTCTGCTGACAGGTTCTCGAGTGTGAGAGTCAGTTTCAGGCCATCGTCCGTCAGCTCAAAGTGCTGCGTCGCGCGATAAGGCCAGGGCCAGTCGTTGGGGCGGTATTCGAAAGACAGGCGGGCCTGATCTGAAGTGATCGAATCTGTCGTCCAGGCGGCAAGCCATGCCTGGCCATGAATCGTGTGTGGCTCAGGCGCGAAATTGGCGTCAAGCTGAACAGCGCGGCCGTTCCAGCTGAATGCCCCGTCCCTGATCCGGCCGGAAAACGGGAATAGCGGGAACCCGGCAGTTTCCAACGGGCTGGATGGGCTCTGCTCCGATGCCGGGAACAGGATATTCCGGCCATCCAGCGTGAATGATCGGACGCTGCCACCGAGATTCGGAATGAGAGCCAGCCGGAATCCTTTCCGTTCGAGTACGATGTCCATCCGGCCCCCTCCGGTCATGCTGAGCCGCGTATTTGGCGCGGATTTCCCGGTCTCGGGCCGGAACGGATCGTGTGAAGCATGAGAACGCTAACATTGGAAGCAGAAAATACGGTCGTTTTGACGCTAGAGTCGCGGTGGGAGCTGTAAATACGGTGGTTTGGAGGGGCGCAATATGGGGATCAAACCTTGCGCGCCAAATATCGAAATGATAACGCTATCATTCTGATGCCGGGCAGAAAATATGCAGGGCACAGGAGGAGGGAACAGGGCAGTGTTTCTTGGTGTCGATATCGGGACATCCAGCGTCAAAGCGACGTTGATCGATGATGCGGGTCATCCGGTTGAGGTGGCCCAGGCAGACCTGTCGATATCCCGGCCTGCCCCTCTCTGGTCAGAACAAAACCCGTCAGACTGGTGGACCGCCACCAACATGGCGGTCGCCAAGCTTGACGTGGCGCGCCGTCACGCGGTCAAAGCGATCGGCCTTTCCGGACAGATGCACGGCGCGACCCTTCTGGACGACGCGCTGAAGCCGCTTCGACCTGCCATTCTCTGGAATGATGGCCGCAGCTTCCGCGAATGTGCCGAGCTTCAGGAAAGCACACCGGAATTCGTCAGCATTGGCGGAAACCTGGTCATGCCAGGCTTCACCGCGCCGAAACTGGAATGGGTTCACAGGCATGAGCCCGACATCTTTCGCAAGATCGCAAAAGTGCTCCTACCAAAGGACTATGTCCGCCTGCGCATGACGGGTGAACTTGCCTCGGACATGTCAGACTCCTCCGGGACGCTCTGGATGGATGTTGCAAACCGCCGCTGGTCCGCTCACCTTCTCAACGCAACCGGGCTGGAAGAGCATCATATGCCTCTTCTGTATGAAGGGCATGAAGTCACCGGCAGCCTGCGGGCCGAAGCCGCTGAAGCTTGGGGTATGGGCCGCGTACCGGTCGTTGCGGGTGGCGGCGATAATGCTGCAGGCGCCGTTGGCGTCGGTGTGACCGACGAGGGCGATACGCTCCTGTCTCTGGGAACGTCTGGCGTGATCTTCGTGGCGGGAAGAACGTACCGATCGAACCCGGATTCGGCTGCCCACGCATTCTGTCACGCTTTGCCGAACCGCTGGCACCTGATGTCCGTGATGCTGAGCGCGGCGAGCTGTCTCGACTGGGCTGTGCGGCTGACAGGGCTCAGCGATGCGGGGCAACTCATTCAGCGCGCAGAAAAGGATGCCGGACTCGGAACGCAGGAAATCTTCCTGCCTTATCTTTCCGGAGAACGGACCCCGCACAACAATCCCCACGCGGCTGGAATGCTGTTTGGCCTGAACCATGATTCCGGCGCGGCCCAGATTGGTCAGGCTGTTCTGGAAGGGGTTGCGTTCGGTATGGCGGATGGATTGCAGGCGCTGATTGCTTCGGGTGTGGATGTCCATCAGGTCTCGGTGATCGGGGGCGGAGCGCAGTCACTTTATTGGGGGCGCATCCTCTCAGCCACGCTCAATCGCCCGATGGTCTACCGCGATGGCGCTGCGACCGGACCTGCCTTTGGCGCCGCGCGCCTTGCCCGCTACCACATCCAGGGAGGCACGATCGACGACATGTTCACACCACCCAAAGTGCTCGACATCGTGGAACCCCGTGAAGGTGACATCGATTTGCTCATGCCGAAATACGAGAAGTTTTCGGCACTGTACCACATGACAAAAAATGCCCTTAAAGGAGATTGACATGGCTGATGGCCCGATCCAGATCGACGGCGATCCGATTTTCAAAGACATCGAACCGATCCGGTTCGAAGGTCCGTCATCGGACAACCTTCTAGCCTACCAGTATTACGACAAAGACCGGATCGTCCTCGGCAAACGGATGGAAGATCATCTCCGGATGGCGGTCTGCTACTGGCACACGTTCTGCTGGGATGGCTATGATATTTTCGGCGCTGGAACCTTTGACCGTCCCTGGCACAATCCCGCAAACGATCGCGCTGCGGCAGATCACAAAATGCAGGCTGCTTTCGAATTTTTCAGCAAGCTGGGCCTGCCATACTATTGTTTCCACGATGTCGACGTGACGGAAGCTTCTGCAACACCGGACGAGTTGTCGAACAACTTTGCCCGAGCAGCAGATCGTCTCGGTGCATATCAGGATGCTACAGGCGTAAAGCTTCTCTGGGGTACGGCAAACCTCTTCAGCAACCCGCGCTTCGGTGCCGGCGGCCTGACAAACCCGAATCCCGAAGTCGCCGCCTGTGCGGTGCGCCAGATCCGTGATTGTCTTGAGGCGACGCATCGTCTGGGTGGTGAGAATTATGTTCTATGGGGTGGCCGGGAAGGGTATGACACGCTTCTAAACACGGACCTGAATCGAGAGCTTGAGAATTTCGGCCGCTTCCTCGCCATGGTGGTCGAGCACAAGTACAAGATCGGCTTCAAGGGCAAGATCCTGATTGAGCCCAAGCCGCATGAGCCGATGTATCACCAGTACGACTTCGACACGGCGACCGTGTACGGCTTCCTCAAGCGCTTTGGCCTTGAGAATGAAGTCCATGTGAACATCGAGCCAAACCACGCGACGCTCGCGGGCCACAGCTTCGCGCACGAAATCGCGACCGCCGTTTCTCTTGGCGTGATGGGCTCGATCGACATCAACTCCGGGAATTATCAGAATGGATGGGATACGGACCAGTTCAATGTGGATATCCGTGACATCACGCTCGCGCTGATCGAGCTGTTGCCCTCTGGTGGGCTCGATACGGGTGGCTTCAACTTTGATGCAAAAGTGCGTCGCCAGTCGAGCAGCCTTGAGGATGTCTTCTACGCCCATGTGGGCGGCGTGGACACGCTCGCCCGGGCCTTGTTGGCCGCTGCGGACATCATCGAGAAGGGCGAAATCGCGAACCTGAAAGCCAAACGATACGAAGGCTGGACGAACAGTGATCTCGGTAAGATGATGCTGTCTGACGGCGCATCGCTGGAAAGCATCGCGGACGCAGCGGCGGCCCGCAAGGACGTTCCCGACCACGCTTCCGGTCGTCAGGAATATCTGGAGAACCTGATCAACCGTTCGATCCGATAGGTTTTGTTCCTCTGTCGCGCCGGGTGTTTCCAGTGCGGCAGATGATTTTCCCACAAGCGGGAAACGGCCCGGCTGCAGCCGGACCGGTCGATCCTCGGGCTTCGGAAAACGCCCTCGAAACGGGGAAAACCGGGATTCGCGCGGAAATTGTCCAGTGGACATGAGGGATTTCGCCCCTAATCCTGTCCACTGGACAAACGCATTTGCCGAAGGCGAAATATGCCCCGCAGACATGCTGGCCCCCGGCCGGCCACGATCATTGATGTCGCCCGTGAGGCCGGCGTTTCCTTCAAGACGGTCAGCCGCGTGCTGAACGGCGAGACCAATGTTCGCGAACAGACCCGCGAGCGGGTCATGAGTGCCGTGAAAACGCTGGACTACCGGACCAACCACAATGCCCGGAACCTGCGTGCTCAGCAGAGCCGAATCATTTGCCTGCTCTACGCCAACCCATCCCGCAACTATGTCGGTGAAATCCATCTCGGCGCGTTGCAGCGTTGTCAGGCCGAGGGCTACAGCCTCATCACCGAGGATTGCTCGACGAATTCGCGAACCGTGCTGGCGCTGCGCGCAGAAACCCGGCTCGCGGGGGCGATTTTGACGCCGCCCCTGTCAGACGATCCGGAAATCATTAAGCAATTGCAGGAACATCGGGTTCCCTTTGTGCGGATCGCGCCGTCTGAAACGAAGGCGAATGGCCGCGACGTCGCGATCGACGATCAGGCGGCGGCCAAGGAGATGACCCTCTATCTCGTCGGCCTCGGCCACCAGCGTATCGGGTTCATCCGCGGCGCAGAGACTCATGATCAGGCCAGTGGACGCTACGTCGGCTACAAGAACGCGCTGCAGGAAGCGGGCATTCCGTTCGACGAGGCTCTGGTGGCGAAGGGGGACTTCACGTTCGACTCAGGCATCGTGGCGGCGGATCAGCTGCTGGATCAGTCAGCGCGGCCAACCGCGATCTTCGCTTCAAACGACGATATGGCCGCCGGGGTCGTGGCCGCCTGCTATCGGCGCCGGATTCAAATTCCTCTGGATCTGTCCGTCGCGGGCTTTGACGATACGCCTCTGGCCGCAACGATCAGTCCGTCGCTGACCACGATTTATCAGCCAAGCCGGGAGCTTGCTTCAGAAGCCGTCGGCTTGCTGCTGGAGGAAATCGCGGCCCCGAGCGAAACGCCTCGCAGGCATCTGCTGGAGTACCGGATGGTCCCTCGCGACTCTACGGCGCCTCCGCGTCAATAGACCCAAGTAATTCCTGTTTTCAGCCGCTCTTCCGTACTGTAATCCGCCTCCATGACCAGAATTCGACCTCTGCCTCACATTGAACAGACCAAACCTTATGTTCCCGGCGGAAAGCTGCACGGAACAGCCGGGCGGGTCGTTATGCTGGCGTCCAATGAGAACCCATTCGGGCCCAGTCCGCGCGCCATTGCAGCGATGCAGGACGTGGCCGCTCAGGTCCATATCTATCCCGATCCCGATTACGGCGCCTTGCGGGCAGCCATTGCAGAGGCTAAGGGCATCAAGGATGTCTCGCGTCTTGCCGTATCGGCTGGCTCGGACGAGATCATCCACTTGCTGACGCAGGCCTATGCGGGTCCCGGTGACGAGATTCTGTTCACGGAACATGCGTTCTCCATGTACAATGTCTCGGCACTTGGGCATGGCGCGACGCCGGTCACGGTGCCGGAGACGGATTTCACGGCTGGCCTCAATGCCTTGCTGGGCGGGGTGACGGAGCGGACCAGAATCCTGTTCCTGGCGAACCCGAACAATCCGACCGGCACAATGATGAGCGTGCAGGAGCTTCAGTCCCTGCAAGACGCGCTGCCGCCACATGTCTTGTTGGTGATCGACGGCGCCTATGCGGAATATGTCAGCGAAGCCTATGAGGCAGACATACGCGACCTGGTCGACCGGCGATCCAACACGGTGATGATCCGCACCTTCTCAAAGATTTATGGCCTGGCGGCCCTGCGCCTCGGTTGGGGTTACTTCCCGGCAGAGATTGCGGCCACGTTCCAGCGCATCCGGCCGCCGTTCAACATCAATGCTTTTGCCGTTGCGGCGGGCACGGCCAGCATTGGCGACACGGACTTCATCGAAATGAGCCGCCGGCACAATGCGGAATGGCGGGAGATCTATATCACCCGTCTGAACGCGATGGGCCTGCCGACGCCGAAAGCGTTTGCGAACTTCGTGCTACCTGATTTCGGCACTGCGGAGCGGGCCAGTGCCGCGAACGAATACCTGAAAGAGAACAGGGTTCTCGTCCGGGCAGTCGGCGGCTATGGCCTGCCAAGCCGGTTGCGGATCAGCATCGGGACGGCGGAGGACAATGAAACGGTCCTCGCGCTGCTCGCCGCCTTCACCGCGTCACGCTGATATTGTCGATCAGGCGCGTGCGGCCCATCCAGGCGGCGCCGAGCAAGCGGGCAACCGTGCCAGCGGGCAGGGGCGCGTCCGGCAGGCCTTCCAGCGTGTCCGGATCGACCAGAGACACATAGTCGATCTTCCCGAATCCAGACTTTGCCAGCAGCGAGCGGGCCTCCTCCAGTGCGATGGACGGCGATTCGCCGGTTCCGAGCCTGACGGAGGCGCGGTGAAGGGCGGCCTGAAGCGCGCCAGCATTCCGGCGTTCCTCCGGTTTCAGATAGAGATTGCGGGAGGACTGGGCCAGCCCGTCGGCATCCCGCGCCGTGGAAGCGCCAATGATTTCAATGGGAAAGCCGAGGTCTCTCACCATGCGGCGGATGATCTGGAGCTGCTGATAGTCCTTCTCGCCAAATACGGCGACATCCGGCTGAACGTGAAGGAACAGCCGCGCGACCACGGTAGAGACGCCATAAAAGAAATGCGGCCGGAAGATT
This sequence comes from Hyphomonadaceae bacterium BRH_c29, assembly GCA_000961695.1. Taxonomy (GTDB): domain Bacteria; phylum Pseudomonadota; class Alphaproteobacteria; order Caulobacterales; family Hyphomonadaceae; genus Hyphomonas. The sequence goes on from LADW01000080.1 coordinate 33,756, forward strand.
CCGTCCAACAAGTCCGACATGCCCTCGACCCGCACATTGGTGACCGATCCTTCGGGATACATTTCCGTCACGGTCGGAAGGTAGGCGAGGTCACATCCGACCGATGCGAGCCTGGCCAGATCGGCGGATTCATCGCGTGGGTAGGTGTCGAAATCCTCGCCTGGCGCGAACTGAGTCGGGTTTACGAAAATGCTGGTAACGATTCGGTCCGACTTTTCCCGAGCCTTTTCAATGAGCGAAAGATGTCCGCCGTGCAGCGCCCCCATTGTGGGCACAAAACCAACCCGCTCACCAGCCCGTTTCCAGGCCGCAACCTGTAGCAGTAGTTCGCGTCTGGTACGTATGGTTGGTGTTAGCTCACCTGTCTTCGAATTCACTTTCAATTCGTCCCGGATCTGGATTGTGTAAACGCGTTATTAACCTGTTCGGAGGAACTTTGAAGTCATGACACATCGCATCCTTTCTTCCTTGAAATCCTTCGTGCTGACGACAGCTTTCCGCATGTCTGCCAGCGAGGCGCGTCTTCCCGGCGAGGGAACTCCGGAGCCGGTTACCCGGTATCTCAATCCGGAGATGGACATCGATGAATGGATGTTCGACCGCGACGGTAACCCGGTTACCGAAACGGCAGAGCTTTATGCTCGCGAGACGGCCCGCGTTTCCGGCGCCCTGTCCGGTCTGCGCTCCCTGCTGACACAGATTTCCATGCACGCCCCGCAAACCGAAGAAATGCCATCGCAGGCTGCCTTTGGTCCGATCGTGTCCGACGACCTTCTGTTCGATGGCGAACCGATGTCGGCGCAGTTTGGAATTCTTGCGGAAGATCTGGACCTGTTCGACGACATGCCGAGCCACCGCTCTGCATGGAGCGCCGCACAGGACATGTCCCGCGTCGCCTGAATCCGGTTTTCTGACCTAAATAACCCTGATCTGAACTTTGGAGCTCTCTGACATGGCTGATGGATTCGCGCCTACCGCTCTCGTGGGTGGCCCGGACCTGAAGGGGCCTCAGAAGGACGCGCGGGTTATCGTTGTCGGCAATGAGAAGGGCGGGGCCGGCAAGTCGACGGTCTCGATGCACCTGACCGTGTCGTTGATGCGCATGGGCAAGAATGTCGGCATCATCGACCTCGACGTTCGCCAGCGCACACTGACCCGCTATCTCGAAAACCGTCTTCGCTGGATGCAGTCCACTGGCGCGCGTCTTCCGATGCCGGAAATCATGCGCGTAGATGCGTCGACCGAACGCGATCTCGACAAGGCTGAAGCGGAAGAGACGAACCGGCTGATCTCCAGCCTGCAGCGCCTCAAGAAAACCTGCGATTTCATCCTGATCGACGCACCGGGTGGCGACACGTTCCTGTCGCGCCTTGCGCATACCCAGGCCGATACGCTGATCACGCCGCTGAATGACAGCTTTGTGGACTTTGACCTTTTGGGCGATGTGAACCCGCAGACGCTGGAAGTGATCCGGCCGAGCTTCTATTCCGAAATGGTCTGGTCCTGTCGCAAGAAGAAGGCGCAGACCTCGCGCCGGCCGATTGACTGGATCGTGATGCGGAACCGCATGTCTCCGCTGGCGGCCCGGAACAAGGAGCGCGTCGGTGAAGCGCTCGACAATCTGTCCAAGCGGATCGGTTTCCGCCTTGCGCCCGGCCTGTCGGAACGTGTGATCTATCGTGAGCTTTTCCCTGCGGGTCTGACCCTGCTGGACCTGACGGAGAAGGGCTCCAACGTGACCTTCACGATGAGCCATGTGGCAGCCCGCCAGGAAATGCGCGACCTGATCATCATCCTGCAGCTTCCGGAACTGACCGGCGCGGAAATCACCTTCTGATTCCTGCGCGCAGCTGACGCGAGGTGAGGCCGGCCCTGTGCTGGCCTTCTTTGTTTTTCGGGGTCAATCTGACCGGAAAACATAAGGGAGGCTGGCCTATGGTATTCAACAATTCGGAATGGCTCTCGCAGGTTACGGAAGAGATTCTCGATCCGGCCCGTGAGATCGTGGACCCGCATCATCATCTCTGGCCCGGCCCGGACATGGCCTACAATGTGCCGGAGCTGCTGGGCGATCTGACCAGCGGGCATAATGTCGTCCAGACGATCTTCATGGAATGCGGCGCGGCCTACCGCAAGGACGGCCCGGAGCATCTGAAGCCGATTGGCGAGACGGCGTTTATCGCTGAGGCTTCGGCGAAGATGAAGGCGAAGGGTGGGCCTTATATCGCGGCCTTCATTGGGCACACCGATCTTCGCCAGCCCACAGAGACGCTGGATGACGTGCTGGATGCGCATGTCGAGGCGGCGAAGGGCCTGTTCCGCGGCATTCGTCATGCGGGGCCGCGCGATTCGAGTGGGGCGACATTCCGGATTCCGGGGCATGCCCCGCCGCGCCTCTATCTTGAGCCGGACTTCCAGCGCGGCGTGGCGCATCTGGGCGAACGCGGCTTCACTTATGACACCTGGCACTATCACCACCAGAACCGGGACTATCTGGAACTGGCGAAAGCCTGCCCGGACACAACAATGATCCTCGACCATTTCGGAACGCCCATCGGGATCGGCCCTTATGAAGGCAAGCGCGATGAGATCTTTGCCGTCTGGAAAGACGACATGGCGGCGATTGCGGAATGCCCGAATGTTCACGCCAAGATCGGCGGGCTTGCGATGCCGGACAATGGCTTTGGCTGGGACGCGCGGGATGTTCCTCCGACATCGGACGAGATCGTGGAGCAACATGAACGCTGGTACGATTATATGATCGGGCTGTTCGGGCCGGAACGCTGCATGTTCGAAAGCAATTTTCCGGTCGACCGTTGGTCCATGTCTTACGTCGTTTACTGGAACGCGATGAAGAAGATCGCGGCGAAATATCCGGAAGCGGCAAAGGCGGCGATGTTCGCAGGGACAGCCCGGAAAGTCTACGACGTAGAGGCCTGAGGTTTCACGCAGCACGTGTAGCCGGAGCGGCGGGGACCGTCCGGTGGGGTGGCGGATTTTGTTTAGCCCGCGCTCTTATGCTTCGACTTCGCTCAGCATGAGCGCTGCGGGGGGCAGCGAGAGCGGGACTCATCCTGAGCGAAGTCGAAGGATGATGGCGTGCACCATTGGGCGGCCCACGCACGCGTTCGCGGACCATATAAAAGACCGTATAAACACCATATAAGGACCGTATAAGCGGGCTACCGCCTTGCACGGGGAGAGAGTCCGGCAGATCGCTGCCGAGCGCCGGGCGTACCCAGCGCGGCACAAGCGGTGCTTCATAAGTGTAGAGATCATCCGGTTTTGGCGCATCAGCCAGATGCACGATCCGGATGTTCCCGAAACAATCCACTGCCAGCAGCGCCTCGCGCCCCGTCCGCAAATGCCAGAGGGCAAAGCGGATAAGGTTCAGCCAGAGCCACGGCCAGAAGACCGGGAAGACGTGATCATAATAGGGGCGAAGGGCCGGATGCATGCGCGGGAGTGTGGACCGGGTTTGAACCCGGGAGGATAAGTTCGCTTTTCTCCCCTCTCCTTTGGGCTTGTGAGGATCAGCGATTGCACCGCAATCGCCCGAACAAGGGGCCGGGGGTGAGAGGCGACCCAGCTCTCCGCACGCCTGAAAACCCGCGATGTGGTGCAAGCACGAGACTAAAGCTTCCGCAGCCTTCAGTTCACGCCGCAACCTCCGTGGCCCCGCACCCCTAACCCCTCTCCCGGTGGGCTACAGCATTCACACATCGTGGTTGCATGGTTTGACGAAGTCTGATTCGTAATTGCCAAACGGGGAGGACGGCATGGATCGGACGTTGGGCCACTTTGGTGATCTGCGGCTGCAAAAAGGGGGGTCTTTCTTCTTGGGCGGCTGCTGGAACTTGGGGGCCGGGCCTTGCGGGTCCGGCGGCTTGGAGGCGACCGGGCCGGCGAGATCCGGATCACGCGGTTTCTGCGCAACGCATCGGTGACGCCCGGGGAGATGGTGAGCGAAGCGGCTCGCCGGACGGCGGAGCGCTGCCAGGGCCATGAGGTTCTGGTGATCCAGGATACGACGGTGGTTCGTTCGCAAGGCGGTGGCGGGGATTATCTGCACGCGGTCCTGGCGCTGGACGCATCGGACGGTGCGCTTCTGGGTCTGGTGGACGCCAGCTTCCTGCAGCGTTCGTCGGGCCAAAAGGCGCAGCGCAAGGCGCTTCCGGTTGAGGAGAAAGAGAGCTTTCGTTGGCTGGAAGGCGCCGAGCAGGCTGCGTCGGTGTGCTCGGGGGCGCGGCGGATCACGATCATCGCGGATCGCGAAGGCGA
>LADW01000030.1 GCA_000961695.1 Hyphomonadaceae bacterium BRH_c29
GGCGATACGGGCGGCAGAACGCCTTCGAACCGTTCCCCGCCCAAAGGCAGCTCAGCCGACACGATGGGCGAGGCTGCATCGACCCGGCGGCCCATATGGCTGGCAACCAGCCGGATCACGCGTTCAGTATCGGCAGGTAAAACAACGGATCCGGACTCGGTCCGGCCAGACCCATGCCGTTCGACCCAGAGCCTGCCATCGGGATTGATCATGATCTCGACGACGGACGGATCCTCCAGCGCCGCCACGATCTCGGTTCCCAGCGCTGTCACCAGCATGGCGCGGGTGCGTGTCAGACTCTCAACCTCACGCATCGGCCGGCTCCCCATTCAAATGCTCAGGGTGGGTTTCAAGGCTCGCCGCTTCCGCCGTCACGTCTTCGACGGCGTTCTGCAGAATGCGTTGGCCTGACCTGAGCGCTTCTGCGACCTGCCGCACGAAGAGGTCAAACCGCATGTCGCCCTTGGCCCGCGCGGCCTCGACCTGGTTGGCAGGCACCGGCGGTGTCACGGTCAGGAAATAATGAACGAAGGTTGCAAGGGTTTCGGCGAGGACAAGATTGTCTCGCTCGATCCGCCCGAACTGGCGCGTCAGCCGGTCGAGACGGCGAGTGATCGCGGCTTCACGCAGGTTGTCGGCTTCGCCCGCCCGGTAGGCCGTCACTGCCCCGTCGACGATAGTGCTTTCTGACAGGCCGGAGCGTTTCGCCATGGCCTTCAGCCAGTGAAAATTCTCTGGCGAGATATAGGGCTGGATGCGGGGCTTCATTGACCATTCCCCGTGAGATCAATGCCGGTCGCCTGTTCGAGACTGTCGGCTTGCACCAGCGCATCGAAGAGGCTGGCCTGCAGGGGATTGCGCGCCTGTGCCCGAGACCTGCCAGGCTTCGTGGGTGCTGAGACCCGTGCGCGATCCTCGGCCGCATCGCGTGCCTTCTGAGGCCCAAGGCCCTCGACTTCAGGATCGAGCTCGGCTGCCTGCATCAGGTCTTCATGGATGGCGCGGACTTCGGACCCCCAATCATCGACCCGCACGTCCGGAATGCTGGCCGCGAAGGCAGGCGCATCTTTGAGGCGCTCGGTGAAGTTCTGGTCTTCATAGTAGCGAAGCTTTAGGGCCCGCACCGGCGGCGACCCTGCGACAAGGACAAGTTCCTGATCGGACGGCAGCTGCATCACTTCACCGGGGGTCAACAATTGGCGGGCAGTTTCCTGGCGCGACACCATCTTGTGGGACAGCCACGGCGCAAGCCGGTGGCCGGCATAATTTTTCATCGCTCGCTGTTCGGTCTTGGTGCCGAGCGCATCGGAAATCCGCTTGGCCGTCCGCTCATCATTGGTCGCGAACGCCACCCGGACGTGACAATTGTCTAGGATCGCATTCGAGGGGCCATAGGCCTTTTCGATCTGGTTGAGCGATTGCGCGATCAGGAAGGCTTTGAGACCATAGCCTGCCATATAGGCCAAAGCGCTTTCAAAGAAGTCGAGCCGGCCGAGGGCAGGGAACTCGTCCAGCATGAACAGGACCCGCCGGCGGGATTTTGGTTCGGCTAGAGCAAGCTCAGGCGAGACGAGCCCGCATGCCCCGAGCATATTCGCGATAAGCGACTTGCCACGCGCCAAGACCGACGGGCGCACTTCGAGATGTTCGGTCAGGCGCCGGCCCACCTGGTTCAGGATAAGGCGCATCAGCGGCTTCGTGCGCGACAGGTCCGAGGGCGGCACGACCAGGTAGAGCGACAGCGGCCGGTCGCCGGACACAAGGTCCTCGATCCGGAAATCGCTCCGCGAGGTCACTTCCGCGATCACAGGATCGCGGTATAGCGACAGGAACCTAAGCGCCGTCGAAAGCACACCGGAGAGTTCATTCTCCGACTGGTTCATCAGTTCCCGGGCTGTTTCGGCGACAACGGGATGAACCTTTGGTGCATCTCCCGTGCCGAGATGGTTTGTCCGCAGCATGATCGACAGGGTCGTACGAAACGTCCGGTCGGGATCGGCGAGGAAGCTCGCCACCCGTGCCAGCGTTTTTTCCCGCTCGGCATAGAGGACATGCAGGATGACCCCGACGAGGAGCGAGTTCGCCTTGTCGACCCAGTGCCCGAGATCACCGAGTTTGCCCTGAGGGTCGACCAGGATGTCGGCAATGTTCTGGACATCCCGCACTTCGCAGGGGCCCTTACGCACTTCCATCAGGGGATTGAAGTGAGCCGAGGCCACATCGGTCGGATCGAACCGCAAACAGTGGGAGAATTCCGACCGCCAGCCGGCTGTCAGCTGCCAGTTCTCGCCCTTGATGTCGTGTACAAGAACAGAATGCGGCCAGGAGAGTAGGGTGGGCACGACAAGCCCGACGCCCTTGCCGGACCGCGTCGGGGCAAACGCCATAACATGGTCGGGGCCGTCATGGCGGAGATAAGAACCCTCAGCTTGGCCGAGGAATACGCCTGTAGGCTTCAGCAAACCCGACTTGCGCAGATCCTTGCTCTCAGCCCAGCGTGCCGAACCAAACGTTGAGACCCGCTTGTCCCAGCGTGCGCGGAGGATCGACCCAGTCACCGCAATCACAATCGCAGCAACTCCGCCCGAACCGGCGATAAGTCCGCCGCGGTCAAACACATCCGGCGCATAGGCATCGAAGGAATACCACCAGCTGAAAAAGGCCCACGGCACATAGACTGGCATGTCCAGGATGACGAAGAGCGGCTCACCGAGCCGGGGCGACCAGTCAAGCGACCATGCCGTCCATTCCGTTGCGCACCAGAGCGCCGTGAGGACAACAGCCAAGACGAGGAGGATCTGCCAGAAGAGGTTTGTGCCATGTTTCATGACACAGAACCTGACCAATCAGGGCCTCAGTCTCCAGAGAGGGAATTGGGGGAAATAGGGGGGTATTCTGAAGGTTTGGGAACAGTAAGGCGGCGAGCGTGAAGTCCCGGGAAGAATTCGGAGGTCAGAAAATCTTGTTGAGGAGAGATGAGAGTCGGGTCGCCCGGAATGCTTAAGATGCATTTAGAATAAGCCGCAACTCCGGCGCCACGGGCTATCGCTGGATGACGATCCGGAATCAATGTATCATGCTTCAACTTATCGTTTATGGCCGCATACGAGGGTTTGTACCGAAGTGGCATGCCGTTGATGTCGAAGGTACCGAAATGTCCGCAGATGAATTGTCTGAGATGCGCCCAGATGAGTTGCTGGATCTCGCAACTTTTCTTCGGAAATTTGAGCAGCGCGCCTCCGGGATCATGTGGCTACTAGGAGCGGGAGCGTCTCGTGCTTCTGGGATTAGGACGGCGAACGACATGATCTGGGACTTCAAGGCTCGGCTTTATCGCTCGGCGAAGAGCGTTGCTGCCTCCTCTGTCTCTGATCTAGGTGATGAACGTACTCGCCAAATTCTTCAGAACTATTTTGACAAGGAAACCAGCAATCCGGCGAGTGGCAGCGAAGAGGAATATGCAGTCTACTTCGAGCAGACTTATCCAGAGGCACAGGACCGACAGAGATATATCGCGAACGCGATGCGCGACGCAAAACCGAGTTATGGACACCATGCGCTGGCTCATCTCGTCAAGAAAGACATGGTGCGGATAATTTGGACGACGAATTTTGATCGGCTCGTTGAAGATGCAATCCACACGGTGTTCGAAACAACAACTGTTTTAACTATCGGCGATCTAGGAGAACCGACAAAAATCTCTCGTGCTTTTGCGGACCAACAGTGGCCGATTTATGCCAAGCTCCACGGTGATTTTCATTCGGAGGCGCTTAAGAACACGAGTGGGGAATTATTGGCTCAGGATCAAAACATGCGTCGCATCCTCCTCGACGCGTGCCGCAATCAAGGTCTTGTCGTGACAGGATATAGCGGGCGGGATGCGTCCGTGATGGACGTGCTGCGAGAAGCCGTCAACGAGGGGGTAGGTTTTCCTAACGGCTTATTTTGGTTCGTACGCGAGCAGGACACACCTTACGCTAGTGTGCAATCCTTGATACTGGATGCGAAGGCCGCCGGCATCGATGCGAGCTTCGTCAGATATGGCGGATTTGATGAATTACTCTCCGATATCGTTCGATACCTTCCTCAGACAGAGCAGTTGTCAATTAAGCTAGACGACAAACGAAAAATCAGACCACGTCCGATCGATCTCAGTGCCCGAACCTGGCGAACACCGTTTGTGCGCACCAATGCAATTCCTGTTTTAGAATACCCAAAAACTGCTCGCCTAGTAGATTGCGACATCGGCGGCGCAAAGGAGATTCAAGCCGCCATATCCGAAGCAGGATCAGATCTTCTGGCATCGCGAATCGGCAAAGGTGTCCTTGCATATGGTGATGATGTGGAGATCAAGCGGGTGCTTGGGGATCACAATATTAAGAGCTTTGATATGCATGGTATCCTAGCGGACCGATTGCTGTTCGAATCGGGGGAACGCAGCCTGCTGCGCGACGCGCTGTTCCGAGCTCTTTCAAGTTTTTGTGGTCTTGATCTCGTGAAACGGGGATCGCGCTCAATGTTTCGAACAGATAAAGGGTTTTTCAAGTTCAACAGCCAGAAGCTTGTCAAAGCAACTGGGCGGCTCAACGGTGAATTAGGCGGCGGTATAAGCTGGGCTGAAGCATGCGACGTGCGGCTCGATTACCGACTTGATCGGCTCTGGATCATGCTTGATCCGAGCATTATCTTCGACGATGACGAAAACACGGCGCCAGACGATTTGCAGGCTGCGAAGGATTTCGTGCGGGAGAGACGGGTAAAACGCTACAACAATGTATCGAATGAGATTCTCGACGGGTGGGTAGAAGTCTTGTTTGGTCCAGGTAAGGCTCCGATTCAGCTAGGCATTAATGGCGGTACGGGAATCGGCGCGCTATTTGAAATTCTGCCTGTAACTGCATTCAGCGGGCTTGCTGCATGACAACAGAATTTCAACCCTACCATCTACCTCAACATCGCCGACTTGGTGAACCTGAGTTGAAGTTTGGAAACCCCGAACCGGCCGCAACAGATGTTCATCCGCTCCGCGGACTTCTGGACTATGGTCCGTTTGGAAAACTTCGGCTCGCAAGCGTTCCGAGCCCCATACGCATCGCTTTCATCGGTCAGGCGAGTATGCTGGCTCGCCTGCGCCAACTCGGCCGTGAGTTGCAGACCAAGCATGACCCAAAGGAGCGAAGGCAATTCCTTATCACATACCCAGGATTCACGAGGGTGTTCGGAACGTCTGTGGCTCCAGCTGATGAAAAAACCACAATCATGTTACCTGACGGTTTGGACCAAGAAATAGTGGCTTCGAACGTACCTCACCGTGTCCTGGCGGACGTCCTAACTGGCGCTATATCTTCTCTTCGGTCGCAGCGGCACGCCTTCGACGTCGTGTTTTTAGGCCTTGATGAGAAATGGTCGGCAGCGTTTGAGGGTAATGACACCGATGACTTTGATCTACATGACTACCTAAAGGCCTATTCGGCCTCTGCCGGCATATCGCTCCAAATTGTTCGTGGTGGGCAGTCTCAACGGGCGCTCGACTATTTCTGCCGCTGCAGTGTTATGTGGCGGCTCGCCATTGCCACCTACACTAAGGCAGGTGGTGTGCCTTGGGCTCTGGCTGACGCTGTCCCAGACACGGCTTACATCGGTATCGATTACGCTCTTCGACCGAACGTCGCCCCGAGTGAACGTTTCGCGATCTGCTGCGCGCAGGTATTCGATTCGGATGGAGCGGGGCTTGAGTTCATCGCCTACGAGGCTGATGATATCCGGATCGACCGAAGCAATCCTTATCTTCGCGAGGATCAAATGCTTCGTGTCATGTCACGTAGTCTTCAGATTTATCAGCACCGTCATGCTGGTGCTGTTCCTGCTCGTGTAGTGGTTCATAAAAATACCGAGTTTCGCCGTGACGAAGTCAACGGGTGCATGGCGGCGTTTAGCAATGTTAAAGATGTTGAGTTGCTTCAGGTTCAAACGCGTCATGGCTGGCAGGGGGTTCTATTTAGCGAATCTGGCAAAGCTGACGGTTATCCTTCACATCGGGGGCAGGCTCTAGCTTTAGGCGAGAATGAAGCGCTGCTCTGGACCCAAGGGATCATACCCACAATTGGCAAGGGGAGCGGCTACTACAAGGAGGGAAAGGGCATCCCTCGCCCGCTCCTGATCACGCGGTACGCCGGACGCGGAGACTTTTATGACCTTTGCCGAGAGACGTTGGCGCTTACCAAGATGAATTGGAATAATGATGGGCCTTATACCCAGATGCCGGTTACGCTTGAGTATGCAAACGTGCTCGCTCAAGTTGTGAAACGCATGCCGAAGCTAGAGGCGCGACCGTATCCCGTTCGGCTCTTCATGTAGTGGTTCGAAAAATAGACGTGAACTTTCGGCGAAAGGGAGTATCAATCTCGCTGGGTGCACTAAGAATGTACTCGATCGCGAGGCGTTTTGTTTCGGCTGGCAGCGAATCTAAATACGTAATTGCATTCTCAGTTGAAAAACTGGAGAGGCCTGTTCTGCGTTCGAAATTGCTTCCTAATGCGGTCCAAATTACCGCGTCCCATTTATGCTTGGTTGCCCAGGACATGATTTCTTGAGCTGCACCTGGATGTCGTTCGAAGGCAGACGAAGATATTTCCTGACCGCTCGTCTTGACCCAGCCAATTCCATTGAGAGTGGTGCCTTCACGAGAACGTAAGTTCTCTACAGCTTGAGCTAGTTTACTGTGTGTACTTTGGGCAAACTGCGTGGAGCAGAGAGTCCCGTGAACGGGATCAATTACAAGTGTAAGCCTTCCATTTCTCGATACCCTTGAGAATTCGATGGGCAGCACTGGTCCGCCAGTTTCGAATGCTCCATTGCAGGCAAGTGTACGAGGATCCCAAATTAGGGAACCCCATGCGAGAACGGCGATCTTCATCATTATCCTCCCGTATGGGGCAGCGAGTCGGCTATTGGGTCTGGCCAGCTAACTGTTTTTCCTTTCCTCAACGCACGCCGGCATGAATTTCCGGACGAGTGAAAGGTGCGATGGCCGGAATAGTAAACCATATTCCGGAATAATATCGACATAGTGAGGTTTCATTTCACTTTCCATTCTAAGAGTGTGGCATAGAGAATAGTAATTGGATGGTAGATATGCCGGTTTCATTTACCCCGATCAACAATGGCAAGAAATGGACCGGCGCCGCATGGGTAGTTGCGTGTGATGAAACGCTTGCCTTACACATCGCTAAAGTCGCCCTTGGGCAGGCACGTCACGTCGCACGTATACTAAGGGAAACTGACTGCGCAGCCGTGGCGGCGCCGAAGTCGGCCTATGCGGGCGCGCGAGACGTCCTCACGGTTCAAGCAGGAGAGAAACCCTACCATCGGGACGGCTGGATATTTCAAGTTATTTCCTGGATCGCCGCTCACAAACAGTCCCCCGGTGACCTGATCCGCGCACCGCAGATGATCAAGGCCGACAAAGGCTTTGATGGCATTCAAGTCCGTTTCATCCCGACCAAAGGGGGCTCAGCGACGGTTATTATCTGCGAAGAAAAAGCGACAACTACACCTCGCGGAAAGATCACGAGCCAAGTGTGGCCCGAATTTGAATCACTTGAAACCGGCACGCGCGACAATGAACTGGTTGCCGTAGTGACCGACCTGCTCACCATTCACAGCCTGGGCGAAGAAGCCGACCAGATTGTATCGAGTATATTATGGGAGAGTGCCCGCGCGTATCGCGTGTCTATGACTGCAGGTGACCGTCAGAGCACGCCGGATGGTCTGAAGAAGCTTTTCAAAGGTTATGAAGACGTGGTGACCGGAAACGTTTCACGGCGCCGCGCTGAAATTCTACACTTGTCCAATATCAGGGGCTGGCTTGACGCCATAGCCAATCAGGCTCTGACACAGCTCGATGAGATGGAGGCCGCCCATGTATGACGCGGTGACCACAGCGCTGATCCAGTCAACGCCTGCTTTGCCTGAACTCGATCGCGAGTCACTTCCTGATCGATTATCCCGGGCCTATGCCGAGATTGCTGCCGCACGTGTCAGATTGCGCGAAGATGGCCCTGATGCCGGTCTCGAAGAGATCATTGATTTTGCGACGCGACTTGCTCAGACAAATGAGGCGCTTGTCGCCATCTCACCTGATCGGGACGACCGCGCCTCCGCTGCTTTCGTCGCCGCAACCGCCTATCAATTGATCTTCCAGGCAGAACGCGTAGGTGGAACGGAATTGGAAGGGTCAGTGCTCTGGCAGCAGGGGATATCCTCCAGTGTCTCTGCTATGCTTCTGTTTCTTATTGGCGACGCCACGGCGGATGCAATCGAAGTCTCCAAACATGTCGGGCTCCCAGCTGGCCGGCGGGTCGAGCGCGAGCTTGTGCGGACCTTGCGCTGGCTCGCGCGCGGCGAGGTGCGGAGGATCACGGATCGTGACCTTCTCTCCCGGCGGTATGTCGCAGGAGATACCGATGCTGAAATGGCTGCATCAGCGCTTTACTATACGCTGTTGCGCGCAGTTAGATCGCTGGCGACGTCTCTCCTAGGCGGCACAAGCGATGTCGATCCTGTCCAGGCTTGCCGTCAAGTGCAGCAACTGAGCCATGCATCGGCTCATGCCGCAGATCGCATGGTGCCTGAAATCATATCTAGCTTTTCGGGCCCGCATCAACTGGCGTCCTTGTTGCTTGGCGTTGTAAGCTCATTGGACGGCGGCGCCGTGGTCACCATTCCTTCTCCGCCAGGGACAGATCCTGGCAAATGGCGCGGCGCCCTGAAAGTGATCGCGCGTACCCGGCCATATCTGTGGCCAAATCACCGCGACGCGATCACCCAGCGTCTGCTGGAAACCGGGGTCTCCGCTGCGGTGGGATTTCCGACAGGCGCCGGAAAATCAACCGTGTCTCAGCTGAAGATTGCCGCCCATCTCTTTGCGGGTCGTAAGGTCGTGTTCCTGGCGCCAACGCATGCGCTGGTCGATCAAACATCCCGAGATTTGAGAAGCGCGTTTCCCCGCGCGACCGTGCGAGGCGAACGTATTGACGAATTCGGCTTCGACACTGGCAGCGAAGAGCTTCCCGACATTCTTGTGATGACGCCCGAGGCGTGTCTGACCCTGACCCATTTTGAACCGACCGCCTTCGATGATGTCGGCCTGCTTGTGTTCGACGAATGCCACCTGCTTCACGACAAGGGAGATGGAAGCCGCAGGGCGATCGACGCCATGCTCTGCCTCCTCAATGTCGTCCGTCTCCGGCCGGAAGCCGATCTTCTATTGCTGTCGGCGATGGTCAAGAATGTCGATGAGATTGCGGCCTGGATGGCGGAACTGACAGGCCGAAAGGCGCTTGGCCTTGCGCTCGGATGGAAGCCGACAAGGCAGTTGCGGGGATGTATCGTTTATGAAGCCGACACGCTGGAATATCTAGAAGGCCTTCTCAAAACAGAGCATGAGAAGAAACCCAAAGGCGGCGTTCCGCAAAGCGTCAAAGCACAGCTGACGGCCCAGCCCTTCGGATTTTTCAGTGTCAAACAGACCTGGGCTAGTATGGAGCGCGATGATTACGCCTGTCTGCCCTTTCTGGATCAGGAGGTTGCCCTCTCCACGAACGCCAACTGGAAGCTGACGCCGAATGCCAACGAGCTAAGCGCACATCTGGCGGCGAGAGCGGCGCAGTCGGGTTTGAAAACGCTGGTCTTCTCTCAATCGACCATCAATGCCAATTCGATTGCCAATCAGGCGTCGGACTTGATTGGCGCCGTCAAAATCGATCTGACTGACGCTGAAAAAGTCTACCTCGCGACCGCCCTTGATGAAATCGGAAGCCCCGACCAGCTCTACCTGGCCGTCGACGGGGACAGCGTCATCGCATCGGCATCGGTTCATCATGCCCAGCTCCTTCCCGAAGAACGCCGACTCGTAGAATCCCTTTACAAGCGCCGGGAAGGCCTGACGGCTCTGGCCGCGACGCCGACACTCGGTCAAGGCATGAACTTGCCAAGTGAGATGGTGATCATCGCCGACGATAGCCGATTTGATGAAGCCAAAGGCCGCAAGGAAGTTCTTGAAGCGCAGGACCTGCTAAATGCGGCGGGTCGTGCAGGACGCGCAGGGCAGAATGCAACAGGGATCGTCATCGTCATTCCCGGAAAAATCGTAGCGCTGGATGAATCCGAGAGCACGATCGGTTCAAGATGGACGGCGCTCAGAGAAGTGTTCGGCCAGTCCGATCAGTGCCTTGAAATTGATGACCCTTTGACCGCGCTACTCGATCGCATCCACGCTCAGGCGGATGATCTGGGGGATACTGAACACTATGCAATCTCCAGACTCCTGCAATCGGGCCGCGAGGACGGGGCTGATCCTGCAGATGATGAGATCGCGCTGACAAAAGCACTTCGGCGCTCGTTCGCCGCCTATCGGCGCAAAAAGCTGGACGAGCCATGGATCGAGACTCGGATTTTCGCCGCTGTCGCCTTCGCGCGGGGCAGCGAAGATCTCACCGACGAGGCGCGCGCCAATCGTGAGCTCTCATCGACGACAGGTGTACCGGAAGACATCGTTGCAGCGCTCAAAGCCAGCCTCCAGTCCTCACCCCCAGAAGACAATGCCCACATCATGGATTGGTCCGGCTGGATGATGGATTGGCTTGATGCCAATCCTGATGCCCTCGAAAGAGTGGTTAAATACGGGGACCTGGAAAGCCAGTTTGGCAAGCCCTTCAAGGATTTGGCATCAGCCTCCGCACGCGCAAAATACGCTCTTCCCCGGTTACGCCTTCTTCTGAGGGTGTGGATGGCCGGCAAGACGCTCAACGAAATGCAGGCAATGCTGCCGCCCAATAGCCGGCAAAAGCGCTACAGCACCAGCGCACGGAAATTCGTGATGAAAATCATTCCCTCCCTGGCGTATCTATTCGGCGTTCCGGCCTTGATCCTCCGCAGCAAAGCTGCCGCGGCGGGCATTGAGGACTATGATACCCCCCCGAACATCGCTCACCTGGGACGATGCGTCAGGCGCGGTTATGATTCTGTCGAGAAGTCCGCACTGGCGCAGCACTTGGCGTCGGCGGGTCTCGCGCGCCGCGCCCTGCATCGTCACTTCGGTCTCGTCGTGCCTTTTCTAGCAGCAGGCAAGCCTGATGAATCATGGGGTGACATTTTGGACCGTGTCGAGCACGCCATGGACGAGGAGCTGAACAATCGAACATGGGATATCGATGATTTGCTTTGATATGACTTGTGCAAACTTTCTGCTTCAACCATGCATGTACTCAAACGGAAGCATCGAAATGGAGTGACCCAGCACCGCTGATCTGATCCCTTAATTTAGACACTCCTGCTTCTAAGTCTGAGACGGTCGTTTGAACGGCTGAGTTGAGCTTTCAGTATGACTAGTACCGCGTTCAATCCGCATTCCCGATCCCACGGCCCAATGTCCAGGAAATCCGCCCTCCTCGGACAACACCCGATACCGCCATCCCGCGCCGCTGCTCCAGTACCTGTCTCCACGGCACAATCGTGAAATCCCGCTGCCGCTCGATGACCGCGAATTTCCCGCTCACCCGGAACACCGGCTCGCGGTAAGTACCACCTACATGACCCCGATCTGGTGCCGGCGAATAAGGCTTCCCGATCTCTCCGCTTAGCGTCCGGCCGGCTTGCGCGAGATCTCGCTTCAACAGCTCGGTCTTCTGTGCTGCTGAAAGCCCTGCGTCTGTCTCCACCTTCATTCCAATCCCCGCCAGAAATGCTCGCCGTTTCACCTGCGCCTCAGCCACGTCTTTCCCGAATCCGAGCGGTACACTGGACGGGGCGGGGGCATCATCCAGCCAGGTCACTCCCATAGCCGTTTCCTGTCCCGCCAAACCGAGCTCCGAGCGAACCAACACCTGCGCCGCCCGAAACCGCGCCTGTGCCCGCTCGTACGCTTTCGCGCGATCCAGAAAGTTCGGAGGGATTTTCCAGTCCGCATTGGCCGTCCGCTCCACATGATCGGCGCGCCGCAAAGCCTCCAGTCGTCGCACATGGGCCGCAACAAATTCCGGACTGGATCGCGGATCATCAGCCTGGTGCAGGCCAGCAGAATACACCCCGCCATTCGCCCGCGCGACCCGGTCTATCGTGAGGTCCGATGGTTTCGGTTCAAAGTTCGGCGGAGACACCGTCACAATCGCCCCGCGCTTTACTTCCTCGACCTTGCCGGCGACACCCAGCTCGACAAACACGGCGCGCCCATCCAGACCGTCGATGATTGCATAGGTCCGGTCATGCGCTTCACCCGTAAGACCCGTCTGAAGAACCACGCCTGTCACGCTCCGCCCGCCGGGATCGGACTTGTCGAAGATAGCGTCCGTATCGAGCCGGCGGTCGCCGCGTCCGACAAGCGCGCGGTTCATCGTCTTGATGATGTCGCGCCTTTCTGACATGCCCCGCAGAACCTCGCGGAAATTCTCCCGCATCTGCCAGCGGCCAGCCCCGAGTTTCTCGGCAAGCCCAAGCCGTTCCAAAATCCGCAGCCGCGCGGCATGCAGGCTGCGATAGTGCGCAGGACTATCCTTTAATCGAATTTCCCCTTCAGGGCCGACTTGCCGGGCGATAAAATGATCGATCCGCGTCACCCGTTCGGCAGCGACATCCGATTGGAGTTTCCGCTCCTGCTCAAGCCTTGTCTCCGGACCAAGTTCCAGCGTGACGAGGTGCTCCGCACGCTCGCGGATCCCGTGCGAAATATAAGTCCGCGGCATGACGAGGTCCGAGCCATCGTCACGGCGCCCCCGGATGACAAGGTGAGCATGCGGCCGACCCGTGTCATGGTGGACTGCGCCGACCCATTCCAGCCGCGTGTCGAGATCGGTTTCCATCTGCGAAACGAGGTCGCGAACGAAGGGCTTGAGATCGGCCATTTCGGTCCCGTCTTCGGGCGAAACAATGAATCTGAAATGATGCCGGTCATCGGTAATGGATTTCACGAGATCGGACGCGTTCGCGTCCTCGCTCATTGCGTCAAACAGTTTCCCGCGATCCTTCTCCTCAAGCGCTGCGTCTCGTCGGATGTATCCGATATGGGCCGCCAGTGCGGCTGCACTCGAAGCCGACATGCGCACGATACGCGCCTTGACGATGACGCGCCTCTGTCCGCCGCGTGGACCGGTACGTGGCCGGGCGGGCAGGGCCGTCCGGCGAACACCGCCAGCCGAGGACAACGCCTTCGTCATCCGCGTCAGGTACGTCTTCGTCCGTCCCCCTGATCCGGCCGACCGAATCCTGCCAAGTCTAGGGGTAAAAGGATTGTCCGGCGGCGTACTCATTCGGGCTCATCCGGGGAAAAACAGGTCAGATTAAGGGCATGGAACCATGCTAATCCGTTGTCGTTATTGAGGTCTCCATCAGACCACAGAGCTGCGTGCCTGTCTGTGGAACCATAAAAATCGATGTGCAGACAAGGGTGTAGACCCTGATTGGCTCCATGAGCTTTTATCTTGCATTCCGTTCTGCCTGTAACCGTCGTAACCGTCCGAGTCCTGCACATCGATTTGGGGCTGCAAAAGCACTGCATGTCGGGTTCCTTTCCCTTGAGGAGTCCAATGATGAATTTGAAACATTTTGAGAACAAGGCGCACCGGACCTATTGGAGCGTGCACATCGAGGCCTGGCGTCAGAGCGGGCTTTCCCGCTCGCGATACTGCCGCGATCACGATCTGAACCGGCGCACATTTTCGAGCTGGATGATCTATTTGATGGGCCGGGAAGAAGCGCGAAAACATGAGGAATATCAAGCCGAACTCCGCCGGGAACAGACGCTGAAAAACCTCGAAAAGGGCCGCGTGCGAAAGCAGAAAGGCCTGCGGTTCGGCGCGCGCACGGACATGCAAAGCCGGGCCGTTCAGGCCTTCTGGGCGATGCATCTGGAGGCGTTGAACTGGAGCGGAATGAGCCTTCGACAGTACGCGTATTCCCTGAACATTTCGCGCCATGCAATGCAGAAATGGCGTAAGCGACTGGAGGATGGTGAACTTGAAATCGACTGGCGGGCACAGCTTCATCCCTCCGCCCGTCCGCGCGTTAGCACTAATGCTAGCACTAATGCGCAGGAAACCGACTTGACTCCGAAAAAGGGTGCATCGAGACGGGCGGCCCGGCGCTTCTTCAGTGATGAGCAGAAGCTCGCCATTGCGCTCGAAAGCGACCAGCCGGGTGTCAAAGTCTCTACAGTCGCGCGCAAGCACGGGATCGTAACGGGCCTTCTCTTCCGCTGGCGGGTGGAGTTCGGTATCGGCCAGAAAGAGCGCGCGAGACTGGTAACTGTGCGGGTCCCGAAAGGGCTGTCTCTGCCCATGGAACTCGTCCAACCGCCTGCCGGAATGATGGCCATAACGCTTGCGGACGGGGCGCGGGTCTTCGTTCCCGAAGGCAGTGATCCGGATGCAGTCCAACTTGAACTGGCTGGCAAGGAGGCCTCGTCATGATGATCGTTCCGGCTGGCGTAAAGGTCCATCTCGCCCTTGGCTATACCGACATGCGCAAGGGGATCGACGGCTTGACCATGCTGGTCCAGGACGTGCTGAAGAAAGACCCGTTCAGCGGTCATCTGTTCGCGTTCCGGGGCAAGCGGGCCTCGATCCTGAAGATCCTGTTCTGGGATGGAAACGGGCTTTGCCTGTTCACCAAGCGGATCGATCAGGGCGGCTTTGTCTGGCCCACAATGGCCGGTCATGACGGCGCGATCACGTTGACACCGGCGCAGCTCGCCATGCTGATAGAGGGCATTGACTGGCGGGTGCCCGAACGGGTCTGGAAGCCGGCGCTGTCCGGATAAAATCCAGAAAAAAGAGCGCAAAACCGCTATAAAATCGCTCTCTGCCGGGGCCGATTCATGGTATGAATCTGTATGCGGATCGACCTTGGAAACTTGCCTTCCGATACGGCGCTTCTGCACCAGTTGGTGCGTGACATGGCCGTCATTGTCGAGCATCGGGACGGCGAGATCGAGCGGCTTCAGGCAATCATAAAGAAACTCCAGCGGATGCAGTTCGGACGTAGCGCCGAACGCCTTGATCCCGATCAGCTCGCACTCGGTCTGGAGGACCTCGACGCCGATGTCGGGCGTATCGAAGAGAGCCTGCCCATCGCCTTTACTGAGATGACGGAAGCCCCGCCGCACCGCAAGCCTTTGCCCGATCATCTGCTGCGTGAGGAGGTCCGGATCGACACCGATCACGCGGCTTGTCCGGGCTGTGGCGGCGCCTTGCACGACATGGGCGAGAGCGTCAGCGAGATGCTCGATTGGGTTCCAGCGCAGCTTCGCGTTATCCGCATTATCCGCCCGAAATATGCCTGCCGGGCGTGTGGGACGATGGCGCAGGCGCCTGCGCCAGAGCGTGTCATTGCGGGTGGCCTGGCCACGCCAGCACTGCTCGCGCAGGTGCTTGTCAGCAAATATTGCGACCACACACCGCTCTACCGGCAATCTCAGATCTTCGCCCGGCACGGCGTTGAACTGCCCCGCTCTACGCTCGCAGGATGGGTGGGCGGAGCGTGCTGGTGGCTGGAAGCCCTGCATGAAAAACTCTGCGCAGACGTGTTCGCTTCGGACCATCTGTTCGCCGACGACACGCCCGTTCCGGTGCTCGATCCGGGCCGGGGAAAGACCAAGACCGGACGCCTCTGGGTCTATGCCCGCGAGCAGCGCGGCTGGGGTGGGGCAGACCCACCTGCGGCCGTGTTCCTGTTTGCGCCGGATCGCAAAGCCGAGCGTCCTGTCACCCATCTCCGCGACTTCAAAGGCGTGCTCCATGTCGATGGATATGCCGGGTTCGAGCAGGTTGCCGCCCGGCCAGATGTGACGCTCGCAGCTTGTTGGGCGCACACGCGGCGCAAGTTCTATGACGTGGCTCAAGCAACCGGTTCGCCTATTGCCGAAGACGCTGTCCGCCGCATCGCCGATCTCTACGCCATCGAGGCAGAGATCCGCGGAAAAGCCCCGCACTGGCGGCTTGCCGCGCGGCGGAAACTGTCGGCTTCGCGCGTTGAAAACCTCCGGCTCTGGCTCGAAAATCAGCTGGCGCAGGTGCCCGCCCGCAGCACGCTCGCAGACGCCATCCGTTACACGCTGGCACGCTGGAAAGGTCTCACCCGGTTCCTTGATGATGGCCGTGTCGAACTTGATACCAACCCTGTCGAACGCGCCATCCGGCCCGTTGCGCTTGGCCGCAAGAACCATTTGTTCGCCGGGAGTGATGGTGGTGCGGAACGCTGGGCCATCCTTTGCTCGCTGATCGAAACCGCGAAACTGAACGGCGTCGAACCCTACGCCTACCTTACCGACATCCTTCAGCAAATGGCCGACGGATACCCCGCCAACCGCCTCGGCGATCTCCTGCCATGGGCGTGGAAAGCCGCAAATCCCGTCAAGGCCTGACATTAGGTGTCACCTCCGGACGCATACATCTGCCCCCCATTTCTCCACTGGACGCTGCTTCATGCTGCTCTTGGGCATTGCCTATCCACACGGCCCGACCAATGATGTCGCCATCCCTGACCACGCCGAAATACCGTCCATCAAAGGAGTCCGCTGTGCGACCAGAAAGGAGCAGCACCTCGCCGGGCTGTAGCAGCCTACAGGCCTTCCATGGCGACGGCAGAGTGCGTCCCAGACTATCAGCGAACAGCAGGCGGACAGCTGGCGTCCCGTTGATGAACAACACCTCGTCGACCGTGCAAACTCTATCCCCTTCGAGCGCCCGGACGGTCTTTATGACGGGGATACCAGACGGCAAATAGCCCCGCTTCGCAGCGAGTCTCGAAGCCGCTTCCGGAAGGTGCGAAACAACCAGATCACCGCACGAGATCACGCTTAAAGGCTCGACACGATACCATCCCAGCGGCGCGCTTTGGCTCGGATTGTAAAGCAAAAGCGGCGGCAAAACATCGGTCGCCGGAAGGCCAACCAATGCCACTCCGATCACAGAAATACCGCTCCAGAATGCTGCGCGAAGTCTCATGAATTGCCCCGCTCATAGCTCGAAAACAACGCCACATTTTCCATCGAAAATGAGACGATATTTGTCTTCAACGGCTTCATTTCACGTGCCATTTCCTGATCCTCGCGTGCGGTTCCACACGGTCGAATAATCATTCAGGTCATCGACATGATAGACGACGGTGCCGCCATGCTTCCGGTATTTCGGTCCATTGTTCGACCAGCGCCAGTTCTCCATCGTGCGGACCGTGATGCGCAAATAGGCAGCCGCTTCTTTCGTCGTCAGGAAAGGACTGGGACGTCCTTTAGTTTCGCTCATTCCTACTGCCTCGTCTTGCCGGGCACAGATCAATGTGGCGGCTTCAACACGTCCGAGAAAGCAAAAGAAAATTCTAATTGGGAGTCACGAAGATATCCGATGTCGAGGCGATACCCTGTTTAACCATGCGCGCGCGCATGGCTTCTAGAGCATGTGTACATGCCCCTCGATAGAGCGATGCAAACATGCCAGAAGCCGCCCCGGAATGATCTCCGGAGCGGCCGGTTAGGCGATGTGGGCAGGGCCTAGTCCCTGGGATTCCAGAGGATCACATGGCGGCCTTTCTTGCCCTTGACCGGTGCGAGGTTCGCGTAGATGCGGCGCGGGCCGATCTGCGGATCTGCGAGGGTCAGGGAGACGTATTCGCGTCCCGAAGACTTTGCCTTGCGCATCCAGCCGCCGCCGATTTCGGTGGAGGTTTCACCGGCGAAGATGCGGTAGTCCGGCTGGGCCGCTTCGGCTTTTTCCGCATTCTTCTCGATGCGGATGGCGGCTGAGAGGTTCATCATTGCGAGGGCGCCTTCGAAGCCGGTCTTGGTTTCGCTGACATATCCGAGTGCGTTTGCCATGGGGGTCTCCTTTTCGTTTCCGTGGCTGTCTTCGAGGGACACCTTGTCCCCGTCGACGCCGGACCGCCCGGACGGCGCGGAGCGGGCCTGAACCGGCACGGGCGTAGCAAAGCGGAGCACCGGTCAGGCGCACGAATTTGTCTCGCGAGGAGCCGCAAAGCGGCGGGGAAATTCGTGGGACTGTCCGGTTTCAGGGCCGTTTCGCGTCGTCCAGGTCACACGGCAACAGACGGGAACATTGTGTCTTTCGAGGCAAGCGGAAGTGCGGAACAGGCCGCTTTGGCAATCGCACCCGGAGGCCACAGGAACTCCACAAACGGAAGGCCTTTCTCGAGGCGCATCTGACCCGATCCGAACCGCGCGCGTAAGCAGTCATCCGGTCGAAGCAGGCGGAAAAGCCGCCCGGCATATAGCCGGACGGCTTCTGATTCCACGGACAAGGTGACCGCAATCTGTCAGGCGGCGTCTTGCGCTGCGGCAGTCTGGGCTTCGGGCGAAACGTCGCCGTCATCTGACGTGAACAGGCGGGCGATCCGGGCCCATGCGTCTGCTGGCGGCGACCCCGCAGCCTCGACAAGTCGCGTCGGCGGCACCTGCATCCAGCCGGGACGCCAGTCCGGATTGGCCTCGCACCCTTCGCCTATGATCCGGTTCCAGATCAGCTCCTTTTGGGCCTTGCCCGTTTCGGTGAGGGCCGCTTTCGCGGTGGAGGGTGATGCGATGTCTGCCACCATGGCATTGATGGCGCGTTTGTCGCGGACGAGATCAAGGAAGACAGGTTCCGGCTTCCAGTAGGCGGCCATATCCGTTTCGGTCGCGACAGCGACGGCTTCAACGATTGCACCGCCCGCTTCCAGCGTGTCAGCCATCACAAAGGCGAGGACGCTCAGGGCTTCTGTGTCGTCCATTCCGAGCAGCGCTGCAAAGACTTCGCTGAGGTGATAGTCATCGCCATTCGCGCGCAGGGATGCCAGCCCATGGGCTTCGAACAGGCTGCGGACATGATCTCCGGCCGCGTTCATCTCGGCTGTGGCGCGGGAGCCATCCACGCTCGCCTGAATGTCTTCCTTTCTGGCGAGGAAGTCGTGCCGCCGGACACTCCACAGGGAGGACCCGACCATGGCGTGAGCGATCATAAGGCGGAGAGCGATTCCAGGGTGACCCAGCAATGTCGCGCGCGCCGCGCCATGGCGGTGAAGACCGATATATTGTGCGAGTGGCCCGGACATTTCAGGCTTGGTATCGGTTGCTTCCGTATCGTCGTCCGGCCTTGCGCGCGTCTCAAGCTTGCGGGCTTCGGCTTGGGTGATGTAGCCCTCATGGAAGGTCACCGTGCCATCATGGCGAATCTCAACAATCACCTTGCCGCCCTTGGTGCGGGGCCGCTTCACATGCTCCCAGCTGGCAAAATGCTTGCCCCGTTCGAGAACCTGCACATCGCGCCATCCGGCGTCGATGTAAGCTTCAACCTTGGCTGCCAGCGCTGCTGACTGGGCTTTCCAGAACGTGTCGGCATCTGCAAATACGCCCGTCTCTCCGAAGAGGTCCGCCGTCACCTCACCCTCATAGCTGGCCAGATCAAACAATGCCTTGTCGGTGGTGATGGTGGCTCCGCCTGTGATCCATGCCTTGCAGGCGCGGCCCATGGGCGCGCGTTCGGTTTCGCTCCGGAACAGGGCGAGCCAGTCGGCCTGCTGGTCTTTCGTGGCGAGGGTTAACGCGCGGATCGTCTCCGGGTCAATCTCGTCCTTGGCATAGAGCGAACGGATCGGACCGGAGAGATTGGCGAGGGCGAGGATGCGGCGGACTTTCAGGTCCGTGACTCCGAAATGCCCGGCAATCTCATCCACCGTCCGGCCTGTCTGGGCCAGTTTCCCGAACGCGTTGTACTGCTCCATTTCCGTGGCGGGCAGGCGAGCGACATTCTCGATAAGCGAGGCTTCCACGGCCGCTGCGTCGTCGTTGGCTTCCATGATCGCGCACGGGACGAGGACAGGCTTGCCGGTTTCAGCTGCAATGACCTGCAAGGCATGGAACCGCCGGCGTCCGGCGACGACGCCATAACCATCGCCTTCGGGTCGGACCAGAAGCGTCTGGCGGATACCTTTCTCCCGGATGGATGGCAGGATGTCGGTGACATCCGGGGCCTTGCGGCCATGCCGCATGTTGAGCTTGCTGATGTGCAATTGCGCGAGGGGGATGGTTTTCAGTACGGGCTGTGCCATGGAATTGTCCTCCTGTTCTGGCGGGTAAAGCGAAAGGCCAAGCGCCCATGCCGGGCCTTTCCAGTTGATAGGGGTGAAGGGGAAACCTTCTTCGTCGCGCACCGCATGCCTGTCGGTTTCGCCCCAGTCATAGTCATTCAGGGTAATCAGCGGCGCGCGGCCATCGACCCAGATTTCGACGACGCGGGACGCCTCCACGACGAGTGTCAGGCGCGGGCGTGGACCGAGAATATGCTCCAGTGCGCTCATCCGCGTGACGCCTGTGCAGGCGCAGACGCCATCAGCCGCGTCAGGGCTGCGCGGCCCGCTGCCAAGGCGTCCGGGAGCAATTCGCCCGCGACTTCACTCAGATAGGCGTTGTCCGATCCCGGATAGTTGGCCTCTATACCCCAGAGGCTGGCGGCATTCTCGTCCAGTTCCACGCCTTCGCATTCAATGGCGAGCATGATCCCGCAATAGAACCATTCATCCTTGCGCCACGCGTCCATGACGGCTTCGGCCTCGGCCTGTGCTTTCTCCAGCCGCTCCCGGAAATTGTTTCCGGGTCCGATGAAGCCCGGATCATTGATATAGAGCGATGGCCAGAATCCGTCCTGGCGTTCATCCGGTGCATCGAGACAGTCATCCCGGACAATTCGCGCCATGACGTAGAAGCCGTCGATCTCGCAGGCGATGCTGTCGCCTTCACAGACATAGCGGTCAAATCTCTCCCGGAACGCCATGGCTCAGCGGCTCCAGAAAATGTGGACTTCGTCAAAGCCCGTCTGGAACACCATGATCTCGCCATTCATGGCCATGTCGCGGGCGAGCGCCTGCCAGTCGATATAGTAGTCGAGCGAGGCCGGAATCTC
>LADW01000049.1 GCA_000961695.1 Hyphomonadaceae bacterium BRH_c29
CGGATCGTTCTGCGGTACCAGCGGCGCGGACGCCCGGCGGGTATGCCCATGCTTCTCGTAAAAGGCGAGAAAGGCTTCGCGGATCTGGTTTACGCTGGTCATATGATCTCAGGGTCCTTGCCGTATAAAATGATCCCGGACCACCGAATCCGGCGCCGGGTCTATACGGGCGATATAAAGGCCCCTTTGCTGCGCGCCAAGATTGGTGCACCACAAAGGGGCCAGTTTGCCGGACAAGAGAGACGGAACCGGCCCTGAGAGGGCGTTTTCAGGAGAAAAACGCGAGAGAGAGGGGCCGGTCAGGCCCGATCAACCCTCGGCAGCATCCGGTGCGTCATTGTCGCTATCATCGTCGGCGGACGACATCCCGTCGGACAGCAATCCATCGGAGAGCAGGCCCGCATTGCGGCGGATGGCATCCTCGATCTCATCTGCAATGGCAGGATTTTCCTTGAGGAAGGTTCGGGCTTTCTCCCGGCCCTGACCGATCCGCTCACCATTATAGGAATACCAGGAGCCGGACTTCTCGACCACTTCGGCTTTGACGCCGAGGTCAATCAGTTCACCGGTCTTGGAGATGCCTTCACCATAAAGAATGTCGAACTCGACCTGCCGGAAAGGCGGAGCCACCTTGTTCTTCACCACTTTCACGCGGGTCTGGTTGCCGATCACTTCATCGCGGTCCTTGATCGCGCCGATGCGGCGGATATCGAGGCGAACGGAAGCATAGAATTTCAGGGCGTTGCCGCCTGTCGTGGTTTCGGGGCTACCGAACATGACCCCGATTTTCATGCGGATCTGGTTGATGAAGATCACCATGCATTTCGACTTGGAGATCGAGCCGGTCAGCTTGCGCAGCGCCTGGCTCATCAGGCGGGCCTGCAGGCCTGGCAGCGAGTCGCCCATTTCGCCTTCGAGTTCGGCGCGCGGCGTCAGGGCGGCCACAGAGTCGATGACCAGAAGGTCGACAGCGCCAGAGCGCACCAGCGTATCGGCGATTTCGAGGGCCTGTTCGCCCGTGTCGGGCTGCGAGATCAGGAGATCGTCGAGATCGACGCCCAGTTTAGAGGCATAGATCGGATCCAGCGCGTGCTCAGCGTCGATGAAGGCGCAAACGCCGCCATTCTTCTGGGCTTCAGCGACAGAGTGCAGCGCCAGGGTCGTCTTGCCCGAGCTTTCCGGACCGTAGATCTCGATGATGCGGCCTTTCGGCAGACCGCCAATGCCAAGCGCGATGTCGAGGCCAAGCGAACCAGTCGGAACCGCTTCGATATCCATGGCCCGCTTGTCGCCAAGGCGCATGACGGACCCCTTGCCAAAGGACCGTTCAATATTGCTAAGCGCGGTTTCGAGAGCCTTCTGCTTGTCCACACCGGATTCCTTGTCCACGAGTTGCAGCGCTGGTTTGGCCATGAGTCGTCTCCTTTGGTCCACTATGGGGGTGAGTTTGGCAAGGCCCCCCAAAAGCCTCTTCTGAATCGTATGTACCATGTTTGTTCTGCGGAACAAAGCGGAAACTTTCTGCGCGCCGCCCTTTTCTTCGACCCGGCTTTCAGGCATGATGGGTCCCATGCTTACACGATCCAGCCGCGCCGCCGGCGAAGCCCGCCTTCGCTATCTTGATGCCGATTTCGACGTGCTCGCCCCCGGCGATTATGTCGTCTGCGCTGTAACGGGCCGGAAAATACCGCTCCAGGCGCTGCGTTACTGGAGTGTCGACCGGCAGGAAGCCTATTGGGATGCCGACGCGGCCTCCTCCCGCATGGTGCCGACGCAGGCCTGACGCGCGCATGCTGCGTAACATTCTCCTTATGGTCGTGCTGTGCACGGGTGCCTGCGCCTCCGGCCCTGCCAGCGCAGAAGTTATTGCATCCCCCACACCCGCCCTTCAGGACAGTTGCGACGGTGTTCTCACGCAGGGTGGCATCATTATCTGCCGCGGCGCACCGGGCACGGCCTTCACGGTCGCCGGACGGAAGCTGACCGCAGATGCCTCCGGCACCGCCCAATTCGGCGTGCCCACGAATGCGCCGTCCGTGATCGGCTGGAAATCCGCCAACGGCGCCTTTGGCGACCTCACCATCGCCCCGCGCCATGATGAATACCGCGTCATCGAAGGTTTCGATTGTGACAAGGTCGACGCCCGCAGCGACGAACAGAAGGCGCATGCCGGCCGCTCATGGGTGAAAAAGCAGGACGCGTTTGCCAGTTTCCATGACGGGTCCGGCGCGCTGACGGGCTTCATCAAGCCTGCCGATATGCCTGCCTCCTCGCCCTTTGGCCCAACGCGGAAATATATCGGCGTCAGCAAGGTGACGGGTGAGCCGTGCGAGTCTGTCTCGGTCCACCAGGGCTATGACATGGCCGCACCTGTGGGCACGCCTATCGTTGCGCCCGCTGACGGCACGGTGATCCTCGCTGATCCGGATCTCTATTATGAAGGCGGCGCCGTCTTCCTCGACCATGGCCATGGCCTCGTCTCGGTGTTCATGCACTTGTCCGAAGTTGACGTGAAACCGGGCGATGTCGTCTCGCGCGGCGACCTGCTGGCAACGTCCGGCAATACCGGCCGCACGACCGGGCCGCATCTGCACTGGGCGGTGAAGTGGCGTAACCCTGAAGCCAGCGACCGGGGCGGCGATTTCTATATCGACCCGGCCCTGCTGCTGGAGCTGCCGGTCACCGACTAGGCCGCGAGGGGCACCGCCGTGAACGCGATTGCCAGACATGTCAGAGATTGGATCCAGCGCGCGATAGATGCGGCGCCGGAAGGCCATGTGCCGCTGCTGTTCCTGTCCGGGCCGCAGGGCGCAGGCAAGTCGACGGCACTGGCCGAAGCGATCGCGGCCCTGAGCCTGCCTGTGGCGGGGGCGAGCATTGACGATTTCTATCTGACCCATGCTGAGCGGATGGAGCTCGCCCGGCGGATCAGCCCGCTTTTCCTGACACGCGGCCCGCCCGGCACGCATGACCTGACATTGCTGAAGCAGACAATCGCCGCCTTGCGGAAGGCTCCGCCCGGTGCAGCCACGCCTATCCCGGTCTTTGACAAGCTGGCGGACGACCGCGCGCCGGTGTCTGACTGGAGCAGCTTTTCCGGGCGGCCGGCGGCAATCGTGATCGAAGGCTGGCTGATGGGCGCGCTGCCCGATTCCGGGTCAGCCGCAGCGGCGCCGCTGAATGCGGTCGAAGCCGAAGACCGGACCGGCGACTGGCGACGGCATCAGGAGGCCGCACTGGACGGCGCCTATCGCGATCTCTGGGACGCGGCGGATGGCTTCTGCCACATCGTGCCGCCGGATTTCGCGTGCGTCCTCGGCTGGCGCCTGCAGCAGGAAGAAGCGCTCTGGGCCGCGAAGGGCCAGCCCATGCCGGCCGAACGCCGCGACTGGGTGATCCGCTTTATCCAGCACTATGAGCGCCTCACCCGCCGCATGATTGACGGCCAGCGCCGCGCTGGCGCGGAGATCCACATTGATGCGACGCGGGCTGTGGTCAGAACGTCCGGCTGCTGAACAGGCGGCGCATCATCAGGGCCGCAATGGGAAACACGAAGGCGTAGCCGAGGATGCCGACATTGCGCACCTGCATGTCGCCGCTGGCAACGCCCAGCAGGCCGAGCAGGGACAGTGCACCCGACACCAACAGCACTCGCCCGGTCCAGCGCGAAAGCCCCGCAGCGCGGAATACGCCCGACGCGCTCAGCACCGACAGGGCGAAGAAAACATCCCATGCCAGAATGTCCGCCGCATAGGCTACCGATGGCCAGCGGAAAGCAAAGACACTGTCCCAGTTGCCCGGCAGGATGCGGCTGACCGTGAGGATCAGGAAATGCACAAGTGACGTGACCCCCGCGCACATGGCCATGAAGACCAGTGCGCAGAGGCTGAACAGCTTCCGCTCTGCCGGTGCCGCCGCATGAAGCGCCGCCATCAGGACCACCAGCAATGGGGCAATCAGCAGAATCAGGAGTTCCATCGCCGTGAAATACGGATCCGGAATAGGGTCATCCGCCGAAGGAAGCGCTGCCAAGCCCGCCGCCAGCACGATGGCATAGAGCAGCTGCAGGGCAACGATCAGACCGGCCGAGAGACGACCGGCCCGGCTCACGGCAACAGGACCGTTGCCCCGGTGGTCTTGCCGCTTTCGAGGGCCTCATGCGCCTTGCCTGCGTCTCTCATGTAGAAGCGCTGGCCGATGTCGGCGCTGAACGTGCCCGTCCTCATGGAGGCGAACAGGTGGCGCGCGCCGCGGGCCAGATCTTCCGGCGTATCGGTGAAGTTGAACAGGGTTGGCCGGGTCAGGATGAGCGACCCACCTGCGGCGAGGCGTCCCGGCGGCATCGGGTCTGCCGCGCCGGACGCGTTGCCGTAGGAGATCATCCAGCCGCGTTTCTTCAGGCTGGAGAGGGATGCTTCGAAGCTGCGCTTTCCGACACTGTCGAGAGAGACATCGACGCCCACACCGCCCGTCAGCTCACGTACTTTCTTCGCGACATCATCATAGCCGACGATCACGTCACTGGCGCCGAGTTCTTCGGCCTTTTCAGCCTTCTCCGGCGTGGACGTGACGGCGATGACGCGCGCGCCGAGGCTGGCGGCCCAGGGCGTCAGCACGCTGCCGACACCGCCGACCGGTGCCCAGATCAGAACCGTGTCACGGTCTGTGATCGGGCGGATTTCGAACAACAGCATCCAGGCGGTCAGGCCCTTCAGCAGAACGGCAGCGGCGTCTTCCTCGGAAATGCCCTCGGGCAGGATCACCATGCGGCCCGCCGGGCCGGTGAAGTGCGTGGCATAGGTGCCGCTGCCGAGATAGGCGACCCGGTCGCCGGGTTTCACATTGGTCACACCTTCGCCCACGGCTTCGACAATGCCGGCCCCTTCGGAGCCCTGCACAAAGGGCAGCTTTGCAGGGTACAGCCCGGTGCGGAAATAGGTGTCGATGAAGTTGAGACCGGAAGCGGCCTGTTTCACCAGTGCTTCACCAGGGCCGGGCGGGCGCGGCTCGAAGGTTTCGACCTTCAGCACATCCGTGCCGCCGGTCTCGTGCATGATGATCCTGTAAGCTTCGCCCATGTCAGTGTCCTTCCGTGTCCGGCGTCTTGGTGCGCGCCTGAATATTCAAGAGTTCGACGCCAAGCGAGAAGGCGATGGCGAAGTAGAGGTAGCCCCGCGGGATATGGAAACCGAGCCCGTCAGCCACAAGGGCAACCCCGACAAGAAGAATGAAGGCCAGCGCCAGCATCTTGGTCGTCGGATGGTCTGCAATGAACTTTGCGAGCGGATCTGCGGCGACCGCCATGACCAGCGTGGAGAGCACCACGGCGGCGATCATGACGGCCAGATTGTCTGTCATGCCCACAGCCGTGATCACGCTGTCCATCGAGAAGACGATGTTGATGACCACGAGCTGGATCAGCACGGCGGTGAAGCTCGATTTCGCGGTGGATTCCTCATGCCCGGTCCCTTCGACCGAGGCGTGGATTTCCTGCGTGCCTTTCCAGAGCAGGAACAGACCACCGGCGAACAGGATCAGATCTTTCAGCGTCACCTCTTCGACGTGGTGCATTACCTCCTCGCTGCCGCCGGAAGCTGCGACCGCCAGCCAGTGCGGCAGGTGGAACAAAGGCGACTTGTCGAGCTGCAGGATCCAGAAGATCAGGCCCAGCATCAGGATGCGCAGCACCATGGCGCCCCAGACGCCGACGCGGGTGGCGCGCTTCTTCTGCTCGCCCTTCAGATTCCCCGTCGCAATCGAGACGAAGAGGAGGTTGTCGATACCCAGCACGACTTCCAGGAAGGTCAGCGTGGCGAGGCTGCCCCAGAAGGCGGGCGAAGTGAGAAGTTCGGTCATGGTGGAGCCCCCGGGGCGTAACAACAGATGTGTGGTAACTGAACCGTGCTGCGCGGTGGAGCGCAAGCCCGACTCGCGGTCTGTTCCCGCCATGGATCTGTTCGGACATCTCATCTGCGGCGTCGACGAAGCCGGGCGTGGCCCTTGGGCCGGGCCTGTGACGGCGGCGGCGGTGATCCTCGATCCGGCAAAGCCCATCGAGGGCCTGACCGATTCCAAGAAGCTGTCGGAAGCCAAACGCGACCGGCTGGCGCCGCTGATCCGCGAGCGCTCGCTCGCCTGGTGTGTCGCCCATGCCAGTGTGGAAGAGATCGACCGGATGAACATTCGCGAGGCAACTTTCCTCGCCATGCGGCGGGCGGTGGAGGGGCTACAGCAAGCCCCGGCGCTCGCGCTAATCGACGGAAATGCCCTGCCGGGCGGCCTGAAATGCGAAGCCCGCGCCATCGTGAAGGGCGACCTGACAGAGCCCGCGATCTCCGCCGCCTCGATCCTCGCCAAGACCGTGCGCGATGCCCTGATGCAGGAACTGGACGCCGCCCATCCCGGTTATGGCCTCGGCCAGCACAAGGGTTATGGCACGGACCTTCATGCCGAAGCGCTCACCCGGCTCGGCCCGGCACCCTGCCACCGGATGAGTTTCGCCCCGGTGAAGGCTGCGGCGGCAGCCAGGCCATAAGGGCACGTTCACCGGAAGAGGAAAACCGGATGATCCTGGAGTCTGGCACGCGCCGGACCCAACCTTTGAGAAGGATCGTTTTCAGAATTTGTCCGCCAAGTCTGCCAGCAAGGTGATGGCGCCGCATACTCCAGTCGAGGCAGGTCCGGCATAGCGGTCGACGGGAAGCCGGAATTTCATCAGGTCTGATGTCGATCCGATCGAGCGCTGCCCATCCTGCTGGCGTAACTGTCAGTTTGCTCCCCTCGTCGACGATCAGACCGCCACTGATCATTCGATCATAGACAAGCACGCCGAGCTCTCCGGCAAGATGATCGTAGCAGATCCGAGCCCTACGCAGATCTGGATCGCGTGGACCTGTTCGCGTACGCGAGCCATTCCGGCGCTCCGAAACACAGAGCAAGGTTTCCAGCGCAAGCGCCACATCGGCGCCGCCAAGCCGGTAATAATGGTGTCGCCCCTGCACTTCACGCGCAACAAGGCCGCCATCCAAAAGCCGGGCGAGATGTGAGCTGGCCGTCTGCTTGGTCACACCAGACAGGCTAGCCAATTCTCCAGCGGTCAGCGCGCGACCGTCCATCAAGGCCAGCAGCATATTGCTGCGGGCGGGATCACCGACCAGAGCGGCGACGCGGGATATGTCAGGTCCGTCTTTCATGGTTCGAGGGTAATCGAACCATCATGACGGTTCAAGCGGTTAGAAAGTGGCCTTCACAATCGAGGAAACCTCCATGATCACTTGTTTCATCCGTTACCAGATAGACCCCTTCAAGAAAGACGCTTTCGAACACTATGCCCGCCAGTGGGGCCAGGCGATCCCGCGCTGCGGAGCCGACCTGATCGGTTATTTTGCTCCCCATGAAGGTTCCACCACGACCGCCTACGGCGTATATTCATTGCCGTCGCTGGCGGAATACGAAGTCTATAAGGCCCGCCTCGCTGCAGACCCGATTGGAAAAGAAAACTACGCGTTCGCCAAGCGGGAACAATTTCTACGCCGTGAAGACCGGATATTCCTCAAACTTGCATCTACTCCGCATGGCCCGCTGGTGAAACCATGATCGCGGTCGTTTTTGAACTTGAACCGGCCGAGGGCCGCGCGGACGACTATTTCGACCTCGCAGGAAAGCTTCGCCCTTTGCTGGAAACAATAGACGGTTTCATCTCGATTGAACGATTCGAGAGCATCGCTGTGCCGGGTCGCTACCTTTCCCTGTCCTTCTTCGAGACCGAAGCGGCTGTCCAAGCATGGCGTAACATGGCCGAACACCGCGCCGCCCAATCCGCAGGGCGAGCGGATATCCTTCAGAATTATCGGCTGCGCGTGGCAACAGTGGTGCGCGACTATGGCAAGGCAGCAAGGGCCGAAGCGCCACCTGACAGCCGCCTTGTCCATGATCCGGACACCGCTGGTTAACGCGCTGTTAACCGTCTCAACCCAGCTTCGCGGGAAGTTTGGGAGACGCGCATGATTTTTCTGTTTGGCTGGCATACCTGGTGGGGTGAATCGGGCCGGCCGTACCGGTTCAAGATCACGCTGACGCGCAAGGGCCTGCCGGATGATAGCGGCATCTATATCTTCGTGCGCCGCCGGTTCGTGTTCTTCCTGCAGCCGCTTTACATCGGCAAGGCGACCAATTTCCGCTCGCGCCTGATCGGGCATGAGCGCTGGTGGGAAGCCTGGTGGAAACGCGGCGCCACGGAGCGTCACGTCCTGATCATCAAGAAACCGGCAGACCGCGCCCGGATTGAGGAAGACCTGATCCGAAACTATCAGCCGCGCATGAACGACATCCTCGTTCCGCGGAATGGCGACGACGCGCCGAACAACAAGCGCCTGCGCCGCTGGTGGAAGGTCAAACGCTGGTTCCGGATTCCGTTCCTCACCTAGACCACAGGCGAGACATCCACGGTTTGCCAGATCAGGCGGCAGGGTGACGAGGTGGACAGGAAGGCGATGTCAGCGGCATCGCGCCCCACACCGATGCGGACGATGTTTTCCACCGGCACCAGCCCGGTCGGATCGACCAGCCACCAGGCATGATCCAGATAAACTTCGAACACGGCATGGAAATCCTGCGGCTTGAGGCCCATCGCATAGGCGCTGACCGCGCGGGCCGGAATGTTGAGCGCGCGGCAAAGCGTAATGCCGAGATGTGTGAAGTCGCGGCAAACGCCTTTGCGCTCCACAAATGTGTGCTCGGCCGTCGTGTCGGAACTGCTGAACCCGAAGGCATACTCGATGTTTTCGTACAGCCAGCCCAGCACCGCCTGCACCATTGCGCCGCCCTCCGGGATCGCCCCGAACGTGCTCTCCGCGAATGAAATGAACCTGTCCGAAGAACAGTAACGGCTGGGCAGCAGGAAGAGGAGCGCTTCGACAGGAAGGTCAGTCCATGCGTGCCGGATCGCCCCCGGCGGCAGGAGAGATCGCGCGCCATTGTCGACAATCGCCTCATACCGGATGCGCACATCGCCAGAGAGTTGCGCCCGGAACCGGCGCTCGCCGCGCGCGTCTGCCGGGTCGAGGACCAGCTTTGGCAGCGGATCAATCACAAGGCTTTCCGACAGGACGGTCTGGTCTGGCGAGGTCGCAGCGTGGACCGAAACAACAGCCCCGGTCTCTGGCAGGAAAGAGTAGTGCAGGTCTGACGACACGTGCAGCTTCATGAAGGCCCCCGAAATTGGAAATACGTCCGGTCAAACGCCTCATGGCACAGCCCGCGCCCGCCGTCTTCCGGACTTGTGCGCTGGCGCCCTGCCATGGCAAAGCTGCGCGTCATGGCAGATGATGTTTCCACTTTCACCGGCGCCCCGCCACTTTTTGTCGACGCTCCGGATTCGGTGAGCTTCAAGAAGCTGCGCAAGCGCCTCGTCCGCGGCGCGCTGCAGGCGATTGATACCTACGGCATGGTCGACCGGCGCGCGGTCGAGAGCGGCGAGCGGGCGCGACCGAAATGGCTGGTTTGCCTCTCCGGCGGCAAGGACAGCTATGGCCTTCTGGCCGTGCTGATGGACCTGCAATACCAGGGCGCCCTGCCCGTCGATCTGATTGCCTGCAATCTCGACCAGGGCCAGCCGGGCTTTCCGAAACACATCCTGCCGGAATGGCTGAACAAGATCGGCGCGACCTATCGGATCGAGACCGAAGACACCTATTCCATCGTCACCGACAAAGTGCCGGAGGGGCGCACCTTCTGCTCCATGTGCTCGCGTCTGCGCCGGGGCATTCTTTACCGGCTCGCGCGGGAGGAAGGCTGCGAGGCCATCGTGCTGGGCCACCACCGCGACGACGCGCTGGAGACGTTCATGATGAACCTTATCCATGGCGGGCGCCTTGCCGCGATGCCGCCAAAACTGCTGAACGATGAGGGCGATGTCATGGTGCTCCGCCCTCTGATTACGGCCGCTGAGGACGACCTCGAAAAGTTCTCCGCCGCGATGAATTTCCCGATCATCCCCTGCAATCTCTGCGGCAGTCAGGACGGCCTGCAGCGTGTCGCCATGAAGCAGATGCTGACCGAGTGGGAACGCAAGAAGCCCGGCGTGCGGCAGGTCATGGCCCATGCCCTCGCCACCGTGCGGCCGAGCCATTTGCACGATCCGCGCGTGTTCGATTTCCTCGGCCTCGCCCCCGGCGGTCAGGGCGAAGACGACCCGAACGTGCCGTTCTAGGGCAGTCCGCTATTTCAGCAGCGTGCCCATCGCCAGACGGCGCGCGAGCAGCCAGGCCCCGGCCAGCGACATCATCAGCCCGCCAAAGGCAAACGCCTTCATCCACCAGCTGGCAATGGTTTCCCGCGCCGACCAGTCCATGATGTGCAGGCCCCACATCAGATCGAACAGACGCCAGATGCCGGTGCGAACGGCGCGGACTTCGCCTGTGTCGGGGGTGACCCAGAACGTGGCTTTGTCCTTGCCTTCAAATTCGATCCGCCACATCGGTTCGCCTTTCCGTCCGGACTCGGAGGGGGCCGCTTCCAGCAGGCTGGCCGAAGCGATCTCACCCTGCCCGGCCCAGTTGTCGTTGGCCACGGCGCGCGCGCCGGCCTCATTGAGCGGGGTCAGTTTCGTGCCGGTCGCGGCATCGAACATGTCCGCTCCGGCCTCCGTCTCCACGACATAGACTGCGCGCCCGAGCCAGGGCTTCAGGCTGACCTTGCTGGCCCCGGCGGCGAGCGTGTCGATCGGCACAAAGCCCGCCTCCGGCACAACCAGCGCATCTGTCACCGGCGCGCGCAGGTGCGTGCCGCGCACGGTCTCGATCGGGAACAGCGTGAAATAGAGGCCGGACACCATCCACAGCAGGATCTGCGTGCCGACAACCAGTGCCAGCACATTGTGAATCTGGCGCATGCGCCGGGTGAACTTCCGTATCATGTCGCTGACCTCTCTGCGCCGTGCCTCTCCGATTAGAAGCGGCAAGCCCAGTGCGCAAGCGCCGGTAGAGGTATTGCTCGTCACCGTGCGTCTCCCACCGTCTCCTTTTGTAACACCTCCGTCTCTGCCGCGCCTTCGTATCCCCCCTCCGTCACCGAAGGTGACGGAGGGGGGAACACAAGCGGCCGGAGACGCGATCACGCTCCGGCAAGATTCCAAGTTTCAAGCAGGCCTCAACTCGTATCCGCCCAGCCTTTCAGCGCCTCGTTCAGGAGCTGCGGCAACAGGCTGGCGACGAGGCCAAGTTCCGGGTCCAGGCGGTGACGCCCGGCCATCGGCACCACGTGCGGCCTGGCTTCGCCCTTCGCCTGCCAGCGCTGGATTGTGCGCGCGAGGCGCTTCGCATGCGGTTCCGGATTCTTCAGAATTCTGATCAGCGCCACGAGGCGCGCGATGACCGGCGCGGCGTCGACGGACCGTTTAGGGACCACATAAACACCGTTTAAACACCGTATAGGCGGGCCGGCCTTGGGCGGGGCCAGACTGAAGCCGGACGGCTGCGGGCCGAAGCTGGCGGTGACGTCTTCGGCGCCTTCGATTTTGGGTGCGGGTTTGGATGTGCGGGGCTTCAGGGGCGCGAGCTGGATAGAGAGCGCCATCAGCATGATCAGACGACGGATCAGCACGGCGATGACTTTCATCTCGGCCATGCATCGGCGTTTGAGGCTCTTCGTGATCGTCTTTGGTTTCAGGTGCAGGTTCGCCCGGCTGGCCGTGTCGGCCAGCGCGTAGAGGGCGGCGCGGATACCCTGTTCGAGGAAGGTGGTGTTGTCGGCCATGCGCGAGAGCATACGGGCGCCGTGAGTCCGGGAGGATAAAGGGCCGGCTCGCGCCCCCTTCTCCCTCGGGAGAAGGGCCGGGGATGAGGGGTCACGGAGTAGCCGCGTGTGCAGTTATTGCTGGAACTGAGCCGCCCCTCACCCCTGCCCCTCTCCCAAGGGAGAGGGGAGTCTGGCCTGGGGGGATAAAGGCCCTCGCCTCACACGCCCGGCAAACGCGGGCCTACTCGCCTGCCCCGGTCTCGACCGTCAGCTTGTAGGGAATGAAGATTTCCAGTTCGAGCGGACCGGAGGGCTGGGTGATCACGCGGCTTTCCAGCCCGGTTAGCGAAACCTTCGAGGCCCGGAACACTTGCTGGAGTGACCGGACTTCCGCCTGCAGATCATTCAGCAGCGCTTCGCGGTGCTTGTCCGTGTGGCGGGCACCGAGATACTGCTCGTCGCCCAGAAAAGCCTCGGTCCGCCCTGCGGCTTTGATATCTTCCACGAACTTGCCGGCGCGTTCCATCAGCTTGTCGAAAGACTCGCCCGGACGCGTGTCGATGCTCATGATCAGGGTGAAGCTGCCCTGGGCGCCATAGGCGCTGTAGATGTCATCAAACAGGACCGTATCGATCGGCGCGCTGCTTTCGCCCAATGCCCCGCCTTCGAGCGCATAGCCTTGCGTTTTGGAAACGGCGGCTTTCAACCGTTCGAACATCGTGGCAAGTTCGGCCTTGCGCTCTGCCGCGTCGCGCGTGCCGCTCTGGTAGGACACGTCGACCTGAATGAAATCAGCCTGAACACGGCGATAGATGGCGGGGGCAGCGAGCAGGTCATCTCTGTCGATCATACTGGCGGTGACTGTGATGCTCTGTAAACGGCCTTCCTGTGCGTGGGCGCCTCCGGTCGCGAAGAGTGCGGTGAAGCCAGCAACGATCAGAAAATTTCGCATTGATTTCGTCCCTCCCTGAGACACCTGAGCCTTGCTCCCTTAAGTTGTTGCGTCAACAAAAAAACGCGCGGCCCGTTTCCGGGCCGCGCGCTGATCTTGTGTGCCTGAAGGGCGCTTATTTGCGCCAGACAGCGGCCATGGCCGGATCTTCTTCCTCGCCGGTATAGCGGCGGGTTTCGGCGCGGCCGACCACCATGTGGTGGACTTCGTCCGGGCCGTCTGCCAGGCGCAGGGTGCGCTGGTTGGCATAGAGGCGGGCCAGCGGGGTCCACTGCGACACGCCTGCGGCGCCGTGCATCTGGATCGCCTGGTCGATGATCTTGCAGACGCGTTCCGGCACCATGGCCTTGACCATGGAAATCCAGACGCGGGCCTCTTTGTTGCCCAGAACGTCCATCGCCTTGGCAGCCTTGAGAACCATCATGCGCATGGCTTCAATTTCGATCCGTGCACGGGACACGATCTCGATATTGCCGCCCAGCTTGATCAGGTCACGGCCGAAGGCCTGACGGGTCATGCCGCGCACGACCATGAGGTCGAGGGCTTTCTCTGCGGCGCCGATGGAGCGCATGCAGTGGTGAATACGGCCTGGGCCGAGGCGCAGCTGCGAGATCTCGAAGCCACGGCCTTCGCCGAGCAGCATGTTTTCCTTCGGAACACGGACGTTCTCGAAGCGGATGTGCATGTGACCATGCGGGGCATCCGGATCGCCGAACACGTGCATCGGGCCGACAATCGTGACGCCGGGGTGCGGCAGCGGGCAGAGGATCTGCGACTGGCGGCGGTTCACATCCGGGCCGTCATTGGTTTTCACCATGCAGATCATGATCTTGCAGCGTGGGTCGCCGGCGCCGGAAATGTAGAATTTCTCGCCATTGAGCACCCATTCGTCGCCGTCGAGCACAGCGCTCATGGAGACGTTCTTGGCATCCGACGATGGCAGGCCCGGCTCTGTCATGGCGAAGGCGGAGCGGATCTTGCCTT
This sequence comes from Hyphomonadaceae bacterium BRH_c29, assembly GCA_000961695.1. Lineage (GTDB taxonomy): Bacteria > Pseudomonadota > Alphaproteobacteria > Caulobacterales > Hyphomonadaceae > Hyphomonas. The sequence goes on from LADW01000049.1 coordinate 13,673, forward strand.
CGAGCAGCGGCTTCAGCCATTGTTCCTTTTGCGCAGCCGTGCCGACGCGTTCCAGAACTTCCATGTTGCCGGTGTCGGGCGCCGAGCAGTTCATCGTTTCCGAAGCCAGCGGCACTTTGCCAAGCTCTGCAGCGATATAGGCATAATCGAGGTTCTTCAGGCCTTCGCCGGTTTCGGCGTCGGGCAGGAAGAAGTTCCAGAGGCCTTGTTTCTTGGCCTCGTCCTTGGCTTTTTCGAGCACTTCGAGCTGGCCGGGCGCGTAGGACCAGATGTCCTTCTTGCCTTCGCCGAGGCGTTCGAATTCTTCGTGCATCGGCTCGACGACCTCTTTGATGAAGGTCTTCACGTGCTCATAGAGCGGACGTGCAGCCTCCGACATGCGAAGGTCATTGAGTTCTGCTGATGCATCCATTGAAAAACCGCTATCGGGCATCTGGAGCCTCCTTTTCTATCCTGTTGGGGTTCATTGGTACGCCTTGGGGCCATCGGGCCGCAAATTCTTTCTTTGCAATGTTTTCTGACGCCCCTGCCCTTGGCGCCTTCGCCAGAACGGGTTTAGGGGAGCGGACATGAGTCCGATTGCTGCCGCCATCATTCTCGTCACCGTGCTGGTCACGAGCTTCCTGTCCGGCATATTCGGCATGGCCGGTGGCATTATTTTCATGGGCGTTCTGACGGCGCTGGTGCCCGTGGCGACGGCCATGATGATCCATGGCGCCGTGCAGATGATCTCCAACGGCTATCGCGCGTTCCTGTGGCGCGAGCATATCAACTGGCGCATCTTCCGGCGCTACGCGCAGGGCTCGGCTGTGGCCGTGTTGTTGCTGTTCGCGCTCAGCTGGCGGCCGGACAAGCAGACGGTTTACGTGCTGCTGGGCCTCGTCGCGATGCTGGTCTGGCTGCCGAAGCAACTGCTCGATCTGGATATCCAGAAGCGGTTCCAGGCCGAGGGCGCGGGCTTCGTCGTGCAGGCGCTGAACACGGTGGCAGGCGTTGCCGGGCCGCTGCTGGACCAGTTCTTCGTGCGCACAGACATGCCGCGCCATGAGATCGTCGCGACCAAGGCGGTGACGCAGGTGCTGGCGCACTTCGTGAAGATCCTGTTCTGGAGCATGCCGGTCATCGCCGCGGCGGGTGTTCAGGCGCTGCCGCCCTGGTGGCTGATCCTTGGCGCTGCGCCCCTGTCCATGCTGGGCACGACGCTGGGCGGCAAGGTGCTGGACCGGATGAGCGACGTGAACTTCAAACGCGGCATGAAGTATCTCGTCACCGCAATCGGCGCGGTCATGCTCATGAAAGCTGCCGGCTGGCTGTAGCGCCGCGCGCATCGGGGGAACTCCACTGTCGATGGGGGGACTATGCCCCAGGCTCGACTATTCGGGAACTTTATTATATGAAGCACAATCATCACTGGTGGTGATGTATTGGAGCGCATCATGAATCTGCGGTCGATGGACCTGAACCTGTTGCCGGTGCTGGAAGCTGTTTATGCCGAGCGCAGCCTGACGCGGGCCAGTGAGACGCTGAACATCACCCAGCCTGCCGTCAGCAATGCGCTTTCGCGCCTGCGCACGCATTTCGAGGACCCGCTCTTCGTGCGCGAGGGGCGCGGCGTGAAGCCGACAGCCATGGCCGAAGCCTTGATGCCCGCCGTGCGCGATGCGCTCGACCGGCTGCGCACGGGGCTTGAGCCGCGTTCGGCGTTTGAGCCGTCGCGCTCGACCCGCGTGTTCAACATCGCCGCGCGCGATGCCGGCGCGTTCATCCTCGC
>LADW01000043.1 GCA_000961695.1 Hyphomonadaceae bacterium BRH_c29
GACAGGCATGCCTGCCAACAACTAGCTCTCATCGTTTACGGTGTGGACTACCAGGGTATCTAATCCTGTTTGCTCCCCACACTTTCGCACCTCAGCGTCAGTATCAGTCCAGTTAGCCGCCTTCGCCACTGGTGTTCCACCGAATATCTACGAATTTCACCTCTACACTCGGTATTCCGCTAACCTCTCCTGAACTCCAGACTTCCAGTTTCAAATGCAGTTCCGAGGTTGAGCCCCGGGATTTCACATCTGACTTAAAAGTCCGCCTACGTGCGCTTTACGCCCAGTAATTCCGAACAACGCTAGCCCCCTTCGTATTACCGCGGCTGCTGGCACGAAGTTAGCCGGGGCTTCTTTACTAGGTACTGTCATTATCATCCCTAGCGAAAGAATTTTACAACCCTAAGGCCTTCATCATTCACGCGGCATGGCTGCATCAGGCTTTCGCCCATTGTGCAAGATTCCCCACTGCTGCCTCCCGTAGGAGTCTGGGCCGTGTCTCAGTCCCAGTGTGGCTGATCATCCTCTCAGACCAGCTATAGATCGTAGGCTTGGTAGGCCATTACCCCACCAACTACCTAATCTAACGCGGGCCGATCTTTCACCGATAAATCTTTCCCCCGAAGGGCGTATACGGTATTACCACCAGTTTCCCAGAGCTATTCCGTAGTGAAAGGTACGTTCCCACGCGTTACTCACCCGTCTGCCACTATATCGTTCGACTTGCATGTGTTAGGCCTGCCGCCAGCGTTCGTTCTGAGCCAGAATCAAACTCTCAAGTTGAGTTTTGATCTGACGAAACCATCCATTGGAATATGGACGGTTACTCAAGCTGTTAAGCATAAGTATTGCGTTCTTGACGAGAAACCCTTTGTCACAAAGACCAGACCGAAATCTGATCGATGGATAAAAGAATTTTCTCTAAGAAACGCATCCGTCGTGATCGTGTGAACCTGCCGTCGATTGCTCTCTAGCGAGGTTCGCAAGCCATCACGCCGCCTGCGTTTCTCTTCCTTAATCTCTTACGATGTCAAACAACAGGAACCGGAGTTCCGAAGCCCTTCAGAAGCCGTGGCCCCGTCCGGAAGTGGCGGCTTATATGGGCCGCCGAATTGCCCGTCAACACTCTTTTTTGCGCCTTCTGCAGTTTCCGGTGTGAGCCGTGTAACCACTTGATTTTCAGCGCAAAGAATACTGAGGACCGGTGACCGGCCCGACATATTCGAGCATTTCGAGGAGCCGTTTACATAGTCCCTATTCGGTGTGAGCTGCAAGCTCTTTTTACACTTGGTAGGGCCTTTTTTCCGGCCCCGCTTTCCGAAGCCCGAGGGCGTCTTCAGCGGAGGCCGGGGGATACCCAAGGCACGGGATGGCCGCAACCCCCTTCTGCAGCAAATCGGAAGAAATAATGCGATTTCGCTGCAGCCGGGCGTTTTCCGGCGGCGCGATGTGGCAAACCTAAACGCTAGTGCCTTGTAAATTCAGTATTGAGCCGAAAGATACGATTTCATGGCCTCAGCCTCGGCTTCTGTCTCCGCGATCTTCCATTTCACGAGATCTCCAATGGATACGACACCAACCAGCCGCTCATTCCGGAAAACAGGCAGGTGACGGATGCGCCGATCAGTCATCAATTGCATCGCAACATCCACGTTTGTCGTCGACTCGATGGTGATGACGTCCCGAGTCATGGCGTCTCCGACGGTCATCTTGAGCGCCGCTTCGCCATTTCGGGCCACCTGACGCACAATATCTCGCTCAGAAAGCACGCCAATAATGCCGCCGCCGTCTTCCAGGGCGACCACGGCGCCGATTTTTTTGAGGTCTAACGTCCGGGCAGCCTCTGCCAGGCTCGAATCTGCCCTGACCGAGATGATCTCGCGGCCCTTGTCGTTCAGGATCTGGTCTATTGTCATGCGAATCCTCCTTGGTAGACGGACCGCGGGCCGGCCTCGCCCCACACGGAAGCTAACATAATAAGGCCTTTGACGCGATCAGATTCGCCGAAGGCGCCGGCGGGCGCGGAATATCTGGAACGCGACAGCGCCCGCAAGGAAGCCACCAATATGTGCCTGCCAGCTGATTCTGGCGCCCAGAATCGCCGGCCCCATTAGCCAGAGCGCCGCATTCACGCCCGCAAAGAAGAGGAAAACGGTCAGGAATCGCTTCGACAGGATCTGCCCGCCCCGCCCCTCCTGTATAAGGACCCAGGCCGCAAACAGGCCACTGGCGCCGCCTGAAGCCCCTATAAGGGCGCTCCCGGCCGGAAATTGGGTGACCAGGTGGAGCAAAGACCCGCCCACCACGGAGGCTGCAAACACGATCAGAAAGGGCAGTCCCCCGCTTTTCCGGCCAATAGAGAGTGACGCATGCACCATGCGGCCAAAGATAATGACCAATGCCGCGTTGAGAATCGCGCCCGCCCAGCCGTCATGAAGCAGGAAATCAGCCAGAAACGGCATCAGAGCGCTCACAGGAGAGCCATAAGGCACCGCCTCAGGCGCCCCAAGGCCCACTGAGGCCCAGAATCGGTCCGGCTGCAGGCTTCCCACGGAGAAGGCAAAGCCCTGCCAGGCCGCCGGAGAGAACACCCTAACGGCATGCGCGACCACGATAAGGATGGCGAGCCCGACAACGGCCGGCGGCGCTTCGATCATCGGCGGAGGCTTGGTATGGCGCATCACGGGGTCAAACAGGGCCCTTATATAGAGAAGCTACCCCCAAAGGCTTAGCGGCCTGCCGCGCCGGACGCCAGAGCGCCCTGCCCCTCGCCAACAAAAAAGCCCCGCCGGCAAAGGCGGGGCTTTCTGTCTTGGGATCGCGCGGCGCCTTAGAAGGCTTTGCGCACCGTGACGCCATACGTCGCCGGCTGGTTCGGATAGCCAGACAGCGAACCGGCCTGCGCCGTCGTCGGGAAGGCCACCGAGATATACTGCTCGTCGAAGATATTCCGTCCCCAGAACAGCACGCTGATGCCGCTGTCGGATTGGAACCCGAGCGATGCGTTGAACAGGCTGAACTCGCGCTCTTCGCCAATCAGAGCCTGATCGGCCGGATCGTCGAAATAGGTCGCCGGGCCTTCATACTGCCAGTCGCCCCGCACGAAGGCATCAAGGCCTTCGAAGTTGAAGGTGTAGACGGCCGAAGCCGAGGTCGACACTTCAGAGATGCTGAACGGCTTCTGGCCGGAGATGTCGCCGCTCGCCGAGTCCGGGAAGCTGTCATAGACCGGATCCAGGAACGTGCCGGCAAGGCCGAGCGTCAGGTTCTGAGTTGCGTTCCACGTGGCATCGAATTCGAGGCCTTGTGTCGATTGTTCGCCCGCATTGGCCAGAGCAAAGCCCGTGCCCGTGAAGACGTTCGACTGGAAGCCTTTGATCTTCTGGTCGAAGACGGCGACGTTAAAGGCCAGCGTGTCGAAGGCAGCTTTCAGGCCGATTTCGAACACTTCGGCCTCTTCCGGCCCGGCAAAGCGCGTGCCGGTCGTCAGGTTCGGCGTATTGAGGCCACCAGCCACCAGGCCAGCATAGCCCGCCGCTGTCGGACGGCTATCGCGCGACAGGTTCCAGGACGAAGCCTTGAAGCCAGTCGCATATGATGCGTACACGTTATAATTGTCCGACACGTCATAAGCGAGGCGGAGCGTGTAGGTCGTGTCGTCATCATTCGTAGAGCCGGTTTCCACCGCATTCGGGAAGCCCACGAATTGCGGGAAGAACTGCAGCTGCTGAAGGCCGCTCGTCGCGCCGGCTGCAACGGCTTGCATCTGGGCAAACACGGCCGGGTAAGCCCCTGCGAACCCACCAACGGCCGCCGGGTTGGTCGGGTCCACACCGGCCTGTTGCAACAGGCCGCCCAGCGTGGCTTGCGAGATGTACGGCGACAGCGCACCGAGATCGATCGCCGAGAACGCGTCAGTCGACACGACAGTGCCGTATGCATCCTTGTTGTCCTGCGTGTAGTTCAGGCCAAGCGTTGCGGTCAGGCGGTCAGTGACATGGTAATCCACCGTGCCGAACAGCGAGAAGGCTGAGTCGTCCTGGCCATAGGCTTCCGTCATGCCCTGGCCCGGCTGGAAGAAGGTGCCGGCAGGCACACCGAACACAACCGGCTCCAGGCCCGTCAGCAGGCCCGACGACAGAAGATCGATATAGCCGCGGATATCCGAGCCATATGTGATCTGGTTTGCGATATCGACGGATTCATCAAAGTAGAAGGCACCGACCATCCAGTCGATGGCGCCGGTTCCGTTCGAGGTCAGACGCAGTTCCTGGGTGAACGTGTCGATATCGGTATTGTTGGCATTGCGCGACAAGAGGTCGGCGCTGGTGAAGTCCGAGTCCTGGTCGGTGACGAGCTTCGACGTACGATACGCGGTGATCGAGGTCAGGTTGGCGAAGCCCATCTCATAATCGCCCTGGATCGACAGGCCGGAGTTCTCGATTTTGTTGGTCGAATTGAAGTTGTTGTAGACTTCATACGAGTAGGGGCTTTCCGGGTTGATCTGGCCGCCGAGCGCCTGGATGGCCGCGCCGGTTGCCCCGTTCACCACGTTCGCTGTGACACAGCAGATCTCATCGATCTTGTCATAGTCGCCGATGATCCGGAAACTGAGGTTCTCGGTCGGCTCGATCAGGAGCTGGCCGCGAGCGCCCCAGCGGTCCCGGCCGTTGATGTCAGCGCCGGTGTTCAGGTCTTTGGCATAGCCATCGCGGGTATTGTAGTTCGCGGCGAGGCTGTAGGCGACCTTGTCCGTGATCGGACCGGTGACATCGCCCGCCACACGGAACTGGTTGTAATTGCCGACGGTGGCTTCGACGTTTCCACCGAACTCATATTCCGGTTGCTTGGTGATGATCGAGATCACACCGGCCGATGCGTTCTTGCCGAACAGGGTCGACTGCGGTCCACGCAGGACTTCGACGCGCTGGATGTTCGGCAGGTCCGCGATCTGGGCGGCAGAGCGCGAGCGGTACACGCCATCGATGAAGACACCGACCGACGGTTCGATACCGGCATTGTTTGCGCCGTTGCCGAAGCCTCGGATGATGAAGTTGGTGTTCGCCGACGACTGCAGCTGGCCGACGCGCAGCGACGGAACAAGCGACTGAAGATCGTTCAGGTCAGCAATCTGGGACTGTTTGATCACCGTGTCGTCGACAACGGAGACAGCAACAGGAACATCCTGAAGGGTTTGCTCGCGCTTGGTCGCGGTGATGGTGACAGTCTGCAGCGTGCGCGAAGAGTCGTCGTCATTGGTCTCCTGGGCTTGTGCGGGCATCTGAGCCGCAGCAAGCGCCGTGAGGCCGACGCCAAGAGTCAGCACGGCTTTGAGTCCGGCGCGCGAATAGGTTGTGGTCTTTGACACGAGGTCAGCTCCCTTTGGTCATGATTAATTTTGAAAGACTGAGAAAATAGATGGAGGAAACGCCAGTCTTTGCGGTTTTTCCGCTCTTCATTGGTAACTCAGGCAATTGCCATCGCAAGATATACGGTAGCAAATGTTACCCGTTGGGAAAAAGCGTTGCTCGAAAGTCACGAACATTAAAACAAATGTCCGCTTTCTGGCCCGCTTCATGTCGAATCGGGCCCTTTAAGTATCTCGAATAGAATCTTTTATCTCCGCAGCCTGACTCCCGCGAACGCCCTGGACCACGAATCAGCCGCCGTCCCGACTAGGCACACCCCCAAACCTGTCGCGCCTGCCCTACACGCTCATGTTAACCATGGGACCACCACGAAGCGGCGCCTGTACGCCCTCTCAGGGGAAATATTCCATTTGCCACAGCGCAGAACTCCCCCGTCGCGGGAAATGCGGCTTCTGGAACAGTTATTGCGCAAAGGAGCTCGGAACGGCCCACAGGGGGCCACAAAACAAATTCGGAGTCCCACCCGTCATGAACGACCGGTCCATCCATCCTAATACCAAAGTCCTTCTGGATGCCTGGCGCCGCATGAATGCGAAAGCCGCCGATGGCGATGCTGAGTCGCCGCGCGTCAACGATCACCCCGGTCTGATCGACCGTCTCTTCGTGCTGGAAAACAAGCGCGATGGCGCCTGGCATTTCCGCACCGCCGGGGAATCGCTGACGGCCCTGCTCGGCCGCCCTCTGGTCGACCATGACTTCCTCAACCTGTGGACGGGACCGGACAAGCACATGATGTCCGCCTTCCTGGAATCGGTTGAGCTGGACGGCGCACCGGGCGTTGCCCGCTGCCGGGGCGAAACCCTGACCGGCCAGCGCGTCGAGATCGAACTCACCGTGATGCCGCTCGCCAAGCAATCCGAAAGCCCGGACAGCAACCGCCTTCTCGGCCTCTACCAGACCCTCGGCGGCGAACCCCTGCTGAAGGGCCGTCCCGTCTGGCGCCACCGCGTCTCGATGCTGGTGCCCCCGGACACCCGCGCCGTCGAACCCCAACTGAAACTCGTCGCCTCAAACGGTTAGACGCTGACGCGCTTTGTTCTCAGGATCGTCGCCCCCCAATCGGGAGTCGGCACGGCGAGCTGTGTGTTCTGAAACCCGGGCAAGCTGGATCAGCTTCAAATATCGAGACGCCAGAAGGCAAGTCAGTTGCCTTCTGGCGTCTCGTACCTCGGGAACTGCAACATGGAGCTGGGTGGGGAATGCGCCACGTCGCAAAAGGTACGTAACGCATAAGCAACATGTTTCCCGCAAACAATTGAATAATTATCGCCAACTTGTGCTTATATTTCAATAATAGGGCTCGCCAGGTGCCGATGGATTATTGAGGGCCGCAAGCTCAAGCGGATCGAAGCGATTCGGGCCGGATGGCCGGTCGCCCAGCCAGCGTGCCCCTTACTGCAGCCAACCCGAACTTCTGCTCTCGATGAGTTTGGCAGCTTCGATCATGCTGTCGATAAACAATTGGACGTGAGGATCGAGTTTTACCTCGCTCATGCATGCAAGACCCAGGCGATACTTCGGAACACCCGGCACCTGCTTCCAACCCAACATACCAGATTTCAGCATTGGTGCCGCAAGCGAGATCGGAATAATCGAGACAAGGTCGGAAGACATCGACAGGTTCATGCAAGCCGTAGGACTGTAGATATTGTACAGAGGCGCATCGCTCGCGATGAGGGCATCACGCATGCCATCCGGCATCTCGGAGTCGGTATACTTGTCATAACCGGGGAAAACCCAGGGAAATCCCAGAGCGGCCTCAACAGAAATATCCGGCGTATCAATCGGGTGCCCTGGCCGAAACACGGCAATGTAATCCTCAACCAGGATCTCTTTGACCTCGAAGCGGTCACCGTGTGGCATGGCCGCAAGCGTGGACATGCCAAACAGCAAAAGGGTCACGCGGCGCTGGATCAGCTCCTGTATTGCGACCACAGGCGGCATGATGTCGGCGACAATCTTGACGGTCGGCGCAGTTTTCCGGAACGCGATGATTGAGCTGGGCAGGATGACATCCAACGCGACCGTGCCACCGACCAAACTGATTTCTCTATCGCCTGAGATTGTCTCTCGTTTGGCGGTCTCAAAAAAGGCAAGCATCTCCAATGCGAGAGGATACAGCCGCTTCCCCGCGCTTGTTGGAATCACAGAACGCGTTGTGCGGGTGAAAAGCGTTGTGCCCCACCGCTCCTCTAGCAATTGAACGCCGCGCGTGACGGCAGAATGCGACAGTCGCAATTCCTCAGCCGCCTTCGAGAAGCTCGAAAGCCGATAAACGGCCTCGAAATATTGAATTGCACGCAAATCAGCCATTTAGATGCCCATCACTCACACCCGTCTGGTTTGGAAGCCAGAGCCTCTGCTTCATCGTGGGCCAATAGCGCGTCTTCGCGCAGGTTTGACCATCCGACTGCAGCTTGCCGAAAGGCGTCCTCCAGAGTGTTGAGATCAACCACAGGTCCGGGCCACAACCTGCCTCCCCTTTCGCAGGCGCCCTCCCCTAAGCGCCCGCCATTTCCGCCGGTTCCTGCCGCGCCAATGCTGGCTTCTTCAGGATAAGGTCGGCCGCTTTCTCGGCGATCATGATGGTCGGCGCGTTGGTGTTGCCACCGATCAGCGTCGGCATCACCGAGGCGTCGATCACGCGCAGGCCTTCGGTGCCTTTCACGCGCAGTTCGCCGTCCAGCGGCTGGCTGTCACTCAGGCCCATCGCAACCGTTCCGACCGGGTGATAGATCGTCTCGCCCGTGCGGCGGATGAAGCTGTCGATGTCCTCGTCTGACACAGTGCCCGGCCCCGGCATGATCTCGGCGCCGGTGAACGGCTTCAGTGCGGCCTGCGCGCAGACTTCGCGCACCATCTTCACGGCCTGACGCATGGCCCGGCGATCTTCCTCCGTAGCCAGATGGTTCGGATCGATGGCCGGATCGGCAAACGGGTCGCTGGAAGCAAGGCAGATCGTGCCCCGGCTTTCCGGGCGCAGCTGGCAGGCGTGCACGGTATAGCCGTCTTTCTGCGGGTCGGTCTTGCCATGGTCCATCATGATCGCATTGACGAGGTGAAGCTGGATGTCCGGCATTTCGAGGCCCGTACGCGATTTCAGGAAGGCCCCGGCCTGCAGGAAGTTATCAGCGCCCGGTCCGGTCTGGTTCATCAGGTAACGAATCCCGACGCCCAGCTTCTTCAGGCCCTTCTGCATCGAATAGGCAGAGATCGGCTGGGTCATGTCATGGATGACGGTGACGTCGAGATGGTCCTGCAGGTTCTGGCCGACGCCTTTGGAATCCACCACAGCCTTGATGCCGAACCGGTCGAGATGCGCAGCCGGGCCGATGCCCGACAGCATCAGCAGCTGAGGCGACTGAACCGCGCCGGCGCACACAATCACTTCGGCATCGGCGAAGATCGATTGCGGCAGGCCGCCCTTGCCTTCCACAACTTCCACGCCCTTGGCGCGCGTGCCTTCGAACAGGATGCGCGTCACACGACCGGTGGAGATGACAGTCAGATTATCCCGCACGCCCACGATCGGGCGGAGGTAAGCGTAGGACGCGCTCCAGCGCTCGCCCTTGTGAATGGTGCGCTGATAGGGGCCGAAGCCTTCCTGGTGGGCGCCGTTGAAATCCTCGGTCGTGGCATAACCCGCCTGTTCGCCGGCCTGAATGAAGGCGCGATACAGCGGGCTCGACATCGGCGAGGACGACACGTTCAGCGGGCCGGACCCGCCATGGAACGCGTTCTCGCCCCGGTCCAGCGTCTCGGATTTCTTGAAGTAAGGCAGGACGCTCGCATAGTCCCAGCCCTTCAGGCCCATCTGGCCCCATTGGTCATAGTCGCCGGCATGGCCGCGGATATAGACCATCCCGTTGATCGAGGACGACCCGCCCCAGCCTTTGCCGCGCGGCCAATAGAGCTTGCGGCCGTTCATGTGTTTCTGTGGTTCGGTATGGAAGCCCCAATTATAGTCATTTGCCTCTTTGATGAGGCTACCGACACCCGCCGGCATGCGCACCATAAGCGAGTTATCTTTCTTACCCGCTTCAACCAGACAGATTTTCAATGTCGGGTCAGCCGAGAGCCTGTTAGCCAGCGTGCACCCAGCGCTACCTGCACCGACTATTACGTAATCATACCGTTCCATGGTGTTCCGTTTCATCCCGTCACCGGTAGAATTCCGGCGTTCCGGGAAACACTTTGTGAACGAAAGTCGGCTAAGTAAAGAGGGTGGGGAGAAGAAGTCCGAAAGGACGGGTCAGCTCAAGGAGTGATGGATGACCTTCTCCAGTTCTCAGGTCAGGGTGACAGAAGAATCACCTGAAGAATATTTCGATCGCCGGCGCCACAAACGTGTGGATCTCCAGCTTCCAGGCCGCTTCCTCACCAATTTTGGTGATGACGCAGCGCTTTCAACAATCAATTTGTCCTGCTCCGGCGCGCTGGTTCAAGCCAGCACCCTTCCGGACCCCGGCGATGAGCTTGTTTGCTACTTTGACGATCTTGGCCGCGTGGTGGCCACCGTCGTGCGCCATACCCGTCAGGGCTTTGCGCTGTCCTTCAATGTCGCCTCGCACAAGCGCGAGAAGATCGCCGACCGCCTCACCTGGCTCCTCAACAAGGACTCGCTGGACCTGTCGGAAGAACGCGACGCACCACGCCATTCCGCCGACGTGCCGGCCCATGTGATGCGGGCCAATGGCCTGGTGCTCTCCTGCCGCGTGCTGGACATTTCGCTGACCGGCGCAAACTTCGAATGCAAGGGCTGCGCCCTGCCGAGGCTTGGCGAAATCGTCAGCGCGGGCAGTATCCCGGCTGAGGTCGTTCGCACAGGTCCGGGCGGTTTTGCCGTCCGCTATCTCCAGAAGGACGAACGCGAAGCGCTCTGATTATCGCCTAGTCGATACGCTTCAAGCCGGTTTTATGGCGTTTCCAGTTTTCGACATAGTGGAACGCCGACATCTTTATGACCTGGATCTGGTGGTCTGAGACCGGCTTGACCACCTTTCCAGGCGCTCCCATCACGAGGGAATTATCGGGAATTTCCTTGCCCTCCGGGATAAGGGAATTTGCCCCGATAATGCAGTTACGGCCGATCTTTGCTCCGTTCAGAATGATCGAGCCGATACCGATCAGCGTCTCGTCGCCGATCTCACAGCCGTGCAGCATCACCATATGCCCCACCGTCACGTCGCGCCCGATGGTCAGCGGCTTGCCAACATCCGTGTGCAGAACACAATTGTCCTGAATATTGGTGTTCTCGCCTATCGTGATCGGGTCATTGTCGCCGCGCAGGACGCAGCCATACCAGACCGAGGCATTTTCCTTGAGGACGATATTGCCCATCACCTGAGCCGTCTCAGCGACCCAGAAATTGCCACTCTCGGGCAGTTCCGGCCGCATTCCATCCATCTCGAAAATTGCCATGCCTGTTTCCTTAGTTTCACTTGCGGAATTAATGTTTACCGGTTGATAACCCTGCTAAGGTCTAATCATCAACAGATTCGGACGTGGAGCTACGGTCATCCTGAGACTGTGTCATACCCCGCCACCCGGTACATGCCGGGCTGAGGTCCTGCCGCTCTCCGGAGCGTGTCACCTCTCCTTCCTCCCCATTTCCACCCAGCCGCTGCGCATTTTGCCAGCGGCTTTTTTAATCCCTGCAGCCAAGGAGACCTCCCATGGGTAAACGTAATCCTGCCAAGCGCATGAAGACCGCTTCGGAAGTGAAACCCTCCACCTGGTTCGATGAACCAGGCCGCGTGAGAAGCCCCCGGCTGCAGGCCATTGAAGGCGGGCGCAGCTGGCATCCCGATGATGCCGACAGCCGCCAGCGCGTTCCCACCTCGCCCGATGGTGACCGCACCCAGCGCTACCAGAAGACCGTCAAACCCCGCTCCGAGAATCAGGCAAAACTGATGACCGCCATGGACGAGCATGCCCTCGTCGCCGCGCTCGGCCCGGCCGGCACGGGCAAGACCTATCTCGCCATCTGCAAGGCCGTTGAAGCCCTTCAGAGGGGCAAGGTCGCGCGCATCGTCCTCTCCCGCCCTGCCGTCGAGGCCGGCGAGCAGATCGGCTTCCTGCCCGGCGCCATGGAAGACAAGCTCGCGCCCTACCTCCGCCCGCTCTACGACGCCCTGTCAGACCGGCTCTCGCCCGGCCAGCTCAAGCACATGCTGGCCGAAGGCATCATCGAGATCGCCCCCATCGGCTTCATGCGCGGACGTACACTGAACAATGCCTTCATCGTCATCGACGAGGCGCAGAACTGCACCTATACCCAGCTGAAGATGCTGCTTACCCGGCTTGGCTGGCACTCCACCATGGTGATCACCGGCGACCCGGCCCAGTCAGACCTGCTGCCGGAATTCTCCGGCCTCGCCAAAGCCGCAGAGCGCCTCGAAAAACTCTCCGGCGCCGCCATCATCAAACTCGAAGGCCAGGACGTCGTCCGCCACCCCCTCGTCGCCGAGATGCTGGAAGTTCTCTAGACCGCCTTTCGATCCCCGATCAGCCCGCCGGACAAACCTCCGGCGGGCTTTTTGTTGGATAAATTCTCCGCTTTCCCTCACCTCCCGCACAGCAAAGCTGCGCGGGTTCTTGCTCAGGACGTAGGAGGTGAGGGTCTTTTATCCTCCCGGACTCGCGATAGCCGTATCCTTGCGCGCATGGACCTCACCGCCTTCATCCCGGAAGCCTGGAAGACAACCGCGCGCGCCGTCGCCGAAGCTGGTGTGGACGCGAACCTTCACCGCGCGCCCGCAAAGATCAGCAAAACGGTAAAGCGCCATTGCATGGCAGAGCTGAAACGACTCACTTTGATACTCCGCCGTCTGATTTTCCTGATGGCCCTGTCCATGAACCTCGCACCAGTGAAACCCCGCGCCGCCAGCAATTATTTCGAGGCCAAAGAATCGGCCCCGCAAACAGATACGGTCTCCTTCCAGCTCACACCCGCCTCTCCCGGTGAGTGCCCGCACTTCCTGCGCGGGCCCTTGATGCTGCCTCAACCCGGCTTCGTCGATGCCGCGCCGGTGCTCGCCCGCTGGACCGCACTGCTCCACGTCCTCAAGACGCATCAACGCCGCGCCAAATCCCTCGCCCGCACGCTGGCGCGCTGGCAGGCCGCCGGCGAGGCAAAGCCCGTCATCCTGCCCATGGCAAAAGTGCACCGTCTCAGCCCGCAACTCGGCCTGATCGCGAGCGCCTTGCCGATGCTGATCGCACAGGCCCTGAAGACATGGCCGGATACGGGGTGAGGTTTCATCAAAGTCTGAAAGCTAGCCGGAACGCTTAGGCGTTTCCGGTCGTCCGTGCTGGCGCCCGGCCTCGTGCTTCGACTTCGCTCAGCATGAGCCCTATGGAAACGTCGCAAGAACCGGACTCATCCTGAGCGAAGTCGAAGGATGAGATGGGGAGGCCCCCTAAGCCTCGTCGCCCTCATCTTTCGCCACAGACGCTGCCAGCGAAGCCGACAGGAACCGGTCGATGTCGCCATCCAGAACGCCTTGCGTGTCGGAGGTCTCAACTTCGGTCCGCAGGTCTTTGACCATCTGGTAGGGCTGCAAAACATAAGAGCGGATCTGGTGGCCGAAGCCGATTTCGCTCTTGCCGGCATAAGTCGCATCAGCCACAGCGCGGCGCTTCTGCAGTTCCAGCTCATACAGGCGGGAGCGCAGCATCTGCCAGGCCTGGTCACGGTTGCGGTGTTGTGAGCGGTCGTTCTGGCACTGCACCACGATGTTCGTCGGAATGTGCGTCAGGCGCACGGCCGAATCGGTCCGGTTGACGTGCTGGCCGCCTGCGCCGGAGGCCCGGTAGGTGTCCGTGCGCACGTCGGACGGGTTGATCTCGATGTCGATATTGTCGTCGATCACCGGGGTCACCGTGACAGAGGCAAAGCTCGTGTGGCGGCGAGCAGACGAATCGAACGGCGAAATCCGGACAAGCCGGTGCACGCCCTGCTCCGACTTCAGCCAGCCATAGGCGCTGTCGCCCTTGATCTGGATCGTGGCGGACTTGATGCCCGCTTCCTCGCCATCACGCTCGTCCATCTCCTCGACGGTCATGCCATGTTTCTCCGCCCAGCGGACATACATGCGGCGCAGGATGGAGGCCCAGTCCTGGCTCTCGGTGCCACCTTCGCCGGCATTGATCTGGACGAAGGCATCATTGCCATCGGCCTCGCCGGAGAGGAGCGCGGCGAGTTCGGCCTTCTCGGCCCGGTCAGCGGCGCGCTTCAGCGAGGCTTCAAGGTCGGCGACCATGCCATCGTCGCCATCGGCCAGTTCGAGCAGTTCTTCGGCGTCACCGGCTTCCCGGTTCAGCGCCTCGACGGTTTCGATCCCGTCAGCCAGCTTCTGGCGCTCGCGCATCATGGCCTGTGCGGCCTGCGGGTCTTCCCAGAAGTCCGGTTTCTCGGACAGGGCAGTCAGTTCATCGAGGCGTTTTGTGGCTGTATCCCAGTCAAAGACGCCTCCGTAGCAAGGCCGCCGAAGAACGGATCTGGTCAATAAGCGACTTGATTTCTGCGGACATGATCGGGCCTTTCAAAAGGGGAAACTGTAAGAGGCGGGCGTATAGCGCAGCCGCCCTTCACGGTCAAAACAGGTGGGGTGTCAGTAAGTGCCGTCAAGGTCGCCGGTGACGGCCTTTTCTTTCGGCGCGAACGGATCGTCTTCCGGAACAACACCGGCATCGCGCTCAGGGTCGAAGCCCGAGATGCTGCCGCCACTTCCGGCGCCGCAGCTGCCGGAGATCGACAGGCAGTCATCGCTGCCATTGAACACCGACATGCCTGGCTCAGTCCCCGGACGGAAGGCCTCGTCGATGATGACACTCGTCTCCGGTCCCGGTAGTTCGCCGGTGCGGGCATCGATCTTCACGAGGCGCACGCCCGGCGGAATACGGAACGGAATGGCCGGCTGGTCGGCCAGTGCCTTTTCCATGAAGTCGGTAAAGATCGGCGCCGCGACCGAGCCCCCCGCTTCGCCTTCGCCCAGCGAGCGGTTGTCGTCAAAGCCGACCCGCACGCCAACCACGAGGTCGGGTGAGAAGCCCATGAAGATCGCGTCGCGATAATCATCCGTCGTCCCGGTCTTGCCCGCCAGTGGCTTGCCGACGCGCAGAGCCCGGCGCCCGGTGCCGCGCTCGACAACGCCTTCCAGCATGTGCGTGATCTGGTAGGCGACAATCGGGTCCAGCACCTGCTCGCCGACTTCGGCCAGCTGCGGCGGCTCCTGCCCGCTCCACTCTTCGGTGGCGCAGCCTTCGCAGGCGCGCTCATCGTGGCGGAACAGCGTACGGCCATGGCGGTCCTGAACGCGGTCCAGCAGGGTCGGCGTGATCTTCTTGCCGCCATTGACGAAGCCGGCATAGCCGCGGGCCATATCGATCAGATAGGCGTCGCCTGCGCCGAGAGACATGGCGGCGTAAGGCGGCAGGTTTTCGTAGACGCCCATGCGGACGGCGAGGTCGCTGACAGCTTCCATACCGATGTCCTGCGCCACACGCGCGGTCACCTGGTTCAACGATTTCTCAAGCGCGATCCGCAAAGTGACCATGCCGTAGGAGCGGCCTTCGGTATAGTTGGCCGGGCGCCAATAGTCGCCGGTCGAGACATCGAACGACACGAACGGCGCATCCAGCATCCGGGTCGCCGGCGTGTAGCCTTTTTCCAGCGCGGCGGCGTAGACGAACGCCTTGAAGCTGGAGCCCGGCTGGCGCTTCGATTGGGTGACGCGGTTGTAGCTCGACTTGAAGAAGGAATAGCCGCCCTGCATCGCAAGGATCCGGCCCGTGTGCGGGTCCAGCGCGATCAGCGCGCCATCAACGGCGGGCACCTGACGCAGCGTGGCATTGCCCACCGGCACCAGCATCGGCTCGACAACCCCTTCGTCGATCTCATTGCCTTCCGGATCCAGCTCAGCCTCTTCCGAACGGGGCGCCTGAGCTTCTTCGGCATTCAGCACCTGACGCTTCAGCTCTGCCAGAACGACCTGACCGACCTGCAGGCCAGCCTTGCCGCCCTCCGGTTTGTAGGTGTTCGCCCATTGAACTTCTTCCTCTGGCAGCTTGATCGTCGCGCCATCGGTCAGCAGCAGCGTCGCGCCGGAAGCGGAGACTTTCTGCACCATGGCCGCTTCCCAGGTGCCATAGCCGCCGGGGAGTTTGACCTCTTTCAGTGCCTCAATCGCACCATCGCCCGGCTCGATCGTCGTCACCGGACCGCGCCAGCCATGGCGGCGATCATAGGTGATGAGCCCGGTCTGCAACGCCTGCTGGGCCGCCAACTGAAGGCGCGTATCAATGGTGGAGCGGATCGACAGGCCGGATTGCTCCAGCGTCTCTTCGCCATAGGACTTGATCAGGTCGCGGCGCAGCTCCTGCACGAAATAGGTGGCGGCCGCATATTCAGGCCCCCGGAGGCGGTGCGTCGTGGTCAGCGGCTTGGCCAGCGCCTCGTCGGCCTGATCCTGCGTGATGTAGCCATCCTCGACCATGCGGCCGAGCACATAATTGCGCCGCGCCAGAAGCTTTTCCGGATTTGTGTACGGATTGACAGCCGAGGGCGCCTTGGCCAGCGAGGCGAGGACGGCGGCTTCCGACAGATCCAGCTCCGGCAGAGATTTGTTGAAATAATTCAGCGCGGCCGAACCGACGCCGTAGGAGCGACCGCCGAGATAGATCTCGTTCAGATAGAGTTCGAGGATCTGGCCCTTGGTGAACTCTTTCTCCATGCGCTGGGCAACAATGGCTTCCTTCGCCTTGCGGGTCAGGTTCTGATCGTTCGTCAGCAGCATGTTCTTGGCCACCTGCTGCGTGATCGTGGAGCCACCCTGCAGGCCACCCTTCCGGGTGATCTTGTTCTTCAGCGAATTGAGCCCGCCGCGCAGGATGCCGACATAGTCGAGACCATGATGGCGGAAGAAATTCTTGTCTTCAGCAGCGACGAAAGCGTCGATCACGTGGTTCGGGATCGATTCATACGGTACGAAAACGCGGTGCTGGTCTGCGAATTCCGCGATCAGCGTTCCGTCACCGGCATGGACGCGCGATGTGATCGGCGGCTCATACTGTTTCAGCTTCTCAACCGATGGCACGGTCCGGCCCAGCGCGGCGAAATACAGCCACAGCGCAATGATGCCCGCAGCCATGAGCACGAGGCCGAGCACAAACAGCCGGCGCAGCCAGATCCAGACCCAGCGTGGGCCGGGCAGATAAATACCTTTGAATCCGAAGCGTTTTTCGGCGGTTTCGTACTTGCCGTCAGTCATAAGAACTTTCCCTGCCGTCCGCTGACGGAATCGCAGCCGTTTCGGGCGATTGTAAGGCGCGCCGGGGGCACGTTAAAGGGGGGCGTGTCAGATGTCCTGACGATCGACTTCTCCGTCTGTCAGCGACACATCCGGCAGAGGCCGGCGTTCCGGCACCGGATCGGACAAGCCATTGGCCAGCCGGTCCGCAAGCGCGGCCTTCTCCTCGGCGGGTGGACGGTTGTCGATCGCAGCCTGCCAGGCCGTTTTCGCCGCATCCTTGTCGTCCAGATACCAGTAGATATCGCCGAGATGGGATTCGATCTCCCAGTGCTTGTGCGGTTCCAGCTCCTGGCGCGCCAGCTCAACCAGGCGCTTGGCCTCGGTCAGGTGGCCCATCCTGAAATAGGCCCAGCCCAGCGAGTCAGCGATATAAGGGTCACGTTCCGCCATCGCGCGAGCGCGGGTCAGCACTTTGAAGCCCTCATCCAGCTTGTCTGTCCGCTCGATCAGGAAATAGCCGAGCGTGTTCAGCATGTACGGGTCGTTCGGGCGTGTCAGGCGCTCGGTCCGCAGGATGGCGAGCGCTTCCTTGACCTGTCCGTTCTTGCCCAGCGCATCGGCCAGCACAACGCGCCGGTCGTGCGTGTCATCCAGCGCGCGGGCCTGTTCAGCATGGCTGACGGCCTGCTTGAAGTCCCCGAACTGGCTGTAAATGTCGGTGGCGAGCCCATGGGCTGCCGCCTTCTCTGCCGGATTTTCGGACAGGGCGATCACTTCCGTGACGAGGTCCTTGGAGGCCTGTTCGTCATTCATCATCGTGCGCAGCTGCAGCGCGCCGTAGAGCGTCGATAGCCGGTCATCTTCATCTGTCAGGCTGAGGGCGCGGTCGATATTGGCCCGCGCTTCGTCTTCATGGCCAGACATGAGGTAGGCTTGCGCCGCCGCGATCTCCAGCGATGCCGTAGCCTTCGGCGCGGAGGTCGCGACATGGGCCACGCCGTCATACAGCGCTTCGGCATACATCTCGTCGATGATGCCAGAGCGCAGACTCTCATCTTCCGGATAGATCAGCAGCGCCACCTGATCGAAGGCCGAACGCTGGTCATCAAAGCCCTCAACCCGCCCGCCCATCATAATGCGGCGGATGATCCGCTGTTCCTGCAGGGCGCGGGACACATCCGAGAGCGACTGGGTGAAGGCCGCGGCCACAGTCAGCTGTTCATTCTTCAGGTTCTTGCCGGTTTCCAGGCTGTCGATGGCGGCAGCATAGCTGATCGCCTCTTCCGGCTCGGCATCGGCGAGTTGCTGGTAGACGGCCTTCGCCTCATCAATCCGGCCCAGCCGCTGCAGCAGCAGCGCGTGACGGGAAATGACGGTGCGGATGTGGCCATAGAGAAGGCCCTTCGGGTCGAACTGGTGTTCCGGCGCCTCGATCTTCGACGGGGTCAGCGCCTCATAGACGGCAAGCGCCTGTTCCGGCCGGCCCAGCGCGTCCAGCATGGCGGCCAGCGAGAGTTCACCGGTCAGGCCGGGCATGCCGCTGGCGGCGCCGCGATGACGACTGATCGCCTCGTCGCCATTGCCTTCCATGGCGATCAGCCAGGCATCGAGATAGATGTAGAAACTTGTTTCGCCGTCCTCGCCTGCGCGAGCGCTGGCATCTTTGAGTGTCTGGCGCGCCTCTGCCAGCCGACCGGCGGCGGCATCGTCGAGCGCGATGAACGCATCAAATAGCGGGCTGGCGTTGCGATCCTCTTCATCGAGGCCTCGGGTCATCATCAGGAAGGCGGCCATATCGCCGGCCTTCACGGCATCTGCCGGGGTCGGGTAGGCCTTGGTGCCGACCGGCTTGCCATCCTCAGACAGGACTGCCGTCGCCTTGGCCGCATCGGACAATTGGGCATAGGCCTCAGCCGCTGCGGCATCTTCCGCACTGGACTGGACCAGCGCCGCAACAGGCGGCGTCGCGCACGCCCCCAGAGACATTGTCAGGGCAATGGACAGAGCAAGCGTACTTGCGGCGACAGAGTGTTTCAGGCGCATAGGCGATCCGGTCTCCAAACTTCGCGGTCTGGTGGAGTGAAGCAGCCTCGTGCGGCAAGAGCAAGGCGTCCGGATGGGGAAACAGGCCGGATTGCTGCCGAGTTAATTAACGCAGGCGCAATACACTCCCGAATGCTGTGTCCGTTTGCGCCAGAAATCGGGATGTCGCAAAAAATGCAGCGCGATCAAATCAATGACCGCGCTGCATAGCGTTCAGATTTACCGACCCGATTACATGTTCGGATAGGCCGGACCGCCGCCACCTTCGGGCACGGTCCAGGTGATGTTCTGGTTCGGATCCTTGATGTCGCAGGTCTTGCAGTGAATGCAGTTCTGCGAGTTGATCTGGAACTTCAGCTCGCCGCCTTCCTCGATCCACTCATACACGCCGGCCGGGCAATAACGCGCGGACGGGCCAGCAAAGACGTCATGCTCGGACGCTTTCTGCAGAGCCATATCGGCGACCTTCAGGTGCACCGGCTGGTCTTCTTCGTGATACGTGTTGGTAAACGAGACGCTGGTGAGCTTGTCGAAACTGAGCACGCCATCCGGTTTCGGATAATCGATCGGCTTGAAGTTCTTGGCAGGCTGCAGCGATTTCGCGTCAGACTTGCCATGCTTCAGCGTGCCGAAGAAAGAGAAACCGCCGAACAGGGTCGAGATCCACATTTCGATGCCGCCCATCGGAATGCCGATGGCGGTGCCGAGTTTGGACCAGAGCGGCTTCACGTTCCGGACCTGCTTCAGCTCCTTGTAGACCGACGAGCCCTTATAGGCCGCTTCGTAGGCATCCAGCGTATCGCCCTGACGGCCATCCTTGATCGCCGCAAAGGCCGCTTCCGCGCCCATCATGCCGGTGAGGATCGCGTTATGGCTGCCCTTGATGCGCGGCACGTTGACGAAGCCTGCACCGCAACCGATCAGCGCGCCGCCTGGGAAGGCCAGCTTCGGCACGGACTGGAAGCCGCCCTCGGTGATCGCGCGCGCGCCATACGCCACGCGCTTGCCGCCCTTCAGGAAGGGCGCCACCACCGCATGGTGCTTGAAGCGCTGGAATTCGTTGTAGGGCGAAATGTACGGGTTGGCGTAGTTCAGGTGAACCACGAAGCCGACCGAGATGAACGGCTCGCCATTGTCGCGGAAGTGATAGAGGAAGCTGCCGCCGCCGGTGGAATTGTCGAGCGGCCAGCCCATCGTGTGCTGGACATAGCCTTCCTGGAAATTCTCTTCCGGGACCGACCAGAGTTCTTTCAGGCCGATGCCGAATTTCTGCGGGTCGCGGCCTTCATCAAGATTGAACTTCGCGATCAGCTCTTTCGTCAGCGAGCCACGCGCGCCTTCGGCGAACAGGACATATTTGCCCAGCAGTTCCATGCCCGGCTGATAGTCGCCCTTGTGGCTGCCATCGGCGGCGATGCCCATGACGCCGGAGACAACGCCCTTCACGCGGCCATCTTCGCCGTAAACCACTTCAGAGGCGGCAAAGCCCGGGAAGACTTCCACGCCGAGATTCTCGGCTTCCTGGCCCAGCCAGCGCGCCACATTTGCCAGCGAGCCGGTATAGTTGCCATGGTTCTTCATGAAGCCCGGCATTGGCAGCCAGGAAATGTCTGCGACGCCTTCCGGGCCGAGGAACATGAACTTGTCGGCGGTAACTTCCGTTTTCAGCGGACGGTCGTCGCGAGTGCGCCAGTCCGGGATCAGCTTGTCGAGGCCGCACGGATCCATCACCACGCCCGACAGGATGTGCGCGCCGATCTCGCCGCCCTTCTCAAGAACGACAACAGACAGGTCTTCACCTGCCTCATTTGCCAACTGTTTGAACCGGATGGCAGCGGCCAGACCGGATGGACCACCACCCACAATGACCAGGTCGAATTCCATCGACTCGCGTTCCATAGCGTCATCCGCCATTGGTTTCTCCTCGCTTCGGCTTTAGAGTTGCCGCCCATATCTGCAATTACTTAAGCACTTACAATGTCTGCCGCGAAGGTCCAGAGCTTCTGAATGCCCGCCCCTGCGTCAATTGCTGTCATCGATGCCCTCACCGACTGGTGGGAGGAAATGGGCGTGGACGTCGATCATGCGCGCGTTGACGCCCTTCTAAAGGCCGCAGAACAGGCAGAAACAGCCGCTGCGCCACAGGTTGCGCCAGCCCGCTCGCGCGGGAAAAAGCCCACGAATTGGGTGGAGGAGGCTCGCAATCTGGCCGCTGGGTGCGACACTCTGGAAGCCCTGAAAGCCGCCATCGAATCATTTGAAGGCAGCCCGCTGAAGCCCTCGGCCCAGAAGACGGTCGTGTTTGACGGTACGCCCGGCGCCAGCCTGATGGTGATCGGCGAAGGACCCGGCGCAGAAGAGGACCGGCAGGGCCTGCCCTTTGTCGGCAAGGCAGGCCAGTTGCTGGACCGGATGCTGGGCGCGATTGAGCGCACGCGCGAAACCAACGCCTTCATCACCAACGTCAATTACTGGCGCCCGCCCGGCAACCGCAACCCCGAGCCCGAAGAGCTGGAAATGTGCCGTCCCTTCGTCGACCGGATGATCGAGCTGTCGAAGCCGAAACTGATCGTCGCGGCGGGCGGTGTGCCGGCCAAGGCCCTGCTGGACACGGGCGGCGGCATCATGCGCCTGCGCGGCTCGGAACACGCCTTCAGGACAGCGGGTGGCTTCACCGTGCCGCTGATCCCGCTGCTGCACCCGGCCTACCTGCTCCGCCGCCCACAGGAAAAAAGCCGCGCCTGGCGCGACCTGCTGCTGGTGGAAAAGCGGCTGGGGGAGCTTGGGGGGTGATGCAGATCAACGACTTGGAACAAGCTGTGCTGCGGCAATTCTTGCACGACCACGGTATTTCAGCTTGTCCTGATCGACGAAACCTCAGTTCGGTCACGGTTACAGATAGGCACTATACGGGCGCCGGCTTCATTACCGAATTTGAGTCCGACTCCTGCCTGCAATTTACTTCGCCCAACACCTCATTCACTGGCGGTGAGGTGGGTGCCGTCCTGAATTCGTCTATCGATACCGGCTACCTGCTCTACGTCCGCGACGGATATATCGTGGCGCTTGAAGGCTACACATTCGGAGACGATTGGCCTGAACAGATTACGCTCGTAGACACATACAAGCCGAACCTTACAGGCAAGAAGCCCGCATAAGCCCGCCGCGTATTTTTAGGATTCTGTGACTTGGAACCACCCCTGTCACCCTCGGCCCCTTCCCTCCGGCTCAAGATCAGTAACTCCCATGCCCGCCCCACTTTCCGTTATCATTCCAACGCTGAACGCCGAGGCGGAGCTGCCGCTCTGCCTGGAGAGCCTGATGCCGGGGCTGGAGGCCGGGCTGATCCGGGAGGTCATCGTGGCCGATGGCGGGTCTGAGGATGCGACCGTGAAGATTGCCGGGGCGATGGGCGCAACGGTGGTGACCGGCGCACGCGGACGCGGGGCGCAGCTGGCCGCAGGCGCCGCTGCCGC
>LADW01000052.1 GCA_000961695.1 Hyphomonadaceae bacterium BRH_c29
GGCGCTCGCCTGCGCCCCGGCGGGGCAATCGGCGAGGCCATCCAGCCAGGCGCGGGCGTGGAACTGGGCGCGGTCGAGCGGGTCTGCCATGGCCGATCTCCTTCTCCGCTGACCTTATGCCGGTGCGCCTGTGCGCGGCCACCCGAAACTTGCGTCATCCCCGTGCAGCCCTGCGGTGGATTGCGTGTTGAAGGGGTGGGGGCTTTGCCGCTACACCGCGAGGTATGACACGGCAAAAATCCTTCCTCATCGCGATGTCCGGCGGCTCCGGCTCCGGCAAGTCCACTCTGGCCGAGGCGCTGCTCGCCCATTTGCCGGACGGCCAGGCCGTCATGTTCGGGGAGGACGCCTATTACCACCCGATGAGCTATTATGGCGAACCGGCGAGCGAGGAAGAGCGCCTCGCCCTGATCGCCACGATCAACTATGACGCGCCGGCCTCGAAAGAGGTGGACCATCTGGTCAAAGACCTGCGGGCCCTGAAGGCCGGGCAGGGGGTGGACCAGCCGATCTATGACTATGACCGCCACGACCGCAGCACGAAGACGCGCCGGATTGAGTCTGCGCCGGTCCTGATCCTGGAAGGCATCCATGCCCTGTCCATGCCCAAGATCCGGTCGCTGATTGACCTGTCGGTCTATGTCGATACGCCGGACGACCTGCGTCTGGCGCGCCGGATTCGCCGTGACGTGGTGGAACGAGGCCGCGATGTGGAAAGCGTGCTGCAGCAATATCTCGGCACCGTGCGGGCGGCGCATTATCGCTACACCTATCCGGCCATGTTCGAGGCAGACCTCGTGATCGCCGATGAGGGCTTGCCGGCCTATGGCAATGTCCGCCCGACGGGCGAAGCGCTGGAGCGGATGCTGGCCCCGGTGCTGGCGCGCTTGCAGACGGCAGGCGTGATCTGACGAACCGGCCCCGTGCGGGCCTTGTAACTGTTGTGTTCATATTTGCCGCGCTACACTTTGCGCACGATGAAGATGCGCGCCCTGTTTCTGGCTTTCGGCTTGGTGGCGGCAGCCCTGCCTGCGGCGGCCTGCGATCTTGATGTTCGCCATCGCGGCACAGCCGTGGCGGATTATGTCGAGGCGGTGCGCCCCTGCCTCAGAGACATGCCCGCTGGCTATATGGCCGATGCGGCGATGGAAGCCGACTTCCTGACGCGCGTGAATGCCGAGCGGGCCGCGCTGGGCCTGCGTCCGTTGCGCCTGCGACCAGAACTGCTGGATGCCGCGCGGTTCCAGAGCCTCGACATGGCCTATAATGGCTTCTTCGGCCATGAGGGGCCGGGCGGGCGTCACCACCCGGACCGGATCGCCGCTTTCGACCGCAGCGCGCTTGTCGAGTACAGCGCCGAGAATGTTGCCATGGTCGGCGTGGACCGTGGGCGGTGGAAAGGCCTTCAGCGCGAGGCCGTCACCCGGCTGCACCAGAACCTGATGGACAGCCCCGGCCACCGCGCAAACATCCTGAACCCGGACATTACTGACGTCGCCATAGGCGTTGTGCGCACGGAATCCGGCGTCTGGGTGACGCAGGTTTTCCTGAAGCTGTCGGGCTCGCTGCCAGCGCCGCTGCCGGTGCGGATGCGGCCCGGAGAGCTGATCGTGAAGTCCCCGAAACTGTACGGCTGGACCTTCCGCCGCTTTGATGCGCAGCTGCCGGGGAAGCGGTACGCGCCGCTTAATGGGGCCATTCCGCTGGACCTGTCCGGTGATTTCGAACTGACGGCGACGGGCCGGATGCCCGGTCAGCTGCCCGGCATGTTCTATACAATCCGCCTGCCCGGCCCTGCCGTCACGGTGGACGGGTAGGAGCGGGATTGGCCGGTCCCAGTTCCGGAGACCGGCCTGATCCGTCATCAACGGTTGTCGAATTCTGCCCTGACCAGCTCGAGGCCCCGCCGCGTGATGCGGTAAGGCGCCCCGCCTCTGGAGGCGATGGCCCGCTTGCGTTTCAGCTTGCGGAAGAGGCGCACGTCAAAGCCCGGATAGCGCCAACCTTCGCGGTTGAAGCAGTAGAGCTCTGCAGGCTTGTTGTGGTCGTCACGGATGATTTCGATATGCCCACCCTGGGCGAGCAGGTGGAGGATGCGCTGTTCGGCGCGTGAGATGTCCATTTGTGGAAGGTCCGAAGTCGGGCGTCATGAAGACGCGCAAAAACATGCACCGGCGCGTGGGGCGCCAGCGGCTGTGTTCTTGCCGGCCTGCCTTGCACTGATCCTCAGTGCAGAAACGGCAGGCCCGTTACCGGGACTCAGACATGGAAGTGAACATAAACGCTCCGTTGAGACGCTTATCTGGGGCAGGGGGCTTATTGCGTCAAGACGGGCGTGCCGGATTCTTCGGCGGCTTCTCCTGCATCTTCGGTGATGCGGTCATAGAGTGCTTCGTACTGAGGGTGGATCGTGCCGAACAGCCTGTCCCAGATCACGGTGTAGAGGCCATAATTGTAGCGATAGGTGCGGTGGTGCTGGTTGTGGCAGGTCGCGGTCATCAGCCAGCCGAGCCATTTCGAGCGGGCAAAGCCGCGCGGGAACATTTCATAGCCGAGATGCCCCATCACATTGGTCGCCATCATATAGGCCGCGAAATGCATCAGCATGCTCGTATGGATCGGCATCGCCGACACGACGATCACGAAGGAGAGGGATTCGATCACAGCCTCCACCGGGTGGAAGGCGAAGGCGGCCAGTGGCGTCGGGTTGACCGAGAGGTGGTGCACCTTGTGCACACGGTCATAAATGCCCGGCAGGTGCATGAGCCGGTGCGCCCAGTAGAAATAGAAATCATGTATCAGCACCGCCGCCGGCAGGCTGAGCGCGTACCAGACCCAGCCATAGGCGCTGGCATCCCGGTAGATATAGAACCAGCCCCAGTCGCGCGCGGCGTAGAAGACCGCCGTGAACACGGCGGCGAACACGGCGACGGTGAGTACGGAGTAACCAGCCTCGCGCCACATCTGTTTGCGGGTGACGGGCACGGGGCTGATCCGGCGCCGCGCGGCCCGCTTGGGGAAGAGGCGCAGCACGCCAAACCCGATACCGGCAAACAGCGCATAGCGGATCAGAATGATCGCCCCGACAATCAGGCCATAGGCCCAAAGGCTGAGATGCTCCGGAAGAATCTGCGACATGAAATGCCCTCCAATGAGAGGTCATCTCAGTCCTGAATGGCAGGGACGGGTAGGCCCACCGGGGAAAGGGGGGCTTTCAGGCCGCGATCAGTCTTTCTTGCCCAGCAGGTCAAGACCCGGGCGCCGCGCCGCGCTTTCCGAAGTGGAGCGTTTGACGTCACCCAGGATATCGACCCAGGCATGTTTGCGGTCTTCATAGACGGAGAATTTCGGCGCCGGGAAATCCGGGTCTGCAAAGGCGCCAAGGGGCACGGCTGTCACGCCGGGCCAGCCTTCTATCTGATAGGTCACGGTCGATCCGCAGTAGGGACAGAAGCGGTAGGTGACGCGGTGTCCGCTATCGGCCACCCGTTCCCAGACTTTGGCTTCGCCGGTGACGGTGATGTCTTCATCCGCCCAGCGCGCCTGTGCAGCAAAGGCGCTGCCCGAACGTTTCTGGCATTCGAGACAATGGCAGACCGAGACGCGCACCGGTTCGCCCTCACAGCTGGCTTTCAGCTGACCGCAGCGACAGGTGGCGACGCGAGTCACCATGGCGGCCTATTCCTCTGGCAATTCCGGCACACCGACGGCGTGGAAGCCGGCGTCGACGTGGATGACTTCGCCCGCGATGGAGTGGCCGAGTTCGGAGAGCAGGTAGAGCGCGCAACCGGCGACGCCTTCCATGCGCGTGTCTTCCTTCAGCAGAGACCAGTCGCGGCCGGTGCCCATCAGGCTCTTGCCGCCGCGAATACCGGCGAGCGACAGCGTGCGCATGGCACCGGCTGAGATCGCGTTGACGCGGATGCCCTGCTGGCCGAGATCACGTGCGGCATAGCGGGTGGAGGCTTCCAGCGCCGCCTTGGCAACGCCCATGACGTTGTAAGACGGAATAGTCCGTTCTGCGCCCAGATAGGTCATGCAGATCATGGCGCCGCCATCCGGCATGATCTCGCTGGCGCGGCGGGCGCTGTCGATGAAGGAATAGACCGAAATGTCCATCGCGCGGCGGAAGCCTTCGCGGGACGTGTTCGCAACCATGGAGCCCATCAGCTCGTCCTTGCCGGCAAAAGCGATGGAGTGGACGAGGAAGTCGATCTTGCCCCATTTCTCCTTGATGGCGGCAAAGGCGGCGTCCATCGAGGCGTCATCGGTGACGTCGGCCGGGATCATCGTGTCCATGCCGATGGATTCGATCAGCGGGCGCACGCGGCGTTCGAGGCTTTCGCCCTGATAGGTGAAGGCGATCTCGGCGCCCTGGGCGGCCAGCATGCGGGAAATGCCCCAGGCGATGGAGTTCTGGTTGGCAACGCCCATCACGATGCCGCGTTTGCCCTTCATCAGGGTGCCTTCCGGCGGGGTCCACTCATCAGCCATAACGTGCGATTCCTTCCAGTTTTCTTGTAGAGAACGGCTAGGCAGGACCACGCGCCGCGTCAACCTGTCCTGACCGTTCGGGGCGCCAATCCCCCGCGCAGACCGGGCGTGAACAGGGTAAAGAGGAAAAGAAATCGTGCGATTGGCAACGGAATCCCGCCGGGTCCGCGTTCAATTCGCAAAATGGCCAGACAAGGCCCGGAGATTCTGATGATTCTGCCTGTTTCCCGCCTTTCCACGCTAGGGCTTGCCGTTGCTCTGATCGCTGGCCTGATGGCTTGCCCCACCGCTGAGGCCGGTCCTTTCCGGGACCGGGATGGGCTCTCCCAGGGGGAAATCTCCTCCGGCGGCACGCTGCGGACTTATGAAATGCACCAGCCAGACCGGCTGAAGGGCGCTGCACCGCTCGTTATCATGCTGCATGGCGGAGGTGGCAACGGGAAGAACGGTGCCAAGATGACCGGCTTCAACGCGCTCGCCGACGCCGAAGGCTTTACCGTGGTCTATCCGAACGGGTCAGGCAGGGGGCTGCTGCTGACCTGGAATGCCGGGCATTGCTGCCAGTATGCGATGGAACAGGATGTGGACGATGTGCGCTTCCTGTCCGACCTGATTGACGATCTCGTTGCCAGAGGCCTTGCCGACCCGGACCGGGTCTATATCACCGGCATGTCCAACGGGGCGATGATGACCCACCGCGCGGGCCGGGAACTCTCCACCAAGGTCGCGGCCATAGCGCCGGTTGTGGGGGCGGTCTTCGGCGGCGAGCCGCTGTCGGCCTCTCCGGTGCCCGCGCTGATCATCACCGGCGCCAAGGACACGCACGTGCCGGCCGCAGGCGGCAATGGCCAGTTCAAACGCCGCAGCGAGACTCCGCCCAATGACGTGCCCTTCGCGCCAGCTTCAGCGGCGTTCGACTACTGGATGACGTCCAATGACTGCCGGGGAGAGGCGAAGCTGAAGAAATCGACCAACGTCTTCACACTGCGCCGGGGGGCGGGCTGCAAGGCGTCGGTGCAATGGTACGTCATCAAGGACGGCGCCCACGCCTGGCCGGGCGGTGAGAAAGGCTCTCGTCGGGGCGATGCCCCTGTGGAGGATTTCGATGCCAGCCGCGTGATCTGGGATTTTTTCAAATCCCAGACGTTGTCCTAGGCGACTTCGGTCATATTCTTCAGGCCGACCTTCATGTCGATGGCTGTGTAGACATGCTCGCCGTCGACGAAGACCTTGCCGTCTGCGATGCCGAGGTTCAGCTTGCCGCGGCGCACGCGCTTGATGTCGATTTCATAGCGGACAAGCTTCTTGTCCGGCGTGATTTCGCCGGTGAATTTCACCTCGCCAACGCCCAGCGCACGACCTTTGCCGGGGCTGCCGGACCAGCCGAGCCAGTAGCCAACGGCCTGCCACATGGCATCGAGGCCAAGGCAGCCGGGCATCACGGGGTCGCCGGGGAAGTGGCAGGAAAAGAACCAGAGATCCGGTGTGATATCGAGCTCACCGATCACGTGGCCCTTGCCGAACGCGCCGCCATCGACCGAAATCTCGGTGATCCGGTCCATCATCAGCATGGGCGGAATCGGCAGCTGGGCGTTGCCGGGGCCGAAATAGCCGCCCTTGCCGGATTCGAGCAGGTCTTCCTTCGTGTAGGAGGATTTGGGCGTGTGATAATCGTGCGGTCCGGACATGTGCGGCTTTCCCTGAACGTCAACAAACGCTGTGTTGAAGGCAGGACCGCCCGTCTTGTCAACTCATGAGGCGCTGTTTTGCGCGGCTAGAGCCCGGTCTCACCGGGGTCTGCGCCCCAGAGAGCGGTCTCGGGCGCATAGCCCCTGAAATCCTGTGCCTGGACCCGGCACCAGCCCGCCTCGCAGGCGCCCAGATCGACCAGAACGCCGCGTCCGAGGTCAGCGACGGGTTCTGCAGTGCCTGCAGCAGCCTGGCGAAGCACGACAGGGGTCTGGACATAGGCCTTGTGGCCATCCTCGAGCATGCGCGCATGGACCCAGACTTCCGTGCCGGACGGGTCGCGCACGCGCCGCCAGCTGTCGGTTTCCTTGATCACCAGCATGGGCAGGCCCTTGCGCTGGTATTCCCACAGGATGTCATGTTCCTTGGACGGGCCTGAGCGGCCATTGACCATGGCAAATTTCAGCGTTTCGAATCGCGGCACCGGTTTGCCGGAGAAGCGCGACACCCGCACCAGCTCCGGCGCCTGCGCCATGGCGGCCCCTCCGAGGAAGAACAGACCTGATATCAGAAAGGGTGCCCACTTCATGTGCAAACGACTTTCCATGCGAAACACGCGACAAGATTCCACGGTCAGATGAATTACAGGTAAAATCTTGGCCATTGGCGTTCCGGCAGGGCTTTGCTAAGGCCCAAACACAGAGACACGCAGATAAAAATACAAAGGGTGCTCATGCCGACCAAGAAGTTGAAGATCGTCGTCACACGCAAACTGCCCGCCGCGGTAGAATTGCGGATGAAGGAATTGTTCGACGCTCGCCTCAACGAGGACGACCACCCGTTCACGACCGAAGAACTGGCCGAGGCGATGCAGACCGCCGACGTGCTGGTGCCGACCGTGACCGACCATCTCGATGGCCGCCTGATGGCGCGTGCCGGTGACCAGCTGCGCCTGATCGCCCAGTTCGGGGCAGGGGTGGACAATATCGACGTCCAGAGCGCCGTACAGCGCGGCATTACGGTCACCAACACGCCCGGCGTGCTGACCGATGATACCGCCGACGTGGCCATGGCGCTGATCCTGGCCGTGCCGCGCCGCCTGCATGAGGGCGCGCAGATCATGGATGCCGGCGGCTTCGATGGCTGGACACCGACCTGGATGCTGGGCCGGCGCCTCGCCGGCAAGCGCCTCGGCATTATCGGCATGGGCCGTATCGGCCAGGCGGTTGCCCGCCGCGCCAAGGCGTTCGGCCTGCAGATCCACTATCACAATCGCAAACCGGTCGCCCAACGCATCGAGGAACAGCTGGAAGCCACCTATTGGGACAGCCTCGACCAGATGCTGGCCCGTATGGACATCGTCTCCATCAATTGCCCGCACACCCCGGCCACGTTCCACCTGATGAATTCCCGCCGCCTCGACCTGATGAAGCCGGAAGCCTTCATCGTGAACACGGCCCGCGGCGAAGTGATCGACGAAGCCGCGCTCGCCCGGGCCATCAAGGCCGGCAAGCTGGCCGGCGCCGGCCTCGACGTGTTCGAGCGCGAGCCTGCGGTGAATGAAGAGCTGAAGAACCTGCCCAACGTGCTCCTCCTGCCGCATATGGGCTCGGCCACGATCGAAGGCCGCACCGAAATGGGCGAGAAGGTCATCATCAACATCAAGACCTTCGCCGACGGCCACCGCCCACCAGACCGCGTGATCCCAGCCATCCTTTAGGGACGCGGGCCGGATCAAAACCATGTCTCACCACGAGCCAGCGCGCGTGCCGACCGGCCAGAAAAGCGCTTCAGCTCAAGGCCGGTCGGGTGAACATCCAGCCGGACGGCGTGTCGACATCGACCTGCTTCGGGCGGTCGCTGTCCTTGCGGTGATCCTGTTTCACTTCGATGTGACGGGCCTGAGCGGCGGCTTTCTTGGCGTCGACATGTTCTTCGTGATTTCGGGTTACCTGATCACGCTGCACATTCGCCAGCAGCTTGGCGAAGGCAAATTCTCCTTCGTGAACTTCTATGCGCGGCGGATCCGGCGGCTGTTCCCGGCGCTGGCTGCGACGCTCGTCCTGACCGGTATTGGCGCATTGCTGCTCCTGCCGGCGGCGCTGCTGCAGAACTTTGCCCATTCCGCGATCGCGTCATCTGCCTATGTCTCAAATGCCTATTTCTGGTCGGTTGCGGACTATTTCGATACGGACAATGTCTACAAGCCGCTTCTCCATACATGGTCCCTGTCGGTCGAGGAGCAGTTCTACATTTTCTGGCCATTGGCCGTGTTGTTGTTCCACAGACGGCATCTGAATTTCGTGATCGCGGCTGCCGGGATCGTGTCGCTTCTGGGCGGCCTGTTTCTCGATTTTTCGCCAGTCACGGTCTTCTATCATTTCCCCTTCCGGGTTCATGAGTTTGCCGTCGGCGCGCTGGTGAGCGGCCTGTCCCTCTCGCGCCTTCCGCGCGGGGTTGGCACAGGGCTTGTAATCGCAGCTATCCTGGCTATTGCCTGGGGCCTTGTCGCAACGACCCCGCAATCCGCATTTCCGGGCTGGGGCAGCGGGGCGGTGATTGTCGGAACGGCATTGATCATCGCTGTGTCGCACCCGCTGCTGAACCGGGACAGGCTGGTATTCCGGCCATTTCTACGGATAGGCTTGACCTCCTATTCGGCCTATCTCGTGCACTGGCCGTTGCTTGTTTTCTACAAGCTCTCACGTCCCGGTCCGCTTGGTCTGTCTGAGATACTCTTATTGTTAGGCGCAACGCTTCTCCTTGCGGAGATCTTTTACCGGCTGGTTGAGCAGCCGACTTCAAAAGTGAAGCTGCCGCGCTTCCGGTTTGCTCTGATCGCCATGGCGCCTCTGATGCTGCTCTACGCATTGGGGTTCAATCTGGTTGCCCCGGTGATCCGGCAGCAGATGGTGGCGCATCCGGCCGCGGCAGGGGAGGCGTACACAGTCACTCAGGTTCTGGACGGGATCGAGGACCGGCGGGCCGTGCGTGAGCAGGCCGAACAGGAAATCCAGGACAAGGTCACCGGTCAGCTCGCGACCGACCGGAAAGTAATTGCCGTGCTCGGCGATTCGCACGCGGTCGACGTCTCGCTCGCGCTCCGGCTCGCGCTTGGGGACGACAATGTGAACGTCGTCCTGATCCACAGCATTTGCGACCCGCTGACGCTCGACAGCATCGCCGTGTCGATGGAGGCGCTCTACAAATCGCATTCGCAGGACCAGACGCGGGAGGAGGGCTATTGCTATCCCCAGCATGCGGACCTTCTGAACAAGATTGAACAGGCCTCACCGGATCTTGTCGTCTTTTCCGAAGCCTGGCGCGCCGATGCGGTGCCCTATCTCGGCAAGACATTGGAAGACATCAAGGCAGCTGTCCCCGCGAAGATCCTCGTGCTGGGCCGCGTGCCGCAATTTGTGGGGTCGCCCGATGTGATCTTCCGCGATGCCGATACGCTCCAGCAGGTGAACCAGTTTGCCTGGAACCGGCGCTACAAGGCCTTCGATGATTTCGACTCGACTCTGTCCGGTATCGCAGGCGAAGCCGGGGCCGCGTTCATTTCCAAATGGGATCTGGTTTGCCCGGACAAGGTCTGTGACATGGTCATCGGGTCGGTGCTTGGCTACACCGACGCGCAACACTGGTCGCTCGCCGGCATGAAACTCTACGGCGGCCGGTTGATCGCCGACCCGGTGTTCCAGCAGGCGATAATGCCGTAGCCCTCGCCAGCGGGCAATTCATTGCTATCGAAGATTGACCTTCGCGCCAGAGCATTTCAAATGCTGCGTGAGGGGGAGTTTTCATGCTGGTATCTTTCCGGATCGGCCTGGCGGCGATTTTTCTGGCATTCTGTGGCATCGCACAGGCAGAGGACGGGGCAGGGCCCCTGGCCGCGCGTGCGATCCCGACGCTCGACGATTTCCTCAGTGACCCGGATTACTGGAGCCCGGAAATGTCTCCGACGGGGCGCTTCCTGGCCGGTGTCCGCCGCATCGAGGGCAAGGACTATATCCTCAGCATCGATCTCAATTCCGAGGACTTCACGAAGACGTTCAAGGGCGTTGGCGATGTTTATGTCAACTGGATCGACTGGGTCACCGATGACCTGATGCTGGTGTCGCTGTCCGGCTATGTAGACTATCGCAACGGCAAGCAGATGACCCGGAAAGAGGTCGAAGACTGGACCGAAAAGAGCCGGAAGATTCCGAGGAAATTTACGCGCCTGGTCTCGATTGAGCGGGCCACCGGCAAGACCGTGCCGATGTTCGGAGACAGCCGGGCGCTGAACCAGAACTATTCACTCGGCCGGGTGACGGATTTCCTGCCCGACGATCCCGAACACATCCTGATGCCTGCCCGGATGAATGGCGATCTCGACCTGTTCCGCGTCGACGTCAGAGACGGCAGTTATGAGCGGATCGCGATTGGCACCGACAATACCTATTCCTGGTTCACTGACCGCAATGGCGAGCCTGCCTTCCGGCTCAATGTGAACGACCGGGGGACGGTGATCACGATCTTTGCCAGGGAAGACCGGGAAAACGGCAATATCAAATGGCGCAAGACCCGCACGATCCGGCTCAATGACAAGGATGATTCCGACGCGGCGCCGGATTTCCAGATTCTCTATGCCGGTCCGACGTCGACCACTTACTATGTCTCCGCCCGTCTTGAGGGTGAGGATTTTGCCGGCATCTATCTCTATGATTTCGAGAAGGACGAATTCGTCGAGACGATCCGCAAGAACGAAAATGTCGATATCGAACATGCCTTCTTCAATCGGGACACGCGCGAATTGCTGGGCGTCTACTATGTCGAGGACCGGCTGATCATCGAGATGTCTGATGACGAGATTCAGGCGCACCTGAACGGGCTGAACGCCTATTTCGGCAACAGGGCGAATGTGATCCCGATCGATTCGAGCGCAGACGGAAAGCGCTGGCTGATTGAGGCGAGCGGGCCGGAAATCCCGACCTCCTATCATTATTATGATCTGGAAGAAGCGACCGCCATGGAAGTGGGCGAATACCAGATGAAGCTTTCCGGCAAGGCATTCGGGCACACCGATACCATTCAGTATACCGCTCGCGACGGAATGGCACTGCATGGCTACCTTACCCGTCCGGTTCTGGCAAAGGAGGGCGACAATCCGCCCCTGATCGTGATGCCGCATGGCGGACCGGAAACGCGCGACTATTTCGACTATGATCGGGAAGTGCAGATCCTTGTTTCTCAAGGCTATCAGGTCTTCCAGCCGAATTATCGCGGGTCTTCAGGTTACGGAATTAAGTTTGCCGATGCCGGGCGGCGCCAATGGGGCAGGGCGATGCAGACCGATATTGAGGACGGCTATGCCTATCTTCTGGGGGCGGGCCTCGCCGATCCCGACGAGGCGTGCATCTACGGCTTTTCCTATGGCGGTTACGCCGCGCTGGCCGCCGCAACGCTGACGCCGGATCTCTATCAATGCGTCATCGATGGTGCGGGCATAGCAGACCTGAAGGCGTTCCTGACCTGGAAGCGCAAGGAAGAGGGCGCGGATTCGGAAGCTTATGAATACTGGGTCAAGCACATTGGTGATCCGCGTGCAGACGAGGTGGAGATCAAAGCTTATTCGCCGGTTGAACTCGCAGACCGCATCACCCGGCCTGTTCTGCTTCTGCACGGCAAGGAAGACGGGATCGTCCCGTACGACCAGTCGAAACGGATGGTCAAGGCAATGGAGACGGCAGGCAAGCCAGTCAAGCTCGTCGAGTTGCCGGAGTCCGGGCACACGTACATGTCAGACGAGGATGAGCGCGTGTTCTATGACGAGATGCTCGGCTTCCTGCAAACCCATCTGCCGGTGAATTGAGCCTAGTCCAGCGCGCCGATATAGGGCAGGCCGCGATACTTGCCGGCATCGTCCATGCCGTAGCCGACCAGATAGCGGCCGGGCGAATCGAAGGCGCAGAAATCGACGCCGTTTTCGCCGCGCGGGGCCCAGGGCTTCTGCGTCAGGGCGCAGGTGATGACTTCCTTCGCGCCCTTGGAGATCAGGTGACGTTTGGCAAAGTCGAGCGTGCGCCCCGTATCGAACACATCGTCAAGCAACAGAACGCCGCGATCCTTCACCTGACGCGACAGGTCTGCCCGGACCACGACGCGGCCGGAGCTTTCGCGCGCATCGCGGTAGCTTTCCAGCCAGATCACATCCAGCATCGGATGAATGCCGCGCCGGGCCAGCGCCTTCATCAGGTCTGAGGTGAACGGCGTTGCGCCGATCAGGATGGAGACGACCGTCCACTCACCGGTCAGGCGCGGGGCCAGCCGGTCAGCCAGTTCGTCAACCCGGGCCATCAGCTGCTCTTCGCTGACGAGGACTTCGATTTTCTGTTCGGTGCTCATTCGGCCTCGTCTTCCGGCAGGGCTGCCGGTTCGTCTGTTTCCGTTGCAGCAGGTGCCTTCGGTGGGGCGGTGGGGGCTGCTTGCGGGGCGCCGACCTTGTCGACCAGCGACAGCTCGATCTGGAAACTCTCCATCGGCGCCTGTTCCAGCACGACCTGGAAATTGCCTTGAGAGCCTGCCGGCAGGCGGGCCGGGGTGATCGAGCCGTAGCGCGTGGCGACCGTGCGCCCGCGATCGTCTTTCAGGTCGACCTTCACCAGCGGCGTTTCCACCGTTGTGCGCGCCACATTGATTGCTTTGCCGGACACGGTCACGACCGGGATCGTGTCATTGAAGGTCCGGCTGCGTTCGATATTTTCAAACTCGATGCCGAACCGGTTCACGGTGAAGCCGGCCATCTTGTAGGCCCCGGCGGCGCGCGGGAAGACTTTCACCACGTCATTGCGGAACATGATCGCGGCCACGCCGAGGCCGAAAAACAGCACGGCTGTCACCAGCCAGGACAGGAGCGCGGCGGTGCGGCTCTTGCGGCGGCGCTGTTCGCGCACGCGCTCGCGGTAGATTTCATGGGCGGCGGCAGGGTTCGCGCGCGCCTTTTCCGGCTCGAGCCCCGGCGGGGCCACGAACCATGAATGCCCGCAAGCTGCGCACTTCACAGTGCGGCCGCTTTCACCGATTGTTGAGTCATCGGCGAAATACTGGGT
>LADW01000055.1 GCA_000961695.1 Hyphomonadaceae bacterium BRH_c29
ACGATCGAGATCTCCTTCACGGACGCGCCGCAGATGCGCATCACCGGCGGTGTAGATCCGGCGCTTGCGAGCGCGCTCGTAGCGGCGCTTGTCGCGCGATGATCCCGGTGCCGGCGGGCGTGCGCGTCTGGCTTGCGAGCGGCGCGACCGACATGAGGAAGGGATGGAGCAGCCTGAGTCTCCTGGTGCAGGAGCAGATGAAGCTCGATCCGCATGGGGGGCACCTGTTTGTGTTCCGGGGGCGACAGGGCGGACTGATCAAGGTGATCTGGCATGACGGCCAGGGCGCCTGCCTGTTCACGAAGAGGCTCGAACGAGGCCGGTTCATCTGGCCCTCGACCGCAGGGGAGCCGGTCTCGCTGTCGGCGGCGCAGCTCGGGTATCTTCTTGAAGGGATCGACTGGCGGATGCCGCAGCCGACATGGCGGCCGCAGTCTGCGGGATAAGGCGATTTTTCCGATTCTCCGGCGGAGCGAAGCAGGGTAGATTCCTGTGCATGTCGGACCTGGCTGATCTTCCTGATGACATCGAAGCGCTGAAGGCGATGGTGCGCGAGCGATCGGCGGAGACGATTGCGCTGAAGGCTCAGCTTATTGAAGCACAGTCTGCCCGTCAGTCAGCCGATGAACTCATCGCCCATCTGCGCCTTCAGATCCTGAAGCTGCAGCGCGCGCAGTTCGGCCAAACTTCGGAGCGGTCGGCGCGCCTGATCGAGCAGCTTGAGCTGTCGCTGGAAGACATTGAAGGCGACATCGCCGAAGACGACGCAAAGGCCGATGCCGGCAAGACGGCGCTGGTTCCGGCCCACACACGCCGCCAACCGAAGCGCGGGCCGTTGCCCGAGCATCTGCCGCGCGAGCGGGTTGTCATCCCGGCGCCGCAGGCCTGTCCCTGCTGCGGCTCGGATAAGCTCTCGAAGCTCGGAGAAGATATCACCGAGACACTGGAGGTCATTCCCCGCAGATTCTTCGTGAAGCAGACCGTGCGCGAGCGCTTCAGTTGCCGGGCCTGTGAAGCCATTACCCAGCCGCCCGCGCCGTTCCATGTGATCGCCCGCGGGCGCGCCGGGCCATCCCTGCTCGCCATGATCCTGTGGTCGAAGTATGCGATGCACTTGCCGCTGACGCGACAGGCCGGCGCGTTCCATCATGAGGGCATCCCTCTTGAGGTCTCCACAATGGCCGACTGGGTCGGGGCGTGCGCCGCGGCGCTTGAGCCGCTGACAGAGCTCATCCGCGCGCACGTCTTTGCGGCCGCACGCCTGCACGCTGATGACACGACCGTGCCGGTGCTCGCCAAAGGCAAGACGCGCACCGGGCGCTTGTGGGCCTATGTGCGCGACGACCTGCCATTCGGCGGACGTGATCCTCCGGCCGTTGCTTATTTTTACTCCTCCGACCGGCGCGGCGAACATCCCCAGACGCATCTGAAGGACTGGAGCGGCATCCTGCAGGCCGATGCCTATGGTGGGTTGAACGCGCTCTATGCCGAAGCGCGGCTTCCGGGACTGATCCGAGAAGCCTCCTGCTGGGCGCATGCAAGGCGCGAGTTCTTCAAGCTTGCCGATGTCGCGCGCAAGGCCCGCGATGCCTGCACCGTGATCTCGCCGATCGTGCTCGAAGCGGTCAAACGCAGCGATGCGATCTTTGACATCGAGCGCGCCATCAATGGTCAGGGCACAGACGTCAGGTTGCGCGTCCGGCAGGAAAGCATCAGACCGCTCATCGGCGAACTGCACGACTGGATGACCACGCAGCGCACCTGCATCTCCGGCAAGGACGATCTCGCCAAGGCCTTCGACTATATGCTGAAGCGCTGGCCTTCGTTCACGGCCTTCCTTGATGATGGCCGCATCTGCCTGACCAACAATGCCGCCGAACGCATGATTCGGCCACTCACCCTCGGGCGGCGCAACTGGACGTTCGCCGGCTCGGACCGCGGGCGTGAGCGCGCCGCGGCGATCTATACCCTCCTGCAGACAGCCAAACTCAACGATGTCGATCCGCAGGCCTGGCTTGCGGATGTACTCTCTCGCATCGCCGATACACCCAGCTCACGCCTCGCTGGCCTCCTGCCGTGGAACTGGAAACGGAGGCAGGATGCTCAAAAGGTTGATGCATGCAGCTGAACAAAGTCTCCGCAATCTGGACGATTGCACATGTCGCCGCCGAACTGGGGGAGGATGAAGACTGGCTCTTCGACATCATCCGCGAAATGGAACCCGAAGACGGTGTCATCTGGGTCTACGGTCCGCCGCTCGGCGAAGATGGAACCGTCGCGTTCACCGACTACGGTATCGAGAACCTCCAAAACCCCATCGACATCCACAAAGCCGATCGGAGCTGACCGCGTCCGTAGCCGGATGCGTACCATAGTGAGCCATGGGTCCTTCAAGAAGAGCGAAATTGCCGACATCTGTGTGCGCCATCTTGAGGTCGACGGTGGGCCCACAACCCGGGATCTCGCCGAGCAAGTGCTGATTGAGCGCCGGCTTGACACAACGGATGCCACGTTGCGCAATTCGGTCGTCTTCAAGCTCGTCCCGCCCTTACCATGCCGCTCGGCGCAAGCATGTCCGGATGGTGGAGAAGCGCAACGGCATGTGTAACTGGGCACCAGGTGATGCCGTCTCGTTGCGGGGCGCTGCCAGTTTAGGTTGCATACAATACCGGTTCGATCAGAACTCAAATCGCTTGCACCGGGAGAGCCGTCCATAGATATAGAAGTTAAGCGAGCTGACACTAGGACGCCCGCACACTTCTGCGGTTGCCATGCCTCGTTCCTGTTCAGCCTAGATCGCGATGATCTGTTCTTTGTTGAATTTGCTTCCGCGGTTTGTCCGTCTCCGCTGCGACAGAATCTCCATTCAAATGTGGGACCAAATGGATATCAGGACATATTGTGTAAAGGCATACCATATGCAAGCAAATTGGTTGTCGAGAGGCTGATGAGGGGTGCGCAAAAGTCCGTTTGCTTACATACAGTATGGACTCGTGCGGATAGTTCGTGTATCGGAAATGGTGAAAATAGGTGGCGCAAGGCCCCGCGGATTATCTGAGCGGTGGAATGACAATTTAGTCTTCTTAATGAGGCGGAGAAAGTTCGCATCGTCAGGAAGGTGACCTCCTGAATTCCGCAGTTTGGGTACACTTGCTGGCTAGATTATTCTAGTCAGCACTTTTTTTGCAGCACGTGACCTGCTTCCGTAATACTGCACCGTTCGATTTTGGAAAATTCTCGCATATCATGGGGGCTGCGGGACGAGGATGACAGATGAGGAAGTCGAAGTTCACGGACGCGCAGATCGCATTCATTCTGCGCCATGCGGAAGAAGGCACGAAGGTTGAGGAGGTCTGCCGGAAGGCGGCTGCCGTGACCCCCGACGTTCATCCAGTCTGATCCAGAACCGGCGCGTTGATGTTGCTCAAGCGAGCGGTTGAGGCAACGGGCTTTGGGACCCGGTGCGGTTGGCACGTCGCGGCGAACGCGGCGGGCCTCTGATAGCCGAGGGCCGAGTGAGGCCGCCGGGTGTTGTAGTCGGTGACCCATGCGCCGATCAGATGCCGGGCATGGGCGAGATCCCGGAACAGGTTTTCGTTCAGGCATTCATCCCTGAACCGCCCATTGAAGGCCTCGCAGAATGCGTTCTGCGTTGGCTTGCCGGGAGCGATGTAGTGCCAGTCGAAAGTCCTGTCCTGAACCCACTCGAGCACAGCGTTCGAGGTGAACTCCGTTCCATTGTCAGAAACAATCATCTCGGGTGCGCCGCGCCTGGAGATGATGTGGTCGAGTTCGCGGATGACCCGGTAATCGGTAATCCTTCCTGAGGGCCGGACTCTAACTCAATCTGGAGGAAAATCTCAGTGGCAGGTCAATAACGGTTGAATTTCGAGGTTCACAAAGCCAGAGTGTAATTTGACACCATGGCTAAGTTTGGTTGGAATGCCCCAAGAGAAAAATCTGAGATTCGCTGACAATGAATTCTGGAGTGATGAGCGAGTTGAGCTGGCTTTTCTGATAAGCCGCGTTACGCGCGTGCTTCGGCGTCGATTTGATATGGATATGGCACCCTTAGAACTCACGCGGGCACAATGGAGAGCGATGCTGTATGTTTTTCGGCTTTCTAACCCTACGCAAACTGAGTTAGCCGAGATATTGGAGCTGGGGCGAGCTTCTGTCGGATCTTTGATAGACCAGTTGGAGCGAAGTGGATATGTTTCCCGGGTTGCGGACAGCGATGATCGCCGTGTTTGGAGGGTTGTGCCTTCTAGATTGGCAGTCTCCCGGCAGTCTAAAATTGCTCGGGCCGGAAAACGTGCGGCCGCTGAGTTGTTTGCGGAATTCGACGAAAAAGATCTCAGGGATTTTCGTCGATGTCTTGAGAAGCTAATCCTAGGCGCGGAATGAGCGTGGTGAACGGCAAAAGTCCTCGAGGACGTTTAGCGTCCAGAAGGACCAGCCATCGCCGAATTGGTCGGCCATGAAGCCCATCAGGCGAACTCCGGCCCCTGATCTACCCTTCCGTCGCATCGCAACCCGATATGACAAGCTCACAAGGAATTTCCTGTCAGCCACAAGCCTCGCGGCAACCATAGATTTTTGGCTGTGATTGAGTCTCGACCCTAATGAGAACGCCATATGCAGACTGCTGGGAGCGATCCTCAGGTCACCTGCTTCCGTAATACTGCACCGTTCGATTTTGGAAAATTCTCGTTTGCCGGTTCTCCATGAGGACATGCCCCATGTAGCATAGCCGAGCCGGCTTGCCCCGGCCCTTGCGATAGAGCCGGGCATCGGGATCGGTCGATGAGGCATGCGTCTGGTTCGACCGCTTCTCGCCGTGGAAGTCGTGCGGTGCATTGCGACCGCCACCTCCATCATCCGGACCACCGCCGCTATCGGTATCCTTCGGGCGGAAGCTCTTGGTACTGGCCCAGGCCTCAATCAGGGTGCCATCCACACTGAAGTGCTCATCAGCTGGCGCTCAGATCGGATCGAATAGATCGCCTGCAACAGCATCGCCCGCAACAGACGCTCCGGCGCGATCGACGGGCGACTGGTATCCTGCGCGCAAAGTGCCGTAAAATCTGCGTCAAGAGCCTTCAGCGCGTCATTTACCAGCTGCCGTATCTGCCGCAGAGGACGATCCGATGCGATCCGGTCCGGTCTTCTACGTTCACATACGAAAACAACTGATCCGTGGTCCGATCTTCACCACGCATCTCTGCCTCCCTCTACGCACAAATAAGAGGATCATGCTTCGCAAAGCAAAACGAGACCTATTTCAGCAGCCTGCTAGCGCTTACATCTATTGCAAATTTGCATCACATTGCGACGATTTCTGGCGGTGGACAAAATGAATATTCACATCGCAGAAAAGTAATGTAGCATACAGTACGCTATAAACATAAGGAGGAAACCAGGTGCGTTATTTTAACACGCTGTCTAAGACAACTGCTTCGGTATCTTTGGCGGCATTGCTGCTCGCCGCAGGTGCTCATGCACAAGTTGAAGTGGACGAGCAGGGTACTACATCGACAACCGAAAACGCCGAGACCACACGTCGTCTGGGCGCAATTACAGTTACGGCGCAAAAGCGCGAGCAAAGTCTGCAAGATGTGCCGATCGTTGTGACGGCTTTGTCCGGTGAACTTCTCAGTGATGCAGGCGTTAAGGATATTAAAGATCTGACGGTCGTTACGCCCGGCCTGCTTGTGACTTCCTCGTCAAAGCAAGCAAATACGACGGCCCGTATTCGCGGCATTGGCACGGTGGGAGACAATCCAGGTCTCGAAAGTTCCGTCGGCGTCGTTATCGATGGGGTTCCGCGCGCCAGGAATGGCGTTTCCTTTGGCGATCTCGGCGAAATCGAGCGAATCGAAGTGCTAAAAGGGCCGCAAGGCACCTTGTTTGGCAAGTCGACTTCTGCGGGCGTTATAAATATCATTACCAAGAAACCGTCTGACGAGCTTGAGTCTATCTTCGAGGTCGGGATCGGCAACGAAGGCTTCCTTCGCACCTCTGCAGAAGT
The DNA here is from genome assembly GCA_000961695.1 of Hyphomonadaceae bacterium BRH_c29. Taxonomy (GTDB): domain Bacteria; phylum Pseudomonadota; class Alphaproteobacteria; order Caulobacterales; family Hyphomonadaceae; genus Hyphomonas. Next base: position 6,032 of record LADW01000055.1, read on the forward strand.
TACCGGACCGCTTTCTGAAACAGTGAGCGGTCGCCTTTTTGGGGTCTATGAGGAGCGCGGCGGTCTTCTCGACGTAAAGACGGGCAATGGTCCGCGTACCGAAGACGAAACAAGTCAGTATGACTTCTACTCCTTCCGAGGCCAGCTTCTTTTTGAGCCTTCGGGCGACCTCGAAATCCTTCTCTCGGCTGACTATACTGACCGGGAAGAAGATTGTTGCATGGGTGACTATATAGCGGTGGACCCGGCCAGAGGCCCGCTGGTTACGCTGTTGGCCGGCGGCGATGGTGCTTCTGCTTTCCCGATCGATCCGTTCGATCGCGTCGCCTTTGCGAGCCGCGACGCCACGCAGACGACCGAAGACTGGGGCGTCTCAGCCAATATCAAGTGGCAGACCGGATTCGGTGAACTGACATCCATCACATCGTATCGCGACTGGGAAAATGGCTCGGGTCAAGATTCTGATTTCAGCGCGGCCGATATTTGGTATCGTGATGATGAAACTTCCGTGGATGCTTTTGCGACTTTCAGCCAGGAGTTGCGGCTCGCAGGTGCCACCGACAACATTGACTGGCAGGTGGGTGTCTTCTATGCCAATGAGACTCTAGACCGCACAGATTTCCTCACTTACGGCAATGATTACTTTTTCTACTTTCAGCAATTGCTGCTCGGTGCGAGCGGTGGTGCGTTCAATCTCGCTGCGCTGCCCGGTAACATTTACACGGCTGAGGCCAATGCAACTGCGGACGTTTATGAACAATCTGCGGACTCATACGCCATTTTTACGAACAACACGTTCAGCTTGACCGATCAGTTCGACCTGACCGTCGGCCTTCGTTATACGATCGATGAGAAGACGCTGGAATCCAATTTTGATGGCAATGCAGGTAGCTGTACCACAGCCTTGACTGTATTTGGGGCTGCAGGGGGGTTGACCCCAACGCTTTGTTTGCCTTGGACGAACGACAACTTCGTCGGTGTGAGATCCACGCAGGATCGCTCTGATGACGATTTGTCAGGTACAGTGAAGGGGGCATATCGGGTCAATGAAAATCTGATGTCTTACGCGTCCTATTCGCGCGGTTACAAGGCCGGTGGTTTCAACCTTGACCGCAGCCAGTTTGGCCCCTCAGATCCCACACCGTTTCAACCGAACCTGGATACCGGTTTCGATCCCGAAACGGTGGATGCGTATGAGGTCGGCTTCAAGACCAACAATGCGGCAAATAGCTTGTTCTTCAATGGTGCGATATTCTATCAGGAATATAGCGACTTTCAGCTCAACACGTTCACCGGTACGAGCTTCATCGTGACATCCGTGCCCGGTGTGATTTCCAAGGGCGCTGAGTTCGATATCCGATATCTGCCTGAACAGCTTGAAGGACTGACGCTTCAGGGTGGCCTCGTCTATGCGGAAACTCAGTATGACGATTTCGAAGCGGTAGACTTTTTTGCCCCGCCGCGTCTGCCGGGAAGCACGATTTCGTTCGCGCCCCGCTGGTCCGGAACGTTGGCCGCAACTTATGAGACCCCGTTTATCAGCAACTGGGACGCTCGATTCAACGTGTCGAGCCGTTTCACTTCACGGTATAATACAGGGTCGAACCTCGATCCGCTCAAGGAAGTTGACGATTTGGTTGTGGTCAATGCGAGGATGGCATTCTATAGTGACAATTCACCGTTTGAGTTGGAGGTTTGGGCGCAGAACCTGTTTGACGAGGACTATTACGAGTTGGCTTTCGATACGCCCCTCCAGGGCAATGCTGCCACTCAAACAGCGCCTGGAACAGCTGTTGGTGCTTTCCTATCGCAACCCCTGACCTTTGGCGCAACCGCGCGTGTTCGGTTTTAGCGCATTTTCTGGCATTGTGAGCTTAAGTTGACTTGAGGAGGCCAAGTATAAGGGCCAATATTTTTGGAGTGTGGGAACGCGAACCTAGAGCCGTTGCTTGCGGAGTAGTTGCTGTATGTTGCAGCGCTCCGCAAGCTATTGCCCCAGATGTTATTGGGCCAGCGTCGTGCGCCCTCGGCACGAGATGGACCTGCGCTGACCTGATCATTGAATTTGCGTCCTGAGGAGATCGGCGGCTCGGCTGTTTGACGCTTGCCGGTCGGTGGGTTAGCGACGTTACGTCTGAAGTGCTAACGTCATCAACTGCCTCTAACTTGCTTAGATCTTCCAGGTTTTGATTATTGGATTTGAAGCATCGCGCTTTCATTTGGATGCATAGCCCGCCGCTTTGAAGAAGTTCCAGCACTCAGTTGGTGTGGATAGCTTGTACATATTGCCGATTGCGTCGTTGAGATCCTTGAAGGTTCGGGCGGCGCCAGAGCACGGATGTAAGCGTCCGGCCAACGACGCGGTCAGCTACGATTGGCTTTGTGGATGTCGATGAGTTTTCTGAGGTTCTCGGCACCGAACGCGGAGAACGCAACCGTTCCGTCTTCGCCGAGTGGCTGGCCGTAGACCCGGATGGCACCGTCTTCGGGTTCCATTTCGTCGATGCTGTCGAACAACCAGTCTTCATCTTCGCCCAGTTCGGCGGCGACATGGGCAAGTGTCCAGATGGACGAGATCTTGTTCAGATGCATGCACCAACCTCCTCGACTCGTGTCCAGTTCCACGGCAGGAGATCGCTGAGGCGCGCTGCGGGGTGGGATGCGATGCTCGGGCGAGAACGTCGGCGAGCCAGGCCTGCGGATCGACATCGTTGAGCTTGGCCGTCTGCAGGAGGGTATCGACCGGCTCAGCCGGCGGTCAGGCCGGGATCTGTGGCGGCTTGATAATCTTGCGCAGGATGGGAACGATTGTGTCCATCATTGCGCCGCGTTCCTGTTCGGGATGACGCACGGCTCTGGTATGCAGGCCCCCGAAGATCGTAAACAGCAATTCGGTCTTCACTTCAGGACTGTCTACACCGAACCGGGTCAGCATGGAGCAAAATCGCACCCGCATGTTGAGATCATGTTCATGTAGAATCTGCGCGACCTTTGGATTGCGCTGCGCCTCTGCGAGGGTTTCAAAGCTGAGAACCGTCCTGAATATCTCGGTCTCATACAGGATGTGCTCCGAAACTTTCTGGAGCAGCGCATCCGCAAGCTCGCCTGGCGTCGCCGTCTCCAGTTCGATCAGCCTGGCCATCTGGCGATCCAGCTCCCGGCGGATGACTGCCTCGATCAGGGCCTCCTTGTTCTCCACGTAATGGTAGAGATGTCCTACGCTCATCTCGCAGGACTGCGCGATTTTTGAAATGCCCGCGCCGTGGAAGCCGCTGGCCGCGAAGCATTGTTCTGCGGCAATCAGGATCTGTTCCCAACGCTCTGCGCGCTTCTTGCCCGGCTTCATCGTGGCTTCTTCGTCCGTACTATTCATTCTTGACCTTCCCTATTGACATTGTGCGTTGCAGCAATAGATAGAGCGTTCATTCTATATTTGCAAGCCGGTTCCTCCGGCAAACCTTACAGGACCGTAATATGAACCGGCTGAACAGTCTTCAATGGGCTCTGGCAAGTGCATCCGCCCTTGTTCTGGCGGCCTGCTCGCCCGCCACTGCGGCGCAATCTGGGGCCCCGCAAGGGCCGCCGTCCGTCCAGACCCTGACAGTCCAGCTCACGACGGTCCCGAATGCGATCGATCTGTCGGGCCGGGCGCGGGCCTTCGCCGAGGCCGAAATCCGGCCGCAGGTGACCGGCATCGTCGCCGAGCGCCTCTTCACGGAGGGCGAGGCCGTGAAGAAAGGGCGGGCGCTCTACCGGCTGGATGCCTTGGAATACGCCTCGGCCGTGGAAAGCGCCAAAGCCTCGCTGATGCGGGCCGAGGCCGCGGCCGGTTCAGCCCGCACCACGGCAGCGCGCTATGAGCGCCTCGCGGCGATCAATGCGGTCAGCCAGCAGGAGTACGAACAGGCCAACGCCGAAGCCAAGCAGGCCGAAGCCGACATCGCGCTGCAGCGCGCCCAGCTCAACCGCGCCCAGATCGATCTTGGCCGCACACGCATCACCGCGCCGATCTCGGGCCAGATCGGACGGTCGGATGTAACCGCCGGCGCGCTGGTGACCCAGAACCAGGCAAATGCTATGGCGACCGTCGTGCAACTCGACCCGATCAACATTGACCTGACCGCATCGGCTGTCCGCCTGCTGAGCATCCGCCAGCAGATCGCCTCGGGCAAGATCGCCACCGTGGACGGCACCATTCCGGTGACCGTCCTGTTCGAAGACGGCACCGCCTACGCGCATCCCGGCCGGTTGGAATTCAGCGAAGTGAGTGTCGACGAAGCCGCCGGCACAGTGGCCGTGCGCGTTGTTGTTCCGAACCCGGACGGCTTGCTGTTGCCGGGCATGTTCCTGCGCGCAAGTTTCTCGGCGGGCGCCTTTGAGAACGTCGTGACGGTGCCGCAATCGCTGGTATCGCGCACGGCAAAGGGCGAGCCGAGCGTGCTGGTTGTCGCAGATGACAACACAGTGGAACGCCGCGTTGTGACCGTGGACGGCCAGTCCGGCAATGCCTGGATCGTGTCGAGCGGGCTCGCCGCCGGCGACAAGCTCATCACATCCAATCTCCAATCCATCGAAACCGGCATGACCGTCACTACGGTTCCGGCCAGTGAAAGCGCCGAAGGGACACCTGCCAATGCGGGCGCCCGCGGCGGAATCCAATAGGAACCGGTAACCCCTGATGGCCAGATTCTTCATTGATCGCCCCGTCTTTGCCTGGGTGATTGCGATCATCATCATGCTCGTCGGCGCCCTCGCGCTTCGCAGTTTGCCCGTTTCTCAGTACCCGGACGTTGCGCCGCCAACGATCAGCATCAACGCCAGCTATCCCGGTGCCTCTGCCAAGGCAGTGGAAGATTCCGTCACGCAGGTCATCGAGCAGCAGCTCACCGGCCTCGACGGGCTGGATTATGTCTCCTCGACGTCCAGCTCGGACGGGTCCAGCAGCATCACCCTGACCTTCCGGCCGGGGACGAACCCGGACGTTGCCCAGGTTCAGGTTCAGAACAAACTCTCGCTCGCGACGCCGTTCCTTCCAACTGACGTCCAGCGCCAGGGCGTTACGGTCAGCAAGGCTGGCACCGGATATCTGCTCATCACGGCGCTCTATTCTCCGAACGGGACGTTGGATCAGACCGACATCGGCGACTATATCAGATCCAACATCTATGATGTTGTCAGCCGTACCGAAGGCGTCGGCAGTGTTAGAGCGTTCGGGTCGCAATATGCGATGCGGGTCTGGCTTGATCCGAAAAAGCTGGTCCAGTTCCGGCTCACGCCGAATGATGTGGTCCAGGCAATCCGTGCACAGAATTCGCAGGTCACAGCCGGCGCGCTTGGCGGGACGCCATCAGTGGAAGGTCAGGAAATCAACCTGACCATCACGCTCCAGTCCCTACTTTCGACGCCGGAGGATTTCGAGCAGCTGCTGATCAGCACCACGGCCGAAGGCGGCTCGGTCCGCCTGTCGGACGTGGGCCGCGTCGAGATGGGCGCTGAAAACTACGCGTTCAATTCCAAGTTCAACGGCATGAATGCCTCCGGCTTTGCCGTCTCGCTCGCGACGGGCGCCAATGCGCTGGATACGGCAGAGCGCGTAAAGGCTGAAGTGGAGCGGCTGTCGCAGCAGTTTCCCGATGACCTAGAATACGCCTTTCCGATTGATGCAACCCCGTTCATCAAGACATCGATTGAATCAGTCGAGCACACGCTGATTGAGGCCATCGTCCTCGTTTTCATCGTGATCTTCATTTTCCTGCAGAACCTGCGCGCCGCAGTCATTCCGATGATTGCTGTGCCGATCGTGTTGCTGGGCACATTCGGCGTCTTGCTTCTGTTCGGCATGTCCATCAACACGCTGACCATGTTCGCGATGGTGCTCGCGATCGGCCTTCTGGTCGACGATGCGATCGTCGTGGTCGAGAATGTGGAGCGTTTGATCAAAGAGGAAGGCCTCTCGCCACGCGATGCCACCATCAAGTCCATGCAGCAGATCACCGGCGCGCTGGTTGGCATCGCCGTCGTCCTGTCGGCGGTGTTCATCCCGATGGCCTTCTTCCCGGGCTCGGCCGGTGTCATCTACCGCCAGTTCTCGGTCACCATCGTCTCCGCGATGGCCCTCTCCGTGCTGGTTGCGATCGTCCTGTCGCCGACCCTGTGCGCCGCGCTTCTGAAACCCTCTCACGGCGCGAGCACCAGTCATGGTATGCTCGGCGCCCCGGCCCGCATCTTCAATCACGGCTTCGACCGGATGGTCGTCGGCTATGAGAACACCGTCGCGCGGATCCTGCGCCGCAAGTGGATCATGATGGTTGTGGCAGGGCTGATCGTTCTGGTGACTGCATTCGGCTTCACGCGGCTTCCGGGCTCGTTCCTGCCGGATGAGGATCAGGGCAACTATTTCACGCTCGTCCAGCTGCCGGAGAATGCCAGCCTCGAGAGAACCTCGGCTGTGATGAACGACGTCGTCACCTATTATCAGACGAGTGAAGCGGACAATGTACAGGGCATCTTCTCGCTCGCCGGCTTCAGCTTCGCCGGGCAGGGGCAGAATAACGGCATCGTGTTCGCCTCGCTCAAGGATTGGTCCGAGCGTCCCGGGCAGGAAAACTCTGTTTCCGCCATAACCAACCGTGCCTTCGGCGCCTTCAGCCAGAACCCGGACGCCCGGATCTTCGCAATCGCGCCGCCGCCCATCCGCGAACTTGGCAACGCCAACGGCTTCGACATGTACATCCAGAACACGTCCGGCCTCTCGCAGGAAGAGTTCATCGCGGCGCGCAACGCGGCGCTTGGCATGGCATCACAGAACCCTGCGCTCACCGGCGTGCGCCCGAACGGTCTGGAAGATGGCCCGCAATTCCGGATCAAACTCGACTATCAGAAAGCCCAGGCCCTTGGCGTGTCCACCTCGGATGCGACCAGCCTGCTCTCGGTCGCATTCGGCGGCACCTATGTGAACGACTTCATCGACCGTGGGCGGATCAAGCGCGTTTACGTGCAAGGGGAAGCTGGCAGCCGGATGCAGCCGGATGATATCTCCGACTGGCAGGTGCGCAACGATCAGGGCGGCATGACCCCTCTGGAAGAGATCACCAACACGTCCTGGGAATTCGGATCGCCGCAGCTGCAGCGCTTCAACGGGATTCCGGCGCTCAACATTCAGGGCAACGCGGCGCCTGGCCAGAGTTCCGGTGTCGCGATGGCGGAAATGGAGAACATCATCGAGGCTCTGCCGCAGGGCTTGTCTTACGAATGGAGCGGGCTTAGTCGGCAGGAGCGCAGCTCGGGCAACCTCGCGCCGGTGCTCTACACCATCTCGATCCTGTTCGTATTCCTGTGTCTCGCCGCCCTTTATGAAAGCTGGACCATTCCGGTGGCCGTGCTCCTGATTGCACCGCTTGGCATCGCCGGCGCGGTCGTCGCCGCACATTTCCGCGGACTGTCCAACGACATCTTCTTCCAGGTCGGCCTGCTGACGACGGTGGGGCTGGCTTCCAAGAACGCCATCCTGATCGTCGAGTTCGCAAAGCTGCTGGAGAAGCAGGGAAAGGACCTGATCACGGCGACGATGGAGGCCGTCCGGCAGCGCATCCGGCCCATCCTGATGACCTCTCTCGCTTTCGGGTTCGGCGTGCTTCCGCTGGCACTGAGTTCCGGCGCCGGCGCCAGCGGCCGCATCGCGATCGGCACGATCGTCCTCGGCGGCGTCGGCTCTGCCATGCTGTTCAGCCTCTTGTTTTCACCCCTGTTCTACATGGTCGTCCGTAAGCTGACGACCCGCAAACCCAAGACCCTTGTTCCTGCCGGAGATCCCGTAGAATGAAGACGATGAGAACGGCAGTCCTCTCAGTCAGCGTCCTTGCGCTTGCGGGTTGCGTCAACCTTGCGCCGGACTATAAGCGCGGCGCGCCGTCAATGCCTGCCCAGTTGCCGGTTGATCCGGCAGCCAGCAGTGGAAGCGCGGCGCTTCACTGGGAAGATATTGTCGTGGCGGCTCCGCTGCGCGAACTGATTGCGGTCGCCCTGATCGAGAACCGCGACCTGCAAGTCGTCGCCGCCAATGTCCGCGTCGCCCGCGCAAAACTCGGATTGGCGCGGTCCGGCCTGTTTCCGCGCTTCGGGGCAGACGCATCCGTGGAGGAAGGCGGCACATTCGAAAGCTCAGCGTCCCCGCCCCAATCCTTCTCGGACAACGCGTCCGCGGGTCTGAGCGTCACAGCATGGGAACTCGATTTCTTCGGCCGCATTGCCAACAACCAGGCTGCAGCACGTGAATCCTATTTCGCCAGCGAAGAAGGCCAACGCGCGGCGCGCATCGCTCTGGTGGCCTCCATCTGCGAAGCCTGGCTGCAGCTCGCGGCCGACAAGGAATTGCTTGCCCTCGCCGAAGAAACGGTCCGTAGCCAGAGCGAAAGTTTCGATCTTACCCGCGAACTTCTCGATGCCGGCGCAGCAAACGAACTCGACGTCCGGCGAGCGTCCGCATCCGTGCAGACCGCCCGCGCGCAGGCGGCGCAGTTTGAGGCGCGGGTGCGGCAGGACCTGAACCTTCTGCGCTTCCTCGCCGGCGCTGACTTGCCTGAAGGCATCGCCGGCTCCGCCGTGCTCTCGCCTACACCGCTGGTCTCGAAAATTCCCGTCGGCGCGTCGTCCGAAATCCTGCTCGCGCGCCCGGACCTGATGGCCGCCGAGCGCCAGTTGCGCGCGGCGAACGCGAGTATCGGCGCCGCACGCGCGGCTTACTTCCCGTCGATTTCGCTGATTGGCAGCGCTGGCTATGTCAGCGCAGACCTCTCGGGTCTTGTCGGCGGCGACGGGACTGGGGGGTGGCGATTTGGTCCAAGCCTCAGCCTGCCGATTTTCGATGGCGGCGCGCGGCGGAGCAACCTCGCTTCCACCCTCGCTGCCCGCGATGCGGCGCTCGCGAGCTATGAGCGTTCCATCCAGTCTGCCTTCCGCGAAACGGCGGACGCCCTCGCCGTCGCGGCAACAATCGACGCGCGCCTCTCCGCGCTTCAACAACTTGCTGAAGATACGGATATCACGCTGTCTCTTTCAGAAGAGCGTTTTAAGGCAGGTATCGACGACTATCTCGCAGTGCTGGATGCGCAGCGCGAATATTATTCCGGGCGTCAGCAACTGATTGCTGCGCAGCTTGACCGAGGACGGAATACGGTCGCCCTTTTCCGGGCGCTTGGAAACTGGAGTGATACATCCCAAGCGCCTGAAGCCCCGTGATTCTGAGATCGGCAGCCGGGAAAAACGCTGATGCTCAGGCGTCTTCCCGAAGCCGCCTGACAGGTCTCAAGTTTAGGTGATCCTAGCGGAAGCAGGACTTGAGACAGCCGGACAGGGTCATTAATGTCGGACACTGGCCAAAAACCCGTTTGACCACTCCAAGACCTCACCATGGATCATTTAGCTTGGCGTGCTGATGCATGTCCGATTTCCGCTTTACCTCCGCAATGAACAAGATGTTCTGTATGGAAGCGGTACTGATGAGTGCCGCGAAAGTGATCGTCTTTGGGGCGATCGCTTCGTGGCGTACTTTGCGAGTAATATCCGTAAGCAGAGATCAGAAGCTATGCGTAGGATCCTTGGCAATGTTAGCTTGACTTGACCTGAGGAGGCTGGATGTAAGGGCCAATCTCTTTGGGGGCGGCGGGAACGCGAAGCTTAAGCTGTTGTTTTAGAAGTGGGTGCTGGACGTCGCAGCGCTCCGCAAGCTATTGTCAAAGATGTGGGGGTGGCCAGCTTTGGCGCGCTCCGCAGGCTTCAGACGGATCTCGGGTGCGTGCAACAAATCGTTCATCCGGACGGCATCAGAGCCCCGCTGATGAGGACTTCAGATTGTCTTTAATAGTCGAAAGCAAAGTCGCTGCAGCAGCGAGGTCTTGGCTCAAAACAGAGTCGAAGGCTTGAGATGCAACACGCTCGGCCGACCGCGCAAATTCATCTGCCTGTTGGATAGCCAATCGAGTCGGGACAATCCGCCAGACCCGACGGTCACGGGAATCTCGCTCACGTGAGACATAGCCTGAGCTTGCGAGATGATCGATCAGCGCGCCGACAGATGGACGCGCAATATCAAGCGCTTCCGCAAGCTTGGTCTGGGTCGGGCCTTCCAGTTTGATCACATATACAAGCACATGCCACTGTGACCGTGTCAGGCCAATGGCTTCCATTTCCCGATCGAACGCCCGGCGCAATAGGCGGGTGACCTCACCAAGAAGGAAGCTGAAATCAATTCTTGGGTCTCCCTTAAGGTGGAACGCGCGCGACCGCGCAGGCAACTCCATAGCTTTCTCCATTTACAAAGTTTGTAAGCTAACTTAATAAAAGTATCCTTACAAGTCGCCAAAGCGGATGGGTATTTTGAGCAGTCGTGACGGGTATCTTCATGCACAAGGGTTGAAACTGGCGCTCAGTTCTTTCGGCGATCCTGCCGCCCCGCCGGTAATCTTTGCCCATGGCGGGGGGCAAACCCGCCACGCCTGGAGCGGCGCCGCGAAAGCGGTGGCATTTGAAGGGTATCGCTCAATTGCCTTGGATCTTCGCGGACATGGTGAAAGCGACTGGGCTCCAGACGGTGATTACTCTCTCGAAGCTATCGCGCGAGACCTTGTTGAGGTTGGTGAACGTGTAGCGGGTGGAGGGCCGCGCCCACATATAGTCGGTGCTTCGCTTGGAGGACTCGCAGCCATAGTTGCCGCAGGCATGCTGTCACGCGATGCATTTGAATCGGTGACACTTGTCGACATCACGCCGAACATGGACGCTGCCGGTGTCACCAAAGTTGTCGGCTTCATGGGCGCGCATGTTCAGGAAGGCTTTGCCTCGCTGGAACAGGCCGCAGATGTGATTGCCAGCTATCTGCCACATCGCCCGCGGCCGAAAGACCTTGAGGGGCTGCGCAAGAACCTTCGGCAGGGCGAAGATGGGCGTTGGCGATGGCACTGGGACCCTGCCTTTATCACCGGCGTCATGCGCCGCTCCGGAGTTGCTCATACAGGTGATCTGGAGCAAGCTGTTCGGGACATCCGCGTACCGCTTCATCTCATCCGTGGACGTATGAGCGAGCTGGTTTCAGAAGACTCCGTCACGGCGTTTCGATCCCTCGCGCCGCAGGCGCATTTCACCGACGTTGCTGGCGCAAGACATATGGTGGCGGGAGATCGCAACGATGTGTTTATCGAAGCGGTTGTATCCTTTCTTCGGCCGATCCGAGAGCAGACCCTTGCATGAGTGGCCCCATGCTCAATCTTGATCAGTTACAGGCCGCACTCGATGCGGCCCCCTTCCATCGGTGGCTGGGGTTGAGGGCGATCAGCACAGACAGTGACAAGCTGCTGCTGGAAATGCCATGGCGAGAGGAAGTGGTTTCCAATCCGCGAATACAGTCTGCCCATGGCGGTGTAATTGCGGCGCTGATTGATCTTACAGGATTTTATGCCCTGCTCGCCTCGGGTAACATGCCTGCCGCGACGGCGGACTTGCGGGTCGATTATCACAAACCGGCCACGCCAGGAACGCTGAGTGTAACGGGAAGAATTGTCCGTCTTGGGGCAACTCTCTCTGTCGCCGAAGCCACTGTAATGAACGCCGACGGAGCCCTGCTTTCGAGCGGGCGCGGCGCCTACCTGATGCCGGGGCGTTCATGAGGATTTGTGCGACGCTTTCACTCTGTGCGGTATTCGTTCTGATCTCTGGATGCCGGGACGCAGAGCCTGAAGGGCAAGCCGCCCCTGCGGCGGCCGGCGTTACGGCTGAAGCCGAGACCCGGGTTGTCCAGGTTGAAACGGTTTCCGCAGAAACGGTCATGCGGGACGACTATTTGATTGCATCCGGGACCATTGCCGCCAAGCAAACCAGCAATATTGGCGCGTTGGCGGAGGGGGTCGTTGAACAGATTTTCGTCCGGGTGGGTGACAGGGTTCGTAAGGGCGATCCGCTCTTTAGAACCCGGCAGGTCGATTATCAGCGCAGCCTCGTCGAAGCCGAAGCAATGCGGGACGTTGCCCTGGCCGAAGTTACACGCTCACAGACACTCGTGGATCGCTACACGCCACTGGAAACCAAAGGCGTCGTCTCGGGTGTGGTCTTTGACAATGCCAAAACCGCCCTTGAGGTTGCTGGCGCCAACTTGCGACTCAGGGAGACAGAAGTGGAAACAGCCAAGCAGGCGCTGTGGGATACAACAGTCCGCGCGCCATTCGATGGCGCTATCACAGCTCGCTATATCGATGAGGGCGTGTTCATGGCCAACCGCTTCTCCGGAATGGGCAACTCCGCCGTTGTTCAGGTTCAGGAGTGCGGAATTGCTGCGGCGATCTTGTTTGCGCCTGAGTCCGAGCTCGCGCGTTTGCGGCTCGACTTGAAAGGTCATCTCTACGTCGATGGCCGGAGTGATCCGATAGAATCACAGATCCTCATCTTGAACGACCGCGTTGACCCGACTTCAAGGATGGTGGAATTTCGAATGGCATTTACGAACCCCGATTGCGCTGTCAAAGCCGGGCAGTCGGTCCGCGCAGAGGTCGAAGTTGATCCCCGGTCTGCCACCGTCCTGCCGCGCAGAGCAATTCAAGGTACGGGCGAAGATCGCTACGTCTATCTGGTAACGAACGCGCAAGCTAAGCGACGTCCCGTGAAAGTTTCAGACATTGATGCTGATCGTGTAGAGATCCTTGACGGGTTGATGAGTGGAGAAACAGTCGTCCTGACAGCCTCGGAGCCGCTGTATGACGGCGCCAGGATTGAGCCCACACCTTCATGATGTCGCTCGTCGATATTTCGATTCGCCGCGCCGTATTCGCCGTGATGCTCATCGCATCGTTGGTAGGCCTCGGTTTTATGTCGATGGGGCGCTTGGGTGTCGACTTATTTCCCGATGTTGAATTTCCCTATGTCAATGTGACGGCGACGCTGGACGGGGCCTCTGCGGAAACCATGGAGTCGGAAGTCACCGACATCCTCGAAGAGTACATCAACACGATCGACGGAATTGAAACGCTGCAATCCTTTTCCAGTGAAGGGCGCGCGCAAATTCTGATCGAGTTCAATCTGAGTTCCAATGCCCGCGAGAAGGTCCAGGATGTTCGGGACAAGGTGCAAGTCGCCTTGGCAGAATTGCCTCCGGATATGGATCCGCCCATCGTGGACAAGGTCGATCCGGACGCGGCGCCGATCATCTCCGTCATGATCGCTGGCGATCTGCCTATCGCCGAGTTGACGGCGTTCGCCGATGATGTGGCCAAGGAACGTCTTCAACGCCTCGACGGTGTCGGCGCCGTGAAATTGGTCGGGGGTCGTGAGCGCGCGGTGCGCATCTGGCTCGACAATGAACGGCTGCGGGCGTTTGGCGTCACGGCGGATGATGTACGACGGGCGATCCAGAGCGAGCATGCAGAGCTTCCTGGCGGGCGGCTGGAAACGGCTGCCCGCACGCTGGAGTTTGGTGTCAAAACTGTCGCTGAAGTTACCCGTGCGAATGGCTTTTCTGACTTGCCAGTCGCCTATCGGGAAAATGGCGTCACAATCCGAATTTCTGATGTTGCCCGCGTGGAGGACGGCCTGGAGGATGAGCGCTCAGCGGCATTCTTGAATGGCAGACGAGGCATCTCGCTCGATATCAGGAAACAATCAGGTCAGAATACTGTGGAGGTCGCGCACCAGGTCAAAGCCGCCACAGAAGGCTTGCGCGCGCTTGCGCCCGCCGGGGTGACTATTGTTGCGACCAGAGATGTGTCGAAATTCATCGAGAGCTCGATCGAGGACGTCACCCATGACGTCGTGATTGCAATAGGGCTTGTCGTTGCAGTGACCTTTGTTTTCCTCCTGAATTTCAGAGCGACGATCATCGTGGCCCTGGCGATCCCGACATCCCTTGTGGCCACTTTTTTTGGCTTTTACCTCCTGGGGTTCTCAATCAACGTCCTGACCCTGCTTGCGCTCACCGTTGCCATCGGACTGCTCGTAGACGACGCTATCGTCGTTATTGAAGCGATCATGAAAGAGCTGGAAGAGGGGAAGCCACCGCTTGAGGCCGCGCTGGACGGTACGCGTAAAGTGGGACTTGCCGTGGTTGCAGGCACAGCAGCCACGCTTGCTGTTTTTGTTCCGATTGCCTTCATGGATGGCATCGTAGGACGCTTCTTCTACCAGTACGGTCTGACGATCGTATTTTCGGTGTCTGTTTCTTTGCTCGTTGCTTTGACACTCACGCCGATGCTTGCATCGCGCATCCTCACATCCAGTGGCGTTTCACCCGTCTTTCGGCCGCTCGAAGCGTTCTGGGACTCAACTGACCGCGCCTATGCAGGTCTCGTAAAGCTGGCCGTTCGATTTCGCATTGTTGTGATTATCATTGCGTTTGCGTCGGTTGTTGCCGGTGCGTGGTATGCTGCTCGCGTTCCTTCCGGGTTTACGTCGCGCGCCGACAGGAGCGAGTTTCAGGGTTCGATCGAGCTACCGCTTGGCACTGGCGTTGTTTCTGCGCTCGACGCCGCGCAAAAAATAGATGCTGAACTCCGCAAGATCGAGCACGTTGAAGAAGTGTTCGTCTCCATTGGGGCCGGCGCGCAAGCCGAGGCCCGTGTCATCGATCTATACGCTTCCTTGACACCGAAACAGGAGCGCCAAACGGGCCAGTTTGAAATCATGGACCAAGCGCGGAAGGCCATCCGCATCGCATCCCCTGAGGCGGTCAAGATATCCGTCCTTGAAGTTCCGTGGGTCAGCGGGACGACCTCCGGTAGCTCGGACATCGACTTGTTGTTAAAGGGGTCTGACCTCAACTCCCTTGCGCAATATGGCGATCATCTCGTGCGTGAGATGCGTGCCCGACCTGATTTTTCTGATGTCAGAACCAGCTTCGAAAGCGGTCGACCGGAAGCACAGATCCTGTTTGACCGAACGCGGGCTGGGGATCAGGGCGTTTCCGCTCGTGCCTTGGCGGACACAGCCCGGATTGCCTTGGGCGGACTCGATGCAGGCACCTTTGAAGAGGGCGGAAAACGATATGATGTGCGCCTGCGTCTGGAGGAAGACCAGAGGGAAAGCGTGCGGGATTTTGATCGCATACAAGTGCGCGGTGCAGACGGGCGACTGGTAGATATTGGAGCGGTTTCACGTGTTGAGTTCGCTTCCGGCCCATCGAAAATCGATCGATCAGACCGCGCCAGGAAGATCTCGGTGCTTGCCAGTTCTGCAACCGGTGTTTCCCTTGGTGAGGCGACAAGCACCTTAATCGAGGTGCTTGAAGCCAACCCTCCGCCGGCAGGCATCACTTACTCGGTCGGCGGCATGTCGGAACGCATGCAGGAGACCGCCGGCGCGATCGGCTTCGCGTTATTGCTCGCCTTGCTGGCGCTCTACATGGTGCTTGCAAGCCAATTCAATTCCTTCGTGCAGCCGCTCCTGATCATGGTGACCGCTCCGCTCAGCTTCTCGGGAGCTTTTGCAGGGCTCTACTACTTTGGGATGGAATCTTCGCTATTCGCGCAGATTGGTCTCATCGGTCTGATGGGGATCGTGATGAAGAATGGTATTTTGTTGGTTGACCGCGCAAACCAGTTGATCGCGGAAGGAATGACAGAAAGAGACGCGATCCTTCAAGCTTGCCCTGAACGACTTCGCCCCGTTCTCATGACTGCCTTCTCGGCAATTTTTGGCATGGTGCCAGTCGCGTTGGCGACCTCCGATGGAGCCGAGTGGCGCAACGCGCTCGGCGCGCTTCTCATTGGTGGGTTGACCTCTTCAACTATCCTGACGCTTGTCGTCATTCCTGCAGTCTTCATGATACCAAGTGATGTTGCCGGCTTCGTCAGAAAGATTGTTCGGCTGGTCCTTTGGCCGTTCACTCGATTGAGACGCGGCGAGGATGTTGTAAGAGCTGCAGCCGTTGCCAGGCGGGCTTCTGAAGACGCCATTTAGTGGCTAATTACTGGTGCCGGTCACTGTAGGAGGGACTTTTTTTTGGCCATTCTTGGCGGATGCGCTGAACAAATCGAATTTCGCCATTTCACTGCGGTGGCCAAATAATTAAACCAAGTGATCACAAGGCCATTATACGTCTGCATACGGATGGCTGTATCGATCTTTTGATATTTTGGAACTTTCCAACGGGATCGGCGAGTCCATGTCGGCCAGAGAGTCACCAAATTCCGTCTGCATTGCTGCTGACGGCAGCCATTGCTGACTGCAGACTCAATAGCCGTTTTCGGCGAAGTTTCAATCTTCGAGCATCCTGCTTTCTAACGACTGCTTTGGGGAGTGACCTCGCAGCGGAGGAGGGTGCGGACCTGATCCGCGGCCGCCGCAAATGCCATGCTTTCATTGATCGGACCGGCTCGGAGGCGACACTCGAAGCTATGGCCAAACTTGTTCGCGCGATGTCCGGTGATTGAGCCAGTGTTTCGTCTTTGAAGGTCGCCTTTGTTGTTGTCTGCACTGGTCTGCAGGCGCTTGCGCCGCGTCCAACTAGGCAATCCGGGTACGGCGGGTTGATCATGCGCCCTCGTAACGGAGAGCGGAGGAGGGTGCATGAATCCCGGAAGAATTCTGATTGGCCAGGTCGGCATCGTGCTGATCGTGATCGTCCAGACGCAGTGGTTTGCGACGCAGTGGACCGCAGAAGCGCTGGGCTACCAACCCGCACTGGGCGCGCCCTGGTTTGCTGTCGGTGACCGGCCAGTTTATCTTCCGTGGCGCCTCTTCCAGTGGTGGTATGCCTATGAAGCCTATGCGCCTGAAGTTTTCGGAACAGCCGGTCTCATCGCAGCGAGCGGCGGACTGTTCGGGATCCTTGTGGCGGTTATCGGCTCCGTGATCCGCAGCCGGGACGCACGGTTCGTGACGACCTACGGTTCCGCGCGATGGGCAACGCTAAAGGATATGCGCCAGCATAAGTTGCTCAGACCGGACGGCGTGTTTCTCGGCCGATATCGCGGCGATTATTTGCGGCACGCCGGGCCTGAACATGTGATGGCCTTCGCTCCCACGCGATCAGGCAAGGGCGTCGGCCTCGTGGTTCCAACACTCCTCTCCTGGACAGGCAGCGCCGTGATCCATGACATCAAGGGCGAAAACTGGACACTGACATCGGGCTGGCGAGCGACTTTTTCAAATTGCATCCGCTTCGATCCGACAGATGCCGGAAGCCCGCGCTACAATCCTCTCCTCGAAGTGCGCCGCGGTGCCTGCGAGGTGCGGGACGCCCAGAACATTGCCGATATCTTGGTGGACCCGGAAGGCTCGCTGGAACGGCGCAGCCATTGGGAAAAGACCGGGCATGCCCTGCTCGTCGGCGTGATCCTGCATGTTCTCTATGCAGAGGAAGACAAGACGCTTGCAGGCTGCGCGAAGTTCCTGTCCGATCCGGATCGGACGTTCGCCGCGACGCTTCGGCTGATGATGTCAACATCACATCTCGGGGATCGTCCGCACCCTGTCGTCGCTCAGGCAGCACGGGAGCTGCAGAACAAGTCCGAGAATGAGCGCTCCGGCGTGCTCTCAACGGCGCTGAGCTTCCTCAGCCTTTACCGCGATCCGGTCGTGGCTGAGGTCACCTCCGTCAGTGACTGGACGGTGGAAGGGCTCGTTATCGGCGAGCGGCCGATGTCCCTCTATCTGGCTTGTCCGCCGTCGGATGTCTCTCGCACCAAACCGCTGATGCGTCTTGTGCTGAACCAGATCGCACGGCGGCTAACAGAACAGGAGCCTGATCCGTCCCGGCGAAAGCTCCTCCTGATGCTCGATGAGTTTCCGGCGCTGGGAAGGCTCGACTTCTTCGAAACAGCGCTCGCGTTTATGGCCGGATACGGCGTGCGGGCTTTCCTCGTGGCCCAGTCTCTCAACCAGATCGAAAAAGCCTACGGCCCGAACAATGCCATCCTCGACAACTGCCATGTCCGCGTCGCGTTTGCGACCAACGACGAGCGCACGGCGAAGCGGATTTCTGAAGCGCTCGGCACGAAGACGGAGCTGCGTTCCCAGAAGAACTATACCGGCCATCGGCTCTCGCCCTGGCTCTCGCACATGATGGTTTCACGGCAGGAAACCCAGCGCGCGCTGCTGACGCCGGGCGAGATCATGCAACTGCCTGCGACGGATGAAATCGTGATGGTGTCCGGTGCGCCGCCGGTGCGTGCAAAGAAGCTTCGCTATTTTGTGGACGGCAACTTCACCTGTCGTGTGTTGCCGCCTGCCTCAGTTTCTCGCGAGGCTTCTCCTGCAAGTCACGACTGGAGAGAGACCGTTGCCTGTAGAGCTGTGACTTGCAGAGCTGTGCAAGGCGCCGACAACGAAAGCGACGGCGGAGTTGAGTTGCAGCCGGAACTCGACCTGCCGGAAGCCAGGCTGCCAATAGACCTTGCGACGGACGAGGCGCCGGATATCGAGGACGCGAACGTGTCAGAGCAGGATGCGCATTTGCGGAACCTGCGCCGGGCCGTTGCCATCGACCGAGGCGACAAAAACTTCCTGCCGGATTTTTAGCATGGGAAAGCCGCGTTTGAACCTGCGCCTCCGGGCAGACCTCCTCCGCAAGCTGGAGGACGCGACACGCCGTCCCGGTTTGACCAAGAACGCAGTGATCGAGCAGGCGCTCGAAGAATATTTCGAGCCTGCCATCCGGTATGGCCTCGAAGAGAGGTTGCTCCGAAGGCTGGACGATTTCGAGGTTCGGCAGGGCGAAATCGAACGCGATGTTGCAACGTCGTTGGAAGCCCTTGGCCAGTTCATACTCTACTGGCTGACTAGAACAGATCCTATTCCGGCAGGCGAACGCGAGATCGCTCATGCGCTAGGGCAGAAGCGGTTCGACCATTTCATCGCACAAGTGGCGCGCAAGCTGATCGACGGAGACGGCCTTGCGAAAAAAATCATCGATGTGGACGAAACGAGTGGTAGGACCCTTTGATTGCGGAGACGTAAATCAAGGGTTGTTAAGATCGGCGTCTTCTGATTCACTGGTGTCAGTAATGAATCGCGTAAACGCAGATGCAGATCGCCGGGGAGGGAGGTGCGCCCGGGTCGCCTGAGCCTCGGTCTGCGCGGGCGTAAATGGAACAATCGATCAAAGGAAGACACCGATGACCGAAACGAAACCCTCTTCAGTTCACGACAGAGCCTTTCCGGTTAGAACAAGCGACGAAGTCTCGGCGCTCGTCCAGGATGCTCTGGTGCATCTTGATGGCACGATCGTTGCCGCCCAGGCCGTTGTTCAGCTTTGCTTGTCTGAAAACAGCTCCATGGCGTGGAAAACCGTGATGCAGCGATACAATGCCCTGGACGTGCTCATGCAGAATGCCGCGAAGGCCGGAGACCAAGTCTGGGCTGCCATCGACTGCGAAGTGAAATCATCAGACGAGCAATAGATGACCCGATATCGGATCCATTTTCGGTGTCCATACCAGGTGGATTGCGGTTTGGCGGCAAGCAGCGTTGCCCCGGAATCTTGGGGCGGTGTCTTGTATGCGCAGGTCGTCGTTCTACGGATTAAAACTTCTGGGTTGGTGGCCTTAACGGATGCGACTCAAATCTTCACGTGGTGCTCAGGGCTCTGTAGCCCTTCAGTCATCCTACCGAATTCCCTACAAATATCCCTACAAATCAAGTTGAAGACGACTGCAGTGCTCTGAAATATATGGACAATAAATTTCAGATGGAGCGCTTCGCCCGCTCCAATGGATTTCCTGGACAGCATCAATAAAATCAAACCCTTAATGGGGTTTCTCGCCACTCCGAATTCCGGTTCCCTCGGTTCTTGTCCAACTGTGTGCACATCGGCGGCGTCAAAGGACGCGAGTTTGAGATGACGGCTCGAGAAACCGCTTCAAGCACAGGCGTGATGCGGAATTTGGTAGGCGGTGCGACCTGCTTGTCGTGAAAGACCGCTCATTCGCGAATGGCGGAGGCCGGTTCGCACTCATATGACATCACAGTTTGCAGACCTGCCTGACGTCTGATTGCCCGCACGCGATCTGCGGCGGCCATGACCTGCGCCTTGCTCAGGCGTCCCTTCGCAATGGCCTTGCGGACCCAACCCACCGCGCGCTGTGGCATCAAGGGATCATACCCGAAGAGGTTCTTGATCACGAGCAGGTCGCTGCCTGCGGCGAGCGCCTGCACGACGGCTTCTTCTCTGCGCATGAGGTGACTGATGGCGCCCATGTCGAGATCGTCCGTCACGACGACGCCTTGATATCCAAGGCGCCGACGCAGCAAGCCCGTGACGATGGACGCGGAGACGGTTGCTGGTTGGCCATCTGGTTCTATCGGGTCGAGCCTGAGGTGACCGGTCATCACCATAGGCGGCGCATGAGGAGAGTTGATTAGGTGCGTGAACGGCTCCAGCTCCGCCTCGGTCCATGTCGCGGAGATATCGGCCGCCCCGGTGTGGCTGTCGTTCAATGAGCGGCCATGGCCGGGAAAGTGTTTCGCCGCGCAAAGAATGCCTGCACCTGAGAAGCCCTCTATGAAAGCCTGCGCATAGGCCGCGATGTGTTGCGGATCAGTACCGTAGGCGCGCCCAAAGACTCCGATCGCCGGATTGCTGGGTTCGTCGACATCCAGCACCGGCCCGAGATTGATGTTAAATCCCAATGCAGCGAGTTCGCCTCCTGCTAAGGCATAAATGGCGTGATCATTTATCCAAACAGAGCGCGTGCTTCGTTCGGCGACATGGTGGCGGCCACGTTGCGGGCTGCGGGTATTCGGGTGAAGCGATGCGCCTTGGTTAGCCGCTGTATGATGCCGCCCTCATGATCAATGGCCAGCAGCGGTTGGGCGCTTCCGCTTCGAAACAGGCGGATCAGATCGCTCACCTCTTCGATTTTGCCGATGTTCTGATTGACAAAGAAGACGGCCCCCGACCTGACTCCGACGCACTTGCCGGGCCAAAGGCTTGGGAGAGCGGGTCTTGTCCGCAGCCTTTCCAAGGACGACTCACAGCCACGGTTATTCTGGTGTTTTCAGGGCGGCAAGGAACTGGAGCAACTGAGCGCTGCCCTGAGTAAATCAGCCTCCGTGTTTGGTTTGCGCTCGGGCCACCTCGCAGTCGAGTACAATGCCGATAATCTCAAGGGGTTGGGAACGCTCTATGCGGATGAAATCGAAGGCTTAGCCCCAACGGGGGCTTTGTTCCTCGGGGGTAATTGCCAGGGCGGTCTCGTCATGCGCGAAGCGGGAGTGGAACTGATGCGGAGGGGCCGTGATGTTGCGCTCACCATTTTAATGGAGCAGGGCCGTTTCCCCCATTATCCCGGCCGGACGCTGTTGCTCTTTGGCGCGCGCAGCTACCTCAATCCCTATGGCCAGATTGATTCACCTGAGCAGATATTCCGCACGGCCTATTCAGGTGGGCATCAGGTGGAAATCATACCTGGTGCCCACGGTACATATTTCACCCCTGAGAATGTTGCCGGCTTAGCTGAAAGTATAGAGCGGCATCTCGTGCGGGAGACGTGCTGATTGCCATCACGTCCAAAGTCCGGAGCGCGGCTTTAATGACCTGTGCAGATTTCCGGGGGCATGGTGTTCATGTAAAGACGGCTCAGACGCGACGCCTTTCTGCGAGGAACAGAAACCATGTCAGATCATTCGAATCCTGCAGACCTCGGTCCTGAAGCGTATGTCCGGACCGGTATTGCTGCGTTTTCTGAAGGGTCAATCATTCCGATGATGGCCGTGGACAAAGACCTTCGGTATGTTTTTGCCAATAAGGCTTATTGCGAGGCGATTGGTCGCGAACAGGCGGATATTATCGGTCAGTATGTGACCGATGTGTATCAGATGCTTCCTGAAGCTCGAGACTCCTTTGTCCGGAAATGCAAAGCGACGTTTGCGGGTGAAGTCACACGATCAGAGGTGCAAACGTCAATTGTTCCTGACGCTTCCGGGCGTGCACGTACGATAAACTGGCAAACAACTCAGGAACCGTTCTACGGAGGGGGCGGTGAGGTGATATACATCGTTCAGCGAGTTGAAGATGTGACGCACCTGATCGAGTTGCAGAAGAGCCATGATGTCGTGACAGCGGAGCTGGACCATCGCGTCAAGAATCTGATTTCGGTGGTCCTCGCAATGGCCCGGATCACAAGCTCAACTGCTCAATCTGTCGAGCAGTATACAGAGGAGTTCTGCGCCCGCCTTGAATCGGTTGCTCGCATTTACAACCGAATGTCGGATGCGGGTTGGGCCGGACTTAGCCTAAAAAGTCTGTTTGAAGACGAACTCGTCCAAGTGGCTGGGGGGCGTGCCATCGAATACAGTCTGAAGGGGGAGGATATTCTCCTGACAGTGTCTGCGACAAAGGACGGCGGCATGGTCATCCACGAGATGGCATCGAATGCGTTAAAGTATGGCTGCTTTTCGCAGGCTGGTGGGCGATTGGACGTGGAGTGGTCCTTCGAGGATGGGTGTCTCAGAATCCTGTGGGTCGAATCGGGGGTGGCCGGAATCAGACCTCCAGACAAGGAAGGATTTGGAACCAAGCTGATTACGATGCTGCCGAACGCGCGAGTCAAACGGGACTATCGTGAAACGGGTCTGCGAATTGAATATATCGTGCCGATTGATCTGACTGTGGATGGCGAGCCGGACGTATCCTGAAATGTCCCCGACACGGGTGTCAGATGCTTTTGGCGGCGAGCAGTGCCTGGCTGATAACCGTCTTGACGTGTTCGGCACGGAACGGTTTCGAGATCAGGAATGCGGGCTCATTGGCGCGGCCTGCCAGAAGTCTTTCCGGGTAAGCCGTAATCACAATGCACGGTGCTTGGTGGAATTCGGATATCACATCCATTGCATCGAGCCCGGATGAGCCGTCCGCAAGCTGGATATCAACAAGAATGAGACCTGGCTTGTGGTCCCGGGCCTTCTCAATCGCAGCGTCCCGCGTAGGGGCGCGAGCGGCCATATTGTGACCGAGACTTTCGATGATCTCCTTCAGCTGGAAGGCAATCATCGGTTCGTCTTCTATGATCAGGACATTTGTGGCCAGGGCGGCCATAAGTCCGTTTTCCGCTTCTGCCAAAACGTCTTCCAGCATGCGGGGGCTTATGCCCAGGATTCGTCCTGCGGATTTGGCATCGAATTGCTCGACTGCTGTCAGGAACATGGCTCTTCGTGATATCGATGACATGTTCTTAAGCGCGGCTAATTGCGTCTCTGTGCACGGCAGCTTTCCTGGTTCCGAGATCATCGAATCGAGTAGGGTGAAAAGTGCAACCCTATCTGTTGGAAGCGGAGCTTCTGCTGGTTGGGGCTTCAGAATATGCTCCTGGAGCATCGCCTCGACATACAGGTCACCTGCTTCCTGGTCCCCTGTCATGGCGCGTGCATATCGGCGCAGATAGGGCAGTTCTTGGGTGATCAATTCATATAGCAAAAGCTAGCACCCTTTTTTTGATAGCAATGATAATTTGTAGATTCTGCAAGATAACAAAACGGGAAATGAAGTAAAAAGTTTCACGCTTTCTGAGAAAATACTCATAAAGGGAACGTGTTCTTAACCTCGAGTAGACACTCTCTTGGTCAGTATACAATAACTGGGCGTAGGGTGCGCTCATGTTACGGAATTTGGATTTTTTTGGGGACGATCACTGTGGGGAAACTGGCGAAGTCGCGGGTGGCGACAGTTGGATTCGCGGCGCCTGTCGCGGAAAAGACATCTCGTGGAGTTCTGGAAGGTGCAGTTGGGGAGGCTTTGCGGGCGAGCTACGGTCCGGTGTTGAATGAACCGATCCCGGACCGCCTGAAAGATTTGATCGAAAAATTGCGTACCGAGGAACAACGACAAAGAGGTTGAAAGTAGTGACCCAAAAGCACCCGGTTTGTCAGGATGAACTGCCGGAATCTGGAACAAAATGGTCGTTTGTCGACGAGCTCGAGCGACTGATTCCGGAATTGCGCGCTTTTGCTCGCGGCCTCTGCCGCCAGCCTGAACTTGCCGATGATCTCGTGCAGGACACCTGCCTCAAGGCCTGGCAGGCGGTCGACTCATTTGACGCTGGCGCCCCCATGCGGCCCTGGCTGTTCCGCATCCTCCGCAATGAATTCTACCAGTATTCGCGCCGGTCGTGGCGCTCGACGCCACTGGACCAGGACGTCGCCGAGAATACGTTGGTTGCGCCTGCGGATATGGATGCGAAGATCGATTTCCGCATTCTCCAGGCGGCAATGTCTTCCCTGCCGGATGTTCAGCGCGAAGCGCTGATTCTCGTCGTCGCCGCTGGCTACACCTATGAGGAAGCCGGCGAGATTTGCAATTGCTCGCCAGGCACCGTCAAAAGCCGGGTGAGCCGGGCCCGCGAAGCGGTCGTATTTAGGATGAAGCGGGCCGATATTGGCCAGATTGGCGGTTCATCGCGCGATGACAGCCGTACGGTCGATGGCCACATCGACCTCATCAATGACATCGAGTCACTCGCCAAGGGCCTGTTCAGCGCAGCCTGACGGCTTTCAGCCGGCGCTTTCTTGCCGCTCTTTCAACTGTTCAAACGCCTGATCGGCGCGGGCCAATCGCTCGCGCGCACGGTCCTGAATATGTTTGTGGATCGCATCCTGTGGCGGCAAAAGGCCACTCGCATCTCTCAGCGATGCATATGCCCGTTCTTGCCGCGAACTCGGGGCGCTGGTGCGCCGACCGAAGAGGGAGAACCTGATAGCCATGACCCAATCTCCTTGCAGAGCCCCACAGAACGCACCGAATCGGGTGCCTTGTGGGTCGAGCGGGCCGCTGTCTCGGGAATGCCCGGGGCTGTCGCGCCGCCCAGTAGCTCGTTTCGAGCTGACAACGAAACTCTATCCCGGAAAGGGGTAATTGACGAATTATTTTTTGCTCAGAATCGCCGGATGAGCGAATTTTGGGTGGAATGTCGCGCCGCACAAATCGCGCTTATTGGCGCCGGCCCGTGGGATTGTCAGGAGTTGCCTCATCGGAATTTGGCAGACGCACATTGCCGACCGTGCCAAAAATCTGCTCCCAGAGACCGAGTTCGCGGCCACGGGTTGGCGTTTCGCGGGCGGCGTAGTTGATCACCTGGCCATCTGCGGCGCTGTATTCCAGCACTTCCTCGACCTTGTCATCGGTACCGAAGCTGATGGCCGTGATTTTCCGCGTCTTCACCTTGGGGTGATAGAAGGCAATCCGCTCCTGGAGTTCGGACATGTATATCCAGGTATTATCGTCGAACAGGCTTTTCGTTGAGGGCGTTCCGAGCTGTGCCAGAACAGTCGAGCGCGTATCTTCGCCCGGCTTGATGTCTTCTGGCTGAGCATCATCTGCCACATAGCCGTGATAGTCGCGGCTGGGCGTCAGGCAAGCCGTCAACGGAAAGGCCAGTAGGACGGCGGCCAGAATTGCGCGTCGCGCCATCGGAAAACTCCTGATAGTGGTCCGCCACAGACCTAGCGGCTGCGGGATAGCTTTGGCAAGCACGCGAGTGCAGGAGGACAGGATTGGTTGGCATCTGGAACCCATTTGGCGCCGGTAAGGCACAGAAACAGCGGGCGCTTGCGCTGTATCGTGGACTGATGGCGGCAGCCTTGGCGCCCGAGGCCTATGCTGCCGGTGTGGTGCGTGATGATATGGACCACCGGGTCCAGATGGTGAGCCTGCATGCGGGTCTGTTGACCTGGCAACTGGCTTTGCGCCCCGAGGAGAATCTTCAGCGTCTTCCGCAGCTCATTCATGCACGCGTTTTTGACGGGTTCGACGCCTCATTGCGGGAAACCGGGGTGGGCGACGCGTCGATCGCCCGCAAGGTTCGCAAGCTGGGGGAGCATCATTACGGGCTCGGCAAGGCGCTGGTGGAGGTCTTGTCCGGGCCGGGCGACAATCTCGTAACCGCTCTGAGTGATCTGTTGAAACGCAATGGCGTCACCAATTCGGGGCGCGAGGGTGAGTTGGCGCACCATTTGGCTGCGTTGGCCGAGGCGCTCGAAGAGGTCCCTTCAGAAGTATTTCTGGCGGGTGCGGCGGCATGGCCGACCTTCCCTGCGACAAGCAGGCGCAGCGTTGCCAAGGGTTCAGCCGCACCTTAAACAGCGCGAACGCCTCTCAGCAGGGGCCGAATCCGGAAGGCGTAATGACTCGCGGCACAATCCTGTCAGTTGATGCAATGGGTGGGGATCATGCGCCTGGCGTGATCGTCGACGGCATTGCTGTGTTCGTGAAGGAACGTCCGGAGACGAAAATCCTTCTGTTTGGCGATGAACCGGCCCTTCTGCCGCTCGTGGCTGCGCATCCCGGCCTCGCGCAGCAGTGCGAGATCATCCATTGCGACGACAAGATCACCAGCGACATGAAGCCCAGCCAGGCTCTGCGCCGTGGCAAGGGCTCGTCGATGTGGAAGGCGCTTGAGGCGGTCAAGGACGGCCGGGCGAACGCTGCGGTGTCGGCTGGCAATACCGGCGCCCTGATGGCGATTTCCATGCTGGTTCTGCGCAAGATGGACGGTGTGCACCGGCCCGCCATGACGGCAATCTGGCCGACGCTGGCCGGGCGGACGGTCGTTCTGGACGTTGGCGCGAATATCGAAGCGGATGCTGCCCAGCTGGTCTCCTTTGCGATCATGGGAGAGGCCTATGCCCGCGCCGCCCTCGGAAAAGCGCGCCCGACGATTGGCCTGTTGAATATCGGCTCGGAAGAAATGAAGGGCCACGACGAGGTGCGCGAAGCACATGAAATGCTCCGCAACTCGAATCTGGATCTCGACTATCGCGGCTTTGTCGAAGGCGATGATATTTCCCTCGGCACGGTCGATGTCGTGGTGACGGATGGCTTTACCGGCAATATCGCCCTGAAGACGGCGGAAGGCGTTGCCCGTATGCTTGGCACGCGCGTTCGCGAAGCGCTGACGAAGAACCTGGTCACGAAAGCAGGGGCTGTCCTGGCCGCGTCCGGACTGACTCAGCTCCGTGAGCAGATGAACCCCAGCAATGCCAATGGCGGCGTGCTGCTTGGTCTCGGCGGTGTGTCCGTCAAGAGCCATGGCGGCACGGACGCTCGCGGCTTTGCCACGGCCTGCCGCCTTGCTGCAGACCTCGCGACCAGTCACTATCCCGAAGAGGTTGTCGCAAACCTCGCACGTATCCAACAGAAAGGGGTCGCGGCCGACTAGGCCGCCAGCCCCACAGAGGACACAATATGGCACGGCGTAGTTTCATTCGTGGAACCGGGGGTTACCTCCCCGAGAGAGTCCTGACCAATGAAGAGTTGTCGAAAATGGTCGACACCTCGGATGAGTGGATTCGTGAGCGGACGGGCATCAAACGCCGGCACATCGCGGCCGAAGGTGAGCTGACCTCCGACATTGCGACAGCCGCTGCCCGCGCCGCGCTCGAAGCTGCGGGCATCCCCGTATCCGATGTAGACCTGATCGTTCTGGCAACCACGACGCCGGATCAGACTTTCCCGGCTACGGCCACGGCTGTGCAGGCAAAGCTCGGCATGACGTGGGGAGCCGCATTTGACGTACAGGCCGTCTGTTCCGGCTTCCTGTTTGCGCTGGCAACGGCGGACTCGATGCTGAAGCAGGGCCTGTTCAACACGGCCCTTGTGATCGGAGCTGAGACTTTCACCCGTATTCTCGACTGGTCCGACCGGGGCACGTGCGTCCTGTTCGGCGATGGTGGCGGCGCGGTCGTGCTGCAGGCCGAAGAGTGGACCGGAGATAACCTGGCCGGAATCATCACGCATCACATCCGTACCGACGGCACCAAGTCTGACCTGCTCTATGTCGATGGAGGCGTCAGTTCTACCGGCACGATCGGGCATGTCCGCATGGAAGGAAATCGCGTGTTCCGGCATGCGGTGACCAACATCTCCTCGGCCATTCAGTCGATCTATGACGAAACCGGGCTGACCGGAGACGACATCGACTGGTTCGTGCCGCATCAGGCCAACAAGCGCATCCTGGACGGGGTGGCGAAGAAGATGAACATCGCCGAGGAGAAGGTGATCATCACCGTCGATGAGCACGCCAACACGTCGGCCGCGTCTATCCCGCTAGCGCTGAACCATGCGGTGCGTTCCGGACGGGCCAAAAAGGGCGATCTGATCCTGTCAGAGGCCATGGGGGGCGGCTTTTCCTGGGGCGCCAGCCTGTTCCGCCTTTGATTTCAGGCGACAAGCGCCAGAATTTCAACGAATTTAGCTGACGGATGCGCTAGTAATCCGTTAACAATCCTTGGCTACATCTTAACCAGATCGGGAGAATCCCATGTCCAACCAGACTGTTACCCGCGCAGAAGTCACTGACGCCATCGTGCGCGAAGTTGGCCTGACGCGTCAGGAATCGTCGGATCTGCTCGACCGGACCCTGGACATGATCGGCGCCGCGCTGGAGCGCGAAGACGAGGTGAAGCTTTCCCGGTTCGGCAATTTCGTCGTGCGGTCCAAGGCTGCGCGCGAGGGCCGGAACCCCAAAACCGGGGAGGAGGCCACGATTGCTGCACGGCGCGTTGTCACCTTCCGTCCGTCGCCGATGCTTAAGACACGCGTCGACGAGGCAGAATAATTCCAGGAAGGAAATGACATGAGTGCGAACCGGGCCCGAATCGAGAAATCCGCGACCGCTTTCCGGTCTATCGGGGAAGCCGCTTCGGAGCTGGGGGTCGAAACCCATGTCATCCGCTACTGGGAAAGCAAGTTTCCGCGCGAAGTCCGCCCGGTGAAACGTGCCGATGGCCGCCGCCTGTTCCGTCCGCAGGACGTCGATGCCCTGCGTGCGATCCAGATCCTCGTGCATGAGCGCGGCCTGACGTTGAAAGGCGCCAAGGCGCTGATCGGTGAGCAGGGCATGGCGGCAGTCCTTTCCGGCGAAGCGACGCTGGGCGCAGGCGCACCAGCGGGCACCAGCCCGGCCCGGTCGCTTCAGGAGACTGTCGCGAAGGCTTTCACCGCTGAAACAGAAGATGCCCTCACCGACGCGCGCCGCGCACGTCTCGAAGGTGCCCTGAGCGAGTTGACGGATATCAAATCCCGCATCGATGCTGTCCGGGGCCGCCGCGCAGCCTGAACCCACATAATCAATTGCGGAACCGGGGCGGCTTGGCTAAAAGCCGCCAGTGTCGGAGCGTGGCGCAGTATGGTAGCGCACTCGCCTGGGGGGCGAGGGGTCGTAGGTTCGAATCCTATCGCTCCGACCATTTTACCCCGTGTCCGACCCGGAGACATAGGTACCACTTTGTACCGGAGAGATGGGTTACACTTTTGCTCCGAACGGGTTGTCGATTGTTTGCAGGGTCCTCTGCTCGAGGTCAATGTATCCGAGGTCATAGTGCATGAAAGTGACGAGCCAGATTCCGTCATCGACTTCCTTGATTCCAACGCGCTGCCCCGCGAGCACGGTGGAGATATTGATTTTCTTTCGGTGCATGCAGATCCGGCCGCAGGCGGTTATCAGCACCTCGCGATCATGGAAGGGATAATCGATGTCCGGCAGGCCGTCATAGATGCGGGATGACGGCGTGTAGATCTCTGCAGGGGTCGCCATGGCGAGGCCTTCATGCGGGCGTTCGGTGTTGTATTCCCTGACGAAGTCATCGAAGCGCACCTGCTGTTGCAGGTGATTTTCGCAGGCCGGCCGGGTGGTTTCCTGCTTCAGGGTCAGGTGCATGCGCTCATGCCGGCCATTCTGCTGCGGATGGCC
>LADW01000002.1 GCA_000961695.1 Hyphomonadaceae bacterium BRH_c29
TCGACGTCTGCGCCGCCTGTGGCGAACCGCTGGGCCAGGTGCCGTCAGAGGATGGCCCGGCCTGGCTGACCGTGCTGGGCCTCGCGCCGGTTCTGGTGGCGGTGACGTTCCTGGTCTCGCTCTCCGGCCTGCCGCTCTGGGTCACGCTGCCCGGCGCCGCCGTGGTCGTCACCGGCGCAGTGATGCTGGCTCTGCCGCGCGTGAAGGCCTGCTGGATCGGCGTGCTCTGGTCGATGGGCAAGACCAGCGGCAGCCAGGAATAGGCGCACGCGATGCCTGGTAACCCACGATGACCCTGACCCTGCTGGCGACGCTCTTCCTGGGCGCCTTCTTCGACGCGACGCTGGGCACCTGTTTCTTCGTGTTCGGGGAAGCCTTCTTCCTGCTCGCCGGCGGCCTGCTCTACAGCGAAGGCGCCTGGCTCGCCGTCGTCGCCGTGATGGCCGGCGCCTATGCGGCAGACCAGACGGGCTATCTCATCGGGAAGACGCTGCATCCCTGGTTCCGCCGCTTCGTTCTGGCCCGCCGGCAGCGGCGCATCGCCTATCGCAAGGCGCTGAACCTGCTGGGTCGGCATGGCATCAAGGCTGTCGCCGTGTCCCGTCTGCTGGGGCCGGTCGCGTGGTTCATGCCGGCAATCTGCGGCAGCCTGAAGCTCAGCTGGCCCCGCTTCGCCATCGGCTCTGCGCTGGGTGTTTTGCTGGGCGTCGGAGGCTTCGTCATGCTCGGCTATGCAGGCGCGTGGGGCGCTGAACATGGCGATGTGGACATCCAGGCCATCATCATGGCGCACAAATGGACGTTCCTGATTGCCGGTCAGGCCCTGTTCCTGATCACCGCGCTTGTGTCGCGCATCGTTGGAAACGCTCTGTTTGAGAGATTGTAAACGCGGCGAGTTCCTGCGCGCCGTCCTGCTCGCAAAGCCGCTCTGACAAGGCCCGCGCGCGGGCGATCGTCTCCGGTTTCCGGATGAAGTCCAGCGCCTGCCGGAAGGTTTCCGCGTCGATCGATTTCTGCCCCAGCGTCTTCGGCGCGACGCCAAGCGCATTCAGCCTTTTGGCATGCCAGTACTGGTCCAGAATGTCTGGAACGATCACTTGCGGACAGCCCGCGCGCAGGCCCGTATCGACCGTCCCGGCGCCGCCATGGTGGATGACACCGCTACAGATCTGGAACAGGGCCGCATGCGGGATATTCCCGACCACATGATGTCCGCTCGCCAGCTCCGGCGGCAGCTTGTCGCGCAGTCCGGCAGACAGGAAGGCTCTTATGTTCATCTGCTTCAGCACCGTGAACATGGTCGTCAGCGTCTGCACATGGGTCTCGGCCTCAAGCGATCCCAGTCCGACATAGACGGGGCGGTCTCCGGCATCTGCAAAATCCCGGACGGCGGCGGGCAAATCGGACGGCGAAGCCCGGTCCAGCGATGGATACGACAGGAGATGGTCATTCTCGCGCCAGTCTGCCGGCCGGTGATCCATCAGGGCAGGCGACACGCTGGTCACTCTCGGCAGCGGCTGGCCGAGATGCGTCCGCGTGTGACTGAGGCCCGGCATGTCGCGCAAGCCCAGCTGCCGCCTCTGGTCCTTCACGGCCTGCTCCATCAGCTGCAGCGCGGCCCAGATGGTGACGTAGCCTGACCTGTTGAGCGCCCGCCCATGCCAGGGGCGCCAGACCATGGCACAGGGCGCTTCACCCGTCGGGCTGATCACGGGCTGAAGGGCGTGCAGGATAAAGGGAATGCGGTTGGCTTCCGCCGCCAGCCTGGCCGGCGCGCAAACGCTGTTGGCGAGGATCACGTCCGCCCCTTCAGCCGCCTCCAGACAGTGCACCATGATATCGGAAACATAAGGCGTCACCATCTGCGACCAGTCGCGCAACAGGCTTAAAGGTCCCGCCAGTGTGCCGCGTTCCTCCGCCTCCTTGTCCCAGTCGCGCAGGGAAAAGTCCGGTGGGGTGGCGGCATCAATTCCGTTCGCCAGGATGATGTCGGTATAGTCACGCGGGGCGAGTATGCTGACTTCCGCGCCGAGGCTTTTCAGGCGCTTGGCAGTGGTGATGTAGGGCATCACATCGCCAAGACTGCCGAGCGTCTGGATGGAAACCTTCATGCGTTCCGAGCTCCCGGCAGCACCATAACGCGGCGCAACTTCCTGTCAGTTGGAGAGAGCAATTCCGAGCTCTTTACGTCAATCCCGGGATGTACGCCGCAGCCCTCAAATAGCAGTTCAAGACTCTGCGCAGCGCTCCGCAGAGCGTCAGCGGTGCATGTCTGGAGTTCCAGCTGAACGCTGTTCGGCCCGGTCTGGATGACGCGAAAGTCGGCAATGCCGGGGTCCGCTGTGACGATGGCATTGCGGATGACGTCCGGCGTGATGCTGACAAGTCTGCCAGCTGGGTCCGGGAACCTGAACACGTCATCGCACCGCCCGTGGACCTGCTTGACCCCAGTGTGCGGCAGCCCGCAAGGGCAGGGCGTCTCGTGCAGTTCCAGAATGTCGTTCATTCGGTATCGCACCATGATCTGCGTCGTGCGGGAAAAGTCTGTCACAATGGGCGTCACCAAAGTGTGGCTGCCATCGACGGGCTCGAATTCAAACGCGACATGATCCTCGATCAGGTGCAGCGTGCCACGTGGGCAGGACACGCCGAACAAGCCCTCGGTTGCCATATAGATCTCGCCAAGCGTCAGGCCGAACCGCTGTTCGATCACTTGACGGTCACGCGTGTCGAGCACTTCCGCACTGGAAAACATGCGTGCCGGGCTAATGTTCAGATCGCTTTGGGCAAGCGCCGTCAGGAACTTTGGCGGGGCAACAATGACTGTCGGGCGGAACGCCGAGAGCGGCCCGAACTGGGCTTCGATGCCTTTGGAAAGATCAAAGAATTGCAATGCCAGCCGGCCGCTTTCATTGGCGGTTTCGTACAGCCGCGTGTTGATCGGCAAGATGACCGCGACGCGGTGCCGGCTGCTCAAAACATCCGGCAAGGCCCAGGCCAGCATCACGCCAAGCCACCGGCACCTTTCCGCTTCTGACACAACATACAGACCGCGATTGCCGGACGTCCCCGTGCTGGCGCCGACAGTGTAACCCTCCGGGGCCGTACCTGCGTTCAGATGCGCCCAGGCTTCATCTGCAGTCAGGCCCAGTCTGTTATAGTCCGCATACCGGCTCATCAGCGCGGCCTTGTCCATGATGGGCCAGGCGGAGAGCGGCTCCCCGCGAAGGGCCGCGAAGGCCGGAACATCGGCGGCGGCGCCTGACAGGAATTGCTTCAGCAATCTCTGTTGTGTCCGCAAAAGGCGCGCACGCGTTTTCGCGCGGTTCCGGCGTTGCCGCGCGCACCAGAATGCGTGGAGGGTGAGCGCGGTCGTTCTGAGGCTCACGCTTCGGTCTCCGGATCATGACACAGGACAAGCTCTCCACCGGCTTCGACAAATCTGCGAATGCGCCGCGCGGTTTCTCCGGCGGCGATGGGATCGTCCAGAACATGGCTCGCCGGGAAGCTGGGGGAGCGCCCCTCCAGAATGGCGACCCGCAACCAGTCCGCATCCGCCGCATAAAGCAGCGGCATCTCGCGCTGTGCGAAAACAAATCCCGTATGTCCGCGCATGTGTCCCGGCAGCGGAACGGCGAGCACACTGCCATCGGAAAACACATCGCGCACCGCACCCAGCCCAAGGGGGGCGTCTACCATCGGGAAGCGATCAAACGGCTCCGCTCGCTCCGCGAGGTCGTCCGGGAACAGTTCTGCAAAGCAGCCTTTGCGTGTCCGCCCGAACCAGTTGCGCGAGCGGTAGTGCGCCAGCGCCTCCCCGTCCAGCAGGATCCGGGCCTTCGGGTAATCCCTCAGGGCGCTGATATGGTCCGCATGCAGATGCGACACCAGAATGACAGACACATCCGGCGGCAAGGTGGCGTCCGTCAGTTTCGGGCGCAGGATGTTGGCATATAGCCAGAGCGGCAGGCTGCGGCGACCCGCTGTGACGCGCGGGGTATAGCCTGTGTCGATCAGGCAGGTTCCAAGGCGGGGGTGCCTGAACTGACCATACCGGACGGGGATCTGGATGCGCTTCCAACGGCCACCGCTCAGAACCAGCTTTTCCGGCGCGGCGACATAGGCGCTGATGAGGAATTCAGGCTCGATCATGTTGCGCTTCCCGGCAGCGTCAGTCTCAGGCCTTCGTCGAAACTTGTGCGCGGGCGCCAGCCCAGTTCAGCCTCCGCGCGCCTGATGTCCAGAGTTTGCCTGAAAGCGAACAGGCCTGCTGTATATGCCGTAATGACAGGTTCCGGCCTGCCGGGCAGCCGCGCGCAGACCGCTTCGCTCGCTTGCGCGAAGGCTTTGACTGCTGGCCACGGTACCTTGCGCCAGCGCACGGCCATGTCGGCCTGTCGGGCCGCGGACTCCACCACGTGCCGGATCTCCAAAGCCTGCCCGCCTGAAACATTGTAGATCCGCGACGCCGGAGCAGGCACCTGCAAAGCGGCCAGTACAGCGTCGACCACGTCTTCGACAAAAGTGAGATCCGTGGCGGCGCGGCCGTCCCGCATCAGCGGCAAAGGGCGCTGCGCCGCGGCACGCAACAGGCGCGGCAGAAGCGCTGTATCTCCCGGCCCGTAGAGGCCGCGCGGCCTGAGGATGATCGGGTCCAACGTCGGCTCATTCAGAACCAGCTTTTCGCTGTCGGCCTTGGTCGCCGCATAGGCGTTGACCGGTGCGGGCAGGGGCGCAGTTTCAGTCAGACTCTCCTGATCGGCGAACCGGAAATAGACGCTGGGGGACGATATGTGTACGAACCGCTTCACGCCCGCCGCTTTTGCCAGCGCGATCGCGCGAGCTGTTCCCGATACATTGGCGCGTTCAAAGTCGCGCCGCTCTCCCCAGGGCGAAGAAAGCGCTGCGCAATGCACGAGGCGTGAGGCGTCCGGCAGGTCCTCGGGCAACGCCTCGCTGGTCAGGTCATAGGCAATCGCTTTGGCGCCCATCCGGGAGAGCTGGCCCAGCTTTTCCCGGTTTCGCCCCGTCGCAAAAACCGTCTCGCCCTCGCGCAACAGGCGCCGCGTGAGCGCTTGTCCCAGAAACCCGGTTGCGCCTGTGATGATCGTCCCGCTCATGCGAGGAGAGTTGCGCCGCCGATGGACACGCCCGCCGAGGTTCCGACCAGAAGCACCTTGTCGCCGCGCTGGATTCGGCCCTGACGCCGTGCGAGATCGAGGGTGGCGGGGATAGACGCCGCAATCTGGTTGCCCGTTTCCCGAACGGTCGAAATCACTTTCTGTCTGGCAAAGCCGCACTTCCGGATCATGTGCTCCAGCGCCAGTGGGCTGGCCTGGTGCGGGATCACGAGGTCGACATCGTCATGCCGCCAGCCAGCCTGGGCAAGAAGCTTCTCAAGGAAGGCCGGCAGCTTGCGCCGCGTCAGTTTGAACAGGGCGTGTCCGTCCATTTTGAATCGCGCGTTCTTCTCGAATTCGCCGCGCTCTGTATGGAAGTCAAACCTCGTGCCGCCAGCGGCGAGAGCGCAGAAATCATAGCCTTCCGACCAGGTCTCCATCATCGTGCCGCAAAGCGCCATGTCCCCGGCTTTGCCGCCTGCGGGCCCCATGACCATGGCCGCCGCCCCGTCACCGAACAAGGCCGCCGTAGCCGGATCATCGTTCCAAGGCAGAGACCGCGAGGCGATTTCGCTGGAGACAATCAGAACATTCTTCATCCGGCCTGACTCGATATAGAGCGATGCAACTTCCATCGCCGCGACCGCGCTGAGGCAGGTCGCGTTGATGTCAAAGGCCGGGATGGAAGAGTCGTTCAGACTCAACTCCCGCTTGATCAGGGCCGCCGTCGAAGGGATCGGCTGTCTGCCCACGGCCGATGCGAACAGGACGAGGTTCATGTCTGTGGGCTTGAGCCCGGCATCGTCCAGCGCGCGCAAGGCGGCGGTCGCACCGAGAGCTTCCTGTGTCTCACCATTTGCCACGACAGGTCGCGATGACACGCCCGTCTCGCGCTCCAGCCAACCGGCCTTTTTGCCCAGCCCTGTGTCCAGGTCTGTCGATAGGGCGAGATTCCCCCCGGCACAAGCCCCGGTTCCGATTACCGCAGAGTGCAACATCCAGATAAGTCTCTCATCGCGAAAAATGTAGGTGAGCAATTACTCACAAATGGTGGGAGTGTCAAGACACGCCGGTTTCCGCAATTTGAAAGGGCGGTTGCGACAATTATAGATCAGAAGCGACGTGCCTGGGCAGGCTAAATCTGTTCTGCAGAAAAAGCGCCGGCAAATATCGTTCCGTGAAGGCCCGTCTCGGCAGACAAAGGCGCAGATCCCCCAAAATGCCTGTGCAGGACACTCGAACAAGAAAAATCAATGGAATCAGCGCCCAGACAGGCAAGTGGTGGTTCGGGGGAGACTTGAACTCCCGACCTCGCGATTATGAGTCGCGCGCTCTAACCAGCTGAGCTACCGAACCGTTCGCTGGTACGAAGGGGGCCTCATACACGCGGGCGCGCCGCCCTGCAAGCGGGCGATCTGCACCTTGTGCCCGGCGCGAAACAACGCTTGGCAGTTGCCCCGCCAAGGGCCTAGTCTTCCAGATGTGAAGCGCGTTTTGACAACACTTGGCGGGCTGATCCTGTTCAGCCTTGGATCCCCTGCCTACGGGCAAGGGAAAGATGCGATTGAGGCCTATGTCTCGGGCGATTATGAGCGCGCGCTCGCAGACACGGCCAACGCGGCGGACGCCGATTCCCGGGCCTTCGCCGCGCGCGTTCTGCTGGCTGAAGCGATCTGCCGGGACGGACAACCGCCAGCGGCGCTGTTGGACACTGCCCTGGACGAGGCCAATGCGGCCCTGGACCGCCAGCCCGGTCATGTGGAGGGGCGGCTGCAGCGGGCGATTGCCCTGTCGCTGATGGTTCGCCCGATGAGTACGGGCGAGGCGCGGCGGTCCGGTCTTGGCAGCGAAGCGCGCGACCTTGCCGAGGCGGTGCTGGCCGATGACCCCGGCAATCTTTACGCCCATGGCTTTCTGGCGGTGTGGAATCTTGAAGTCGTCCGGCGTGGTGGTCCGATCGGGGCGATGATCATGGGCGCGAGCCTCGACAAGGCGCGGGACCATTATCGCATCGCTACGCAGATCGCGCCCGACGACGCCGCAATCCACTGGCAATGGGCCCGGGCACTCGCTGCACTGAACGCGAAGAAGTATCGCGGCGACATCGATACGGCGCTGGATGCGGCCATAGCCGCGCCCGTCGGCAGCGACCTCGAACGTGTCATGCAAGCGCGCGCGGTGCAGCTGAAACACATCCTCGACACCGACGGCCCGAGGGTCGCCGAGGCCCAAGCGTTGGACATGCTCTGAATCGATCTCTGGAGAAGCAGGATTCTTTCCGGACCCGGCTGAGGTCACGTCCTCCCGGCAGCGTCTGACTTAATGAGCGGCTGCGAGAGCCGGTCAGGCGGGAAGCGGCTCCCGCTCGACGCCAGTCCGGAGACCCCATTGATGCGCCCTGTGACCCTGAAATCCCTGATGGCGTCGATGGCGCTGGTTCTCTGTGTCTCTGGCGCCGCCATGGCGGACGAACAGGCGGAAGGCAACATCACGGCGCTGGCGGAAAAGCTGCACGCCAAGGATGCGGCCTCCATTGCCGAGGCGCTGGTTTCAACGGTCGACATCAACCGGACGGCAAAATTCGTCCTCGGC
The DNA here is from genome assembly GCA_000961695.1 of Hyphomonadaceae bacterium BRH_c29. GTDB lineage: Bacteria > Pseudomonadota > Alphaproteobacteria > Caulobacterales > Hyphomonadaceae > Hyphomonas. Next base: position 7,713 of record LADW01000002.1, read on the forward strand.
CGGCATGTCCGCGACGTCAGCCCGGAAGACCTGTCGGCCTTCACCGGGCGCTTTGAGAGCTTCCTGACGGGTTTCGTTGAAAGCCGGGCAGACGAGATCGCAAATGGCGAGATCAAAATCCTGACCTCGTATGACCGCAACGATCACGACTGCGTTGTGACCACGCAGGTCAGCTCCGCCACGCGGGAGCCGACGACGATGCGGTGGCGCCTGATCAAGGCCGGCAGCGACTGGCACATTGTCGACGTCGAAATGCACGGCGTCTGGCTCGCCATCGAGCAGCGCGCGCAGATCGACAGCCTGCTCGGCCAGAGCGGCGACATTTCCGACATTTACGCAGACCAGACGAGCTGACGCCTTTTGGCCGTTACTCCGCCGCGACGGTCTCGGCGACGGATTCATGCTCGGCCAGGAACTTCTCGGCTTCCAGCGCAGCCATACAGCCCATGCCGGCGGCGGTGACGGCCTGACGATAGGTCTCGTCGGTCACATCGCCCGCCGCGAAGACGCCGGGGATATTGGTCGCCGTCGAGTCCGGGGCCGTGATCAGATAGCCATTGTCCTTCATGGCCAGCTTGCCGGTGAACAGCTCGGTCGACGGGGCGTGGCCGATGGCGATGAAGACGCCGTGGACAGGCACGAGCGTCACTTCGCCCGTGTTCACGTCTCTGATCTTCGCGCCGGTCACGCCGAGCGGGTTCTCGTCGCCGACAACCTCTTCCAGCGTGTGGTTCCAGATCACTTCGACCTTCGGATGCTTGAACAGGCGGTCCTGCAGGATCTTCTCGGCACGGAAACCGTCGCGGCGGTGCACGACGGTGACCTTGGAGGCGAAGTTCGTCAGGAACAGCGCTTCTTCCACGGCTGAGTTGCCGCCGCCGACGACCATCACGTCGCGGCCACGATAGAAGAAGCCGTCACATGTGGCGCAGGCAGAGACGCCGAAGCCTTTGAATTTCTCTTCCGTTGGCAGGTCCAGCCATTTGGCCTGGGCGCCGGTGGAGATGATCACCGAGTCCGCGGTGTAGAGCGTGCCGCTCTCGCCAACAGCCTTGAAGGGGCGTGCGCTGAAGTCGACCTCGGCGATATGGTCGTTTTCGACCTTCGCGCCCATCTTCTCGGCGTGTTCCTGCATCTTCACCATCAGTTCAGGGCCCTGAATCTCGGCAAAGCCCGGATAGTTCTCGACTTCCGTCGTGATGGTCAGCTGACCGCCGGGCTGCATGCCGGTCACGACCAGCACATCGCGCAGGCTGCGCGCGGCATAGATCGCGGCGGTCCAGCCAGCCGGGCCGGAGCCGATGATGAGGATTTCAACGTGTTTGGTATCGGCCATGTCGGTGCTCCGGATGTGCCTTCAGGAATCAGTTTCCGCAGATAAGGCGGGACCGGAAAGGCTTAAAGGCCCGAACCGTTCATATCAATGTGAAGCTCGCCGGAAAGCTCAGCTTGGCTCCGAGACGACTTCCACTGTGGCGTGGGAGACGTCGAACCGTTCGGCGAGGCGGGCCTTCACATCGCGCCGCAGCGTTTCGGCACAGGCCCCCGCGATGGCGGTGACTTCCAGTGTGATCAGGGGCTTCGATTCGGTCAGCGCCCAGGCATGGATATGCGTCACGCCAGCAATATTGGGCACGTGGTCGATAAGGTCCTGACGAATGTCGTCGGAGCGCAGCCCGTCCGGGGCGCCTTCCAGAAGGATATGGCCGGATTTTCTGGCAATCTGAATGCCTGCGAAGAGGACCAGAAAGGCGACCAGGACCGACAGGATCGGGTCTGCCGGGGTCCAGCCTGTGGTGAGAATGACGATCGCCGCTGCAATGGCCGCTACAGAGCCCAGCAGATCGCCGATGACGTGCCACAGCGCGCCCTGCAGGTTCAGGTCATGCTTGTCCCCGCCATGCAGCACCCAGGCGGCGAGGATGTTCACAATCAGGCCGCCTGCGGCGATCCAGATCATGATCTCGCCCAGCACGGGCGTCGGGTCCAGCAGGCGGTGAATGGCTTCCCAGACGATCCAGCAGGACAGGGCAATCAGCGCGATGCCATTGGTGAATGCGGCCAGCACTTTCATGCGTCCGAAGCCGTAGGAGCGGCTCGGGTCTGCCGGGCGCTCGGCCAGTTTGTAGCCGACCCAGGCCAGCGTCAGAGAGGCCGCATCGGTCAGCATGTGCGCCGCATCGGCCAGCAGGGCGAGGGAGCCTGAAATCAGGCCGCCGGCCACTTCCGCCATCATGAAGGCCGCCGTCAGCACCGCGGCAATGGCCACCCGGCGGCGCGAATCCGCCGTCGTCATGTCTGCATGGTCGTGCGAGTGACCGTGACCGTGGCCGTGATCATGTGCGTGGTCATGCCCATGATTGTGCCCATGACCGTGATCCTGCGTGTCGTCATGTGCATGGTCGTGACCATGTTCATGGGGTTTTGCCGCATCGTTTCGGGTCAGGTCACAGCTCATGGCGCCGGGATGGGGTCCTTTCCGGGGAAGGTCAATTCGTCTGTAATAGCGTTTCGTTGGCCCCGCGCCCCGATTTTCCGCTCTGCCGTCACGTCAGCTGTGCTAGTTTGGCTGGAAAAATAGACCACATTATCGGGAGGAACACCATGAATCCGCCGCGCCTGCGACAGCTTGTGATTGCTGCAAACAGTCTCGACACCGCCGACACCCTGCGCGAGGTGCTGGGGCTGGGCGAACCCTTCCCGGACAAGGGCGTGGCTGAGTTCGGCCTCGTGAATGCCGTGTTCGCGATTGGTGACCAGTTCCTTGAGGTTGTGGTGCCGACCGCAGACAAGGCGCCCGCCCGGCGGTTCATCGACCGGGGCGGCGAGGGTGGTTACATGGTGATCTTCCAGACCGACGACATGGCCGCTTTGCGCAACCGGGTCGACGGCATGGGCGTGCGCCGGGTGTGGAATATCGACCTGCCGGACATTTCCGCCAGCCATCTCCACCCCGCAGACCTTGGCGGCGCCATCGTCTCGGTGGATGAGCCGCGCCCGGCTGGCAGCTGGCGCTGGGGCGGCCCGGAATGGCGCGAGCGCGCTGCACCCGGACGGTTCACCGGCGCCGTTCTGGAAACACCGGACCCTGACGCGCTCGCCCAGACATGGGGCCTCGCGCTCGGCCTCACCGCGGACAAGCGCCGCCTGTTCTTGGCCGATGCGGTGGTGCATTTCCGCGAAGGCCCGGCGGACCGGCTGGTCGAGTTTGGCTTTGAGCTTCCGGATGCGGATGCCGCGCTTGCGCGGGCGAAGGCGGCCGGGCTGGCGGTGGGTGGGACGTCTGTAGACGTCGCAGGCGTACGGCTGGCTTTAGGTTAGGCCCTCAGGCAAAACCCCTCTCCCTTGGGAGCGGGTCAGGGGTGAGGGGCGACGGATTTCCCTCACGCACCGAAAGTGCCGGACGAGAGACCGTGGCCCCTCATCCCCGGCCCTTCTCCCCAGGGAGAAGGGCGCGCGTCTTCCTCAATACCCGTCCGCTACGCCGTCCTTGCGCATTTCGGTTGCCGCCATGTAGGCGCCGGTGTCGAAGTCGCGCATGATGGCCTGATAGCCGCCGGCATTGGCTTTGCAGCACTCGATGTTCAGTCCACGACGTTCCAGTTCCACGCGGGTTTCCGGCGGAATGCCGCTTTCCAGCGAGACGGTGCCAATGTCGGCTTCGCAGGCCGGGTCATCGAGATCATTGGTCGGTTCGCAGCCGCCATTATGTTCCCAGCGGGCCGCGTCGCCCGCTTCCTGCAGGCCCATGTCGAAGTCGACAAGATCGAGGATGATCTGGACATGGCCTTGCGGCTGCATGCCGCCGCCCATCAGGCCGAAGCTCAGCCATGGCTCAAACGGGCAGGCCTGTTCGATCGGAACGGCGCGCACCTGACAGCCCGGCATGTCCTTCCTGAAGGCAAAGGCCGGGATGATCGTGTGGAAGGGACGCTTGCCCGGCTCCCACGCATTCGGGTGGGCCGGGTCGAGGCTGAAGAGCTGGCCGCGATCCTGGAACATGAAGCCCATGCCGTCGGCGACGAGGCCCGAGCCCATGCCGCGATAGTTCGACTGGATCAGCGACACCATCATGCCGTTCTCGTCGGCTACGGTGAGGTAAGTTGTGTCGCCGTGTTCGAGTTTCTTGTCGGCTTCTGGAAAATCTAGGCCAGCCTTCACGTTCGTCATCGCCTCGTTCAGGTCAATCGACCCGGCGCGTTTCGCGTTATAGCCATCTGCGATGAACACGGACGGATCGATGCCGGAAAAGTCCGGATCGGCATAGCCCTTGGCGCGGTCGGCGAAGGCCAGCCGCTTGGCTTCCACTTGCGCCATGATCGAGTCGGCTGAGCCATAGCCCATGCTCCGCAGGTCAAACTTTTCCAGCATTTGCAGCATCTGCAGAGCCGCAATGCCCTGCGTGTTCGGCGGCAGTTCGCAGACTTTGTAATCCCCGCGATAGGTCACGCACATCGGCTCGACCCAGTCGCCGGTATGGGTGGCGAAATCGTCATAGCGCAGGAAGCCGCCGATGCGCTGGAAATAGGCGTCCATCCGCTCGGCCAGTTCGCCCTTGTAGAACGCATCGCGTCCACCCTCGGCAATCTTGCTCAGCGTGTCGGCAAGGTCCGGATTGCGGAAGATCGTGCCTTCATGCGGCGTTGGCGAGAAATAGAGTTTCTTCGCATTGTCGTATTCTTCCAGCATGCCGCTCTCATAGGCAGGCTGGAAGCGTTTCGGGCCGAAGCTCCAGTAATAGGAAATCACTTCCGGGATCGGCGCGCCTTCGCGGGCATAGGTGATGGCGGGCTTCAGATCATCGGCAATGGGCAGCTTGCCGAACTTGTCATGCAGCGCGAACCAGCCATCCACCGTGCCCGGAACAGTTACGGATGCCGCACCGAATGGCGGGATCTCCTTGCCGTCCATGTATGCGTCGGCCTTGGCCTGGATCTGCTCCAGCGTTGCGCCCTTCGCGCTGCGGCCGGAACCATTATAGCCGTAAAGCTGTTGCGTTTCCGGGTCCCAGATAATGGCGAAGAAGTCGCCGCCGATGCCGTTCGCGGTCGGTTCGACCAGACCGAGCATGGCATTGGCGGCAATCGCGGCATCGACGGCAGAGCCGCCGCGCTTCATCACGTCCAGCGCGGTCTGCGTTGCCAGCGGGTGGGCCGTGGCAGCCGCCGCATGCGGGGCGACGACGGCAGAGCGCACGCCCATGTCGCGGCCCGTCGGCATCCGGTCACCGGGACCGGGCGGAACAGGCTCCACGACAGGGATGGTTTTCGTCACCACGATCTCCTCTTCCACCACATTTGTGGCAGGGTCCGGGGTCGCGCATGCGCTAAGTCCGATGGCCAGCGTGACAGCTGCAAGTATCCGGGACGCCTTCATGTCTCTCACCTCTTGTGTTTGAGCATGAACCTAGCGCCCTGCGCGAGCATTGCGAGTCCCGGATTGGATGGACATATGCATCGCGGGGCTGCCAGCTTCCGCTGAGGGCTTCGAGATAGCTTTGTGCCAGTCCTTCAAGCATAGCTGACAACCTCCCATTCGATCCCGTCATGGTCATGGAAGTAAAACCGGCTGCCGGGATCATAGGTCTGGTGGCTGTGCGTCTTGAGGCCGGCCTTCAGGATGCGCTGTTCGGCGGCGTCCAGATCGTCCACCAGAATGCCGAAATGGTTCACCGCGCCGGTGCGGTAATAGCTTTCCTGCTCCGGCCGGTCCTGTTCGGGCAGGGCGTAGAGGGCGACATATTCGTCCTCGGTGCCGACATGCACGGTGTAGCCGTCATATTTCGACGGGCCTTCCCAGCGCACGTGCCAGCCGAACAGGTCCACCAGCATGGCGGCTGTTTTCTTCGGGTCTGACACGGTGACGTTCACGTGTTCGAAGATGGCGGGTTTCATTGGCGTGTTCCTTTCAGTTCAAAATCCAGTCTCCTGATTTGACGGGTGTAATTCCTCAACTTAAGTTGAGGTCAAGCGCCGAGTGGAAGGAAAAATCGATGAATAAACAAGGCCTCTCCATCGGGGATGTTGCCCGCCGTACGGGGCTGTCGGTGTCGGCGATCCGGTTCTACGAATCGCGCGGCCTGGTGAAGCCGGACCGGCGCCCCTCCGGCCAGCGCGAGTTCGCCCGGGCCGACATCCGCCGCCTGTCCTTCATCCTGATCGCCCAGCAGATGGGCCTGACCATTGAGGAAATCGGCGACGTGCTGGCCGGCCTGCCAGACGGCCGCACGCCCACCAAGGCCGACTGGACCCGCATCAGCCAGCGTTTCCGCAAACGGCTGGACGATCATATCGCGATGGTGGAGCGGCTGCGGCGCCGCCTCGATGGCTGCATCGGCTGCGGCTGCCTCAGCCTCAAGACCTGCACGCTCTACAATCCCGAAGACCGCGCACGCGCCGCCGGCCCCGGCCCCCGCTTCGTGATGACGGCGGAGAAGGTCAGCTCGGAGCTTTAGTTCGGCTTTTTTGGGAAATAGTGCATCGCCATGCGTTCGGCGATTTCCTGGCCTTCGCGGGCGAAGCGGGCTTCGGCTTCGACGGCGCGGTTGTCGCATTTGAGATAGTCGCGGCTGACATCCTGGAAGGCAGTGTTGAATTGCTCGACCAGGCTGGAGCGGAGATTGCCGCGGTCCGGCGCCTCATAGCTCAGCATGTCGGACATATATTGCCGCCAGTACTGGTCTTCCCGGCCATTGCAGCGCACCCGGATCGCGTGCGCAGAGCCAAGCGCGATGGCCAGATTCGAGGCATCCCGGAAATAATCCGGCCCGCGCATCGGCAGGGCTGGCTCTGCAGCGCTTGCGCCGCAGACCATGAGGGCGCTAAGCAGGACGGTATGAAAACGTGCCTTGTTCATGAAAAGACTTTTGCTCGCATTGCGCCGCGCCTCAAGGATGTAGAACACAAACTTGATGTTCTCATTATGACCGATGAGGGGCAGTTCTATCACGCCGGAAGCCGGGTGGTGACTGACAAGGTCGAGCCTGAAATCGTGTTCGGCAGCCTGGATTGCTTCTTCAGCCCCGCTGCGGGGGCGTTTGTGCTGGCAGTCACCCGGTCTGACCGGCTGGACTGGTTCCAGTCCCCGGCGGCGGGCGTCGACAATGCCGTGCTGAAAGCCATCGGCAAGGCGGCGAAGCACTACACGACGAATCACCGTCAGGCCGAGGCCATGTCGGAATGGGCGCTCTGGGCGGCGCTGGACTTTTTCCGCGAAGGACCGGTGCACCGCGCCCAGCAGGAAGCGGCGAAATGGAAACGCGTCCAGTCGCGAGAGATCGCCAGCAGCCGCTGGCTGATCGTCGGCTATGGCTCGATCGGAGAGGCCGTTGGTGCGCGGGTGACGGCGCTCGGCGGTCACGTGACGGGCCTGCGCCGGTCTCCCGGCCCGGCGCCTGGCGCGCATGAGATTTTCCCGGCAGGCCTCGTTCTGGATGAACTGCCCAAGGCGGACGTCGTCCTCCTCTGCGTACCACACACGCCAGAGACCGAAGGCATGGCCGGCCCGGCTTTCTTCTCACGGATGAAGCCGGATGCCCTGTTCCTGAATCTCGGCCGTGGCGCGCTGGTGGACGAAGATGCCCTCATCGCTGCGCTGGACGAAGGCCGTCCGGCTTTTGCGGCGCTGGACGTGACGAAGGAAGAGCCGCTGCCTTCCGACAGCCCGCTGTGGCATCATCCGAAAGTCCGCATCACGCCGCACGATTCCAGCCAGACCATGGGTACCATCCTGCGCGCGGATGACACGTTCGTGGAAAACCTCCACCGCTACCTGAACGGCGAACCGCTCAAGCACCTCACCGACCGCAAGGCGTTCGAGGACTAAAAAGCCCCCACCGTCTGACGGAGGGGGTTTTTGTCAGTCCGTGTGCGCTGTATTGCGATGGCTTATGCGGATTCTTTCACCTTCAGACCGGCCATGCGGTCGATGGCGGCTTCGGCGTCGCGCATGATGTCGGCGACGATGGCGGCGACCGGCTTCACTTCATGCACACCGCCGGCCGACTGGCCCATGGCGAAACAGGACGTGTCCTGATTGAGTTTGGCTTCGTCCGTGATGCCGCCAATGCCGCCGATGACGCCGGTCTTCGTGGAATGGATGGCCTGGTAGGGGAACGGCTGGATGTCTCCCGGGCGCATTTCCCAGTCATTGATGTACTCGTTCGTGCGGCAGCGCATCGGCTTGCCGGAATAGCAGCGCGTGCGCGTCGTATCGGTGTCACCTGCGCCGACGACAGCGTTCTTGTACATGTTCGCGGCGTGCGCTTCGTCTGAGGCGATGAAGCGCGTGCCCATCCAGACGCCTTGCGCGCCCAGCGCCAGCGCCGCGGCCAGGCCCCGCCCGTCATAGATGCCGCCCGCAGCGATGACCGGGATCTTCACCGCTTCGACGGCCTGCGCCACCAGCGGCATCGTGCCGACAAGGCCGGTATGTCCGCCGCCTTCGCCGCCTTGCAGGATCACCGCGTCACACCCGGCCTGCTCGGCCTTGATCGCGTGCTTCACCGCGCCGCCGACGACCATGACTTTCACGCCGGCATCCTTCAGCCGCTTCATGATGGGCATGGGGACGCCAAGGCCGGCAACGAAGGAATCGGCGCCGCCCTTGATGATGACGTCGACGGATTCCTCAAGGCTTTCCGGGCTGGCGGCCAGCAGGTCGACCCCGAACGGCTTGTCCGTCAGTTCACGAACCCGTTTCATCTGGCCCGCGATAAAGTCCGGCCCGGTGCCGGCCATGCCCAGCACGCCATAGCCGCCTGCGTTGCACATCGCGGCGCACACTTCGGCATAGGAAACCCCGCCCATGCCAGCCAGCATGATGGGGTGTTTGACATTCAGCATCTCGGTCAGGCGTGTTTTCAGGGCCATTGGGGGCGTCCTCTCCTTGGGGGAATCTTGTTTTCCTGCACGCTAAGGCCCCGTCCCAACGTCAACGCAAGAGGGGCGTGAATATGTAAGCCTGCCGCGCCTCTGCCGTATTCCCGCCGCGTTCTGACGGCATAATTTGAGATGGACTGGCAGAATCGCCGGTCTGGCGTCACGTGCGCAAGCCATCTGGATCGGCTCGACAGGGCCAGTCCGGCTTCTACGAAGGACGCGGCAACCGGCCCACGGGCGTGCCCGAGAACAGGTCCGGTTGCCCAACTTCTACCCTTTCCCGGCGTGCCGGGAGAGGTTGTTTCGTTCAGGGGTTTACAGGCGTGCCTGAAAGCTTGCTGAATTGAACTATCCGTATCGCTTGGCGGATGCTATGACGCCGTCCGGTCGTTTGACCAATTATCAGGGGTAATATCATGAAGAATATCATCACTCTGGGCGCTGCAGCCCTGGCTCTCGCAGCCTGCGCACCGGCAGAAGCTCCGGCTCCGGCCGAAACTGCACCGGTTGTTGAAGAAACCACGGTTGTCGAAGAATCCGCTTCCGACGCAGCTGATGCTGCTGTCGAAACTGCTACGGATGCTGCCGATGCTGCTGGTGAAGCAGCTGACGTCGCCATGGACGCCGCAGGCGAAGCCATGGATGCGGCTGAAGGTGCTGCAGCAGATGCTGCCGATGCTGCCGAATCTGCTGCTGACGCCGCCGCCGAAGAAGTGACCGAAGAAGCACCGCAATAACCGGTTCGCTTCCTTCGGGATAAAGATTGGGCCGCTCCTTCCGGGGCGGCCCTTTTGATTCGTGTCCGGATGTGCCTGATCAGAACTTCGAATAGCCACCATCGATGATCAGCGT